>NZ_QRDK01000003.1:721372-734362 GCF_003385695.1 Microbacterium sp. AG157
ACGGCGGCGGTGGTGCCGGGGATGCGGTTGCCGTTGGCGTCGAGGACGTTGACGGTGGAGCCGTCGGTGCCGGTGCCGGTGAAGGTCACGGTGCGGGAGTCGACGGTCTGGCCGTTGGTGGGTGCGGTGACGGTGAAGTTGCCAACGGGGGCGGCCGCGGGCAGGGCGAACGACACGGACTGCTGCGGAATGCCGCTGCCCCCGTAAAGGCCGCCGACGACGATGGTCTGCGCGACCGGGGCGTCGTCCGCGTAAGCGGGCAGGGTCAGCGAATACGGCGTGGGCTGACCGAAGGAGCCGCCGACGTTGGAGCGCGCCAGAACGTTGTTCCCGCTCTGGTCGTACACGATGACGGTGGACCCGCCGAAGACGGATCCTTGGACGGTCACCGTGCGCGAATCGACGGTCGAGCCGTCGATCGGGCTGGTGACGGTGAGGCCTGCCTCTGCGGCGGATGCGGGCGCGGCGGTGAGCGCGACACCCCCGAGGGCAAGGGCGATGGCGGCGGGCACGGTCAGTGCTTTCCGCCAGAACGGGCGACGTGACATGTATTGACCTTCTCCATTGAGAGAGTGGGCCAAAGGGCGAGCAACGACGTGGTTGCAATGGTGCACTCGACGTGAGAACCGACGCACGCTCCTCCGCGAGCAGGCGACGTTCCACGGTCACGCTAACAAGGGAAAAGAAGCCTGATGAAGAGTCAAATTCTGTGATACATCTTCGTTTTTCTCGCCGTTTCCACGCGGCTGGACGCTTTGCGAAAAAGTGCGCAGGAAAGGTCTTGCGGGCCGCATCTACTCGACGCGGATCCCGCCACCCCAGACTCGCCGCACGCGCCAGTCCGCGTCCCACGCGACGAGGTCGGCGCGCATTCCCGGCTCGAGGAGCCCGCGCGCGGGGTCGCCCAGCGCCGCCGCGGGAACGGCCGTCGCCGCTCCCACGGCATCCGACGCGGCAAGACCCAGGTCGACGATGGCCGCGCGCACCGCGCGATCCAGCGTCAGCGTCGACCCCGCGATCGTGACGCCGTCGTCGAGCAACGCGCGGCCGTCCGCGACGTGAACGTCGAGCTCGCCCAGGCGGTACGCGCCATCGGTGTGGGCGGCGGCGGCCATGGCATCCGTGATCAGGGCCACCCGGCGCGGCGCCGAGGTCAGCAGCATGCGGGCGACCGCGGGGTGAACGTGCACGCCGTCGAGGATGAGCTCGAGGGTGACGCGGTCGTCCTCAAGAGCGGCCGGCACCGGACCCGGCAGCCGGTGGCCGATCGCGGGCATCGCATTGAGCGCGTGGGTGAGCAGGGTGGCGCCACGCGCGATCGCCTCGCGCGTGAGGGCGTAATCGGCCTCGGTGTGGCCGATCGCGACGCGGATGCCGAGGGCGGTGAGCTCCGTGATCGCGTCGAGAGCTCCGGGGAGTTCGGGCGCAAGGGTGACCTGCCGGATGAGGCCGGGCTCGGCATCGCGCACGAGGTCGAGGACGGGTCCGTCGGGGAGAGCGAGCGCGCCGGGGTCGTGCGCCCCGCGCCGGGCGGGCGAGAGGCAGGGGCCCTCGAGATGCACGCCCAGAATCGCGGAATCGGACCGTCGTGCGACGGCGACGCGAGTGAGCTGCCGACGCAGGACGTCGAGCGGAGACGAGACCAGGCTCACGAGGGTCGCCGTCGTACCGTGGCGGCGGTGCGCGGCGACCCCGGCGGTAATGGCATCCGTTCCGTCGTCGAAGGCGTGCCCGCCGCCCCCGTGCACGTGCAGGTCGATCAGGCCGGGGGTCAGGGTCGCCCCGCCCAGGTCGATGCGCTCGGACGCCCTCGGAGCGAGCCCGGTGCCCACCTCGGCGATCAGACCGTTGTGCACCCGCACCCACGCGTCGGGCAGGTCGCGCCGCGCGTCGACCACCCGGGCGCCGGTGAGCAGCAGGTCGGCGGTCATGCCGAGGCGATCTCGCGGTGGTCCCAGGCGAAGCGGTAGTAGTCGCGGTGCTCGAGCTGGGCGGCGGCCGCCTCATCGACGATGACCACGGCCCGCCGGTGCAGCTGGATCGCGGATGCCGGGCACGACGAGGTCAGCGGCCCTTCGACGGCCGCGGCGACGGCGGGGGCCTTCGCCGCGCCGAAGGCGAGCAGCACGAGCACGCCCGCGTCGAGGATCGTACCGATGCCCTGAGTGAGGCAGTGCGTGGGGACGTCGTCGATGTTGTCGAAGAACCGTGCGTTGTCGGCGCGGGTCGCGGGCGTCAGCGCCTTCAGGCGCGTACGCGAGGCGAGCGACGAGCCCGGCTCGTTGAACCCGATGTGCCCGGTGCGGCCGATGCCCAGGATCTGCAGGTCGATGCCGCCGGCCGCGGCGATCGCGGCCTCGTACCGCTCGCCGGCCTCGGCCAGCGGACCCCCGTCGTCGCCCGGAACGCGCACGAGCGACGGGTCGAGTCCGAGGGGGCCGACGATGTCGCGATCGACCACGGCGCGGTAGCTCTCGGGGTGTCCGGCGGGCAGGCCCACGTACTCGTCGAGGGCGAAACCCCGCACGGCCGAGAGGTCGAGGGAACGCTCCGCCAGGGCCGCCCACACCGGCAGGGGTGTCGAGCCGGTCGCGAGTCCCAGCGTCGGGTCGCTGCGGCGACTCAGCGCGGCGACGATGAGGTCGGCGGCGATGCGGCCGGCATCCGCCTGTTCCTGCACGATCGCGATCTCGGTCACGAGCGGGCCTCCGTTCGGGGGGTGGTCGGCTCAGCCAGGATGACAGGTGCGGTCCACGAGCGGGTGACCTCGGGTCGCTGCGCGGCCTCGAAGGCCAGCATCGCGGCCCCGATGCGGCCGGCGTGCGTGCCCAGGGCCGCGGTCGTCAACCGGGGGGCTTCTCGCCACGCGAGCGCCGCGGTCAGCCGTTCGCGCAGGGGCTCGATGAACGCGTCCCCGGCCTGCGCGACGCCACCGCCGAGGACGATCACCTCGGGGTCGACGAGCAGGGTCAGGGTCGCGAGCCCCGTGGCCAGGGCGTCGAGCCCCTCCGACCAGACGCGGGCGGCGACGGGATCCGTGTCGACGCGGGCGATGATCGACGCGGCATCCGGAGTCTCTCCGTCGAGCAGCGGGGCGCTCGCCGCGTACCGCCGAGCCAGGCCGGCGCCCGAGAAGTACACCTCGAGGCAGCCGCGCTGACCGCACGCGCAGAGCTCGCCGCCGGGCACCACCGGGATGTGACCGAGCTCGCCGGCCCCGGAGATGGCCCCCTCGACGGCCCGTCCGTCGGAGGTGAGGGATGCCGCGACCCCGGTGCCGATCGCCGCGAAGACGACGTTGCGCGAACCGGCGGCGGCGCCGTAGGCCCCCTCGGCCGCACCCGCGGCGCGCACGTCGTGGTCGACCGCGA
This sequence comes from Microbacterium sp. AG157, assembly GCF_003385695.1. Classification (NCBI taxonomy): domain Bacteria; kingdom Bacillati; phylum Actinomycetota; class Actinomycetes; order Micrococcales; family Microbacteriaceae; genus Microbacterium; species Microbacterium sp. AG157. Next base: position 724,744 of record NZ_QRDK01000003.1, read on the forward strand.
CGGGGAGTCCGGTGGCTTCGGAGAGGAGACGGGCGAGAGGGACGTCGGTCCACCCGAGCGTCGAGGCGTAACGGACGGTGCCGGTGGCGCTGTCGATCAGGCCGGGGCTCACGACGCCCGCACCGACGACCGAGCGGCCGAGGTCCTCAGCCCCCGCGACGAGGTCGGTGAGCAGGTCCGCGATGCGCGTGACCGTCTCGGCACCGGAACCGCCCGTCGCGATGCGCGAGCTCTTCAGCACGTGACCGTCGATGTCGACGAGCGCCCCCTTCGCCGAGGTGCCGCCGATGTCGACGGCGATCACGGCCGGGTGCGACGCGCGGTCGCTCTCGCTCACCGCGAGCACCGTGTCGCGGATGACCGACTCGTCGGTGACGAGGTGCCCGCGACCGGAGGCGACCTGCGCGCGCAGATGCACCTCGCGGGCCCCCGTCCTGTCGAGAAGCGCCGTCACGTTGTGGGCCCGGACCGAGCCGCCGACGAGGACCGTCGGCATCCGGGTGCCCTCCGACCGGGCGCGCAGCGCGGCGAGCACATCGGTCCCCTCGCCGGCCGTGGCCTTTCCCCCGGAGGTGAGTACGCGGGCGATGCCGTGGTGGGCGAGCGTGTCGTAGGCGTCGAAGAGGTCGACGGTGTCGTCGAAAGCCTTATGGAAAGTGATCGGCACGCCTCCCGCGGCGGTCCGGATCGCCTCGAGTGCCTGTTCGTCGACGTGCCCGTCGACGGTGAGTGCGCCGAAGACGATGCCCACCGGCACCCGACTGGTGCGCGCCAGGGCGGCGATGGCGCGGGCGTCGGCCCGCATCACGCGCAGCTCGTCGTCGGAGTAGACGAAGTCGCCGCCGCGCGAGCGGACCATGATCTGCACACCCACGCTCCGCACCGCGGCGAGGACGGACTCGATCATTCCGAGGCTGGGCGTCGTGCCCCCCTCGAGAAGGTCTGCGCACAGCTCGACGCGATCGGCGCCCGCCCGCTCGGCGGCGAGCACCCCTGCGAGGTCGTCGACGCAGATCTCCACGAGGGCGCGGGCGGGCGTGGAGGACTTCTCGGCGAGGGATGCCGGGTCTGCGGCGGTCGTCACGGTGCGGCGCTCGCTGCCGAGGCGTCGAGCCACTCCCGCACGTCGCGACCCACCTCGACCGAGCCGACCGGGACCCCGCCGCCGAGGATCGGCAGCTCGACGAGGTCGCCCGCGCCCGAGATGTCGGCGCCCAGGGCTTCGAGGACGGTGAGGGCGACGAGCGTCGTCGCACGGGGGTTGCCGTCGAGGATCTTCATCGACACCGCAGCCCCGTCGGCCGTCGCCATGCCGATCACCCCCTCGGCGCCGCCCTTCGACAGCAGCCCCGGTACGCGCAGCATGGCGTCGGTGTTGGCGTGGTGGTCGCCGCCGACGAAGCGGGGGTACGACCGCATGGCATCCGCCACTCTCCGCTCCGGCGTGCCGGGGGCGCCCGTCACGAGGGCGCGGAAGATGCGGGCGATGCCGAGGGGCGAGACGCTGAACAGGGGCGCCCCGCACCCGTCGACAGCTTCGTGCGCCACCGTCTCGCCCGACAGGCGTTCGAGCGTCGAGCGCACGAGCTGCTGCAGCGGGTGCGACGGGTCGAGGTAGCTCGCGGTGTCCCACCCGTTGACCGCGCAGGCGAGCAGCATTGCGGCGTGCTTGCCCGAGCAGTTCATGCGCACGCGCGAGCGCTGCTCGCCGTCGCGGATGAGACGTTCGCGCGTGGGCTCGTCCTCGGGCCAGTCGACCGGGCACCCGAGGGCGCTCTCGTCGAGGCCCGCGCGGGTGAGCAGATCGCGCACGACGTCGACGTGCACGTCTTCGCCGGTGTGGCTGCCCGCGGCGATGGCGAGGTCGGCTCCGTCGATGTCGGCCCCGGCGAGCAGGCACGCGAGGGCCTGCACGGGCTTAACGGTGGAACGGGGCAGGATCTGTTCGCCGCTCCCGGTCTGCCAGGCCACCGATCCGTCGGCGGACAGGGCGGCGATCGAGCCGAGGTGGCGGCTCTCGACGACACCCGAGCGGATGACGACGGCGAGGTCGGCCAGGGGGGAGGGAACAGGGGGAAGGGACGTCATGGGTGGTTCTTTCGATGCCGGGGCGAAGGCGGATCAGCGGTCGACAGGGGCGTTCGGGGTGGTGAGGCCGGCCGGGGCGACCTTGGCGGGGGTCGCGAGGCTGCGGCGGCCCGGTCGCTTCTGCAGGCGAGCGGCCAGGCCCGAGAGGCCGCCGTTGAGCGCGAGGAAGATCACGGTCACCACCACGAAGGTCTGGATGAGCAGGCCGTTGAAGCTCGACAGCACCTGCCCGCGGTACAGCAGCTCGGTGAACGCCACGATGTAGCCCAGCGACGTGTCCTTGAGCAGGCTCACCAGCTGGACCACGAGCGAGGGCGCGACGAAGCGCAGCGCCTGGGGCAGGACCACCTTGCGGTCGACCTGCCAGCGGGTCATACCGAGGCTGAGACCGGCTTCGGTCTGCCCGCGGGGCAGGGCGAGGACACCCGCGCGGATGATCTCGGCGAAGGCGGCCGCGTTGGCGATCGTGAGCGGGATGACGAGCTTCCACAGCACCGGGAAGTTCAGGCCGAGCTGGGGGAGGCCGAAGAGCATCAGGTAGATGAGCAGCAGCACGGGGACCGTGCGGGCGATCTCGATGTAGGCGGTGCAGATCCAGCTGATCCAGCGGACGCGGCTGAGACGCCCGAGGGCGAGCAGCAGGCCGAGCACGAATCCGAACACGGCGGTCAGGGCCGCGGCCTGCAGTGTGCCGAGCAGGCCGACGCCGAGGTACTCCCAGATCGCGATGTCGAGGAACGGCAACCACCGGTCGCTGTCGAGCTGGCCCTTCGACGCGAACTGCACGAGGGCGAGGGTGATGAGGCCCAGGATGACGACCGCGCTGACGATCGACCAGATGAGGATGCGGCGGCGAGTACGGGGCCCGGGCTCGTCGTAGAGCGAAAGGGGGGAGGTCATCGGCGGATCCTCAACTTCTTCTCGAGGCGGCCGGCGGTGAGGCCGATCGCCAGCGCGAGCACCATGTAGATGAGCCCCGCCGCGGTGAAGATCAGGATGGGCTGAGCCTCGACGAGGTTGAGCTTGTTGGCGGCGCTCGTCAGCTCGACGACGCCCACCGCAGCGGCCAGGGCGGTGTTCATGGTGAGGGCGATCATGACGTTGCCGATGGGCTGGATCGCGGCCCGCAGCGACTGGGGGATGACGAGCACGCGCAGGGTCTGGCCGAGCGAGAACCCCAGCGCGCGGCTGGCCTCGATCTCGCCGCGGCTCACGGTGTTCACGCCGCTGCGGACGGCCTCGGCGACGTACGCCGCTTCGTAGAGGGTGAGCACGATGATCGCCGTCGGCGTCAGGGGCAGCAGGAATCCGGCATCCGGCAGGGCGAACACCGCCAGCACGAGGAGAACCAGAAGCGGGACGTTGACGAAGAACTGCACGTAGGCGAAGGCGGCCCAGCGCAGCACCGGCACCGGGCTGATGCGCGCGGCGGTGACGAGCGTGCCCAGCACGATCGATCCGATGCCCGCCGAGACGGCGAGCAGGATCGTCGTACCGAGCGCTTGCGCGATCGGCCCGGCGCTCGAGGCGAAGAAGTCCATGGGGTCCTCAGAGGAGCGTGAGAGGGGAGGGGAGACCGGCGCCCGTCATGTGCGGAACGGACGCCGGTCGGTCAGGGGATCAGGAGCCGGGGACGCTGCCGATCGCGGGGGGAGTCGGAGCGCTCGACTCGACCGCCGAGCCCAGGGTGGCGTCCCAGATCTTGGCCCACGAGCCGTCGTCCTGGATCTTCTTCAGCCAGTCGTTGATGAACGACTTGAACTGCGCGTCGTCCTTCTTCAGACCGATGCCGTACGCCTCACTGGTGAAGGGCTGCCCGACGACCTTGATGCTCTTGTCGTCGATGGCGTGGCTCGCGAGCAAGGTGAAGTCCTGCACGTACGCGTCGCCGCGGCCCTGGGTCAGGGCCTGGAGGGCCTGCGGGTCGGTGGCGAAGCTGACGATGTTCGCGGTGGGCTGCTTCTCGGGCACGGCCGTGACAGCGGGGGTGTTCGCGCCGACGATGACCGTCTTGCCTCCCAGGTCGTCGATGCCGTTGATGTCGGTGTTGTCACTGCGGACGGCGACGGCCAGACCCGACTCGAGGTAGGGGCCGGCGAAGTCGACCTGCTCGGCGCGCTTCTCGGTGATCGTGTACGTGTTGAAGACGACGTCGACGGTGCCATTGGCGAGCAGGGCCTCGCGGGTCTCGGACGCCGGCGGGACGATCTCGACGTTGGGCTCGCCGAGGATGTAGATGGCGAGCATCTTGGCGAGGTCGGCGTCGAAGCCCTGCACGTCTTCGGGGTTCGTGGGGTCCTGCTGCGACAGCAGGGGGGCGTCGAGGGCCTCGGCGACGATGAGCTTGCCGCGCGCCTTGATCTTGGCCATCGTCGAGTCGGAGATGAGGGCCGCGGCGTCGGCGACGGGCGCGTTCGCGTAGACCTCTTCGAGGCTGCTGGCCTTGGCCGACGCGCTGGGGTCGGACCCCGGGACGGCCGCGGTGCCGGACGAGCACGCGGCGAGAGACGCGACCGTGGCCGCGGACGCCAAGAGGACGAGGCCTCGGCGAAGGATCGAGCGAGAGGAGATCACGGGTACTGCCTTTCGGTTGCGGGTGCGTGCGGAACGAGCCGCGTCGGGGGCGGGGAGGATGTCAGTGGGCGAGGATCTTCGACAGGAACGCCCGGGCGCGGTCGCTCTCGGCGTGGGTGAAGAAGCGCTCGGGGGTGGTGTCTTCGACGATGCGTCCGTCGTCCATGAAGATCACGCGGTCGGCGGCGCGGCGGGCGAAGCCCATCTCGTGCGTGACGACGACCATCGTCATGCCCTCTTCGGCGAGCGAGGTGATCACGTCGAGCACCTCGCTGACCATCTCGGGGTCGAGGGCCGAGGTCGGCTCGTCGAAGAGCATGAGTTTGGGCTTCATCGCCAGCGCGCGGGCGATGGCGGCGCGCTGCTGCTGGCCTCCGCTGAGCTCGCCGGGGAAACGGTCGGCCTTGTCGGCGATGCCGACGCGATCGAGCAGGGCGAGACCCTCTTCGCGGGCCTTCTTCAGGGGCACCTTCGACACGATCCGCGGGGCGAGGGCGACGTTGTCGAGAACCGTGCGGTGCGCGAACAGGTTGAAGGACTGAAAGACCATGCCCACCTCGGCGCGCAGGTCGGCGAGCCCCCGCCCCTCGCTCGGCAGCGGGACGCCGTCGATGGTGATGGTGCCCGAGGTGATGGTCTCGAGACGGTTGAGGCAGCGGCACAGCGTCGACTTGCCCGAGCCCGAGGGGCCGACGATGACGACGACCTCGCCGCGAGCCACGTCGAGATCGACGTCCTTGAGCACGTGGTGGTCGCTGAAGTGCTTCTGCACCTCGCGGACCGCGACGAGGGGCGCGGAGGCGGGGGCTGCGGGGGAGGCGGGCGTCGACACGGGGGTGGATCCTTCCCGCGGACTCGCCGCGATATCGGGTACAGCCGACGCGGGAGGTGATTTCCGCGTCCCTGGTGAAATCAAACTAACGAGGCCATGTTACAGAGATAATTCGAGACAGAAACTCCAAGTTTGGAATAAGATATGGGTGTGAAGCCTCTCCACGCGGCCCTGCCGACCTACAGCCCGCAGACGCTCGCCGTGCTGACCCCGCTGCGCACGGGCGCTGCGCGATCTCGAGCCGAGCTCGCCGCCTACACCGGTCTGTCGCCGTCGACCGTGACCGCGCGCGTCGATCCGCTGATCGCGGCGGGCGTGATCGTCGAGGACGGCACCGACGATTCACGCGGCGGTCGCCGACCCCGGCGCCTCGCGGTCCGCGGCGACCTCGGCACGGTGGCCAGCGTCGACCTCGGGGTCGAGCGCAGCACGATCGGGCTGGTCGACTACGCCGGCTCCTCCCTCGCCCACCGGCACCTCGTGCTGGATCTGGCGGAGGGCCCGGATGCCGTTCTCCGCCGCGTCGCAGAAGAACTCGCTGCGCTGGCGGCGGCGAACGGCGCGCCCACGGTGACGGGGGCGGCGATCGCGCTGCCCGGGCCGGTGTCGGCCGAGACGGGTCGGCTCGTCGCGCCGTCGCGCATGCCCGGCTGGCACGACGTCGACGTCGCGGCCCTTCTGTCCGACGTCCTCGGGGTGCCGGCCCTCGCCAGCAACGACGCCAATTGCATGGCGGTCGGCGAGCTCGTCGGGGGCGATCCCGAGGCCCTCAACCAGGTGTTCATCAAGGCCGGATCCGGGATCGGGTCGGGGGTCGTCGCGGGCGGACGGCTCTACACGGGCCGGAGCGGGGCCGCTGGTGACATCAGCCACGTCACCGTGCCCGGTGCGGCGCCGGTGCCCTGCTCGTGCGGGCGCGTCGGCTGCCTCGACGCCGTGGCGAGCGGGTCGGCCCTCACCCGCGCGGCCCAGGAGGCCGGACGCGACGTCTCCGACGTCGAGACGGTGATCGATCTCGCCCGAAACGGGGACGCGCTCGCCACCGGCCTGCTCCGTGAAGCGGGGAGCATGACCGGCGGTGTTCTCGCCACGATCGTCAACTTCTTCACCCCCGACCGTCTCGTCGTCGGCGGCTCACTGAGCGCGTCCGACGTCTTCATCGCCGCGATCAAGTCGAAGCTGTGGGCCGACTGCCTGCCCATGGCGACGGAGAAGCTCGAAGTCGCCGTGCCGCACCACCCGCGCACGGGCGGCATCCTCGGGGCTGCGCGCCTGTTCCTCGACGCGGCCTTCGGGCCGGAATCCGCTCGTTCGGTCCTGCGGGTCTCGGCTCGCGCCTAGCCCGCGGGGCCCGCTCGGGCGCGGCGGTGGGCCCGTCCCGCAGCGGGCCCACCGCCCCTGCTGATCCTCAGCGGGTCGGAACCACGTCCCAGTGTTCTCGGATCAGACCGCCGTCGACGCGGAACAGGTCGGCCGCCAGGAGCGGGTCGTCGGGCCCATCGCCCACCGCCTGCGAGAACGTCCAGACGATGTCGCCGTCCGACAGCGAGATGACCGACTGCTGCGCCGGGAACTGGGCGCCGCTGACGAAGAGCTGCTTCAGCGCGGCCGTCCCGTTCGGGGCGATGGAGTTGTGCTGCAGGTACGCGGGGTCGAACGCCCGGTCGAGGATCGACACGTCCTTGTCGCGGAACAGCGTGTCGTACGCCGAGACGGCGAAGACGCGGTTCTCCTCCTCCTGCTGCTCGGTCGGGGGCGGGGCGGGCTCCGACGGGCGGTACAGGTCGCTGAACATCGTGTTCGTGTTGCCGCTGGCGGGGGTGCCGGTCGGAATCGCCTGGTCGAGGGACCAGTGTTCGACGATCTTGCCGTCCTGGAGGCGGAACAGATCGACGGCGGCGTCGCCGCGACGCTCATCACTCGGGTCGGGGGCGATCTGCCAGTGCACTGCGACCAGGTCTCCGTCTGATGCGAGGTGCTTGATCACGGCCTGAGCCCCGGGAATGCGCTCCCGATCGGCCGCGAACTGGGCGAGAAGCCCCTGAGGTCCGGATGCCGTTCCACTGCCGTGAGCGATGGCATCCGGGGCCACGATCTGATCCGCGATCGCCTGGGCGAACGGGCTGTCGGGATCGGCGAACGTGGTGGCGAAGAGCGTGCGGACGAGGCAGGCGTTGAACTCCTCGGCGCCGACGTTCTGCCGATCGCCGGAGGGGGACGTGGACGCGGGCGATCCGGTCGTCGGCATGGCATTGGCGGGGGCGGCGACGACGAGTCCGCCGATGATGGCTGCCCCGGCGACCAGGGCGGCCGCGCGGGTGATTCGGGGGGTGACGGGGGGCATGGTGTTCTCCTACGCAGTGCGGATCTGTGAGTCACCGTTCCGTCGACTCGTGGTCCTCTCTGCGACGGTGACCGGTGGAGACACGAGCACGCGGTCGGCGGCTCGTGGAGTACCGGCAGGATCGCAAGATTCCACCGCGCGCACACGTACGCACCTGATCGTTAGGTACTGACCCCGAGGTCGGATTCGTGGTGACGGCGGTCGGCGCTGGGCGAATTCATCGGCTTCGCCGGGCGCTCAGGCGTCACGCGGATCGCGGTCGGACACCACCCGGTCGGCCGCGCGACTGCCGATGATCCCGCCCACGACGAGTCCCGCGATGACGACCACCGCCGTGAGGGCCGGATCCGCGTCTGCGAAGGTCGGGATCGCGAGCGGCAGAAGCGCGACGCCGCACGCCGCGACGGCGAACACGGCATAGGGGACCAGCGCCGCGCGGTGCCCGGCCCGCCACGCGGCGTCGCTCTGCTGGATGGCGGGAAGCCGGATGCCGACTCCCCAGCCCCGCCGGATGACCCCTCGCCCGCACAGGGCGAGGACGGGGATGAACGCGAGACCGACGACGGCGAGGATGATCGCCCCTGTGCTCATGGCGGCAGGATACGCCTCCGGCACCGTTGCGGGCGGCGCTCGTGCGCTCAGCCCTTCGGAACCTCGATCTTCACGGGCTCGCCCCACGCCGTGAACTGCTGCATGGTCGTCGTCTCGATACCGCCGAACGCGCCCGTCTGCTGGATGGCCACGACACGGTGGCCGGCGCCCAGCCACACCGTCATGTCCTTCACCTCGACCCCGGATGCCGAGAACGGACCATCCGCCCGCACCCGCCATGCGCGCACCTCGGTGCCGTCGGGCAGCGACACAGCGTCTTGGTCGGGTTGCACGGTCCACCCGGGGGCCGCGGCGAGCAGCGCGGCGGAGGCCGTGGGGTCGGCGAAGGCGCGGTAGGTCTGACCGATCGTCGACACGATGACCGCGCGGTAGTCGCTGCTGGTCGCGTTGGCGCGCACCCACGTGCCGTCGAAGCTGACCCACGACTCGGTCGGCGTCAGCACGAAGTCGTGTGTGCCGTCGGAACCCGTGATCGATCCCGAGGTCGCGGGGGCATCGCCGAAGATGAAGTCGGCCTCTCCGGTGAGATCTGCCGACTGCAGGTGCAGGTGACCGCTGCCGGCGGCGCGGGAGAACGCGATCACGCAGGCGGAGAGGGCCTCACCGGTGACCTTCGCGTCGGCGATGAGGTCGACGCCGTCGCACTCCTCCGGGGAGGATGCGGCTGACGCGCCGGTGGGTGTCTGCGACGCGATCGCGGTCGGGGTGGCGGATGCAACTCCGGGGTCGTTAGTCGGGGCGCAGGCGCTGAGCAGCACGAGGGCAGCCGTGACGAGAGCGAGCCCCAGAACCTTCGTCGGCGTTCGTCGCATGGCATCCACTCTAGAAAAAGAGCGTGAGCGGCGCGACGGCCCACGATCGTTCGGCTCTGAAGATCCTCACGCGTTCGTCGCCCGCGGCTCGGTGCGTGGAGGTGGGGTTTTTTCGCGAGAGGACGTCGCAGTGCGCCTGGCGCACGACGGAGAACGACAGGAGCCACTGCCGTGGGGCAGTGGCTCCTGTCGATGCGCCGTTGGCGGTCAGTTGCTTCGTCGTGTCGCGCGGTATCGGTGGATCAGGGTCACCGCGATTCCTGCGGCGAGGATGCCGAGTGCCCAGCCGAGCGGGGCGAGGGGTGCGGATCCCGTGGTGGCCAGCTGGTTCGGGGCGGACGCAACGCCCGTGGTGCC
>NZ_QRDK01000004.1:0-634939 GCF_003385695.1 Microbacterium sp. AG157
CCGCGGGGGGGGCCGCCCGGCCGGCGCGGGGGGCGCGGGGGGGGGCGCGGGGAAGGGGGTCCCGGCGGGGGGGTTCGGGGGGGGGGGTTTTTTTGGGTTCCCCCCCCCCCCCCCCCCCCCCCCCCCGGCGGCGGTTAGGCTCGAACGGTGGGCGGGGAATTTCTGGGGCAGATGATTGTCGCCGTGGTCATGGCCGCGGGGGGAGTGCTGTTGATCTGGCAGGGATGGGCAGCGGCCTCCGGTCGGTTGACGCGCAATTCGGTGGCAGGCATACGCACAGCGAGCACGATGGCCTCCGATGAAGCCTGGCTCGCCGCTCACCAGCGCGCCAAGACGCCCACCGTGGTTGCCGGAGCACTGAGCATCGCGGCGGCCCTCGTCGTGCTGTTACCCGTCCCGTCCGGGGTGTTCGTCGCTGCGGTGCTCGTGAGCGCTCTTCTCGATGTCGTGTTGGTGTTGTGGGGCGCCGTCGTCGGCGTACGCGCCGCACGTGCTGTTGTTACGGACGGATAACGGTGAGCCAGAGGTGCGCGCCGTGTGATCTCGGTCACCCCGCTTCCGTGTCATGGACACGGCAGTGATGCCGCCGACGAAGCCCTCGCACTCAGCTCGAAGGACGACACTGATGGCCAGAACAGGCGCATCTCGCCGCCGCATGGTTCTGACGCTGACGGTCAACCTCGCCGGTATCGCGTGGTCCGTCGGCGCAGCCTTCGCGTTGTGGATTGCAGGTGTCGTGCTGTGGCAGTACACGACGTCCTGCAGCGTCGTCAGTCCGCTCACACTGCTCGCTGTATGCGGCGGGGTGTTCGTGGCTGCGACCTGCGCCGGCGCTGTACCAGCTTCACTCACTCGGTTCCGAGGATCGCCGTGGATGGCAGGGTTTGCTATCGCCTGCTCGGCGGTTGCTTTCTGGCTCTACGCAATGGTCATCGCGGCAGCTCTAATGTTCGGTCTCAGCGGAGGTTCATCGCGTTGGTATGAACTGATTACCGGCGCCATCATCACACTGGCTCCTTCGTTTGCACTAGCCGGCGCGAATGTCTTGGCCGCAGCGACGATCAGCGCGCCCCGCAAGGCGATGCGCAGGCTGACTGCATGGGCCGTGATCATGTCGGCTGTTGCGGCCATCGCCAGCATCGGGAACGTCGCCGCCTGCTGATCCTGGTGGGCGTGTCTCAGGCCCTCGAACCTGCGCGCCAGGCTTCTGATGGGTTCGCGCGCATTAAAGCCGATAATGTACATTATGTCAGTCTAACGTCGCGCGCCCGCCTCGAGTGCTCCCGTCGCTGCGGCTGCAGGCGCTGCGACGGACTGTGGCGCGAACGATACGCTTCTTCCGATATAGTCCATTTTGTCCCGTTCTGGCCCGATCTGTGAGGAAGGGCGGGCCGCGAATGTGTCGACCCACTGCACGACGAGGCGACGGCCCAGCGGCGGAGAAGCTGCGCAACCGCTCAGCGGACGACTGAAGGAGTTGAAATGCGACCGCCCACCCATCGGCGATTCGGACTGTTCACGGCCCGGAAGCTTCTCGCGACGACGCTGATCGTCGTGGCCGTGGCTGGTGTCATCTCCCCCACCTCCGCCACGGGCGCCTGGTTCACTGACGCGAAGTCGGTGCCGGGCAATTCCCTGACGTCGGCAACGCTCGACGCGCCCCGGAATTTCCGCAACACCTGGAGCTCGTCCTCTGGGAACACGCTCTCTTGGGACAGCGCGACGTCGCAAGCCTGGGCGACGGCGAACAACGTCACGTCGGGCATCACCTACCGCGTCACCCGTCATGTGGGCTCCTACCCCGCAAAAGATCTCTACACGGGGTCTGACACCTCTTTCACCGATCCGAATCCGCGAGGGCGCAACTTGCGCTATTCGCAAGTTTCGGCGGGGCAGAAACACACGCTGGCGATCGATGAGAACGGGTACATCTGGGCGTGGGGATACAACGGCAAGGGCGCTTTCGGTGACGGAACGACGACGTCGACCGACACCCCCCAGAAGACGGTCCTCCCGACGGGGCGCACTGCCATACAGATAGCAACCGGCAACATGTGGTCCGCTGCCCTGCTGGACGATGGAACGGTCTGGACGTGGGGATACAACGTCGGCAATCTCGGTATCGGCAACACCGACAACCAGGTGCTCCCCCAGCTCGTGGAGTTCCCGAACGGCGTCCGGATCACGTCCCTCGGCCAAATCTTGGGCGACTCCCAGACGATGTTCGTCATCGATCAGAACGGTGCGGTTTGGGATTGGGGTATGAACGACCGTGGGCAGCTCGGCGACGGCAGTACCAACAACACAACGAGGCCGCATGTCATCCCGGACCTCCGCGTCCGCTACCTGTCATCGATGGGCGCACATGTCATCGCGGAGGGAACGGACGGCAGTGTGTGGTCGTGGGGTGACGGGAGCGACGGTCAGGTGGGCGACCACAGGTATCAACAACGTCTTACGCCCTACCGAGTTGCCATGCCATCGGCCGCGGGCCGCGTCGAGCAGGTCTCGTCCGGCGGCACCTACTCCGTCGTCCTGGATTCGAATGGGGCCATCTGGATGTGGGGTTCGATAAAGGTCGGCGCATCGTCACAGTTGGATCCGACGGCCATTTCTACGCCTCGCCTTCCGAGTGGCGTGCAGGCCGCGCAGGTGGCTACGGGCCCCGATATGCCTACCGCGAACCCCTCCTACTTCATTCCGAGCGTGCTCATCGGCCTTTCGAACGGCGCCATGCTCCAGTACGACATCGACGACGACAACGGCGTACTCCGCTACAACCTGGTGCTCGATGGCCATTTCATCACGGAACTCTCCGTCGGTGGTGCGGAACGCGTTGCTCGAACGACGGATCAATCCACCAGCGGACTGTACTTCTGGACCATCTCCAGTTCGGGCAAGCAGTCGGATGCAGGGGTCGTCTGGTCGCCCGTGATCTGTCCGTACATGACACGGAAAGCCTCGGACGGCTCCTGTGTCTGGGATGGGCAGCTGAGCTACTCCGTCGATTATCAGTACGGACCCTGGCGTTCTGACTACAGCGGTCTCGTCCTATAGGGCAAGCTGCACCGGAGGCAAGCGCCCACGGGCTTCGGCAGGTGAGCGAAGCCGGCTGAGACGCCCTGCGGCGTTGCTGTGCTCGATGCTGGATGTGGGCGAACGGTGTCAGAGGCCGAGAACGGCCAGCGCGACGGTCACCGTGATGTCGTCGGCCGGCGCGTAGGACTCGCTGCCCGAATCATCGTGTCGACCATCGTGCAGCTCGATCGACACACCGGGGACGTACACGTTCGAGTATCCCGGGCTGCCGGCGGCGCCGTCCGTGGTCCACCGGATGCCGAGACCACCGACGCCGTCGAGGCGGGGGTCGTCGATGGGGGTCGCGGTGAGGTGGAGCATCTTGCCCTGCATCGCCAGCGCATCGCGGGTCGGGATGTCGTCGGCGGCGCTCACGGTCACGCTAGCGAAGGGTCCGTCGTCAGGTGCCGACCACTGGCAGAGGACTCCATCATCGGCGATGCTTTCGCCGACGAGCGTCATCCCGCTCACGAAGGACGGGATCACGCCGGTCACCTGCTCGCAGCTCGTGATGTGCGGGAAGGGTCTGGTTGAGTCCGTCGCTGCGTCGTCGGAGGTGCCCGTGTCATCGGTCGACGCGGCGTGATCCGGGGCGAGGCTGTCCCCCGTGTCGTCCACGGCGGTCGCGCACCCGGCGAGGAGGGACGTTGCGATCACACAGGTGACGAGGCCCGCCGTCGCTCGGCCGATCGGGTGATGGCGGAAGGGGGTCAGGTCGAGCGTCATCGCAGTCCTCAGAGCAGGAAGTGGTGTTATCGGTCGATAACACTACGGCAGGCTCTTCGCCATCCGCACGGCGTGTTCATTAAAATTCGATGAGTGATTGCCGCCCCGCACAAAGCCCCCCGCAGCCTTCCGGTCCCCGCGAATACCGGCCATCTTTTGCGTGCCGAAGGCGGCCACGTCGACAGCCCCCGGCCCTGACGGAGATCGACGAGATGCGTCCTTCACGCGTGCACATCCTGGGTGCGAGCGGTAGCGGAACGACAACCCTCGGTCACGCGCTGGCCGCACGATGGGCGGTGCCGCATGCCGACGCGGACGACTACTTCTGGATACCGACCACTCCCCCGTTCCTGCGCAAAAGGGACGAGGCGCAGAGGGTCGCGTTGATGCGCGAGATGTTCGTGTCCCGTCCCGCGTGGGTGTTGTCAGGGTCGATGCTCGGGTGGGGTGAGTCGGTCGTCGTCGAGTGCGACGCGATCGTCTTCGTCACGTTGGACCCGGCGGAACGCCTGCGCCGGCTGGAAGAGCGCGAGATCGTCCGTCGCGCAGGCCGACCTCACGACGACGACGCGTGGCGCGTCTTCAAGACGTGGGCGGAGGGATACGACGACCCCACCTTCGACGGCCGTAACCGTGTCGAGCACGACACATGGCTCGCGGCGATCGGCAAGCCGGTGCTCCATCTCGATAGCCGGTCGACGGTGGAGGAGTTGACGGATGCCGTGTGCGGGTGGGAACCCGCTGGCGCGACGTCCTAGCGTTTCGTCTGGTCGACGTCGACGAGCCACCCTCTGCGCACGCGCACCCGCTGTTCACCGGGCTCGGGCCCGTCGGGGCCGTCAACGGAGACCGGACCATGCGACTCGTGCCGCTCGCCCGGAACCGCATCGGTGGGAATCAGCTCGACCGCGTGCGGCACGGGCTTGGACACACGCATCCATCGTGATGGGCGCAACCCGAGGAAGACCGCGCCTCCGCGGTCGCCGAGTGAGGACGGCGGGAGGCCCACGTCCACGGGATTCGCGTCATCTCGCGGTGCACCGTACCCGGGATGACGGGGACTCGAACGGGTCACGGTGTCTTGCAGGACGATCTGGATGCGCGTGGCGCGGCCTTGGACGCGATCGTTCGTGGTGGCCTGGGGATGCCGCCGCTCGAAGGCGCCGACCGTCGCGGCAAGCTCGGCGCCGAGGTCTCGGACGAACTCGTCGGAAGGCGTCCGTCTATGAACCACGAAGTCCACTTCGTCATTCAGGGTGAACGGGTCACCGCAACAGTTCCACTCCGTCGAATCCAGCCAGACGCGCGTCATACCGTCCACGCTCAGGGCGCGGGTGTCGCTCAGTCGCTCCGCACCCACCCTGCCGTCACGCCCAGCACGCGCGAACCGTCCAGGTCGCCCAGCGAGAGACCTGCGAACTGGGTCGCAGCGTCCGAGGTCTGCCAGCGGAAGCGCGGCGCCGACGTGGTGGCCGCCTCGACGACGGTCTTCGCGGCATCTGCCGCCGACTGCGCCGACGCGAATGACGTGGCCGCGCGATCGAGGTACGCCTGCTGCAACTCCGCGTACGGGCCGGGGGCCGCGCGGTGCACCGAGTCGACGAAGGACGAGGCGACGGCAGCCGGTTCGACGATCGATACGTCGACACCGAACGGCGCGACGACGGGGGCGAGCGACTGCATGAGCCCCTCGACGGCGAACTTCGCGGCGCAGTACGCGTCCGAGAACGGCTGTCCGACCGCTCCCCCGACGCTCGTCACGGTGACGATGCGGCCGCTCCCCCGCTCGCGCATCCCGGGAAGGACCAGACGGGTGAGACGCGCGACGGAGAGGTAATTCGTCTCGAGCTGCTCCTGCAGCTGGTCGTCGCTCACCTGCTCGAGTGTGCCGACGGCGCCGCGTCCGGCGTTGTTCACGAGGATGTCCACGGGTCCGGCGGCATCGATCAGGGCGCGTGAGGCCACGGCATCCGTCACATCCAACGCCCGGATGTCGAGTTCGACGCCCGCTTCGGATGCCGCGGAACGCAGGGCGTCCGCACGCCCGGTGTCGCGGACCGTCGCGATGACCGCCACCCCCTGCTGCGCGAGCTGGATGGCGGTGTGCAGGCCGATGCCGCTGGTGGTGCCGGTGACGAGTGCGAGAGTCATGGTTTCATCATGCGCCTCGGATCCCATGTGTGCGGTGTGCGGGGGTTGTCCGGAGGACGATGCCAGGGTGATCGCGTGGAGGTGACGAAACGACGGGTGCCTCAGATCGTCGTGACAACGGCGTCGTGCGCCTCACGGCGAGCATCGACGGGGTGTTGCCCCTCGGCAGGTGAGGGGAATGAGCGGATGCCAAGACCCAGCGTTCTCGGCACGACGTGACTCAGCCGCGCGGCATGAGCTGCACCCACCCGCCGCCGAACTTCGCCTGGCGGCCGTCGCCGGAGGAGGTGCCGGTGAGGCGGCGGCGCACCCACGGGGCCACGTGCTCGCGGTAGTACGCCGAGCCCTTCAGCCGCTGCGTCTCGGGAATCTCTTGCAGGTGCCACCACTCCGCGGGCGGGGTGAGGCCGACCGACTCGATCACGCGGGCCGCGACCCGGTGGTGGCCGCGGGCGTTCATGTGAAGACGGTCGACCGACCAGAACTCGCCGCCGGCCAGGTCGCGGTCGAACCAGTTGTAGGCCGTGATCACGTCAGGTCGGGCCTCGAGACGCTTCTCGACGGCGCGCGAGAGGCGATCCCCGCGGGCTTCGATGACCTTGCCGAGCGGAAGCCCCGCGGTGGGGTTCGCGCCCGAGAGCACGATGAGCTGCACGCCCTCTTCATCGCAGCGGCGCACGACGTGGTCGAAGAGGTCGACGATCCGGTCGATGCCGGTCCGCGGGCGCAGCATGTCGTTGCCGCCGCCGTTGAACGACAGGTGCGTCGGCTTCAAGGCCAGCGCCGGCTCGAGCTGCTGCGCGACGATCGGCTCGATCAGCTTGCCGCGGATCGCGAGGTTCGCGTACTCGATCGGCTCGCCCGCGGCATCCGCCCATCCCTGCGCGGCCAGGTCGGCCCACCCCCGGACGGTTCCGTCGGGCAATTCGTCGCCGACGCCTTCGGTGAACGAGTCGCCGATCGCGACGTAGCGGACGGATGCCATGGCTCGAGCCTACGCCGGACGCGGTGGGAGCCGGTCGCGGTGAGTCCCGGGTTCGGCTCGCGGCGCGGGGCGGCCCGCGCGCTGCTGTCAAAGGTGGTGCGAGGGCACCGACATCGCGGGGTGCAGGACGCATTCCCTCGTTCGGGGCGAAACTCTCCCGCCCTGAACGACGGATCCCGGCGCAGACGCCTGAGGCGCCACGGGAGGCGTTACGCCAGCGCCCGACCGCGCTGCTCGCGCAGGAAAAGCGCCGCGACCACGGCCACGGCGAAGAACGCGGCGAACACGACGAACAGCAGCGGCGCTCCCCCGACGCCGAGCAGAGGCGGCACGGCGAGAGGGGCGACGATCGACGCGATCCGCCCGATCCCCGCGGCCCAGCCGGACCCGGTCGCCCGAAGCGGCGTGGGGTACGTCTCGGGCGTCGCGGCGTACAGAGCTCCCCACGCGCCGAGGTTGAAGAACGACAGCGCCATGCCCGCGGCGATGACCGCGATCTCGCCGGTCGCCGTGCCGAAAAGGACCGCGGCGACCGCGGAACCGGCGAGGAAGGCCGCGAGCGTCGCGCGCCGCCCCCAGACTTCGATGAGCCAGGCGGCGACGGCATAGCCGGGCAGCTGCGCCAGCGTGATGACGAGGGTGAAGCCGAACGAACGCACGAGGTCGTACCCCTGGGCGACGAGGATGGTCGGGATCCAGATGAACGCCCCGTAATACGAGAAGTTCACGCAGAACCACAGCACCCACAGCGCCGCCGTGCGCGCCCGCAGCGCCGGGGACCAGAGGGCCCTCACGCGGGGACGGGGGGCGGGAGCGGATGCCGGGACTCCCTCGGTCGACGCCTCGAGGGCGATCCGACCGGCCGCGGCCTCGAGATCCCGCACGATGACGATCGCCTCGGCATTGCGTCCGCGCGAAGCCAGCCAGCGCGGCGATTCGGGCAGGCCCCACCGCACGATGAGCGCGTACACCGCGGGGATCGCACCCAGTGCGAATGCCCAGCGCCAGCCATCGGCGGACGACGGCACGACGAGATAGCCGATGAGGGCGGCCGCGGTCCACCCGACGGCCCAGAACGCCTCGAGGAAGACGATGAGCCGACCCCGCATACGGGCGGGCGCGAACTCGCTGACGTAGGTCGAGGCCACCGGCAGCTCGGCCCCGAGGCCGAGACCGACGACGAAGCGGAGCACGAGCAGCGCTGCCAGACCGCCCACCAGCGCACTCGCACCGGTGGCCACGCCGTACACCAGCAGAGTCAGGGCGAAGACGTGACGCCGACCGAACCGGTCGGCCAACAGTCCGCCGACGCTCGCCCCGATCGCCATGCCGGCGAAGCCCGCCGACGCGATCCACGACGCCTGCGTCGGCGCCAGTTGCCACTGCACGCTGAGGGCCGCGATGACGAACGAGATGAGCCCCACGTCCATGGCATCCAGGGCCCAGCCCAGACCCGACCCGCCCAGGATCCGGCCGTGACGACGGGTGAACGGCAGCGCGTCGAGGCGTTCGGACACCCGGATGGTGTCGGTCGTCGTGGTCACCGGATGCCGGGAGCGTCGACTGACGCCGGGGTGTCGGCGAGCATCTCCTCGACGAGGGGACGCACCTTCGTGCCGTACAGCTCGATGCTCGACAGGAGTCGGTCGTGCGAGATCGACCCGCTCGCGATCTTCATCTGGAAACGCGAGTTGCCCAGCGCTCGCACGGTCGCGGCGATCTTGCGGGCCACCGTCTCGGGCGAGCCGACGTACATCGACCCCTCGGGTCCGACGTCGTGCTGGAAGCGCATGCGGTTGTACTCGGGCCAGCCCCGCTCGCGGCCGATGGTGTTGTTGAGTTCGGCGACGCCTTCGAAAGCCTCGTCCCACGCCTGCTCGTCGGTCTCGGCGACGTGGCCGGGAGAGTGCACCGAGATCGGCATCTGCGGCTTGCCGAGCTCGGCCAGCGAACGTCGGTACAGGTCGGCGTAGGGGCGGAATCGGGCCGCCGAGCCGCCGATGATCGCGAGCACGAGACCGTAGCCGTAGCGAGCCGTCCGGACGACCGACTCGGGAGAGCCGCCGACGCCGACCCAGGCGGTCAGGCCCTTCTCGGTCTTCGGATAGACATCGGCATCCTGCAGCGCGGCGCGCGTGCGGCCCGACCAGGTGACGGGCTTCTCGGTCAGTAGGTGCGAGAACAGCTCGAGCTTCTCCTCGAACAGCTGCTCGTAGTCGGCGAGGTCGTAGCCGAAGAGGGGAAACGACTCGATGAAGGAGCCGCGGCCGAGGATGACCTCGGCACGTCCGTTCGAGATGGCATCCAGCGTCGCGAAACGCTCGTACACCCGCACCGGGTCGTCGCTCGAGAGGACGGTCACCGCGGTTCCGAGGTGGATGTCCTTCGTGCGCGCGGCGGCGGCGGCCAGGACGATCTCGGGGCTGGTGACGGCGAAGTCCTTGCGATGATGCTCGCCCACCCCGAAGAACGACAGGCCGACCTCGTCGGCGAGGACCGCCTGGTCGACGACGTTGCGGATGGTCTGCGCATCGGACAGCAGCGACCCGTCGGGCGCGCGCGAGATGTCTCCGAAGGTGTCGAGGCCGAGTTCGAGGGGACGGGCGTCCATGGGATCTCCTTGCATTCGGATGAATGAACTTTACGCGACGGCGGAGTATTCCCCGCATCGCCGAGGGGCGCCCGTTCTGCGGACGCCCCTCGGGGAGATCAGGCGGATGCCAGGGCTGCGCGCAGGGTGTCGAGACCCACGCCGCCGATGTCGAGCGCACGCGTGTGGAACTGCTTCATCGAGAAGTCGGCACCGCGGCGCTCCTGCTCTTCGTCGCGCACCTGCTCCCAGATGCGCTGACCGACCTTGTACGACGGCGCCTGTCCGGGCCAACCGAGGTAGCGGTTCACCTCGAAGCGCACGAACTCCTCGCTCATGTTGACGTTCTTCAGCATGAACGCCAGCGCGTAGTCGTGGTCCCACACGCCGGTGCCGTCCAGGCGCGGCTTCTGCAGGTGCACGCCGATATCGAGCACCACGCGGGCGGCGCGCATGCGCTGACCGTCGAGCATGCCGAGGCGGTCGGCGGGGTCGTCGAGGTAGCCCAGCTGCTCCATGAGGCGCTCGGCGTACAGCGCCCAGCCCTCGGCGTGGCCGCTCGTGCCCGCGAGCAGACGCCGCCACGAGTTGAGCTGGGCGCGGTTGTACACGGCCTGTGCGATCTGCAGGTGGTGGCCCGGAACGCCCTCGTGGTACACCGTCGTCAGTTCACGCCAGGTGTCGAACGTGTCGACACCCTCGGGCACCGACCACCACATGCGCCCCGGCCGCGAGAAGTCGTCGGTCGGACCGGTGTAGTAGATACCGCCCTCGTTCGTGGGAGCGATCATGCACTCGAGATTTCGGATGGGGGCGGCGATGTCGAAGTGCGTGCGGCCGAGTTCTTCGACGGCCCTGTCGCTCGTGCGCTGCATCCACTCCTGCAGGGCCTTCGTCCCGCGGAGCTTGCGCGACTCGTCCTTCTCGAGGAACGCGACCGCTTCCTCGACGCTCGCGCCCGGAAGGATCTCGTTCGCGATGGCCTCCTGTTCGGCGACCATGCGCGCGAGTTCTTCGACGCCCCACTCGTACGTCTCGTCGAGGTCGATCTCGGCACCGAGGAAGTGGCGCGAGTGCAACGCGTACAGCTCGCGGCCGACCGCGTCGGACTCACCGGCAGCGGGAGCGAGCTCCGACGACAGGAACGACGCGAGCGAGTCGTACGCGACCCGCGCGGCGTTGGCGTTGGTGGAGAGGTCACGAGCGAGGGATGCCGGCAGCTGACCCTCGTCGGGAGCAGCCTCGCTCACGAACTCGGCGAAGAACCCCGTGTCCGAGGTGTAGCGGGCGATCTGCGTGACGACCTCCGTCACCTGGCGGCGGGCGGGAACGACGCCCTCGCTGATGCCTCGACGGAGGGTCGACATATAGCCGTCGATGGCACGGGGCAGGTCCTTCAGTCGCGCCGAGATGGTCGACCAGTCGTCGGCGGTCGCCGTCGGCATGAGGTCGAAGGTCGAGCGGATGTCCTGCGCGGGAGACGCGATGACGTTCAGGTCGCGCAGATGCGTCTTCGCCTCGTGCTGCTCGATCATCAGGTCGAGCTCCCGGACCAGGTCCATCTTGGTGACGGTGTCGATCGCGTCGACCGTGTCGGCACCGTCGAGAGCCGTCCTGGCCGCGCGGGCGTCGGCGATGAGGGCCTCGGCACCCTCGAGGCTGTAGTCGCCGAAGCGTCCGTTGTGCTCGAAACGCCCGATGTAGGTCGCGAGCGTCGGCTCTCGCTCGGCCAGTGTGTCGACCCACGCGTCCGCGATCGTGTCGATCGGCGTGGGGGTGCGTTGTGCGTCAGTCATCCTCCGAGCCTAGGGAAGCCGCGACCCGCGCGCACGCATCGCTGGCCTGAAGCGGTTCAGAGGGGGCTCACGGGGGGAGATCTCGGCAGCGGAGGAGCCCGAGGCTCGTGCGGGTCCTCACCTTCCGGAGCCTCCTCCCTCGGCACGTGGGGCCGGGGCGTTGCGCGCGGCACGTTCGCGGCCTCGGGCGACACCCCGTCGACCGTGGCGGCGAACGGATCGGCGCTTAGTGTCCCGCCTCGTCCCAGTCGCCTCCGCGCCCGATCTGCACGTCGAGCGGAACCGACAGGTCGGCGGCGTCGGCCATGCGCGCGCGCACGATCTGCTCGACGGCATCCCACTCCCCCGCCGCCACCTCGACGACGAGTTCGTCGTGGATCTGCAGCAGCACGCGCGAACGCAGGCCCGCGGACGCGAGTTCGTTGCGGATGCGGAAAAGCGCGACCTTCATGATGTCGGCGGCGCTGCCCTGGATGGGGGCGTTGAGAGCTGCGCGCTCGGCGTTCTCGCGCAGCACGCGGTTCATGCTCGTGAGGTCGGGGAACGGCCGGCGCCGGCCGAAGATCGTCTCGGTGTAGCCGTCTTGACGAGCCTGCTCGACCGATCCGCGCAGATAGTCGCGCACGGCGCCGAACCGGGCGAAGTACTCGAGCATGAGCTTCTTGGCCTCGGACTGCTCGATGCGCAGCTGCTTCGAGAGGCCGAACGCCGACAGACCGTAGACCAGTCCGTAGGACATCGCCTTGACCTTCGTGCGCATGGCCGGTGTGACGTCGGCCGGCTCGACGCCGAAGACACGCGCCCCCACGAAGCGGTGCAGGTCTTCGCCCGAGTTGAAGGCCTCGATAAGCCCCGGGTCCCCCGACAGGTGCGCCATGATGCGCATCTCGATCTGCGAGTAGTCGGCGGTGAGCAGCGTCTCGTAGCCCTCGCCGACCTCGAATGCCGCGCGGATGCGACGGCTCTCCTCGGTGCGGATCGGAATGTTCTGCAGGTTCGGGTCGGTACTGGAGAGGCGCCCGGTCTGGCTGCCGGTCTGCACGTATGTCGTGTGAATGCGGCCGTCGGCGCCCGTCGCGGTGTCGAGGGCGTCGATGATCTGCTTCAGCTTCGTCGCCTCGCGGTGGCGCAGCAGGAGATCGAGGAAGGGGTGGGCTGCGCTCTCTTGCAGGTCGGCGAGGGCGGCGGCATCCGTCGTGTACCCGCTCTTGGTCTTGCGCGTCTTCGGGAGCTGCAGCTCGTCGAACAGCACCTCCTGCAGCTGCTTGGGCGAGCCCAGGTTGACCTCGTGGCCGATGGCGGCGTACGCATCGCGTGCGAGCGAGTCGGCGCGCGCCCCGAGCTCGGCCGAGAAGCCCGCGAGCTTCTCGTGCGAGACGGCGACGCCGGCGAGCTCCATGTCGGCGAGGGCCGTGAGGGTGGGCAGTTCGATGTCGTCGAGCACGCTCGCGACCGTCTCGGGCATGTCGGCGCGCTGCGCCTCGGCGACGCGGCGGGTGAACCACGACAGCTGGCTCGGGGTCGCGCCCTCGGTCTCGGGTACCAACTGAGTCGGGTCGGCCACCGGCAGCTTCTCGTCGAGCGTGCGCTCGACGAGGTCGCCCAGCGTCTTGTCGGGGAAGCTCGGGCGCACGAGCCACCCGGCGAGGATCACGTCGAACGCCACACCGCCCACGGCCACACCCTCGCGCGCGAGAGCCTTGATCTGGGGCTTGGCGTCGGCGAAGACCTTGGGGGCGTCGGATGCCAGCCACGCTGCCAGCGCGTCGCGCACGGCCGGCGTCCACTCGGCCTCGACCGCGGCGTCGGCCGAGGCGAGTCCGACCGCGGTGGGCACGCCACCGGCCAGTGTCACGGTGACCCCGATTTCGCCGGTCGCATCGGCGGCCCACGCCGCGAGAGCTGCTGCGTCGAGCTGCGACGGTGTCGGGGCCGTGGCGGTGGGGCGCTGTTCTTCGACGATGCCCGCATCTGCGCCGAGAGCGTCGAATACGCGAGGCAGCAGGGTGCGGAACTCGAGACGCGCGAAGATGTCGCGCACAGCCTGTGCATCGAGCGGGTGCATCTTGAGGTCGCCGGGGCCGACCGGCAGCTCGACGTCGCGCAGCAAGCGGTTGAGCGCGCGGTTGCGGCGCACACCGTCGATGTGCTCGCGCAGGTTACCGCCCACGACGCCGGTGATCTTGTCGGCGTTCTCGAGAAGGGCGTCGAGCGAGCCCCACTGCGTCAGCCATTTGACGGCGGTCTTCTCTCCCACCTTGGGCACGCCCGGCAGGTTGTCGCTGGTCTCGCCGACGAGGGCCGCGATCTCGGGGTACTGCGCGGGCGGAAGGCCGTACTTCTCGATGACGGCGGCGGTGTCATAGCGCTTGAGCTGCGAGACTCCCTGCACGTTCGGGTAGAGCAGCGTGACGTCGTCGGTGACGAGCTGGATCGTGTCGCGGTCGCCCGAGCACACCAGCACCTCGAAGCCCTGCTGCTCGCCCTGCGTGGCGAGAGTCGCCAGGATGTCGTCGGCCTCGAAATCCTCTTTCGCGAGCACCGGCACGCCCATGGCGCGCAGACAATCCTGGAGAAGAGGGATCTGGCCCTTGAACTCGGCCGGCGACTCGCTGCGGTTCGCCTTGTACTCGGCGTACTCGCGCGTGCGGAACGACTGTCGCGACGTGTCGAAAGCGACCGCGAGGTGCGTCGGCTTCTCGGCCTTTACGAGGTTCACGAACATCGACAGGAACCCGTAGATACCGTTGGTGTGCTGGCCGTCCTTCGTCGAGAAGTTGTCGACCGGCAGGGCGTAGAACGCCCGGTACGCCAGCGAATGGCCGTCGACGACGAGGAGAGTAGGCTTTTCGGCATCCGTCACCCCTCCAGCGTAACGAGAACCACGGACACTCCCCCGGCCCCGGCCCGATCGAAGGCGATGATGACCTCCACGACTCCCGACACGACCTCCGGCCTCGACTGGGCGAAGGAGCGCGGAATGGGCGCCCTGGCCGAGAAGATGGGCATCGAGTGGGTCGAGTTCTCGGTCGAGCGCAGCGTGGCCACCATGCCGGTAGAGGGCAACACGCAGCCTGTCGGTCTGATGCACGGCGGTGCCTACGTCGTCCTGGGCGAGTCGCTCGGATCGATGGCGGCCAACCTCTACGCCGGGTCGGGCAAGCTCGCCGTGGGCATCGACATCAATGCCACGCACACGCGCTCCGCGACCTCGGGCGTCGTGACGGGCGTCTGCACGCCGATCCACCTCGGCCGTTCGCTGACCGTGCATGAGATCGTCGTGTCCGACGAACAGGGCCGCCGCTGCTCGACGATCCGCATCACCAACATGATCAAGGACGCCTCGCGCTCCTGACACGCCGAGGGACCCGGGCTTCGGCAAACCCGCGGGGCCGCGCGATGGCCCGCGGCCGCCGAGGTGCGGCGCCACCCGATCGCACCGCAACCGGGTGCACAGAGACGAAAAATGGATGCCACCGCAGTGGCATCCATTTCACGAGAAGTCCCGCTCAGCCCTTCTTGGGGGCCAACTGCTCGATGATCGCCTTCGCGACGTCCTGCATGGTGAGGCGGCGATCCATCGACGCCTTCTGGATCCAGCGGAAGGCCTCGGGCTCGGACAGGCCCATCTTCTCGTTGAGCAGGCCCTTGGCGCGGTCGACGAGCTTGCGGGTCTCGAAGCGCTCGACCATGTCGGCGACCTCGGCCTCGAGCGTGATGATCTGTTCGTAGCGCGCGAGGGCGATCTCGATCGCCGGAAGCAGGTCGTTCGGGGTGAAGGGTTTCACGACATACGCCAGGGCGCCGGCTTCGCTGGCGCGCTCGACGAGCTCTTTCTGGCTGAACGCGGTGAGCAGCACGACGGGAGCGATGTGGTTCTTGCTGAGCTTCTCGGCAGCGCTGATGCCGTCGAGCTGCGGCATCTTGACGTCCATGATCACCAGATCAGGGCGCAGCTCGGTGGCGAGCTGAACGGCAGTCTCGCCGTCACCGGCCTCGCCCACCACGTCGAAACCGTTGTCGCGGAGGATCTCGACGATGTCGAGGCGGATGAGCGACTCGTCTTCCGCGACGACGACACGGCGGGGGGCTGCCGGAGCGTTGGCCGGAACGGCTTCTTGATCAGTCACGGAACCATCCTAGGCCGGGAACGGTTCTGTGTCGGTCCGCATGCTGGATCTCCGGCTCTGACAGTGTGGGTTGGACACAGCAGCCGGTGCTCTGTGGCGTTGCGCCGGGGGAAGCAGGTCTCGTGTCGCGGGTGGTGAAGAACAGAAGTTCCGCCGTTTGGCAGCGACTGGAATTGATCGACGGTCTCGTCCAGCGGTTCGATGTCGAGTCGTCTCCTGTGCTGGCCCCCGGGTCGATCGAGCTTCGACGGTTCACCGCCTTCGCGGGAATGCATGGCGCAGGCAAGAGCTATCTCCTTGCGGCAATCGGGGATGGCCTGCCGGGCTGGCAGTCCACGCTCGGCTTACCGATAGAGAACGACGGCAGTGACGCTCGACTCAGCGGCTCGTATCGTCTCCATCTCGAGCATCCCGCAGTTCACGAGATCGCGTACTCGCGCCCGCTCCACTGGGAGCAGCGTCGCAGCGAAGATGAACGCCACGAACCACTTGTCGTGACACGTCTGACGGCATACGTCGCAGAGAGTGAGCGCGCCATGGCCGCTCAGGAAACCGTCTTCTTGCGGCGCTTCAGAATGATCGAGCGGGATGAGCTCACCCGGAGCGAGATCGACATCGTCGGTCTCATCACGGGGCACGTTTACGAACGCGTCGTATACGGAGTACTCGGCGAAGGGCATGACATGTTCCCATTCGTTGAAGCGATGCGTGACGGACGAGTGGTGAACTCCTGGTCGATGAGCGCGTCGGAGTATTGGGTGCACTTCGTTCTCCAGCATCTACGCGGCGCAGACGCGAACGAGCTCGTCTTGATCGACGAGCCTGAGACGTCGCTCGCGCTGCCTGGCCATCGACCGTTCATCGACGAGATCGCTCGGCTCACCCTTTCCACAGGATGCCAAACTCTGATCGCAACGCATTCGGAGACCATGCTGGAACGTGTCCCGCCCGCATTGATCCGTCATGTCGGTGCCTCGGAGGACGGAAGCGTCGTCACTCCCATCACCAACGCTGCATCACTCCTCAGTTCGCTCGGGCGGTCACCGAGGCCGGTTGCATGTCTCCTCTTCGTGGAGGACGACTTGGCAATGCAGATCCTTCACGAAATCCTTCGCATCTTCGCGGCGGACGAGCTCGACAGGTTCGACGTCGTCGGCAGTGCCGGGAAGGACGAGGCTATCCGCGCCGCCAAGTTGGTCGCTCGATCGCGACGGTTGAGTGCGATGGCTGTGCTCGACGGTGATCAACGAGAGTGCGGA
The DNA here is from genome assembly GCF_003385695.1 of Microbacterium sp. AG157. Taxonomy (NCBI): domain Bacteria; kingdom Bacillati; phylum Actinomycetota; class Actinomycetes; order Micrococcales; family Microbacteriaceae; genus Microbacterium; species Microbacterium sp. AG157. Next base: position 16,716 of record NZ_QRDK01000004.1, read on the forward strand.
GCCGCCGACGACGTTTCGTTCCTGCCCGGCACTCAAGAACCTGAGTTGATGCTTGTGAACGCGCTGAGGAGCGACGTCGATGAGTCCTCGAACGCTCTCCGCGTGGACCCCGTCGATCTGCGCGTGGCGCTCGACGCTGTCCGGTTCTCCACGCACCAGCGAGTGTTCGTCGCGATAGCCGAATCGCTGAATGGCGTCAGCGCTGAAGAGCTACGCTCACACGCGATTCGGCTCTGGCTGTCGGACTCTGCTGTGCTCGCCGAAGCGAGGGCGTTGGCGGAGCAGCTACTCGGGCGCATTTCTCACGCCAGATCGTTCGTCTCTCGCTGACCGGCTCCTTCGCTGCGCGAGGAGCCGACACGAGACTCGGTCAAACAGGAGTACCGGTGGTGGGACTCGAACCCACACGTCTTTCGACAGAGCATTTTGAGTGCCCCGCGTCTGCCATTCCGCCACACCGGCAGGTGTTGCTTTCCAACCTACCGGCGGTGACGCCGGGGTGGGAACGTGAAGACGCGCGCCGGGCGAACCCGGCGCGCGTCACCGAGGGTCAGACCTCTTTGTACACCGGGGCAGCACCGTGCACGGCATCGCCGACACGGTGTACGCGCAGGTCATTCGTCGAGCCGGCGATTCCGGGAGGGGAACCCGAGATCACGACGACCTTGTCCCCCACCTCGGCCAGCTTGTTCGAGAGCAGGTACTCGTCGACCTGCAGGAACATCTTGTCGGTGTGCGACACGTGCTCCACGAGGGTGGAGCGCACGCCCCACGTCAGTGCCAGGCGGCGGCGGATGCCGGGCTCGGGCGTGAACGCGATCATGGGGATGGTCGAGCGCAGGCGCGACATACGACGCGCCGAGTCTCCCGACTCGGTGAAGACGCAGAGGAACTTCGCCTCGACGAAGTCGGCGACCTCGACGGCGGCGAGGGTGATGGCTCCACCCTGCGTGCGGGGCTTGTTGGTCAGGGGTGCGATGCGCTCCAGGCCGTGTTCCTCGGTCGAGGCGACGATCCGGGCCATGGTCTCGACGACCACGACCGGGTAGTCGCCGACGCTCGTCTCGCCCGAGAGCATGACCGCGTCCGCGCCGTCGAGGACGGCGTTGGCGACGTCGGAGGTCTCTGCACGCGTAGGCACCGGGCTGGTGATCATCGACTCGAGCATCTGCGTCGCGACGATGACCGGCTTCGCCATGCGGCGGGCCAGCTCGACGGCGCGCTTCTGCACGATCGGAACAGCCTCGAGGGGCAGCTCGACGCCGAGGTCGCCACGGGCGACCATGATGCCGTCGAATGCGTCGATGATCTCCTCGAGGTTGTCGACCGCCTGCGGCTTCTCGATCTTGGCGATGACGGGGACGTAGCGTCCCTCTTCGGCCATGATCTCGTGCACGCGCTCGATGTCTTTGGCATCGCGGACGAACGAGAGGGCGATGAGGTCGGCGCCGGCGTTGAGACCCCAGCGGAGGTCCGCCTCGTCCTTCTCGCTGAGCGCGGGGACGTTGACGGCCACACCGGGCAGGTTGATGCCCTTGTTGTTGGACACCGGCCCGCCGACGATGACCTTGGTGGTGACGACGGTGCCGTCGGTCTCGACGACCTCGACGCGGACCTTGCCATCGTCGATGAGCAGGAAGTCGCCGGGGCGGACGTCCTGGGGCAGGCCCTTGAACGTGGTGCCGACGATCTCCTTGGTGCCCAGGATGTCTTCGACGGTGATCTTGAAGATGTCGCCGGGAAGCAGGTCGTGAGGGCCGTTCTCGAACTTGCCGAGGCGGATCTTCGGGCCCTGCAGGTCGACGAGGGCCGCGACCGGTCGGCCGGCGTCCTCTGCCGCCTTGCGCACGTTGGCGAAGTTGGCGTCATGCACGGAGTAATCTCCGTGGCTCAAGTTGAGGCGGGCGACGTCCACCCCGGCGTCGATGATGGCGCGAACCATCTCATACGACGACGTGGCGGGCCCGAGTGTTGCGACGATCTTGGCGCGTCTCATCCGTTTTCAAGCTCCGTGAGGATTTCGGGAAGTGGCCGATCGGCCCTTGCCAGCTTAGGCGGGCAGGAGGCCGATGGCGACATCGGTCGGGCGCACCGGCGCGGGCAGCACCGTCTCGCCCATGAGGAACGTATCGACCTCGGCGGCGGCCGCGCGGCCTTCGGCGATGGCCCACACGATGAGGGACTGTCCGCGACCGGCATCTCCGGCGACGAACACGCCCGGGGTGGTGGTGGCGTAGGTCGCGTCACGTTCCACGTTGCCGCGGTTCGTGAACTGCGTGCCGAGCTGGCTCTCGAGGTGCTCGCGCTCCGGGCCGGTGAAGCCCATCGCGATGAGCACCAGGTCGGCCGGGATCTCGCGCTCGGTGCCGCTCTTGGGGACGCGTCGTCCGTCGACGTACTCGGTCTCGGCGACGCGCAGAGCACGCACCTCGCCCGCGGCATTGCCGAGGAACTCCACGGTGGAAGCGAGGAACGTCCGCTCCCCGCCCTCTTCGTGAGCGGATGCCATCTCGAACAGGTTCGGCATCATCGGCCAGGGCTGCTCGGCCGGCCGTTCGGACGGCGGCTGCTTGCCGATCGCGAGGTTGGTCACGCTCAGCGCGCCCTGACGGTGCGCGGTGCCGATGCAGTCGGCTCCGGTGTCGCCGCCTCCGATGACGACGACGTGCTTGCCCGCGGCGCTGATCTGGTGCGGCACCTGGTCGCCCGCGACGGCCTTGTTGCCCTCGACGAGATACTCCATGGCGTAGTGCACGCCGTCGAGATCTCGGCCCGGGATCGCGAGGTCGCGCGGAACGGTGGAGCCCGTGGCCACCACGACGGCGTCGTACCGGGCCCGCAGGTCGCTCCACGAGACGTCCTTGCCGATCTCGACGCCGGCGCGGAAGCGCGTGCCCTCCGCCTGCATCTGGCGAAGGCGCAGCTCGAGGTGGCGCTTCTCCATCTTGAAGTCGGGGATGCCGTAGCGCAGCAGGCCGCCGATGCGGTCGTCGCGCTCGAACACCGCGACCGTGTGGCCGGCGCGCGTGAGCTGCTGGGCGGCGGCGAGGCCGGCGGGGCCGGAGCCCACGACGGCGACCGTCTTGCCGGTCAGTCGCTCCGGCGGCTCGGGCTCGACCCAGCCGTTGCCGAACGCCTCGTCGATGATCGAGACCTCGACCTGCTTGATCGTCACGGCCGGCTGGTTGATGCCGAGCACGCACGAGCTCTCGCAGGGGGCGGGGCAGAGGCGCCCGGTGAACTCCGGGAAGTTGTTCGTCGCGTGGAGGCGCTCGATGGCTGCGCGGCCCTCACCTCGCCACGTCAGGTCGTTCCACTCGGGGATGAGGTTCCCGAGCGGACAGCCCTTGTGGCAGAACGGGATGCCGCAGTCCATGCACCGACCGGCCTGGCGCTTGATGACGGCCGAATCCCCCGGCTCGTACACCTCTTTCCAGTCCATGATGCGCACCGGCACCGGCCGGCGCGGCGGGAGCTCGCGCTCCGTCGTCTTGAGAAAGCCCTTCGGGTCAGCCACCCGTCACCTCCAGAATGCGCTTCCAGACGACGTCGCCGTCGGGGTCGAGCCCCTCGGTGACCGCCTCCTGGCGGGTCTGCAGCACAGCGGCGTAGTCGCGCGGCAGCACCCGGACGAAGTTGTCCACCTCGGCCTCGAAGTCGTCGAGCAGACGACGGGCCAGCGTGGAATCGGTCTCTGCGACGTGCTTCTCGAGTAGGTCGCGGAGGATCTCGGCATCCCCCGATCCGAGGGAACCGAGTTCGAGCTCACCGGATGCCATGGCCTCGCGGTTCACCAGGTCACGGTCGAGCTTGTAGACGTAGGCCTGACCGCCCGACATTCCGGCGCCGAGGTTACGACCGGTGGCGCCGAGGATCACGGCGAGGCCGCCGGTCATGTACTCGAGCGCGTGGTCGCCCACGCCCTCGACGACCGCGGTGGCACCCGAGTTGCGCACGAGGAAGCGCTCCCCCACCACACCGTTCAGGAACATCTGCCCCTGCGTGGCGCCGTAGCCGATGACGTTGCCGGCGATGACGTTCTGGGACGCCTCGAACGTCGAGCCGCGCGGCGGGCGGACGACGATCGTTCCGCCCGACAGGCCCTTGCCGACGTAGTCGTTCGAGTCGCCCTCGAGCCGCAGCGTGATACCGGCGGGCATGAACGCGCCGAACGATTGTCCGGCCGAACCCGTCAGGCGCACGTCGATCGAGTTCTCGGGCAGACCGTGCTCGCCCCGCGCCTTGGTGACGTGGTGTCCGAGCATGGTCCCCACCGCGCGGGCGGTGTTGCGGATGGGCAGGTCGATCGTGAGCTGACCGCCGCTGGCGATGACGTCCTGCGCGCGCTCGATGAGCTGCACGTCGAAGTGGTCGTCGAGCTCGTGGTCCTGGTTGCGGGCGTGGCGGCGCGGTTCGTCCTCGGCGAAACGGGGCCCCTCGAGGATCGGCGCGAGGTTGAGGCCCCGTGCCTTCCAGTGCTGGATCGCCTCATTGGCATCCAGCAGCTCCGAACGACCCACGATCTCGTCGATCGAGCGGTAGCCCATCGCGGCGAGGTACTCGCGTACCTCCTGGGCGATGAACTCCATGAAGTTGACGATGTACTCCGCTTTGCCGGTGAAGCGTTCGCGCAGCACCGGGTTCTGCGTCGCGACACCCACGGGGCAGGTGTCGAGGTGGCACACGCGCATCATGATGCAGCCCGACACGACGAGCGGGGCGGTGGCGAAGCCGAACTCCTCGGCGCCGAGCAGCGCGCCGATGATGACGTCGCGCCCGGTCTTCATCTGCCCGTCGACCTGCACGACAACGCGGTCGCGCATGCCGTTGAGCATGAGGGTCTGCTGCGTCTCGGCCAGGCCCAGCTCCCACGGGGTGCCCGCGTGCTTGAGCGAGTTCATCGGGCTCGCGCCCGTGCCGCCGTCCTGGCCCGAGACCAGGATGACGTCGCTCAGCGCCTTGGCGACTCCCGCCGCGACCGCACCGATACCCGACTGGCTGACGAGCTTCGTGTGGATGCGAGCCGAGGGGTTGGCGCGCTTGAGGTCGAAGATGAGCTGCTTGAGGTCTTCGATCGAGTAGATGTCGTGGTGCGGCGGCGGCGAGATGAGCCCGACGCCGGCGGTCGCGTGACGCGTGCGCGCCACCCACGGGTACACCTTGGTCGGCGGCAGCTGACCTCCCTCGCCGGGCTTAGCGCCCTGCGCGAGCTTGATCTGGATGTCGTCGGCCTTGGTGAGGTACAGGCTCGTCACTCCGAAGCGACCGGATGCCACCTGCTTGATGGCACTGCGGCGCTCGGGGTCGAGCAGCCGGTCGACGTCTTCTCCGCCCTCGCCGGTGTTCGACTTGCCGCCGATGCGGTTCATCGCGACGGCGAGCACCTCGTGCGCCTCTTTGGAGATCGAGCCGTAGCTCATGGCACCGGTCGAGAAGCGCTTGACGATCGCCGAGACGGGCTCGACCTCGTCGATCGGCACCGCGGGACGCGTGCCGGTGCGCAGGCCGAAGAGGCCGCGGAGCGTCTTGAGCTCGTGTGCCTGGTCGTCGATCAGCTGCGTGTATTCGCGGAAGATGTCGTACCGGCGCTCGCGCGTCGCGTGCTGCAGGCGGAACACCGTGTCGGGGTTGAACAGGTGCGGGGCCCCGTCACGGCGCCACTGGTACTCGCCACCGGTCCACAACCGCTCATGCGCACGCGCCGCCGCGTCCTGCGGGTAGGCGTACTCGTGGCGCGCGGCGTTCTCGGCCGCGATGACGTCGAGGCCCACCCCGCCGAGCTTGGTCTCGGTGCCGGTGAAGTAGGAGTCGATGAAGTCGCGCGACAGGCCCACGGCCTCGAACACCTGGGCGCCCGCGTACGACGACACCGTCGAGATGCCCATCTTCGACATGATCTTCAGCACGCCCTTGCCGAGCGCGTAGATCAGGTTCTTGACGGCCTTCTCGGGCGTGACGTTCGTGATGAAGCCGGCGCGCACGAGATACTCGACGGTCTCCATCGCGAGGTACGGGTTGACCGCCGACGCGCCGTAGCCGATGAGGGTGGCCACGTGGTGCACCTCGCGCACGTCGCCGGCCTCCACGACGAGACCCACCTTCATCCGCGTCTCTTTGCGGATGAGGTGGTGGTGGACGGCTGCCAGCATGAGCAGCGACGGGATCGGCGCCAGGTCTTTGTTCGAGTCGCGGTCGCTGAGCACGATGAACTCGGCGCCGTCCTCGATGGCCTGGTCGACCTCGGTGCACATCTGCGAGAGGCGCTTCTGCAGGCCCTTGTGCCCCGCCTCGACGCGGTAGAGACCGCGGATCGTCACCGAGGAGCGACCCGGCAGAGCCGTGTCGATGTGCTGGATCTTGGCGAGCTCGTCGTTGTCGATCACGGGGAAGTCGAGCGTCACCGTGCGGGTGTGCTCGGGCCCCCAATCGAGGAGGTTGCGCTCGGGACCGAGACCCAGTGACAGCGAGGTCACGACCTCTTCGCGGATCGAGTCCAGCGGCGGGTTGGTGACCTGCGCGAACTGCTGCGAGAAGTAGTCGAACAGCAGGCGTGGCCGATCGCTGAGCACGGCGACGGGAGCATCGCTGCCCATCGCGCCGAGGGGCTCGGCACCGGCCTGACCCATCGGGGTCAGCAGGATTCGCACCTCTTCTTCGGTGTAGCCGAAGGTGCGCTGACGACGCGTGATCGAGGCGATGGGGTGAACGATGTGCTCGCGCTCGGGCAGCTCGCTGAGCTTGACCCGGCCCTTGTCGACCCACTCGCCCCACGGGTGCAGCGCTGCGAGTTCGGACTTGATCTCTTCGTCCTCGACGATGCGCCGCTGGGCCGTGTCGACGAGGAACATACGACCGGGCTGCAGGCGTCCGCGGCGCTTGATGCGCTCGGGAGCGAAGTCGAGCACGCCGGTCTCGGAACCGATGACGACGAGACCGTCGGTCGTCTCGGTCCATCGACCCGGGCGCAGGCCGTTGCGGTCGAGGGTCGCGCCGACCAGCGTGCCGTCGGTGAAGATGAGCGCGGCGGGTCCGTCCCAGGGCTCCATCTGCATGGAGTGGAAGTCGTAGAAGGCGCGCAGGGCGGGGTCGATCGTCGCCTGCTTCTCGTACGCCTCGGGGACCATCATCATGATCGCGTGGGGCAGGCTGCGGCCGGTGAGGGTCAGCAGCTCGAGGACCTCGTCGAAGGACGCCGAGTCGCTGGCACCCTCGGTGCAGATGGGCAGCAGCGGGCGGACGTCGCCGATCAGCTCGGATTCGAGCTGCGACTGGCGCGCGCGCATCCAGTTGCGGTTGCCCTTGACGGTGTTGATCTCGCCGTTGTGCGCGAGCATGCGCAGCGGCTGCGCGAGCGGCCACGACGGGAACGTGTTCGTCGAGTAGCGCGAGTGGACGACGGCGAGCTCGGACGCGAAGCGCTCGTCCTGCAGGTCGGGGTAGAACGGCTCGAGCTGGAGTGTCGTGACCATGCCCTTGTAGCCGAGCGTGCGACTCGACAGCGACACGAAATACGCCTCGAGCTCGTGGCGGGCGCGCTTGCGCAGGCGGTAGACGCGGCGATCGAGCTCGATGCCCGAGAGTGCCGGTCGATCGCCCGTCGCGGGACGCGAGACGAACAATTGCTCGAAGGCGGGCCGTGCCTCGTACGCGAGCTTGCCGAGGTTCTCGGGCTCGACCGGCACCTCGCGCCAGCCGAGCACCTCGAGGTTCTCGTGGCGTGCGATCTCTTCGATCCCCGCCTTCATCGCGGCCCGCTCGTCGTGGCCGAGCGGCAGGAACACCATGCCGGCCGCGTACTCCCCCACCGGCGGCAGGTCGAAGTCGACCACCGCGCGCAGGAACGCGTCGGGCATCTGGGTCAGGATGCCGGCACCGTCGCCGGTGCCCGCGTCGGAACCGATGGCTCCGCGGTGCTCGAGGTTGCGCAGCGCCGTCAGCGCCAGATCGATGATGTCGTGACCGGCTTCGCCGCGGAGAGTGGCGACCATGGCGAGGCCACAGGCGTCTTTCTCGAACGACGGGTCGTACATTCCCTGACGGGCGGGGAATGCGCCTCCGACGGTGTCGGAACGCAGGCTGGAAGCCATATCAACCGTCCTCACGTTGATGCTTCGAATGGGACGACGTCGGCCCAGGAAATTAGTTCGTGGCGGGGCTGCTTGTGGCGCTGGTGCCGACGGTGTCGCTCGTCGCGGGCGGCTCGCTCACGTCGACGAAGTCAGAGGGGTCGCCTGAGTCTACAGCCCCCGGAGCCTTCGACTCGCGACCCGGCGCGTACGGCGACGGCTCGTAGCCGTGGTGGCGACGCGACTGGACGACGAAGATGACGATGCCGAGGATCACGCCGAAGATGGCAGCCCACACGTTCGTGCGCAGGCCCAGGATGATGTCGCTCGGGTCGACGCGGATCGATTCCCAGACGATTCGGCCCGCGGAGTACCAGACGAGGTAGATCGCGAACTGCTTCCCCCACTGCAGCGTGAAGCGCTTGCCGACGTACAGGATCACCGCGGCGCCGAGCAGGTTCCAGATGACCTCGTAGAGGAAAGTCGGCTGGAAAAGGGTGCCCGATGGCAGTCCGACCGGGATGGCGGGGTTTCCCGAGGCGATCTCGAGGCCCCACGGAAGGTCGGTGGGCTGGCCGAAGAGCTCCTGGTTGAACCAGTTGCCGAAACGCCCCATCGCCTGGGCGATGATGAGGCCCGGAGCCAGGGCGTCGGCGAAGGTCCAGAAGCGGATGCCGGTCCAACGGCATCCCAGGATGGCGCCGATCGCGCCACCGATCAGGGCGCCGTAGATGGCGATGCCGCCCTCCCAGATGGCCCACACGGAGCCCGGCTGGGTGATGTTCCAGGGGTTCGAGCCCGGCCCGAAGTAGAAACCGGCGTGCGTGGCCACGTGGTAGATGCGCGCCACGACGATCGCGAGCGGGACCGCCAGCAGGCAGATGTCGATGACGACCCACTTCTCGGCACCTCGACGCGTCAGGCGCGCGTTCGTCAGGAAGATCGCGACGATGATGCCCGCGACGATGCACAGGGCATAGAAGTGGATACGAAGCGGGCCGAGGTCGACGTACGAGATGGTCGGGCTCGGGATGCTGGCGAGCACGCCGGAGGCGGCGCTCGAGAGGGCGAACGTCATGGGTTCGAGTCTAGGCGCGCTGCGCAGTGCCCGCAGACAGCTCGCGCGCGAGGTCCGAGAGGCCCTCGACGCCGCCGTCGCGAAGCGCCTTGACCAGCGCGGTACCCACGATCGCCCCGTCGGCGTACTCGACGACACCGGCGACCTGCTCGGCGTTCGAGATGCCGATGCCGACGCACGCGTGCTCGGCCCCGAACGACCGCAGGCGCTCCACGAGACCTCGAGCCGCGGCATCCAGCTGCGCCCGTTCCCCCGTGATGCCCATGGTCGACACCGTGTACACGAAGCCCGTGGACGCCTGGACGATCATCTGCAGTCGCTCGTCCGACGAGGTCGGGGCGGCGAGGAAGACGCGGTCGAGGCCCGTGCGCTCGCTCGCGGCGATCCAGGCGGCGCCGGCGTCGGGAGTGATGTCGGGCGTGATGAGTCCCGCTCCCCCGGCCGCCACGAGCTCGTCGGCGTACCGGTCGACGCCGTACTGCTCGACGAGGTTCCAATACGTCATGACGAGGATCGGCACGTGGGTGCGCGCGGTGACCTCGCGGATGATGGTGAACAGATCGGCCATGCGGAACCCGTTGGACAGCGCGGTCTGCGTTGCCTCCTGGATGACCAGACCGTCCATCACGGGATCGCTGTAGGGCGGCCCGAGTTCGATGACGTCGGCACCGGCTTCGGCCAGCGCGACGGCCGCCTCGATGCTCGTGGCGACGTCGGGGAAGCCCGCGGGCAGGTACCCGACGAAAGCGCCGCGTCCCTCCGCCCGGGCGGCCTCGATGGCCGCGGAGACACGCGAGGTCACAGCTCGACTCCTGCGCCGCTGGCGGCGTCGGGAGCCGGGGCCACGTCGACGGGCGAGCCGGGAGCGGATGCCACGGTCGCGGCCGCACGTGTCTGCGGGGCGCCTTCGGGGCCTTCGGGCGCGTGCTCCGCGTCGTACAGGTCGAAGTAGCGCGCCGCGGTGTCCATGTCCTTGTCGCCGCGACCCGAGAGGTTGATGGCGATCACGGCATCCGGGCCCAGCTCGCGCCCGATGCGCAGGGCTCCGGCGAGGGCGTGGGCCGACTCGATGGCGGGGATGATGCCCTCGGTTCGGGACAGCAGACGGAGGGCCTGCATCGCCTCGTCGTCGGTGGCGGGGATGTACTGAGCGCGACCGATGTCGGCGAGCCACGCGTGCTCGGGACCGACGCCGGGGTAGTCGAGACCGGCCGAGATCGAATGCGACTCCGTGGTCTGACCGTCTTCGTCTTGCAGCACGTACGTGCGGGCGCCGTGGAGGACCCCCGGGCGACCGCGTTCGATCGACGCGGCGTGCTGAGGCGTGTCGACGCCGTCGCCGGCCGCCTCGACGCCGTAGAGCGCGACGCCCTCGTCGTCGAGGAACGCCTCGAACATGCCGATCGCGTTCGAGCCGCCGCCGACGCACGCGAAGACGGCATCGGGAAGGCGACCCAGGCGCTGGAGGAACTCGGCGCGGGTCTCTTCGCCGATGATCTTCTGGAAGTCGCGGACCATCGCCGGGAAGGGGTGGGGGCCTGCGGCCGTGCCGAAGATGTAGTTGGTCGTCTCGACCGAGGCGACCCAGTCGCGATAGGCCTCGTTGATCGCGTCCTTCAGCGTGCGCGAACCGGTGGTCACCGGGATCACCTCGGCGCCGAGAAGGCGCATGCGCGCGACGTTGAGGGCCTGACGTTCGGTGTCGACCTCGCCCATGTAGACGACGCACTCGAGGCCGAACAGGGCCGCGGCGGTCGCGGTGGCGACGCCGTGCTGGCCCGCGCCGGTCTCGGCGATCACGCGCGTCTTGCCGAGGCGCTTGGTGAGCAGCGCCTGGCCCAGCACGTTGTTGATCTTGTGCGAGCCGGTGTGGTTGAGGTCTTCGCGCTTGAGGAAGACGCGCGCGCCTCCGGCGTGCTCGGCGAAGCGCGGCACCTCGGTGAGCACCGAGGGGCGGCCCGCGTAGTCGTGAAGCAGTGCGCGCAGCTCGGTGTGGAACGCGGGGTCGGCCATCGCCGACTCGTAGACCGCGGTGAGTTCGTCGATCGCGGCGATGAGCGATTCGGGCATGAAACGCCCGCCGAAGTCGCCGAAGAACGGCCCCTTCTGATCGCGCAGGTTCTGGGTGGGAGCGGTGGTCATGACGTCTCCTGGAGGAACGCGCGGAGCGTGGCGACGGGGTCGCCGGTGACGAGGGCCTCGCCCACGAGCACGACGTCGGCACCCGCCGCGCGGTAGTGCGCCACATCGGCGGGGGCGAGGACGGCCGATTCGGCGATCTTCACGGCATCCGCGGGGAAGCGCTCGACCAGCGAACCGAACAGGTCGCGGTCGAGCTCGAAGGTCGAGAGGTTGCGGGCGTTCACACCGATGAGCTTCGCCCCCAGCTGTGAGGCGCGCTCGAGTTCTTCCGCCGAGTGCGTCTCGACGAGGGCGGTCATGCCCAGGTCGGTGACGAGACCGTAGAGCTCGGTGAGCGTCTTCTGGTCGAGGGCCGCGACGATCAGCAGCACGAGGTCGGCCCCCGAGGCGCGGGCCTCGAGCACCTGATAGGGCGTCGCGATGAAGTCCTTGCGCAGCACCGGCACGCTCACGGCCGAACGAACGGCTTCGAGGTCGGCGAGGCTGCCCTTGAACTTGCGGCGCTCGGTGAGCACGGAGATCGCGGACGCACCGCCCTCTTCGTACAGGCGCGCCTGCCGGGCGGGGTCGGGGATCGCCGCGAGGTCTCCGCGAGACGGGCTCGCGCGCTTGACCTCGGCGATGATCTTCACGCGGTCGGCGGGGGCGAGCATCGCCAGCGCGTCGCGCGCCGGCGTCTGCGCGAGAGCATCGCGTTCGACCTCGGCGAGGGGTCGCGACTGCGCGCGCTCCTCGGCGTCCTCCACCGCTCCGGCCGTGAGATCGGCCAGCGCCATCAGTGGGCCTTCGGGTTGGACTTCGCGCCGTTCGCGCCGTAGCCGGCCTTGGTCATGGCCCAGCCGACGATGGCGCCGACGACGAGCAGACCCACCGAGGCCCACACCAGGACGGGCATGTCGAGCCAGAAGAACAGCGTGCCGAGCGTGAACGCGACGAGCATGATGATCACGGCCGTCCAGGCGGCGGGCGAGTGTCCGTGGCCGGGGTCGCCGATGGGGTTGCTCATGGGGCTCCTTACAGTCGCGCGCGAGCGCGGGGGAAAGCGTCGGATCAGTCTACCGAAGCGAGGGTGCGGTCCCGGCGCGGTCGTCTCGATGTCGCGAGTTCTCGAGTGTCGGCCGTGCCGACCGCCGTGATGACCTGCGGTCACCGGTTGCTGCACTCGCGAACGCCCTCGGCGAGCGTGTACCGGGGCAGCGCCCGTTCATCGGGGGATCTCGCCGGGCGGGCGATGCGCCCACCGCGCTCAGGCGGTGGGGTCGTCGCCGCGCGAGAGATCGTCCCAGGAGTCGATCGCGTCGTGCGGTCGACCGGTGTCGCCTCCCGTCTCGTCCGCGGTCCGGTACTTGCGGCTCGCGCCGGAGGCCCACCGGCGCGCGGTGACGAGGGTGAAGACGGATGCCGAGAGCAGGACGATCTGAGCGACCAACGTCACGGCGGGCCACGGCGTCAGCGCGAGATCGCGCACGAGGGAGGCCACGGCATTCGTTCCCGAGATGCCCGTCGCGTCGGTGACGGTCGCCGCGGTCGCCGAGACCGGGGTCGCGAGGAGGATCTGCGCGGTGCCGATACCGATGAAGGCGGCGATCAGCAGACCGAGAGCGCCGAAGACGTGACGCAGCACCGGCCCGACGATCGAGAGGGCGGCGCCGAGAGCGAGCGCGGCCAGACTCAACGGGGTGAGCACCGGGAGCGCCTCGGCACCCGGTACGGCCAGGGTCTGCTGGGCGCCGTCGTCGAGGGTGACGTCGATCCAGGTCTGCGTCGAGGCGATCACGCCGATCGCTCCGGCCAGCAGCATCGCCAGCACCGCCGTCGAACGGGCACGACGCATCAGCTCTCCCCCACGACCGGATGCAGGTCGTCGGCGTCGAAGCACGTGTGATCGCCCGTGTGGCACGCGGCGCCGATCTGGTCGACCTCGATGAGCAGGGTGTCGCCGTCGCAGTCGAGGCGCGCGCCCTTGACGAGCTGGATGTGGCCCGAGGTGTCGCCCTTGCGCCAGTACTCCCCGCGCGAGCGCGACCAGAATGTCACACGGCCGGTCGTGAGCGTGCGGTTCAGGGCCTCGGCATCCATCCACCCGACCATCAGCACCTCGCGCGAGTCGAACTGCTGGATCACCGCGGCCACAAGGCCGTCGGCGTCGTACTTCACGCGGTCGACGCTCATCGGCGCACCTCGATCCCTTCGGCCGCCATGGCGTCCTTCACCTGTCCGACGCTCAGCTGGCCGGAGTGGAACACGGATGCCGCCAGCACGGCGTCCGCGCCGGCCTGGATCGCCGGGGCGAAGTGCTCGAGCGCGCCCGCACCCCCCGAGGCGATGACCGGCACGGCGGCGACCTGGCGCATGAGACGGACCAGCTCGAGATCGAAGCCCTGCTTCGTGCCGTCGGCGTCGATGGAGTTGACCAGCAGTTCCCCCGCTCCGCGCTCGACGGCCTCGCGCGCCCATTCGAGGGCGTCGAGGGTCGTCTCGGTGCGGCCGCCGTGGGTGGTCACCACGAAACCGGAGGGAGTGGATGCCGAACGCTTCACGTCGAGCGAGAGCACGATGACCTGTGCGCCGAAGCGGTCGGCGATCTCGCCGATGAGGTCGGGGCGCGCGATCGCGGCCGAGTTCACGCCGATCTTGTCGGCGCCGACCGCGAGCAGGCGGGCGACATCGTCGTCGGAGCGCACTCCCCCGCCGACCGTCAGCGGGATGAAGACCTGCTCGGCCGTGCGGCGGACGACGTCGTACGTCGTCGAGCGCTCGTCGACCGTGGCGGTGACATCGAGGAACGTGACCTCGTCGGCGCCCTGGTCGAAGTAGAGCTTCGCGAGCTCGACCGGGTCGCCCATGTCGCGGAGGTCGAGGAAGTTGACGCCCTTCACGACGCGGCCGCCCGCGACGTCGAGGCACGGGATCACGCGACGCGCGAGGGTCATCAGAGCCTCGCGGCGAGGATCTCGGTGACGAGGATCGCGCGTGCGCCGATCGCGTAGAGCTCGTCCATGACGCGGTTGACGTCGCGCCGCGGGCTCATGACGCGCACGGCGACCCATTCGGGGTCGCGCAGCGGCGAGATCGTCGGCGACTCCAGGCCCGGGGCCACGGCGATCGCCTGGTCGACGAGGTCCGCGGGCAGGTCGTAGTCGACCAGCACGTACTTGCGCGCCGCCAGGACACCGCGCAGGCGCCGCAGGAGCGTCTCGGTTCCCTCGACCTCGTTCGGGCCCGAGATCAGGACGGCGTCGCTCTCGAGCAGCACCGGCCCGAAGATCTCGAGCCCCGCCTGACGCAGCGTCGTGCCGGTCGAGACGACGTCGGCCACGGCATCCGCCACTCCGAGCTGGACGGCGGACTCGACGGCTCCATCGAGCGGGACGATGTCGACGGCGATGCCGCGCTCGTCGAGGAACGCATCGACCAGACCCGGATAGGCGGTCGCGACGCGCAGGCCCTGGAGGTCCTGCACGTCGGTGAAACGGCCGGGGCGGCCGGCGAAGCGGAACGTGGAGCCGGCGAAGCCGAGCGACTCGACCTCTCGGGCGCCGGGCATGCGGGCGTCGAGCAGCAGGTCGCGGCCGGTGATGCCGACATCGAGCGCGCCCGAGCCGACGTAGGTCGCGATGTCGCGCGGACGGAGGTAGAAGAACTCGACCTCGTTGACGGGGTCGACGGTGTACAGGTCTTTCGAGTCGCGTCGTCCGGTGTATCCGGCCTCCGAGAGCATCTCGGCGGCGGTCTCGGCGAGCGACCCCTTGTTCGGCACGGCGATGCGCAGCATGTCGGGGGCTTTCGTTTCGAAGGGAGCTGGGGGTCGAGAGCGCGGCTCAGAGATGTCGGTAGACGTCCTCGAGCGACAGGCCCTTCGCGAGCATGAGCGTCTGCAGGTGGTAGAGCAGCTGCGAGATCTCTTCGGCCGCGGCGGCGTCGGACTCGTACTCGGCGGCCATCCACACTTCGGCTGCCTCTTCGACGATCTTCTTGCCGATCGCGTGCACGCCGGCGTCGAGCTGCGCGACGGTGCCGGATCCCTCGGGTCGCTCGACGGCCTTGGCGCTGAGTTCCGCGAACAGGTCGTCGAAGGTCTTCACCTGTCCAGGGTATCGGGTCGGCGGGGGTGGGGCTGCCCGCGGAGCCCCCGGGTCCCGGCATCCGGCGCTCTCACGCATAAACGCTCTGCGCGCGCGTAAACGCGGGGAGAGCGCGTTTATGCGCGTGGATCGCGTTTATGAGCGCGATGAGAGGTGCGGGTTGTTCGGGGTGCGTGTGCGTGCGGTGCTGGTGCGCGGTGCGGGTGGTGCGCGCGCGGGGTCCGCGGGGCCGGGTGCCGGATGCGGGTGGTGCGGGTGCGGGGTCCGCGGGGCCGGGTGCCGGATGCGGGTGGTGCGGGTGCCGGCTGGTGCGCGGAGGGACGCGCACGACGCCGGATGTAGCCGGAGCGGGTTCCCGGGCACGCATAAACGCTATTCGCGCGCGTAAACGCGGGGAGAGCGCGTTTATGCGCGTGGATCGCGTTTATGCGGGGGGTGCAGCCGCGGCCGGAGATGGCGGGGCGACCGAGCGGCCCCGACCGTCAGTGGCGGTGGCGGGCGGCCGAGGCGCGCAGGGACTGGATCGCGCGGTCGGGGTCGTCGGCGCCGAAGACCGCGGAGCCGGCGACGAAGGTGTCCGCCCCGGCTTCGGCGGCCTGCGCGATCGTCGACTCGCCGACACCGCCGTCGACCTGCAGCCAGACGCTCGAGCCTCGCCGTCTCGCCTCGTCGGCGAGCGTGCGGAGCTTGGGCATGGTCTCGGGCATGAAGGACTGGCCCCCGAATCCGGGCTCGACCGTCATGACGAGGATCTGGTCGAACTCGTTGAGCGAGTCGAAGAGATTCTCGACGGGCGTCCCGGGCTTGACCGCCACTCCGGCTCGGGCGCCGATCGAGCGCAGCTGCCGGGCGAGGGCGACGGGCGACGCCGCGGCCTCGAGATGGAAGGTGACGGATGCCGCACCCAGCTCGGCGTACGCCGGGGCCCAGCGGTCGGGGTCGTCGATCATCAGGTGCACATCCAGCGGCACGGGGCTCGTCTCTTGAATGCGTCCGACCATCTGCGGGCCGAAGGTCAGATTCGGCACGAAATGGTTGTCCATCACGTCGACGTGCACGAAGTCGGCGCCCGCGATGCGTGCGAGCTCGGCTTCCATGTTCACGAAGTCGGCGGCGAGGATACTCGGGTTGATGCGCGGGGCGTCGGTAGGCACCCGACCATTATGGGCGTGCGGGTCGTCGCCCTCGCGTCGCGCGTCGGAGAGGTCTGCCCGTTCCGGCGGTGGCGCGAAGAATCGCGGCGACCGCGCGGGCGGAGACTCGGCCTCAGCGCTTGCGGAGCAGAGCGATCGACATCGCGTCGGTCCCGTGCCGGTGGGGCCACAGCTGCGCACGCAAAGATCCGTCGGCCTGATCGGGCAGATCGATCTCGTCGCGCGCGATCTCGCGGACGACGGCGCGGGCGTCGAGCTCTTCGGCGGCGTCGCCCAACGCACGCTTGACCTCGGCCAGAACGCCCGACGTCTCGGCCAGGTGCGGGGAGCAGGTGACGTAGGCGACCACTCCGCCGGGCTTCAGCGCCTCGAACGCGGCGAGCACGAGTTCCTGCTGCAGGGCGGTGAGGTCGGGCACGTCGGCCGGGGTCTTACGCCACCGGGCCTCGGGGCGGCGACGCAGCGCGCCGATCCCCGTGCACGGGGCGTCGACGAGGACGCGGTCGTACCTCCCCGGCATTCGGGCCGCGCGCTCGCGCCCGTCCTCTTCGCTGACGTCGACGTCGAGGGGAACGGATGCCACGGCCTGGCGCACCAACCCCGCCCGGGCCGGGGAGATCTCGTTGGCGTCGAGGTGCGCGCCGTGCGCGAGGGCTTCGGCCGCGAGCAGCGCGGTCTTGCCCCCCGGGCCCGCGCACAGGTCGAGCCAGCGCTCGTCCTCTCGCACCGGCAGGGCGCGGCTGAGGGCGAGGGCCGCGAGCTGAGAGCCCTCGTCCTGCACACGGATACGACCCTGCGACGAACGGATGAGGCCCTCGGGGTCTCCCCCGCGCGTGGTGAAAGCGGTCGGAGCGTATCTCGCCGCTGTGGCGTCTTCGGGTACCTCGGCGAGGCCCGGGAGGGCGATCATGGCGACGCGCGGGGCGACGTTGTCGGCCTCGAGCAGCCCCTCGAGTTCGTCGGCGCGGCCCTCGGCGGTCAGGGCACGACGCAGCGCCCGCACGATCCACACGGGGTGCGAGGTCGTCAGCCCGATGCGCTCGTCGTCGCTGCGGGCACCGGTGGCGATGCGCTGCATCCACTCGCCGGGGTTGTCGCGCGAGACGCGACGCAGCACCGCGTTCGCGAAGCCCGCAGCGCCCTTCCCACCGCCGTGGCGACGAGCGAGCTCGACGGACTCGTTCACGGCGGCGTGGGACGCCACGCGGGTCGACAGTAACTGGTGCACGCCGAGGCGCACGGCGTCGAGCACGGCGGGATCGATCCGGTCGATCGAGCGGTCGGCCGCGGTCGCGATGATCGCGTCGTATGTGCCGCGGCGACGAAGAGTGCCGTACGTCAACTCGGTCGCGAGCCCCGCGTCCTTGGCATCCAGCCGCTGTCGCGCGATGGCGTGCGGCAGGAGGAGATTGGCGTAGGCCCCGTCCTCCGACACCGCCCGCAACACGTCGAAGGCGACGGCACGTGCTCCCTGCACGTTCATGCGCCCAGCACCGGCTCGCTCGACCGCAGGCCGCGGAACCAGTCGCCGGCCGGCATCGCGCCCTTGCCGGCCGGCTGGACCGTCTCGAGCCGCAGGGGCGTGGTTCCCGTGCCCACGAGCACGTCTTTTGCGGACGCCGTGACTCGGCCGGGCGGGAGCGGCGGAGCGTCCGCGGGGGCGGCGCGCAGCACCTTCACCCGGGCGCCGTCGAGCGTGGTGTGCGCGCCGGGCTCGGGGGTGACCCCGGCGATCTGGTGCAGGAGGCTCTCGGCATCCCGGGTCAGATCGAGGGCGCCGTCGTCGAGCGTGAGCTTGGGGGCGAGGGTGGGTTCGCCCTGCTGCGGAGCGGCGACTGCGGTGCCGTCGGCGATGCCGTCGACGACGCGCGCGAGAAGCGGAGCGCCGATCTCGGCGAGGGCGTCGAGCAGATCGGCCGAGGTCGCCCCGGCGGGGATGTCGTAGCGCTCCTCGGCGAACACGTCTCCGGCGTCGAGCGCGGCGACCAGCTGAAAGACGCTCGCTCCCGTGACCGCGTCGCCGGCCATGAGTGCGCGCTGCACGGGGGCAGCGCCGCGCCAGCGCGGGAGCAGGGAGAAATGCAGGTTGATCCACCCGTGCGCGGGCGTCGAGAGCAGCGGCTCACGGACGAGACCGCCGTAGGCCACGATCACACCGAGCTCCGGCTCGAGGGCCGCGATCCGGGAGGTGACCTCGGCGTCGAGCCGATCGGCCTTGATGAGCGGGATGTCGAGTTCTTCGGCGGCCCGCGCGACCGGCGAGGGGGTGAGAACGCGCTTGCGTCCGAGCGGAGCGTCGCTGCGGGTGACGACGGCCGCGATCTCGTGTGTGCCGGATGCCAGGGCACGCAGAGAGGGGACGGCGACGGCGGGGGTGCCGGCGAAGACGAGGCGCATGGGTCTCCTCAGACTCTCGGGAGCGGACGGACGGGGTGGCACGGCGCTCAGAGGTCGGGCTCGGGGATGTCGAGGCGGACTCTGAGCGTACTGCGCGGTTGGGGGCCGCGATCTTTGCGCGACTTACGAGCGCGCAGGGCATCGGTGATGACACCTGCCCGCAGTGCCTCTGCCACCGCCCGGCCGTGTGCGTAGTCGAAGCGCACCAGGGCGCGCGACGAGGAGGAATGGGGGTCGGTGGACGTGTCGACCGGACCCAGGACCGCGAGGGCGTCGAGGTCGGGGACGCTCTCCCGCAGGGATTCCAGCAGCACGTCGACGCTCCGGGCGTGTCCGTCGACGCTCGCGACCCGCACCGCCGGGGGCATGCGCAGCGGCGCGCGATCGATGAGTTCGGCGCGAGCATAGGCGGACTGCGTCCAGGTGGCGAGGGCTCGTGCGACGGGGCCGGCGACTCCGACGAGGTGCACGGGGGCTCCCGGAGCGGCCAGAGCGGCGGCGTTCGACCACCACCGGAGGCAGTGCTCGCCGATGCGCAGGGCCTCGTTCTGCAGCATGCGGTCGCCGTCGAGCAGGATCACGGCACGATAGCCGCCCCGGGCGAGGGGTTCGGCGCCGCGCGTGGCGATGACGAGGGCGGGGGCGGCGTCGACCTCGGTGACGGGGTGGGCGCCGTCGGCGACGATCACCCGGGTGTTCGGGAAGGCGCGGCCGAGCTCGTCGGCGGTGCGCTCGCTGCCCGACGACGCCATGCGCAGTTTCGTCGAGCCGCAGTGTCCGCACGCCCAGGCGTGGGCGCTGCGGCCGCACCAGGCGCAAACCGGCGTCGCTCCGGGACGAGCCGCGCGCAGGGGGCCGGCGCAGTGCGGGCAGCGCGCGGGGCGGCGGCAGTCAGCGCAGACGAGGGAGGGGGCATAGCCGGGACGGGCGACCTGCACGAGCACCGGACCGTGCTGCAGAGCCTCTCGTGCGGCGGCGAATGCCGACGACGGCACCCTCGACTGCCGCTGCTCGCCTTCGCGCGTGGCGCTGAGGACCACGCGCGGGCTCGGGCGCCGCGTCTGGGGGATCTCCCGGACGTAGCCGACCTCGACGAGGCGCTGCACGTCGGTTGTCCGGGTGTGGCCGGCGAAGAGCAGCGCCGAACCCTCGATCTCCTGACGCACCAGGGCAGCGTCGCGCGCGTGCACTCCGGGGGCGAGGGGTTCGGACAGGAGCGTGTCCCCGTCGTCCCAGACCGCGACGAGACCGGTGTCGTGAGCGGGGGCGTAGACCGCTGAGCGACGGCCGACGACGATGCAGGGCACGGGCGCGAGGGTACGGAGGTACTGCGCGTAACGCGCGGGCCCGGACTGATCGGAGTCGTCGCGCACGATGGCATCCGCACTCACGATCTCGCCCAGCGCCGCCAGGAGCTGAGCTTGATCACGATAGTCGGGGACGACGAGCACGGCACTGCGCCCCCGGGCGAGCGTCTGCACGGCGGCGGCGGCGAGGAGATCCGCCCACGCCCCGCGCGGCAGCTCCGCGTGCGGGTGCGGAGGGGCGTCGATCGCGATCCTCTCGCCGGCGTCGAGGGCGGCGGCGAGCCCCGCGTAGGGGGCGAGGAGCGCGACGGCGCGTTCGTGTGCGGCGGGAACGACCTCGGGGGCGGTGGGCGCGGGGGCTGCGGCCCAGGCCTTCTCGGCGCGGACCATGCGTTTGGGCACCGCGAGACGCAGGATGTCGCTGATCGATCCTGCTGCGCGATCGGCTACACGCCGCGCCAGCGTGTACAGGCGCTCGGGCAGGACGGGCATCGGCGACACGACCGCCTCGACCGACGAGAGCGGTCGCTCCGAGCCGTCGTCGGCGACGACCTCGATGACGAAGGCGTCCATCATGCGACCGGCCGAGCGAAGGGGCACCTTCACCCGGACCCCCGGGGCGATATCGGCGACCAGCGGGTGCGGGACGGCGTAGTCGAACAGCCGGTCGAGCTGCGGGACGGGCGACTCGAGTTGCACGCGCGCCACGCGACGCTCGCTCATGAGCTCACTTCCCGGGTGCGGCGGCGGTCGTCGGTGCCGGGGCGTACTCCCCCACGCACTCTCAGAGTCCGGCGGCGGTACGCAGCTCGTCGACGCGGTCGGTGCGCTCCCACGTGAAGTCGGGCAGCTCACGGCCGAAGTGGCCGTACGTCGCGGTCTGGGCGTAGATCGGGCGCAGCAGGTCGAGCTGGTCGACGATCGCGGCGGGACGCAGATCGAAGACCTCGCGGATCGCGCGCACGATGGCCTCGTCGGCCACGTGAGCGGTGCCGAACGACTCCACGTACAGCCCCACGGGGTTGGCCTTGCCGATCGCGTAGGCGATCTGCACCTCGAGACGGTCGGCGAGGCCCGCGGCGACCGCGTTCTTCGCGACCCAGCGCATGGCGTACGCGGCCGAACGGTCGACCTTCGACGGGTCCTTGCCGCTGAAGGCGCCGCCGCCGTGACGTGAGGCGCCGCCGTAGGTGTCGATGATGATCTTGCGACCCGTGAGACCCGCGTCTCCCTTCGGCCCGCCGATGACGAACGGACCGGCGGGGTTGATGTAGTACTTCACGTCGGGCAGCTCGAGGCCCGTCTCGGCCAGCACCGGGTCGATGACGGCGGCCTGCACCTCGGCGCGCAGATCTTCTTGAGAGATGTCGGGGTGGTGCTGCGTCGACAGCACGACGGAGTCGACCGTGCGCGGCACGAGGCCGTCGTAGCCGAGGGTCACCTGCGTCTTGCCGTCGGGGCGGAGGAACGGCAGCGACCCGTCTTTGCGCACGGATGCCAGACGCTCCGCGATCCGGTGGGCGGTCCAGGCGGCCATGGGCATGAGCTGGGGCGTCTCGTTGGTGGCGAACCCGAACATGATGCCCTGGTCGCCGGCCCCCTGGAGGTCGCGCGGATCGACGGAGCCGCGCTCACGCTGCTCGAACGCCTTGTTGACGCCCGCGGCGATATCGGAGGACTGCGCCCCGATCGACACCGAGACGCCGCACGATTCACCGTCGAAGCCGGTGTCGCTCGAGGTGTACCCGATGCGGTTGACCACATCGCGCACGATCGCGGGGATCTCGACGTAGGCGCTGGTCGACACCTCTCCCGCGACGTGCACGAGCCCCGTGGTGACGAGGGTCTCGACGGCCACGCGACCGGTGGGGTCCTCGGTGAGGATGGCGTCGAGGATGCTGTCGGAGATCTGGTCGCAGATCTTGTCGGGGTGACCCTCGGTGACGGACTCGGACGTGAACAGGCGCAGGTCGGTCAAAACGACTCCGGAGAAGTGTGGGGCGGGGATGGGCACAAGTATGCCCCGGGTGGCGCAGAGCCGCCCGGGGCATCGTCACATCTGTGAACAGATCACGAGAGTGTGCAGGCTGTGGATTACTCCGCTGCGCGCAGACGCAGCTTGTCTTCGTGGATCTCGTGCAGCGCGATCGTGAGGGGCTTGTCTTCGACGGTGGAGTCGACCAGCGGTCCCACGTTGTCGAAGAGGTTTCCCTCGTGCAGGTCGGAGTAGTAGTCGTTGATCTGACGCGCGCGCTTGGACGCGTAGATGACGAGCTGATACTTCGAGTCGACCTTGTCGAGCAGAGCGTCGATGGGCGGGTCGATGATGCCCTTGTCACGTCCGGCCATGGGGAACCTCCTGGTTCGGCGGGATGGGGTGGATGCGGCGCTCGGGGCGCCGAAGCATCTGATCATTCTAGCCGACGCCGGCCCGGCCTGTGCCGAGGGGTGTCGGGTGGGTCTCGTCGTCTCGGTTCGAGGCGTATTCGGCGCATCGGGGCGTACGTGTCACGCCCCGAGCGCCAGAACCCGCCCCCGACGACGAGACGCGGAGCTCACTGCTGCGCCGCGGCGAGAGCGACGACCTCGGCGGCGGCCGAGGCGACGTCCTCGTTCACGACGCGGTAGTCGAACTCGTTCTGCGCCGCCAGTTCCACACGGGCTGTGCGCAGGCGCCGGGCGCGCTCCTCGGCATCCTCTGTCCCGCGCCCGACGAGACGCTGGACGAGTTCGTCCCAACTCGGCGGGAGCAGGAAGACGAGGGTCGCCGAAGGATCGGCCGCGCGCACCTGGCGGGCACCCTGCAGGTCGATCTCGAGAAGCGCCGTGCCGCCCTCGGCGAGGACACGCTCGATGGGCGCGCGCGGAGTGCCGTAGCGGTTCTTGTTGTGAACCACGGCCCACTCCAACAGCTCCCCCTCGGCGATCAGACGGTCGAACTCGGCGTCGTCGACGAAGTAGTAGTGCTCCCCCTCGACCTCGCCCGGGCGGGGCGCGCGAGTGGTGGCGGAGACCGAGAGGTGGATCTGGGGGTAGTTCGCCTTGACATGCGCGGCGACCGTGCCCTTGCCCACCGCGGTCGGGCCGGCGAGCACGACGAGGCGACTGCGGCCCTCGCGCGGGGCGGGCTCGGGCCAACGCGTGTCGAGGTACTCCCGCAGGGCATTCCGTTGCCGCGTGCCGAGCCCGCCGAGGCGCTTGACCGGCGAGATCGAGAGCGACGCGAGGATGCGATCGCGTTTGCTCTCGCCGATCGCGGGGATCGCCGTCAGGAACTCGGTCACGCGCATCGCGCCGGCCGCGGAGAGCGGGTCGGCGAGCCCCCGGCGCAGCAGCTCCTGCGGCGAGATGACGCGGGTCGACACGTCGCGCTTGAGCGCGGCGCGCTCGCGACGGGCCTCGACCGCGCGGCGCGAGGCGGCGGCGCGATCGACCTCGGGTGGACGACGGGTTTCAGCCATGCAGGGACTCCCGGTAGAGCGCGGCGCGCTCATCGATGCGGGCGGCGAGACGGTCGGGTCCGACCGCGAGGATGCTCCGGCTCTCGTTGGCCACGACGGCCTTGGCGACGTAGCCGAAGAGGCGGCGCAGATCGGCCGGGGCCGCTCCCTGCGCCCCGAAACCGGGGGCGAGGATGGGCATCCCCGCCAGGGCCACGTCTCCGAGACCGAAGGCGGAACGATCCACCGTGGCTCCGACGACGACGCCCACGGGGCCGAGGGCCCCGGGCGCGCCGATGTTGGCCTGGTTGACATCGTGCGCGACGCGCGCGGCGACGTGCTCGTGGTCGCCCACGGCCTGCGCGTCGTCGACGATCGCGCTCTGCAGGGCGCGGGCTTCGGGATTGCTCGTCGCGGTCAGCACGAACGTGCCCTTGCCGTGGTGCACCGCGAGCGACAGCGTGTCGCGCAACGAGTCGGCGCCCATGTAGGGCGACAGGGTCACGGCATCCGCTTCGAGGGGAGCGCCGGGCTCGAGCCACGCGTGGGCATAGCCTTCCATGGTCGTACCGATGTCACCCCGCTTCGCGTCGGCGATCACGAGAAGTCCCGCGTCGCGGGCCGCCGCCATCACGTCCTCCAGCGCGGCGAAACCGCGCGAACCGTAGCGCTCGTAGAACGCCACCTGGGGCTTGACCACGCCGACCCGGCCGCGGGCGGCCTCGACCACCCGCAGCCCGAAGGCGCGCGCGCCCTCGGCGGTGGCATCCAGCCCCCACGCCGACAGCAGCGCGGCGTGGGGGTCGATGCCGACGCACAGGGCGCCGTGCAGATCGAGGGCGGCGCTGAGGCGCTGTCCGAACGTGTCGCTCACAGGCGCCCCGCGCGATCCACGGCGTACTCCTGGAGGCTGCGCACTCCGAAGCCGTCCTTCATCGCGCCGAGGGCGCTCACGGCGGCGCCGAGCACGGCCATCGTCGTGAACAGGGCCTTGTCGGCCGCCACGGCGGCCGCGCGGATCTCGTAACCGTCGGCTCGGGCGGTGCCGCCCGAAGGCGTATTGACGATCATGTCGATCTCGCCGGCGTTGATCAGGTCGACCACGTTGCGCTGACCGGAGCCCTGCGTTTCGGAGTACTTCTCGACGACCTTCACGCGGATGCCGTTGCGGGCCAGGATCTCCGCCGTTCCCTCGGTCGCCACGAGCTCGAAGCCGAGCTCCTGCAGTCGGTGGGCGGGCAGGATGACCGCGCGCTTGTCGGCGTCGGCGACCGAGATGAAGACGGTGCCGGAGGTCGGCATCCCGCCGTAGGCGGCTTCCTGCGACTTCGCGAACGCCGTCGGGAAGTCGCGGTCGATGCCCATGACCTCACCGGTCGAGCGCATCTCGGGCCCGAGCACCGAGTCGACGGTGTGGCCGTCGGCGGTGCGGAACCGCTTGAACGGCAGCACGGCCTCTTTGACCGCGACGGGAGCGTCGAGCGGCACGCGCGAGCCGTCCTGCTCGGGCAGCAGACCCTCGGCGATGAGCTCGGCGACGGTGTTGCCGGCCATGATGCGGCTGGCGGCCTTCGCGAGCGGGATGCCGAGAGCCTTCGACACGAACGGCACGGTGCGACTCGCGCGCGGGTTCGCCTCGATGACGTAGAGGACCCCCGCCGAGATCGCGAACTGCACGTTCAGCAGACCGCGGACGCCGACGCCCTTCGCGATCGCGAGGGTCGCTTCGCGGACGCGGTCGACCTCGGTGCGACCGAGCGAGACCGGCGGCAGCGTGCACGAGGAGTCGCCGGAGTGGATGCCGGCTTCCTCGAGGTGCTCCATGACACCGCCGATGTACAGGTCGGTGCCGTCGAACAGCGCGTCGACGTCGAGCTCGATCGCGTCGTCGAGGAAGCGGTCGACGAGGAGCGGGAGACCCGGGCCGATGATCGCCTGATCGGCGACCCGGACGAAGTAGTCGCGCAGGGCCTCCGTCGAGTAGACGATCTCCATGCCGCGACCACCGAGCACGAAGCTCGGGCGCACCAGCACGGGGTAGCCGATCTCCTCGGCCACGGTCACGGCGCCCTCGACGTCGATCGCGGTGCCGTTGCGCGGGGCCACGAGACCGGCGTCGTCGAGCAGGCGCGAGAACAGTTCGCGCTCCTCGGCGAGGTCGATCGCCTCGGGGCTGGTGCCGAGGATGGTGTAGCCCGCAGCCTCGATGCCCTTCGCCAGGCCCAGCGGCGTCTGACCACCGAGCTGGCAGACGACACCGAGGATGGTGCCCGACTGGCTCTCGGCGTGCAGCACCTCGAGCACGTCCTCGAGCGTCAGCGGCTCGAAGTACAGGCGATCGGAGGTGTCGTAGTCGGTCGACACGGTCTCGGGGTTGCAGTTGACCATGACCGTCTCGTACCCGGCGTCCGAAAGCGCGAACGAGGCGTGAACGCACGAGTAGTCGAACTCGACGCCCTGACCGATGCGGTTGGGGCCCGAGCCGATGATGACGACCTTGGTGCGCTCGGAGGGCGTGACCTCGGTCTCGGCGTCGTACGAGGAGTAGTGGTACGGCGTGAGAGCCGGGAACTCCCCCGCGCACGTGTCGACGGTCTTGTAGACCGGGCGCACGTCGAGTGCGTAACGGATCTCGCGCACCTCGGCTTCGTCGAGGCCGCGGATCTGGGCGATCTGGGCGTCGCTGAAACCGTGCTCCTTCGCGACGCGGAGGGTGTCGGCATCCAGTTCCGAAGCCTCGCCGATGAAGGCGGCGACCTCGTTGATGAGCACCATCTGGTCGATGAACCACGGGTCGATGGCCGTGGCGTCGAAGGCCTGCTCGGCCGTCGCGCCCTTGCGCAGCGCCTGCTGCAGCACGACGATGCGCCCGTCGGTCGGGGTCTTCGCGATCTCGAGCAGCTCCTGCACCGAGCGCGACTCCTCGCCCCAGTGGAAGCTCGAGCCGCGCTTCTCGAGCGAGCGGAGGGCCTTCTGCAAGGCGGTGGTGTAGTTGCGGCCGATCGCCATGGCCTCGCCCACCGACTTCATGGTGGTGGTGAGGGTGGTGTCGGCGGCGGGGAACTTCTCGAAGTTGAAGCGCGGCACCTTCACCACGACGTAGTCGAGCGTGGGCTCGAAGCTGGCCGGGGTCACCTTGGTGATGTCGTTGGGGATCTCGTCGAGGCGGTAGCCGATCGCGAGCTTCGCGGCGATCTTGGCGATCGGGAAGCCCGTGGCCTTCGATGCCAGCGCCGACGAGCGCGACACGCGGGGGTTCATCTCGATGACGATGATGCGACCGCTCGCCGGGTCGACCGCGAACTGGATGTTGCAGCCACCGGTGTCGACGCCGACCGCGCGGATGATGTCGATGCCGATGTCGCGCAGTCGCTGGTACTCGCGGTCGGTCAGCGTGAGGGCGGGAGCCACGGTGATCGAGTCGCCGGTGTGCACGCCGACCGGGTCGACGTTCTCGATCGAGCAGACGACCACCGTGTTGTCGGCGGTGTCGCGCATGAGTTCGAGCTCGTATTCCTTCCATCCGAGGATCGACTCCTCGAGCAGCACCTCGCTCGTGGGCGAGTCGTGCAGGCCCGCGCCGCCGATGCGGCGGAGGTCGGCCTCGTCGTACGCGAAGCCCGAGCCGAGACCGCCCATGGTGAAGGAGGGACGCACCACCAGGGGGTAGCCGAGCTTCTCGGCACCCGCGAGCAGCTCGTCCATGGAATGGCAGATGACGGATGCCGCGACATCAGCGCCCGCCTCGATGACGAGCTCCTTGAAGATCTGGCGGTCCTCGCCTCTGTTGATCGCGTCGAAGTCCGCGCCGATGAGCTCGACGTCGTACTTCTCGAGGATTCCGCGCTTGTGCAGCTGGATCGCCGCGTTCAACGCGGTCTGACCGCCGAGCGTGGGGAGCACGGCATCCGGCTTCTCTTTGGCGATGATCGATTCGATGACCTCGGGGGTGATCGGCTCGATGTAGGTCGCGTCGGCGAAGTCGGGGTCGGTCATGATCGTCGCCGGGTTGGAGTTGACGAGGATGACGCGCACCCCCTCCTCGCGGAGCACTCGGCACGCCTGGGTGCCGGAGTAGTCGAACTCGCAGGCCTGACCGATGACGATCGGGCCGGAGCCGATGACGAGGACGGAGTTGATGTCGTCGCGCTTAGGCATTGGTCTTGGTCTCCTGGTTCGCGATCACCATGTCGCGGAAGCGGTCGAACAGGTAGTTGGCGTCGTGCGGGCCGGAGGCGGCCTCGGGGTGGTACTGGACGCTGAAGGCGGGGATGTCGAGGGCGCGCAGACCCTCCACGACGTTGTCGTTGAGGCCGATGTGGCTCACCTCGACGCGGCCGAAGCCGTTCGGGCTGTCGATGACCTGGTCGAGCGGGGCCTCGACGGCGAAGCCGTGGTTCTGCGAGGTGATCTCGACGCGGCCGGTGGTCTTGTCGAGCACGGGCTGGTTGATGCCGCGGTGTCCGAACGGCAGCTTGTAGGTGCCGAAGCCGAGGGCGCGGCCGAGCAGCTGGTTGCCGAAGCAGATGCCGAAGAACGGCAGTCCGTCGCTCAGCACCTCGCGCAGCAGCTCGACGTGCCGGTCGGATGCCGCGGGGTCACCGGGGCCGTTCGAGTAGAACGCCGCGACCGGCTCGATCGCGCGGATCTGCTCGATCGTGGCGGACTGCGGGAACACGTGCACGTCGAACCCGCGGGCGGCCAGGTTCACGACCGTGGAGCGCTTCACTCCGAGATCGAGTACGGCGAGGTTGCCGAGGCGCTCGGCCGTGGCCGGGGTGACCTCGACCTCGCTCACCGAGACCTCGGCGGAGAGGTTGCGGCCGGCCATGCTCGGGGCCTCGCGTACGCGTCGCAGCTGCTCCTCGGCATCCAGGGTCGCCGCCTCGCCCGAGAAGACGCCGCCGCGCATGCTGCCCGAGGAGCGGATGCGGCGGGTGACGGCGCGGGTGTCGATGCCCGAGATGCCGACGATCCCGTCCTCGACGAGCGCGTCGTCGAGCGAGCGGTCGGCACGCCAGTTCGACACCATGCGCGAGGGATCGCGCACGACGTAGCCGGCGACCCAGATGCGCCGCGACTCGGGGTCTTCGTCGTTCACCCCGGTGTTGCCGATGTGGGGGGCGGTCTGCAGCACGATCTGGCCCGCGTACGAGGGGTCGGTGATCGTCTCCTGGTAGCCGGTCATGCCGGTGGCGAAGACGACCTCGCCGAGGGTCTCGCCGCGCGCGCCGTAGGCACGGCCGGTGTAGCGGGTGCCGTCTTCGAGCACGAGGACGGCGGGGTCTCGCGTGAGGCGCGAGGAAGGGATCAGGGCGGTCATGCGTCGCTTCCTGTCGTGGGGATGAGGGGACGAATGGCGTCGGCGAGGGCTTTCGCCGAGGCATCCTGGGGTCGGAGGTAGGTGTCGACGATCGTGTCGTCGTCGATGCGCCAGCTGACGCGCGTCAGGCCGTCACGCTCGACAACGCGGTCGATGGCGACCGTGGCTTGAGCTGCGTCGATGAGGCGGTCGCGGGTGAGCGCGATGCGGGGCTGGCCCTGCAGGTCGAGGGCGACGCCGGCGGTCGTGACGGTGACGTCGACGCGGGAGCGGAAGCCGAGGCCCCTGATCGCGAGGCGCTCGAGCGGCTCGTCGTGTCGGGTCGTGGCGACGTAGAGCCCCGAGAACACCGCCGTCTCGACGGCGTTCGCGGGCAGCTCCCCCACCGGGGCGGAGTAGCGCGCATCGCGCCGCGTTCGTCGCACCCAGGCCCACGCGAGCAGGGCCAGCAGCACGACGGCCACGCCGATCATGACGAGGAGGGCGCCCTCACGGCTCACGAGAGCGCTCCGGGGGCGTCGAGCACGGCACCGTCGACGACGGTCGGGATGCCGCCCCGCACGGTCCAGCGCACGTCTCCGGGCAGATCCCGGCCCAGGTAGGGCGAGTTGGTGCTGCGACCCGCGAGGTCGCCGACACCGAAGGGGCGGGAGGGCCGCGGGTCGTACAGTGTGAAAGTGGCGGGCTGTCCCGCGGCCACCGGGGTGCCGTGGCCGTCGAGGCGACCGATGCGCGCGGGGGTCGCCGACATCACGCGGGCCACGTCGTCCCAGCTCATCAGACCCGTCTCGACCATGGCGTGGTGGACGACCCGCAGAGCGCTCTCGAGGCCGACCATGCCGTTGGCCGCCGCCGCCCACTCGCAGGCCTTCGCCTCGGTGGGGTGCGGAGCGTGGTCGGTGGCCACGATGTCGATCGTGCCGTCGGCCAGGCCCTCGCGCACGGCGAGGACGTCTTCTTCTCGGCGCAGTGGCGGGTTGACCTTGAAACGGGCGTCGTAGTCGCGCACGAGCTCGTCGGTCAGCAGCAGGTGGTGCGGGGTGACCTCTGCGGTCACGTTGACGCCGCGCTTCTTGGCCCAGCGGATGATGTCGACCGAACCCGCGGTGCTGAGGTGGCAGACGTGCAGCCGCGAACCGACGTGCTCGGCCAGCAGGACGTCGCGAGCGATGATCGATTCCTCGGCGACGGCGGGCCAGCCGGCGAGACCGAGCTCGGCCGAGACGGCACCCTCGTTCATCTGGGCGCCCTCGGTCAGACGCGGATCCTGTGCGTGCTGCGCGATGACGCCGTCGAAGGCCTTCACGTATTCCAGCGCTCGCCGCATGATCAGCGGGTCGAAGACGCAGAAGCCGTCGTCGCTGAAGACGCGGACGCGGGCGCGCGAGTCGGCCATCGCGCCCAGCTCGGCGAGCCGCTCGCCCTTCTGCCCCACGGTCACGGCGCCGATCGGCTGCACGTGCACGTAGCCGGCGGCCTCGCCGAGGGCGAGTTCCTGCTCGACCACGCCCGCCGTGTCGGCGACGGGCGACGTGTTGGGCATGGCGAAGACGGTGGTGAAGCCACCGGCCGCGGCGGCACGGGACCCGGTGAGGATCGTCTCGGATGCCTCGTACCCGGGCTCGCGCAGGTGCACGTGCAGGTCGACCAGGCCGGGGAGGGCGACGAGCCCGTCGGCGTCGACGACCGTGGCGCCCGCGTGCGACAGAGCGGAACCGGTCTCGGCGATGACCCCGTCGCGGACGAGGAGGTCGGTGGCATCCTGACCCTCGATGCGCGCGCCGCGCACCAGAAGCGTCTGGGGGGTGGCGTGGCTCATCGGAGGTCCTCTTTCTCGGTGTGGGGCCGCTCGCCTGCCAGCAGCAGGTACAGAACGGCCATCCGCACGGAGACACCGTTCGTGACCTGCTCGAGCACCGTCGAGCGAGGTGAATCGGCGGCTTCGGCGGAGATCTCCAGACCCCGGTTCATGGGACCGGGATGCAGCACAATGCTACCGTCCGGCAGAGCCGCCAAGCGCCGGGCGTCGAGACCGTAGCGGCGGGAATACTCCCGTTCAGTCGGGAAATACGCAGCAGACATGCGCTCGAGCTGGATGCGGAGCATCATGAGCGCGTCCGGCCCCGCCGCGATCGCGTGATCGAGGTCGTAGTCGATCTCGACGGGCCACCCGCTGACGTCCTGCGGAACCAGCGTCGGCGGCGCGACCAGCGTGATGTGGGCGCCCAGGGTGTGCAGCAGCCAGACGTTCGAGCGAGCGACGCGCGAGTGCAGCACGTCGCCGACGACCGTCACCCGGATGCCGCTGAGGTCACGGCCGCGGCTGTCGTCGCCGAACAGGCGTTTGCGGATTGTGAAGGCGTCGAGCAGGGCCTGGGTCGGGTGCTCGTGCGTTCCGTCGCCCGCGTTGACGACGCCCGCGCTGATCCAGCCGGAGGTCGCGAGGGTCCGCGGGGCACCGGACGCCCCGTGCCGGATGACCACGGCATCCGCCCCCATCGCCTGGAGGGTCTGCGCGGTGTCCTGGAGCGATTCGCCCTTGCTGACGCTCGAACCCTTCGCCGAGAAGTTGATCACGTCGGCGGAGAGCCGCTTGGCGGCGGCCTCGAACGAGATGCGTGTGCGCGTGGAGTCTTCGAAGAAGAGGTTGACCACGGTCTTGCCGCGCAGAGTCGGGAGCTTCTTGACCTCGCGGCGCTGCGTGTCGGCCATGTCTTCGGCGACGTCGAGGATCTCGAGGGCGTCCGCTCGCGAGAGGTGCTGGGTGTCGAGGAGGTGCCTCATGACTCGATCGTCACCTCCTCGATGCCGTCGATCTCGGCGAGACGCACGTTGACGCGCTCGTCACGGGCGCTGGGGAGGTTCTTCCCGACGAAGTCGGGGCGGATCGGCAGCTCGCGGTGACCGCGGTCGATGAGCGTCGCCAGGCGCACGGCGGCCGGTCGGCCGATGTCCTGCAGGGCGTCGAGGGCGGCGCGGATGCTGCGACCCGAGAACAGGACGTCGTCGATCAAGACGACGGTCTTGCCGTCGATGCCCCCGGCGGGGATCTCGGTCTTGCGCGGAGCACGCGTCGGGTTGCGGTGCAGATCGTCGCGGTACATCGTCACGTCGAGAGAGCCGACGGGGACGGCAGTACCACCGAACTCGCTGACGAGAGGGCCGATGCGATTCGCGAGGGTGACGCCGCGGGTCGGGATCCCGAGGAGGACGAGTCCTTCCGGTCCTTTGTTGGACTCCAGGATCTCGTGCGATATGCGCGTCAAAGCGCGGGCGATATCGGCATCGTGCATGACGGTGCGCGTATTCATCCGCCGCTCCCTTCTCCGCCTCACGGGACGGGGTTAAAGGTTGCTGTGGTTCTTCGTCGAGTCTAGCGGGTCGGGTGGGACGACCGTCGACTCGATCCGGGCGGGTGGCGCGGCGGGCGCGGGGAGCGAGGCGGCGTGGCGGATCCGCGGGAGAGCGGCGCGGGCGGTCACGGCCGTGCGGTGCGTGCGGCCCCGGAGCGCCCGGGGCGGGAGGAGATTCAGCGGGGAGAGGACGGATGCCGCGTGTGCGGTCCTCCCCTCCCGGAGTCTCCTCCCGCGGGCGACATCGCGAGCGGCAGCCTCAGCCCGCGGCGACCTCGGCGGCGGCCCGCTCGGCCGCGGCGCGTTCGCCGCTGGGCGTAGAGCGGATCGGGTGCCCGGTCGTGGTCAGGCAACGACCGCTGGCCAGGTCCCACTTCCAGTCGTGCAGCGAGCACGTGAGCACGCCGTTCTCGATCTTGCCGGTTTTGGTGAGGTCCGCGCGCAGGTGCGGGCAGCGACGCTGAACGGTCCAGCCGTCGATCTCGGCATCCTCGGTCTGGTCCGACTGTTCGGCGTACCAGTTCTCGACGTACTCGATGCGGTCGCGCGACAGGCACTTCAGGAACGTCGTGAGGAACTCGTTGAACTTGCCCGAACGACCCACCTCGAACTGCATCGACAGGAAGATCGAGTTCGACCAGTCGATCTCGTGGTCGCGGATGTTCGTCGACACGAGGTCGGCGGGGATCGTGTACCAGTAGATGCACTCCTCGCCCGCGTACTCGCGGACCTTCGCCTTGGGGAAGTCCACGACCATGTCGAGCTCGCCGATGCGGAAGCGCACCATGCCGCCGACACCGTTGCGGATGGTGCGCGCGCGGCGCAGCAGCGGCTCCCACCACTCCTTGATCGCCGCGAGCATCTCGGCCGGCGGCAGGACCTCCGCGCGGGTGGCCTCTTCGGCCTGTACCTCTGCCTGGCGGCTGTCGCGCTGCTCGGCCAGGTAGTTCCACTTGTCGCCGAAGACACGCTCGATCTCGGCATCCGTGTACAGCGTCTGGGTGACGGTGACGTCCGACCCCTGCACCTCGACCTCGGTCCCCGGGAGGAACAGGTAGCCCTTCTGGTCGGGGCGCTGCTCCTTCATGTGCGCGAGGAACTCCCGTTGGTCGGTGAAGATCGAGTCGTTCTCGAGGCCCGTGCCGTTGTAGCGGAACAGCTCTTCGCGCAGGAACATCGGCGGACCGGCCATCGGGAAAACGTGCTCGGCGTCCACTTTGTCGATGTAGTACATCGCGCGCTTGTTCTGCGCGTCGCGCTTGAGCTGCGCGAAGTTCTGCTTCGCGTCCTGGGGCAGGTCGTAGACCATGGGCCACCAGATCGCGCCCGAGACCTGGGTGAAGTACGCGTCGGGCTTGCCGAAGGCGAACAGCTTGTCGAGGTCGAGCGGGTGCGAGTCGTTCTGGTTGAGGATCGACGCGGTGCCGTCGTCGAGCGACAGCGACGAGTCGCCGATCGGGCCGTCGGAGGGGGCGCGCAGCGGCGTCACCATGAGTTTCAGCTCGCCGAACTGCAGGGGCACGCCGGCCTCGGTGCGGATGAGGTTCGTGTAGCCGAGCGCGATGAGGTCCTGCTCGAGGTCATCGGTCGGGTACTCGGGCAGGAGCACCGCGATGTCTTTCGGCACGTACCGCTCGAGCATCGCCGGATCGAAGTGGTCACGATGGCGGTGCGAGATGTAGAGGAAGTCCGCCTTGCCGAAGCGCTCCCAGTCGAGGGCGCGGTTGTCGGGGAACGGGAACCACGAGCCGAAGAAGCTCGGGCCGATGACGGGGTCGCAGATGATGCTGCCGCCGCGCGTCTCGATGAACATTCCCGCGTGGCCGAGGCCGGTGATCTTCATGCCGCTCCTGTGTCGTTGGCGAACCACACGAGTCTACGCGGGGGCGGCTGAACGGGTTCAGGGAGAGCGGGCGGGTCGGCGAGGTCCCGCGCCCACTCGATCAGGGCCCGAGCAGTCCCCGGATGTCGTCGGCGTCCAACGACGCCGCGAACGCATCGTCGTCGTCGATCACCGCGTCGAACAGCGCAGCCTTGCGATGTTGCAGGGCCCGCACCTTCTCCTCCACCGTGCCCGCGGCGATCAGCCGGTAGACGAACACGCTCTTCGTCTGCCCGATGCGATGCGCGCGGTCGATGGCCTGCGATTCCGCGGCGGGGTTCCACCAGGGGTCGAGCACGAACACGTACTCGGCCTCGGTGAGGGTCAGGCCGAACCCGCCCGCCTTGAGACTGATCAGGAAGACCGGGGCGTCTCCCCCGCGGAACCCCTCCACCACGTCACCGCGTCGGGACGTCGACCCGTCGAGGTGCGCATACGACAGGCCCGCGGCATCCAGTCGCTGCGCCGCCATGTCGAGGAACGAGGTGAACTGACTGAAGACCAATGCCCGGTGGCCCTCGGCGGCGACCTCGACGAGGCGCTCGAGCAGGACGTCGAGCTTCGCCGAGCCGAGGTGCGCATCGTGTTCGTCGACGAGCCCCGGCGCCAGCGCGAGCATGCGCAAGAGCGTCAGCGAACGGAACACGATGAAGCGCTGCCGATCGAGATCGTCGAGAAGCCCCAGCACCTTCTGCCGCTCGCGCTGCAGCACCCGGTCGTAGAGCTCCTGGTGGGCGGGGCCGAGGGGAACGGCGATCTCCTGCTCCTGCTTGGGAGGGAGATCGGATGCCACCACGTCCTTCGTGCGACGAAGCAGGAACGGCCGCACCCGTCGACGCAGGCGCTCCAGCGTCTTCTCCCGGTGTGCGCTCGCCGCGGCCGCCGAGATGGCGGTGGGGGCATCGGCGGGCAGCTGTTCGATCGCGCGCGTGTAGTCCTCGCGGAACTGGCGGATCGAGGGGAACAGCCCCGGGGCGGTGAGAGCCAGCAGCGCCCAGAGGTCGTCGAGACCGTTCTCGATGGGAGTGCCCGTGGCAGCGAACACGGCGTCCGTCGTCAGCGACGCGATCGCCCGGTGGATCCGTGTCGCCGGGTTCTTCACGAACTGCGCCTCGTCCAGCACGACGCCGGCCCAGTGCGGGACGCCGAACTCGTCGGCATCCGTCCGCACGACCCCGTAGGGTGCCACCACGATGTCGGCGCCCGCGGCGATCGCGGCGACCGTCTGCGTCCGCCGCACCGAGGTGGTCTCGACGAGCGCGACCCGCAGATCGGGGGCGAAACGCGCGGCTTCGTCCCGCCAGGTGGGCAGCACCGACGTGGGGGCGACGACGAGCCAGGGACGGCCCTCGCCGAGAGCGCGGGTATGCGCGACCAGGGCGAGCAACTGCAGGGTCTTTCCGAGCCCCATGTCGTCGGCCAGGATGCCGCCGAGTCGGTGCGCGTGCAGCAGCGCGAGCCACGACAGCCCCTCGCGCTGGTACGGCCGCAGTTCGGCGCGGAACCCTTCCGGCGTCGGCACCGCCGGCACCTCCGCGACATGGCGCAGGGCGCGCGCCAACCCCCGCCACTCCACGGCCGCGTCGGACTGGTCGGCGAGGTCCTCGAACTCCGCCCACAGCGAGAGGTGGGTCCGCGGGAGTCGCGGACCGGTCTCCCACTCGTCGAGAGTCGCGGCCTCCTCCAACAGATCCCGCAGACGCTGGAGAGCCGGGTGCGCGAGAGAGAACCACGCTCCGTCTGAGAGCTTTATACGCGTCCGGCCGCGCGACAGGGCGGAGAACAGCGTCCCGAACGGAATCGTGCGCCCCTCGATGGTCACGACGATCCCCAGGTCGAACCAATCCCGGTCGAGGGACTCCACCGCTGTGATGCGCAGCGACGGGTCTCCACGCAGCTCGCGGAAGGTGGGCGCGGTGCCCGTCGTCCTCACCCGCACGTCGTCGAGGACGTCGACCGCGGGGAGCACGCGCGTCACGAACACGGCGGCATCGGCGTCGCGCAGAATCGCGCTCGCCGAGATCGGCAGGTCGGATGCCGCCGACATCCACGCCGACTCGAACCGTTCCCCGATCTGCGCCTCGGCTCGCAGCTCGCGTTCGGGATCGTGTCCGTCCGAGCCGTAGACGACCCGATGGCCGCCGGGATACGCCCAGGTGAGGTGGTACGTCACGATCTCGTCGTCGTCGTAGCCCACCGCGACCTCGAGCGTGGGGCGAGCCGCCGGAGGCGCCGGCACCCCCGCCCCCACCGATAACGGCGCGCGCCGCGCGAGACGGGGGTAGACCTCTGCCACGAACTCCGCGGCGTCGGACGGGGGTACATCGACCGGGGGCGCGCCCAGGAGAGACGGCAGCGGCTCGGGCAGATCGACAGCTGCGAGCACGACCGGCACGGGGTCGACGTCGACCTCGTAGGAGAACAGCCCCGAACCGCCCATCGCGCGGGCATGCGCGGCATCCGTCGACCGCCCGTCGATGTCGAGGGCCGCAGACACGCGGAGCGCTCCCCCACCGACCGCGTCGAGAGCCACGCGGACCTCCGCTTCGCGCGCAAGACGCACCCGCTGCTGCGCGTGCATCGGAACGAGGGGGATGCCGAGCCCCTCGGCCGCGGCGAGATGCGGCCACAGGAGCGGCGAGTCGATGGCGTCGAGCGCCACGGTGTCCCCCGAGGGAGCGAAGGGCCCCGCCGTGCGCAGGGCCTGCGCCAGGGCGTGGAGCTCGGCGAACCACCTCACGTGCGCGGGGGCGAACCGCCCGGAGGACCGTCTGACGGCATCCCACGTGGCATCCGCGCGGATCCATGCCTCGCGCGCCCCGAGCACGAGAGGGCGGGCGACGAGCTGGAGGTCGTCCTGTCGCTTCGCGAGCGATCGTGGAGTCACCGGCACCACCGCACGCGCACCCCAGCGCGACGGGTCGTAGGCCTCGCGCTGGCGCAGCTCGATACCGAGGGCGAGCGGCTCGAACGCGGTCGTCTCGCCCGCGGGGACGAGGTCGCGCCACGAGGTCACGGTTCGATCCTTCCGTGAGCCACTGCCATCGTGGTCGGTACGGCGCCCCCGGCGACCTCTTGGTACGCATAAACGCGATTGGCGCGCATAAACGCGCTGTCCTCGCGTTTATGCGCGCGGATCGCGTTTATGCGTGGGGTGCGAGCCGCGGGCGGCAGCTCGCCGCCGCCGCGGGGGCGGAAACGAGGCGACGCGGCCACCGACGAGAGGTCGGGGCCGCGTCGGAACACGTCGCACGAGGTCAGGACGAACGCGCGATCCGCGCCAGCACGCCGTGCACGAACGATCCCGAGTCATCGGTCGAGAACTCCTTGGCGAGCTCCACGGCCTCATCGATCGCGACGGCCGTGGGCACCTCGTCGTTGTAGAGGATCTCCCACGTGCCCATGCGCAACAGCGCGCGGTCCACGGCGGGCATGCGCTGAAGCGACCAGTCCTTCGCGAACGTGGTGATCTGTTCGTCGATCGCGTCGCGGTTGTCGATCACGCCGTCGACGATGTCGCGGGCGTACAGCCACGAGGCCTCGCGAGCAGGCTCGTTCGCCGCGCGCTTGGCTTCGGTGGCCAGCATGATCGCCAGCTCTTCGCCGCGCACGTCGGCCTGGAAGAGGATGTCGAGGGCGCGCTTGCGCGCTTTCGTACGGGCGCTCACCGTCAGCTGATGCGGCCGAGGTACTCGCCGGTGCGAGTGTCGACCTTGATCTTGGTGCCGGTCTCGAGGAACAGGGGAACCTGCATCTCGTAGCCGGTCTCGACCGTGGCGGGCTTGGTGCCGGCCGACGAGCGGTCGCCCTGCAGGCCGGGCTCGGTGTACGTCACCTCGAGGATGACGGACGGCGGCATCTCGACGTACAGCGGGTTGCCGTTGTTGAGGGCGATCTGCACCTGCTGGTTCTCGAGCAGGAAGTTGGCGGCGTCGCCGACGGTGGCGGCACCAACCGTGATCTGGTCGTAGTCGGCGACGTCCATGAAGACGAAACCGTCGCCGTCGTTGTACAGGTACGTGAAGTCGCGGCGGTCGACGTTCTCGGTCTCGATCTTGGCGCCGGCGTTGAAGGTCTTGTCGACGACCTTGCCGCTCATGACGTTCTTCAGCTTCGTGCGGACGAACGCGCCGCCCTTTCCGGGCTTGACGTGCTGGAACTCCACGACGCTCCAGAGCTGACCGTCGATGTTCAGGACGACGCCGTTCTTGATGTCTGCAGTGGATGCCATGAGTGCCGATATTCCGTTTCGTGAGTCGAAGTGGGCGAGAGCCCGACGTCAGAGTCTACGTGATCCCTGCCGTCAGCCGTCGGCCCGACCCACGACCACGTTGATGAGCAGGTCGACGGCGCGCGCGTAGCCGGGCACCCCTTCGCCGATGACGTGCACGACGGCGACGTCTTCGATGTAGGAGAAGTGACGGAAGCTTTCGCGCTCCGTGATGTTCGAGATGTGCACCTCGGCGACGGGGAGGGAGACGGATGCCAGCGCATCCCGCAGCGCGACCGAGGTGTGCGTCAGCCCTCCGGCGTTGATGACGATCCCGGCGCAGTCGAGTCGTGCGGCGTGGATCGCGTCGATCAGCACGCCCTCGTGGTTGCTCTGGATCGCGCGAACCTCGTGCCCGTGCCTCTCGGCGGCCTCGGTCGTCACGCGTTCGACGTCGGCGAGGGTGTCGCGGCCGTAGATCTCGGGCTGGCGGGTCCCGAGCAGGTTGAGGTTCGGGCCGTTGACGAGCAGCAGTCGGCGGGGGGTGGTCATGCCAGGCACGCTATCAGCGCCGCCCCTGGGCGCTGAGTCGCACGGGGGCCGTGCCCGCGCCGTAGCCCGCGTAGTCGTCCACGCGCTCGACGAACTCGAGGAAGACCTCGCCGATCGTGCGCGTGTAGAAGTGCAGGTACTCCCCCGCGTGGTCGCGGTCGTACCCCAGGTGCAGCTCGCGTAACTCGTCGACAGCGGCATCCGTCATCTCGAAACGCGCCGCGAGGTCGTCGTAGTAGTTACGGGGCATCGCCAGCGGGACGAAGCCCCGCTCACGGGCGGATCGGGCGAGGGCCCGCACATCGCTGCACGCGAACGCGACGTGCTGGGGCAGAGCGGCGCCGGCGCGCTCCCCGGCCAGGATCGGAGGGGCGACGTTGAGGGGAAGGCGGACGCCGCCGCCGGGGGCGCCGAGAACGCGGCTGGCGACGAGACCCTGCGGCCCCGGCACCTCTGTACTGCTGTCCACCCGCAGGGCGAAGCCGGCGGTGTAGAACAGCGTCGCTTCCTCGATGGCCTGCCAGGGCTGCGACAGACTGACGTGGTCGACGCCCACCACGGCACTGGCGCGCTCGGGCTCGCCATGCTCGAACTCGGCGACCCAGGCGGGTTCGCCCTCGTCGGCGGCCTGCGCCCAGTAGACCTCGGTGCCGTCCGGGGCGACGGCGCCGTCGAGGCGTTCCTCGCTCGCGTAGGTGCGGCGGTAGGCGCGAGGGACGTGCAGCTCGTCCATGCGCAGGTCCACGGCCTCAGCGTCGTCGACCTCGAGGCCCACCGCAGCCAGCCGCGGCTCCCAGCCGCGGGCGTGCTGCTCGTTGAGGACGAGGCGGGCGTTGCCGGCGGTCCACAGCGTCACCGGCTTCGTGCGGTGGCGTCCGCGCGAGGTGAACCCGAGCTGACCGAGCAGCTCCTCGACGGCCGAGGTGTCCTCCGCCTTGATCTCGACGAAGTCGACTCCCGAAGGGGCCGCCGAATCGGGGAGCATCGCCAGATCGTCGCGGCCCACGGCATCCGGGAGCACTCTCGAGACGGCGTCTTCGAGCCAGCGCAACGAACGGCGCGCGTGGCGGGCCGTCCGGCGCGCGTCGGTCTGTCGGAACGTGTCGTTGAACACCTCGAGCGACCACGGACCGGTGTACCCGGCCGAGACGATTCGCGCGGTGAAATCGACGAGGTCGAAGTCGCCCTCGCCCGGGAACAGGCGGTGGTGCCGACTCCACGAGAGCACGTCCATGCTGAGCCGCGGGGCATCGGCGAGCTGGACGAAGAAGATCTTCTCCGAGGGGATGTCGGCGATCGCGGAGGTGTCATGCCCGCGCGAGAGGATGTGGAAGGAGTCCAGACACACCCCCACCGCGGGGTGGTCGGCGAGCTCGACGATGCGCCACGCGCGGCGGTAGTCGTCGACGAAGCGCCCCCAGGCCAACGCCTCGAAGGCGATCCGGATGCCGTAGTCCCGGGCGAGATCGCCGAGTCGCCGCAACTGCGCGGCCGAGACGGCGTCGTCGTCGATCGTCGCGGTCGCGACGTTGCTGCAGCACAGCACGAGGTCGATTCCGAGGCGGTTCATGAGGCGGAACTTCGCCTCCGCGCGGCGCAGGACCACGGCGAAGGCCGGCTCGTCGACGCCTTCGACGTCGCGCAGCGGCTGGTACAGGTCGAGAGCGAGGCCCAATCTGCCGGCGAGGGCGGCGATCTCCTCGGGGCTCTCGGGCGCGGCGAGCAGGTCGGGCTCGAAGATCTCGACGCCGTCGAAGCCGGCGTCGGCGCACGCGTGGAGCTTGTCGGCCAGGGTGCCGCTGATGCAGACGGTCGCCATCGAGGTCCTCATGGCGGCCGAATGTACCAGTTAGTACAAACGTGGTCCACTCCCCTCTCCAGTAGGTTGGGGTCATGGCCGAGGCACGTCGAGACGCCGAACGCACCCGCTCCGAGCTGCTGGCCGTGGCGACCGAGGTGTTCGCCGAAGACGGCTACTCGGGTGCCCGCGTCGATGAGATCGCGGCCCGCACGCGCACCACCAAGCGCATGATCTACTACTACTTCGGCAGCAAGGACGGTCTGTATCGGGCCGTGCTCGAACAGGCCTACCGCGGCATCCGCGAGGCTGAGCGCGCGATCGACGTCGACCACGCCGACCCGGTGGATGCCATCCGCGCCCTCGCCGAGCTCACCTACGACCACCACGTCGGCCACGATGCTTTCATCCGCCTCGTCGCTATCGAGAACATCCACCGCGGGGCCTTCATTCGCCAGATCGAGGGGCTGCGGACCCTGTCGCAGCCCGCGAAGGGGCTGCTCGACGAGATCCTCGAGCGCGGGCGCGCGGCGGGGATCTTCCGGACCGACGTCGACGCGATCGACGTGCACCTCGTCATCAGCTCGTACTGCGTGTTCCAGGTCGCTAATCAGTACACCTTCGGGCACCTCTTCGATGTCGACCTCGCCTCGCCCCACCGGCGGACGCACCTGCGCGCGGTCATCGGCGACGTCGTGGTCGGGTGGCTGACGGCACCGTCGCGCTGAGGCGGTCCGGGTCTCTCGCCCCGCGCGCCGACCGCGGACAGCGGCAACGGCACCGGAATCGATCGTTGACACCGTCGGCGAGGCATGATTTCCTCTGAACGTACCGGTTAGTACATAATCGCCTCGCGGACACGAAGGA
Source organism: Microbacterium sp. AG157 (assembly GCF_003385695.1). Lineage (NCBI taxonomy): Bacteria > Bacillati > Actinomycetota > Actinomycetes > Micrococcales > Microbacteriaceae > Microbacterium > Microbacterium sp. AG157. The sequence goes on from NZ_QRDK01000004.1 coordinate 58,370, forward strand.
GTCCCGTGAACGACGCGCACCCGTATCTCGTCGGCCTCATCGGCACGGGGGTCCTGCCCTCGCTGACGCCGCCGATGCACATGGCTGAGGCTCGCGCCCTCGGAATCACGTACGTGTATCGCCCCCTCGACCTCACCGCCCTGGGGATCGCCCCCGACCGCATCGGCGACCTCCTCGCCTGGGCCGAGCGACTCGGGTACGACGCCGTCAACGTCACGCACCCCTGTAAGCAGAGCGTGCTCGCCCACCTCGACCGCGTCGATCCGGTCGCCGCCGCTCTCGGCGCCGTCAACACGGTCTTGTTCACACCCGCCGGCCGTGTGGGCTACAACACCGACACGACGGGCTTCGCCGCGGCCTTCGGTGACGGACTCCCCGGTGCCGGTACCCGACACGTCGTCCAGCTCGGCGCCGGAGGGGCTGGCTCGGCAGTCGCCGACGCCCTGTTGCGTCTCGGAACCACTCGCTTGAGCATCGTCGACCTCGACCCGGTTCGCGCGACGGCTCTCGCGGACGACCTGGGCCGGCGTCATCCGCTCGCCGCCGTCGATACGGCCTCTGCGGCCGATCTGCCCGCGGTACTCGCCGACGCGGACGGGCTCGTGCACTGCACCCCGGTCGGCATGGCGGAACACCCGGGCCTCCCCCTCGACGCCGACCTGTTGCGCCCCGAGCTGTGGGTCGCCGACATCGTGTACCGCCCGCTCGACACCGAACTTCTCGTCACCGCACGCGAGCGCGGGTGCCGCACCCTGAGCGGCGGACGCATGGCGGTCCACCAGGCCGTCGCCGCCTTCGCCCTCATCACCGGGACGCGACCCGATCCCGACCGTATGACCGCTCACTTCCTCGACCTCGTCGCCGCCGACTCCCCCGTCGATCCGGCCCTCGCCCGCTAAGGAGCACTCGTCCATGACCACCACCGCAACGACGCGGAAGACTCCCGTGAGGGCGGCCACGGCCAGCTTCATGGGAAGCGCCGTGGAGTACTACGACTTCTTCCTGTTCGGCTCCGCCGCCGCCCTCATCTTCCCGACGGTGTTCTTCCCCTCGGGCGACCAGGCGGCGCTGGTGATGTCGTTCGCGACCTTCGGGTTCGCCTACATCGCCCGCCCGTTCGGCGCGATCATCCTCGGCCACTTCGGCGACCGCATCGGACGCCAGAAGGTGTTGATGTTCACCCTGCTGCTGATGGGGCTGTCGACCTTCGTCATCGGCTGTCTCCCCGGGTTCGCGCAGATCGGCTGGTTCGCCCCCGTGCTGCTGGTGCTCTGCCGTCTCGCCCAGGGTCTCTCCGCCGCCGGCGAGCAAGCGGGAGCGTCGTCTCTCACCCTCGAGCACGCTCCGGATTCGCGGCGTTCGTTCTTCACCTCGTGGACGCTGACCGGCACCCAGGGCGGCCAGATCCTCGCGGCGTTGATCTTCATCCCGGTGGTCGCCCTGCCCGATGACATCAAGTTCTCGTGGGGCTGGCGCGTGCCGTTCTGGCTGAGCGCCGTCGTCGTGATCGTGGCGTTCTTCATCCGACGGAGCCTGCACGAGACGCCCGAGTTCGAGCAGGCCAAGGCCGACGGTCAGATCGCCCGCATGCCGCTGGTGCCGCTGCTGAAGAATCACTGGCGCGACGTGTTGCGAGTGATCTGCTGCGCGTTCATCGCCGCGGTGTCGACCGTCTTCGGCACCCTCGCGATCGCCTACGGCAAGGAGGAGGGTCTCGACGCGAGCGTCACGCTGTGGCTCGTCGTCGTGGCCAACGTGGTCGCACTGTTCACGCAGCCGCTGTTCGGCACCCTCGCCGACCGCATCGGCCGCAAGCCCGTCTTCATCTACGGGGCGCTGTCGTCGGCGGCCTTCATGCCGTTCTACATGCTGTCGATGGGCGCCGGGAACAACCTGGTCACTTTCGGTCTCGCGATCCTCACGTTCTCGTGCGGATACGCCGCGGCCAACGCCGTGTGGCCCTCGTTCTACGGCGAGATGTTCAGCGTCCGGGTCCGCTTCTCGGGCATGGCGATCGGCACCCAGCTCGGCTTCCTCATGGCCGGCTTCGCCCCGAGCATCGTCGCCGCCCTCGGCGGCGGATCAGCCGGCGGCTGGGTCGTCATCAGCCTCTTCACCGCCGTCATCGCCGTGATCGCCTCGGTGAGTGCCCTCACCGCCCGCGAGACGAAGGACGTCCCGACCGATCAGCTCGGTCTCGCCGCTGAGCGCCGCGTCGCCTCGACGGTCTGACCGACACGCGCACGCCCCGTCTTCTCCGGAGGGCGGGGCGTGCGCGGGTGATCTCGAAAGGCCGCGCTCGACGTCGGATTCGAGACGGAATCAGGACCGGATGCCACCGCCTCGGCAGTCGCGCGCCTCGTCGATCCGGAGATTCGCAAGGGGTTCGAAGACGGGGGCGGGGTGGCCCGATCACAGCGCGGTAATCCGACGTGCGCGCGGCCGTCCGCGCAGCGGAATGCGCGTCAGAGCGTGCGAAGCGACCGACTCATGGCGAGTTCGGCGCCGATGGGACCGGTGAAGGTCTCGCCCGTCGGAGCGAAGCCCGCGCGCCGGTACACGGCCTGGGCACGGGCATTGTCGACGTGCACGTCGAGAGACAGGGTCTCGAAGCCCTGGCCGGCGCTCCAGTGCGCGGCGGCGTCGAGGAGGGCGTCGATCGCCCCGCTCCCCCGCGCCTCGGGGGCGACGTAGACGCCGACGACGTCGGCGCGCCCCGTACCCAGCCGCCGCCCCGTGTGGTCGACATCTCCCACACGGCGCACCAGCACGGTCACCGATCCGACCCACGCGTCGCCGTCCTCGGCCACGAACATCGCCGCGGCCGATCCCGTGGCGCCGCCCGCCGCACGCTCGTCCCAGAAGGCCGGATCGCGATCCTGCTCCTCCTCGTAGCTGGTGAGGAAGGCGATGGATGCCACCGGGTCGCTGACCGCACGTAGTCGCAGCTCGCGCACGCGGCCGCCCTCATCCGCGCGCACGCGGCGCACGGCGATGCTCACGCACCGACCTCCTGGTATGCCGCGAACAGCAGCGATTCATCGGGCGCCTGCAGCACGGTGGGACGCGCGAGATCGTCGAGCACGATGAAGCGCAGCATGCTGCCGCGGCTCTTCTTGTCGCGCTGCATCGTCGCCTTGAGGGTCTGGAACGCCCCGGCCCGGTACGTCGTCGGAAGCCCGAGCGACTCCAGCACCGTGCGGTGGCGCTGAGCGACGTCATCCGAGAGCCGACCGGCGAGGCGCGACAGCTCGGCCGCGAACACCATGCCGACCGAGATCGCCGCGCCGTGACGCCAGCGGTACCGCTCGGCGTGCTCGATCGCGTGTCCGAGGGTGTGCCCGTAGTTCAGCACTTCCCTCAACCCCGCCTCGCGCAGGTCTTCGCCGACCACGCGCGCCTTCATGTCGATCGCGAGTTCGACGCAGCGACGGAAGCCGTCCCCGCGGGGGTTCACGATCCCCTCGGGATCGGCCTCGATCAGATCGAGGATCTCCGGATGCCAGATGAAGCCCGCCTTGACCACCTCGGCGAAGCCGGCGGTCGCTTCGTTCTTCGACAGCGTATCGAGCAGGTCGAGATCGCACACCACGGCGACCGGCGGCCAGAATGCACCGACGAGGTTCTTGCCCTCGGCGGTATTGATGCCGGTCTTGCCGCCCACCGCGGCGTCCACCATTCCCAGCACGGTTGTCGGAACCTGCACGAGAGCGACGCCGCGGAGCCACGTCGCGGCGACGAAACCGGCCAGATCGGTCACCGCTCCCCCGCCGAAGCCGACGACGACGTCGGTGCGGGTGAAGTCCGCCTGCCCCATGACCTGCCAGCAGAACGCCGCCACCTCGACGCGCTTTCCGGCCTCGGCGTCCGGGATCTCGGCCAGCAGCACCTGACGATCGCCCATGAGCTGGGCGCGAAGCTCCTCGGCCTGCTTCGCGAGCGTCGGCGGGTGGACCACCAGCACCTTCTGCGCGCCCGCGGGCAGCGTCTCGCCGAGCGAGGACAGAAGGCCCCGTCCGATCGTGATGTCGTAGCCGGGCTCGCCGGCGACGCTGATGGTGGTGGTGTCGGTCATGCCGTCTCTCCGGCCGGCACACGGCGTGCCCAGGCCACGATGTCGTCGACGACTCGCGCGAGCGGGCCCGACGAGGTGTCGAAAGCGATGTCGGCGGTCTGCTCGTAGACGGGCCGCCGTTCTTCGAAGATGCGCTGCCACCGTGCGGCGGGGTCTTCTCCCCCGAGCAACGGCCGTTCATCGCCGTGGATCCGGGATGCCACGACGTGCGGCGCCACGGTCAGCAGCACGACGCGGTGCGCGCGCAGACGTTCGCGCGTCAGCGGGTCGAGGACCGCTCCCCCGCCGAGCGCGACCACGCCGCCGCGACCCAGGGCCTCGACGACCGCCTCGCGCTCGAGGGCGCGGAAGTGCGGCTCTCCGTGGGCGACGAACAGCGCCGGGATCGGGCCGTGGTCGCGGACGACGAGCTTGTCGGTATCGGTGAAGGGCGTGCCCAGCGCTCGCGCCACGCGGCGCCCGACGCTGGTCTTGCCCGCGCCCATCGGACCGATGAGCACGACGGCAGGGCCGGCGGGGGGCTGCTCAGGCGAGGTCATGCGCGAGGAGCGCCGCGTCGGACGCGTCGGTCGTGCGCAGCGTCTCGGGCAGGTTCGCGAGATAGGTCTCGACGTTGCGGCGGGTCTCGACGATGTTGTCGCCGCCGAACTTCTCGAGCACGGCGTCGGCGAGGGTGATCGCGACCATGGCCTCGGCCACGACACCGGCTGCCGGAACCGCACAGACATCGGAGCGCTGGTGGTGTGCCGCCGCGGTGTCGCCGGTCGCCACATCGACCGTACGGAGGGCCTTAGGGATCGTCGCGATCGGCTTCATGCCGGCGCGCACGCGGAGCACGGTCCCCGTGGACATGCCGCCCTCGGTGCCGCCCGCACGGTCGGACGACCGTGTGATCCCGTCGCCCGTGGCGAACAGCTCGTCGTGGGCCTGCGATCCACGGCGGGTGGTGGTGAGGAAGCCGTCGCCGACCTCGACGCCCTTGATCGCCTGGATGCTCATGAGTGCCTGAGCGAGCCTGGCATCCAGGCGACGATCCCACTGAACGTGGGAGCCCAGCCCCGGCGGAAGGCCGTAGGCGAGGACCTCGACGACGCCGCCGAGGGTGTCACCGGACTTCTTCGCATCGTCGACCTCGTCCACCATGGCGGCGCTCGTCTCGGCGTGGAAGCAGCGCAGCGGATCGGCGTCGAGACGGTCGACGTCGTCGGGCGTGGGGAATTCCGCGTCGTCGGGGACGCGGACGGGACCGATCGAGAGGGTGTGGCTGACGAGCCGGATGCCGAGCTCGTTGAGGAACGAACGGGCGACGGCACCCAGGGCCACGCGCGCGGCCGTCTCGCGGGCCGAGGCGCGCTCGAGGATCGGGCGCGCCTCGTCGAAGCCGTACTTCTGCATGCCGACGAGGTCGGCGTGACCGGGGCGCGGCCGCGTCAGGGCGGCGCCGCGCCCGCGCGAACGGTCGGAGAGCTCGACGGGCTCAGGGCTCATGACCTCGGTCCACTTCGGCCACTCGGTGTTGCCGATGCGCAGCGCGATGGGGCTGCCGATCGTGAAGCCGTGCACGATGCCCGTGGACAGCGATAGTTCGTCCTCTTCGAACTTCATGCGCGAACCGCGGCCGTATCCCAGGCGACGGCGCGCCAGTTCGGCGCGGATCTGCGCCGAAGAGATGGGGACACCGGCCGGCATCCCTTCCATGAGGGCGATCAGCTCGGGGCCGTGGGACTCGCCGGCGGTGAGAACGCGAAGCATGGTCCTAGTCTCCCATGAGCGCGGTGCGCATTGCGGCCAGCACCTCGGCCTCGTGCTCCAGGGCGATCGCGGGGTCCCCTCCGACGAACACGCGCACCTGCAGCAGAGCCTGGTGCAGCAGCATCGAGAGACCGTCGTGCGCCTCGCCGCCCGCGCGTTCCCAGGCCTGAGCGAGCGGGGTCGGCCAGCCCCCGTAGACGACGTCGACGAGCGGGCCGGAGACGGATGCCAGCTGGTCGGCGACGCGGCCGAGGTCGGTGCCTCCCGGCAGCGCTGCGATCGTGGCGTCCACCGGTGCGAACTCGGGGTCGTCGAGGGCGACGACGCGAACGACGCCTCCCAGAGCATCGGCGAGGGCGACGAGGGGCGCGGCGGCCTCGGGCCGCCGGGCGCGTACCTCGATGAGCCCGGCTCCCGCACGGGCGGCGGCGACCACCGCGGAGGTCGCCGTCGCCCCGGCGCCGAGCACGCGGACCGCCTCGGGCTCGCGCACGCCGATCTCGTCGAGGGCGCGCGCCAAGCCGCCCACGTCGGTGTTGAAGCCTCGGGGCCCGCGTTCGGTCAGCAGGAAGGTGTTGACGGCGCCCGTGAGGCGCGCATCGTCATCGAGCGAGACGGCGGAGCGGGCGGCGGCATGCTTCAACGGCATGGTGAGCGAGAGACCGCGCCAGTCGGCATCCAGCCCCTCCACCGCGTCGGCGAAGCGCGCCTCGTCGACCTGCCGACGCCCGTACTCCCAGTCGAGGCCGAGCACGCCGTAGGCCGCCGCGTGCAGTCGGGGTGATCGCGAGTGCGCGATCGGGTCGCCCCAGACGGCGAGGCGGCGGCCGGTCAGCATCCGCCGTTCGGATTCTCGCGGCACCACTGCTGGAACTGCGCGACAGCCTTCTCTTGATCGGCGTAGGTGGTCGAGAACACGGTTTCGCCGGTCGACAGATTCACCGTCGTGAAGTAGTACCAGGGGCCGTCGACGGGGTGCATCGCGGCGTCGATCGCGAGGTCTCCGGCGTTGGCGATCGGCCCGACCGGAAGTCCCGGGTACTTGTAGGTGTTGTACGGGTTGTCGCTGTTCAAGGCGTTCGCGCTCGACGACGAGGCTCCAGCATCGAGTTCGTTCGCTCCGTACTGCGCGGTGGAATCCATCTGCAGCAGTCCGTGCGTCTCGGTGTTGTCGGGCTGCAGACGGTTCTCGATGACACGCGAGACCTTGTAGAAGTCTTCGCTGCTGCGGGCCTCGCGCTCGATGATCGAGGCGATCGTGAGGATTCGCTCCCGATCGTTCGGGGCGACGCCGGCTTTGTCCAGCGACTCGATCGTGCGCTTGACCATACGATCGATCACCTGCGAGGCGGTGACGCCGTCGTCGAAGTCATAGGTCGCTGGAAAGATCCAGCCCTCGAGGGTCGGGGCCGACACCCCGTAGGTCGCGGGGGTCGCGACCGCGGCGTCGAGGTCGGCTCGCGCGATGCCGGTCTGCTCCGAGATGATGTCGAGCGACTGCTTCAGGGTCAGTCCCTCGCGCAGCTGCACGGAGTTGTCGAGACGGTTGGCGGGGTCCCGGAGCGCGGCGATCACGGCCTCGGAGGTCATCTGCTGCTGGAGCTTGTAGACGCCGGGCTGGAACGTGAACCCCACGGCGTTGTCGACCATGTACTTGTAGAGCGAGTTGGACGCTTTCGTGACGCCCGCCTCGAAGAGCTTCGGCGAGACGGACTGGCCCGTGTCGCCCGACACGATCGTGACGCGTGCCTCACCGGTCGCCTGGCCGGCCTGGTAGTCGAGGGACTCGCCATTGCCGAGGAATGCCTGGATCCGTTCGCCGTAGGTGTTCCACAGGGCGAACCCGCCGCCGGCGACACCGCCGACGAGGATCAGCACGATCGCGAGGGCGATCCAACGACCGACATGACGCCGCCGTTTCGGGGGCTTCTGCGGTGCCCAGCCGATCTGCTGCGTGGTGGTCTCGCCGGTGAAGAGCTCTTCGAGGGATCCGGATGCCGCGGCTCCCGGCGCGGCGGAGGCGGCAGCCGCCGCGCCGGGACCGACGAGGGCGGGTTCGCGGTCGCGAGCCGGCTCGGTGCGGCGCGACGAGGAGGGAGCGTGAGGCGTCTCGGCGGAGCGGGGAGCGTCCGCGCGGCGGGCGGCGGCCTGCCAGGCGGCGGACTGCGTGTCGCGGGCGGGCTGCGCGGCGGCGCCGGAGGGCGTGTTCTGCGCGGATGTCGTGCGAGGCGCCTGATCTCGCACAGCGCGCGAGGCACGGCCCGCGACTGCCGGCTCCGTTGCCGCCGTGGAGGCCGCGGCAGAAGCACCGTTGCGGCGCGGCCCCGGCGCCGCCTCGTCGCGGCCGCCCGCGGCAGCGGTGTCGCGTGTCGTCTGCGATGACGGGTGATCGGCGCGTCGCGCGGGTGCGTGCTCTTCCGCTCGAGCTGCCGACTGCTCGGCTGCGGAACGAGGGGCGGGCGTCGAACCGCTGCGCGGGGCGTCAGCCGGCTCGGCGGGGAAGGCTCGCGGCCGCTCGGAGGAAGCGGCCGGGTCGAGAGGCGGCTGCGCGTCCGCGACTCGGGGTGCCGGCGCGGGTTCGGCTCCGCGCTCGGCAGGCACGGATGGCGCGACTTCGGCGGCCTGCTCCGGCGAGATCGTCGGCGTGGCCTCGGTCGCCGCTCGCCGGGCTTCACGAGCCGCGCGGCGCGACGGCGGGGCGTTCTCTCCCGAGGCGGCGGCGCGGCGGGAGGAGCGTGCTCCGGTGCGCGGGTCGGGCAGGCGACCGTAGAGATCCGCGAACGGATCGTTCTCGGGAGGCTGGTTCTCGGGCATGTCAGGCGGGCTCCTGTCCCGGTGTTACGGCGGGTCCGGCCGGCTCACCGGACTGTCGCTCCACGTCGAGTGCCTGCTGCAGAAGCACCACAGCGGCGACTTGGTCCACAATGCTACGAGAATCACGCTGGGAACGTCCTGCTTCGCGCAGAACACTCTGCGCCGAGACGGTGCTCAGGCGCTCGTCGACCAGACGGACGGTCATCGGGAGAGCCGCCGCCAATGCCGCGGCGAAGGCCCGGGCGTCGGTGGTCGACGGCGTGTCTTCGCCACGCAGGTTCAGCGGGAGCCCCACCAGCACTTCGAACGCCTCGTACTCTGACGCCAGGGTCGCAATACGGCGAATCGGCTCTCCCTTGCGGGGTACCGTCTCGACGGGGACGGCGAGCACCCCGTCAGGATCCGACCGGGCGACGCCCACGCGGGCGCGCCCGACATCGATACCGAACCGGATACCACGCCGGAACGCCGTCACGCGATCGTCGTCCGCACGTCCGAGACGATGCCCTCGAGCGCCTGGGGCAGGGCTGCGGCATCCGTTCCTCCGCCCTGGGCGACGTCGGGACGACCGCCACCGCCACCTCCGAGGACGCCCGCCGCGGCCTTGGCGAGGGCGCCCGCGGCAAGCCCTCGTTCGCGTGCCGCGTCGTTCGTGACGACGACCACTGTCGCGCGGCCTCCGGTGACGCTCGCGAGAGCGACGACTGCGGGGTCGCTGCCCAGGCGGTCACGCACCTGCAGCGCGAGCGAGCGCACGTCGTCGGCCGAGGCGCCCTCCCCCAGGCTCTGCGCGACCACGCGCACGGTGCCGACGGAGACGGCTGATTCGACCAGCTGCGGGAGGCGACCCGTCAGAGCCTGCGCTTCGAAGGCGGCGATCTTCTTCTCGGCGGCCTTGAGGTTCGCCGCCAGCTCGGCGATGCGCGTGGGCAATTGCTCGCGCGGCGTCTTCAGGCTCGAGCTGAGCTGGGAGACGATCGCACGCTCGGCGGCGAGGTCGCGGAAGGCGTCGAGGCCGACGAGGGCTTCCACGCGGCGATTGGACGCGCCGACCGACTGCTCGCCCACGAGGTTGACCAGGCCGATCTCTGCGCTGCGCGACACGTGCGTGCCACCGCACAGCTCGCGCGACCAGGGGCCGCCGATGTCGACCATACGGACGGTATCGCCGTACTTCTCACCGAACAGTGCCATGGCGCCGGCGGCTTTCGCCTCGTCGAGCGACATGACGCGCGTGGTGACCTCGAGGTTGTCGCGCACCGCGTTGTTGGCGATGTCTTCGATCTCGGTACGCGTCTCGGGAGAGAGCGCCGAGCCCCAGCTGAAGTCGAAACGCATGTAGCCGGCGCGGTTGAGCGAACCGGTCTGCGTCGCCGTCTTGCCGAGCGTGTCGCGGATCGCCGCATGAACGAGGTGAGTGGCGGTGTGGGCCTGCTGGGCGGCGTGGCGGTTGAGCGCGTCCACCACGGTGGTCGCGGGGGCACCGACCGACACCTCGCCGGTCGTCACTTCGACGGTGTGGCTCACGAGTCCCGGGACCGGGCGCTGCACGTCGAGCACCTCGAGCTCGTACCCGGGGCCGACGATGACGCCCTTGTCGGCGACCTGTCCTCCCGACTCGGCGTACAGGGCGGTCTCGGCGAGGATCACCTCGGCGATCTGGCCCTCGGCGGCGCGGTCCGTCCCCGCGCCCTGGATCAGGATGCCGAGCACCCTCGATTCCGTCTGCATCTCGGTGTAGCCGGTGAAGACGGTCTCGCCGTGGGCGCGGAACTCGCGGTAGGCGCTCTGGTCGGCGATCGTGCCCTTGCGGGCGCGTGCGTCGGCCTTGGCGCGCGTGCGCTGCTCGAGCATGAGCTGGTCGAAGGCACCGCGGTCGACGGTCAGCCCGGCTTCTTCGGCGATCTCGAGCGTCATGTCGATCGGGAAACCGTAGGTGTCGTGCAGGAGGAAGGCCTCGGAGCCCGACAGCGTCGTGCCCCCGCCGTTCTTGGCCTCCACGACCGACTGGTCGAGGATGGCGGAACCGGCCGCGAGCGTGCGGAGGAACGTCTGCTCCTCGGCGATCGCGTACGCCGAAAGGCGGGCGTAGTCGGTCTCGACCTCGGGGTAGGACTCCTTCATGGCGTCGCGCGAGGCGGCGAAGAGCTCGGGGAATGTGGCACCTTCGACGCCGAGCAGGCGCATCGAGCGGATCGCGCGACGCATGATGCGGCGCAGGATGTAGCCCCGGCCCTCGTTCGAGGGCGTCACGCCGTCGGCGAGCAGCATGAGCGAGGAGCGCACGTGGTCGGCGACGATGCGCAGGCGCACGTCGTCGTCGTGCGACTCCTGTCCGTACGCCTTGCCGGCCAGCTGTGCGGCCAGGTCGAGCACGGGGCGTACCTGGTCGGTCTCGTACATGTTGTCGACGCCCTGCTTGATGAACGCGATGCGCTCCAGGCCCATGCCGGTGTCGATGTTCTTTGCGGGCAGTTCGCCGACGATGTCGAAGTCGTACTTCGAGCGCACGTTCGTGATCTCGTACTGCATGAACACGAGATTCCAGATCTCGACGTAGCGGTCGTCGTCGGTGGCGGGGCCGCCGTCGACACCGTATTCGGGGCCGCGGTCGAAGAAGATCTCCGAGCACGGGCCGGCGGGGCCGGGCAGACCGGTCGACCAGTAGTTCGTGTCTTTGCCCAGGCGCTGGATGCGCTCGTCGGGCAGAGAGCTCAGCTTCAGCCAGAGCTCGCGCGCTTCGTCGTCTTCTTCGTAGACCGTGACCCAGAGGTCCTTCGGATCGAACGCGAGGCCGCCCTCCGCCTCGGGCGCCGTCAGCAGCTCCCAGGCGAAACGGATCGCGTCTTCTTTGAAGTAGTCGCCGAACGACCAGTTGCCGAGCATCTGGAAGAAGGTGCCGTGACGCGGGGTCTTGCCGACCTCTTCGATGTCGTTCGTGCGAATGCACTTCTGCACGTCGGCCGCACGCGGGTACGGCGGCGGAACGACCCCGCTGAGGTACGGGATGAAGGGCACCATGCCCGCCACGGTGAACAGCAGAGCCGGGTCGTCGGTGACGAGCGAGGCCGAGGGGACGATCGTGTGGTTCTTCTTCTCGAAGAAGTCGAGGAAGCGCTGGGCGATCTCGGCGGTTTTCATGGCGGGTCTTTCCGTACGCATGCGGATCCGCCCCACGGGTGGGGCGAGTGGCCGGTGGGGGTCAGTCGGAGGAGGAAACGGCCTTTTTGGCGGCGCTGGCGGCGTCGTCGACGACGTCGGTGGTCTTCTCGGCCGCGGAGGACGCGACGCTCTTCGCATCGTCGATGATCTCGGAGAGGCGGGTCTCCTGCGCGTGGTAGGCGTCGCTCATGCGGTCGGTGAACTCGCCGATGCGGGAGTCGAGCTGCGCGAGCACCTCCTGCCCGCGGGGGTCCTTGTTGACGAGGTGGGCGGCGACGAAACCGCCGACGATGCCCAACGCGAACCAGACGAGGCTTCTCACGATCACCACTTCTTCCTCGATACGACGCCGCGGTCGCGGCATCCCCCCATCGTAGGCGAGGGGCCCCGTGGAGCGCGCGTCCGCCGACGTGGCGCCCCGGTCACGTCGCATCGCTGCCGCACCTCGGCCGGTCCCTTCCGGTGCGGGGCGTGCCGAGTCCATCCGCGCGGAAGCGCTCCGCGAGTACCAGAAAGGGCGCCGGGAGAACCCGACGCCCTTCTGTGCTCGCTGAGGTCAGCGGGCGGCGTAGTACTCGACGACGAGCTGCACGTCACACGTGACGGGCACCTCGGCGCGCTTCGGGCGACGGACGAGCTTCGCCTGCAGCGTCGAGAGGTCGACCTCGAGGTAGCCCGGAACGGGGGGCAGCACTTCGGCGTGCCCACCGGCGGCGGCGACCTGGAAGGGCTCGAGACCCTCGCTCTTGGTCTTGACGTGGATCAGCTGACCCGGCTTCACGCGGAACGACGGGCGGTCCACGAGCTGGCCGTCGACCATGATGTGGCGGTGCACGACGAGCTGGCGAGCCTGCGCGGTGGTGCGGGCGAAGCCCGAACGAACGACGAGGGCGTCCAGACGCATCTCGAGCAGCTCGACCAGGTTCTCACCAGTCAGGCCGTCGGTGCGGCGGGCCTCGTTGAACGCGATGCGCAGCTGCTTCTCGCGGATGCCGTACTGCTCGCGCAGACGCTGCTTCTCGCGGAGGCGAACGGCGTAGTCGCTGTCGGCCTTGCGCTTGGTGCGACCGTGCTCACCCGGAGCGTAGGGACGCTTCTCGAGGTAGCGGGCGGCCTTGGGGGTGAGCGCGACGCCGAGGGCGCGCGACAGACGCACCTTGCGGCGGTCCTGAGACTTCGTGGTCACGAAGTTCTCCTTCCGATGACGCGGCCGCGCCTTTCGCGGCTCGCGGGCGTATCGCCCCCTTCCGCCCGATCCGGAGCGCACGCCGGGGCGCACCGGAAGGTGATCACAGGAAGGAGGGGATGCCCGAAAACCCTGTTTCGAGCCGGTTCATGCTATCAGAGCCGCCCGCACGGTCGTCGAGCGCCTACGCCCCGTCGAGGATGCGACGGATTTTCTCCAGGCGCGCGGAGACGTCGCGTTCGGTGCCGTGGTTCGTGGGCTCGTAGTAACGTCTGCCCGCGAGTTCGTCGGGAAGGTACTGCTGCGTCACGATCCCGATCTCGCTGTCGTGGGCGTACTTGTATCCCTTGCCGTGCCCCAGCCGCTTGGCGCCCGGGTAGTGCGCGTCGCGGAGGTGCATCGGCACACGCCCGAAACCGCCGGCGCGCACGTCGGCGATCGCGGCGTTGATGGCGTTGTAGGCGGCATTCGACTTGGCGGTGGTGGCGAGGTAGATCGTGGCCTCGGCGAGGGGGATGCGTCCCTCGGGCATGCCGATGAACGCGACGGCGTCGGCCGCGGCGACAGCGATCTGCAGGGCCTGGGGGTCGGCCATCCCGATGTCCTCGGCGGCGGAGATCACCAGGCGCCGAGCGATGAAACGGGGGTCCTCCCCCGCCTCGATCATGCGCGCGAGGTAGTGGATCGCGGCATCCGGATCCGAACCGCGCACCGACTTGATGAAGGCGCTGATCACGTCGTAGTGCTCGTCGCCCTGGCGGTCGTAGCGCAGCAGCGCACGATCGACGGCCTGGGCGATGTGGTCGGCGGTGATCACGGGGAGCTCTCCCCCGTCGCCGGCGAACGGGCCCGGGTCCTGCTCGTCGTCGTCGTCCGAGTCGGGCGACGTGGCACCGTCGTCCCCCGCGACCGATGCCGCCGCCTCGAGAGCGGTCAGAGCTCGACGGGCGTCGCCGGACGCCAGGCGCACCAGGGCGGCGCGCGCTTCGTCTTCGAGCACGACCCGGCCGGCCAGACCGCGCGGATCGGTCACGGCACGATCCACCAGGGCCCCGAGGTCGTCGTCGCCGAGCGGGCGAAGGGTGAGCAGGAGCGAGCGCGACAGCAGCGGCGAGATGACCGAGAACGAGGGATTCTCGGTGGTCGCGGCGATCAGGACGACCCACCCGTTCTCGACGCCCGGCAGCAGGGCGTCCTGCTGGGCCTTGGTGAAGCGGTGGATCTCGTCGAGGAAGAGGATGGTCGACTGCCCGTAGAGGTCGCGCTGGGTGAGCGCTTCTTGCATGACCTCGCGCACGTCTTTCACGCCCGCGGTGATCGCCGATAGCTCGACGAAACGGCGCCCCGACGACCGCGCGATCGCCTGGGCGAGCGTCGTCTTCCCGGTACCCGGCGGGCCCCACAGAATGACCGAGGCCGCGGTGACGGATGCCGAGGAGTCGGTGGTGGCGAGGGTGACCAGTGGTGACCCCGGTCGCAGCAGATGCCCTTGACCGGCGACCTCGTCGAGGCTCACCGGGCGCATGCGCACGGCGAGCGGCGTCTGGCCCTGGAAGAGGGCGGAGGAAGAGGTCACCCCTCCAGGCTAACCGCGGCCTCCGACACCGCGTCCGCGAGAGCGAAACCAGCGCAGGGGGCGGCCTTTTGTAGGATCGACGTGCCCGGACGGGCGGAGGAGGTCGATGTGGCGACGCGCGGGAAAGACCGGCAGACGCGGGAGCAGCGCGCGCGTGCTCGCGCGTATCAGGCACGGCTCGAGCTCCACGCCCGTCAGGGGCGGCGTCGCACGCGCGACAATCTGATCGGCGTCATCGTCGGTCTCCTCGTGATCGCCGGAGCGGTGGGGGCGCAGACCGCCTACTTCGTCGCGGGCCCCGGTGCGCCGACGCCGGCCCCCTCTCCGACGGAGAATCCCACGACACCGGTCCCCACGGAGATCCCCGCGCCCCTTCCGTCGCCCTCGTCCACTCCCTGACCGCCCACACGGGGCGGTCGTCGCGGCCGGGCGGTGATGCGCGCGCCTCGATCCTGTGTCGGAGGGGCCGCGCGTACTAGGCTCGGAGAGTCCTTCTCCCCCAGGCGGTTCTGCCGCGATGAGGTGCTACCCGTGACTTCCGTCCCCACTCCCGAGACCTCCGACCCGCGCGACGACGCGAGCGCCGTCGAGGTCGATCCCGCCGCCACGACCCCGGTCGAGGCGGAGACCGACGCTCCCGCAGCCGAGGGCGCGTTCCCCGATGAGGCCGCCGCTTCCGCCGAGGAGCACGAGGCTCCCGCCGCCGCTGCCCTCGCCGACGAGGCGCCGCGTCCAGACGAGTCGGCGGATGCCGCTGAGCCGGCGCCCGTCGACGAGGCCGGCGCCGACGAGGCTTCGGACGCTGAGCCCGCGGGAGACCATGCGGCCGCCGAGGTCGAGGCCGCCGCCGACGAGGCGGAGGCGCCCGGCGCCCAGCCCGCCGTCGTGCAGCCCGTCCTCCCGCGGCCCGGCGCGCGCATTCCCGGCCCGCCTCCGGGCAAGACCGCTTCCGCCGCGCCCGCTCAGCCGTGGGGCCGCGTCGACGACGAGGGAACCGTCTCGGTCCGCGAGGGCGACGACTGGCGTGTCGTGGGCCAGTACCCCGACGGCACGCCCGCCGAGGCGCTCGCCTACTACCAGAGAAAGTTCTCGGATCTCGCCAGCGAGGTCACGCTGCTGGAGACCCGCCACCGTCGCGGTGGTGCCTCGGCATCCGACCTCCGCTCGACGGCGAAGACGCTCCGCGGCAAGCTCGACGGCGCCGCCGCGGTGGGCGACCTTGCTGCCCTCATCGCTCGCGTGGATGCCCTCACCTCCGAGCTCGCCGAGGCGAGCGAGAGCGAGGCCGTCGCCGCCAAGCAGGCCACCGAAGAAGCTGTGCGCGAACGCACGGCGATCGTCGAAGAGGCCGAGGCCCTCGCCGCCCGTGATCCCCAGACGGTGCAGTGGAAGCAGATGACCGCAGACATGACGGCGCTGTTCGAGCGGTGGCAGGCCCACCAGCAGAACGGTCCCCGACTGTCGAAGTCGACGGCGCAGCAGCTGTGGCGCCGTTTCCGCGACGCCCGCGCCACGGTCGATCGTCACCGCCGCGAATTCTTCTCCTCGCTGGACGAGACCCACAAGTCCGCCCGTGAGGCGAAGACGCGTCTCGTCGAGCGCGCCGAAGCCCTCGCGCCTCGTGGCGAAGACGGCATCGGAGCGTACCGCGACCTTCTCGACGCCTGGAAGGCTTCGGGCCGCGCAGGGCGCAAGGTCGACGACGCACTCTGGGCACGCTTCAAGGCCGCCGGTGACGCGCTCTACGGTGCGCGTATCGAGCGCGAGTCGGCCGACGCTGAGGCCTCGAAAGAGAAGATCGAGCAGAAGCGTGCGCTCCTCGAGAAGGCCGCGCCGATCGTCGACGAGAAGAACCTCGCGACCGCCCGCCAGAAGCTGACCGCGATCCAGCGCGAGTGGGACGAGATCGGCCGCATCTTCCCGCGCGACAAGGAGCGCGTCCTCGACGACGAGCTGCGCAAGATCGAGCAGAGCGTGCGCACGCGCGAGGATGCCGACTGGAAGCGCAACGACCCCGAGCAGAAGGCGCGCGCGAACGACATGACGCGTCAGCTGACCGACGCGATCGACAAGCTCGAGGCCGAGCTCGCCGACGCCGAGTCGCGTGGTGACAAGCGCGCCGCGGCCCAGGCGTCGGAGGCCCTCGAAGCGCGCCGCACCTGGCTGCGCGCCCTTGGCGGCTGATCAGTTCTCCACAGGTAGACGGTTTCGGCCGTCACGGGCGACACTGCCCCGCCACACTGACGGGATGGTGTCGCCCTTTCTGTTCTTCCCCGGCGAGCGTCTCGCTCTGAGCGAGCTCAGTGCCGCGTGCCTCGACGGGCTCCTCGTGCCGCTCGGTGAGGGGTTCATGCCCGCCGACGCGGTCGAGACGGCGTGGATGCGCGCCCGAAGCCTCGTCCCCCTGTTGGGGGCTCGATGGGCGGGGGTACGGCTCACCGCGGCATGGGTGCACGGGGGGATGCCGACCGAGCCGATGCGGCACCACCTTCAGCGGGTGGCGAAGACACGGACGCGCGCGCACCACGTGACCCGCGCGGTCTTCCACGACGTGCGCCTGCCGCCGGCCGACACGGTGTCGCTCGCCGGCATCCACTTCAGCACGCCGGGGCGAAGCCTTGCCGACCTCGCCCGCTCCCAGGACGAGCAGCAGCGCGCCGTGGCGCTCGCGTGGGCGAGCTCCGACCCGCGTACGCGGAGGGAAGCGCAGGCCTGGCTCGATCGGCATCCGACATTCCCTCACGGCAGGCGTGGGACCGCGCTCCTCGCGAGCGTGACCGCCGACGGCGACCGCGAAGCCTACGACGAGGTGACGCGGTAGACGTCGTAGACGGCGTCGATGCGGCGCACGGCGTTGAGTACGCGGTCGAGGTGCACGGTGTCGCCCATCTCGAACACGAACTTGCTGAGGGCGAGCCGATCGTTCGTGGTCGACACAGTGGCCGAGAGGATGTTGACGTGGTGCTCGCTGAGCACGCGGGTCACATCGCTCAGGAGCCCCGAGCGGTCGAGGGCCTCGACCTGGATCTGCACGAGGAAGACGCTCTTGGTCGTGGGCGCCCACTCCACGTCGATCAGACGGTCGGGTTCTTCTTTCAGCGCCTTCACGTTGGTGCAGTCGCCCCGGTGCACCGAGACGCCGCTCCCGCGCGTCACGAAGCCGACGATCTCGTCGCCCGGCACCGGCGTACAGCACTTCGCGAGCTTGACGAGGATGTCGGGGGCACCGCGCACGAGCACACCCGAATCGCCACCGCGCGGGGCGCGGCTGCGACCGACGGGGATGTCGATGGGCCCGGTGTTCGTCTCTTCGACGTTGACGAGCGCGGTGACCTTCTCGATCACCGATTGGGTGGAGACGTGACCCTCGCCGACGGCGGCGTAGAGGGCGGAGACGTCCTCGTAGTGGAAGAGCCGGGCGACCTCGGTGAACGAGTCCTGGTTCATCAGGCGCTGGAGCGGCAGGTTCTGCCGGCGCATAGCGCGGGCGATCGAATCCTTGCCCTGTTCGATGGCCTCTTCGCGGCGTTCCTTCGTGAACCACCCGCGGATCTTGTTGCGCGCACGAGTGCTCTTGACGAAGCCGAGCCAGTCCTGGCTCGGGCCGGCGTCGGGGTTCTTGGAGGTGAAGACCTCGACGACGTCGCCGCTCTGCAGCGTCGACTCGAGCGGCACCAGGCGACCGTTGACCTTGGCCCCCATTGTGCGGTGGCCGATCTCGGTGTGCACGGCGTAGGCGAAGTCGACCGGGGTGGCGCCCGTCGGAAGCCCGACCACGCGCCCCTTGGGCGTGAAGACGTAGACCTCTTTCGCGCCGATCTCGAAACGCAGCGAGTCGAGGAACTCCCCCGGGTCGGCGGTCTCGGCCTGCCAGTCCGAGATGTGCGCGATCCACGCCATATCGGCGTCGACGGCCTTGGCGTCGGCCTTGCCGCCCGCCATCCGCTCCTTGTACTTCCAGTGCGCGGCGACGCCGAATTCCGCCTGCTGGTGCATCTCGTGCGTGCGGATCTGGATCTCGACCGTGCGACCGCCCGGTCCGATGACCGTGGTGTGCAGCGACTGGTAAAGGTTGAACTTCGGCGTGGCGATGTAGTCCTTGAATCGACCCGGCAGCGGCGTCCACCGCGCGTGTATGGCACCGAGCACGGCATAGCAGTCGCGCACGGTGCCGACGAGGATCCGGATGCCGATGAGGTCGTAGATGTCGTCGAACTCGCGACCCCGCACGACCATCTTCTGATAGACGGAGTACAGCTGCTTGGGTCGGCCCATCACCCGGCCGCGGACGCGCAGCTCACGCAGGTCGGCGTCGACGGCATCGATGACGTTCTGGACGTACTGCTCGCGCTGAGGCGTACGTTGCTTGACCAGGCTGTCGATCTCGGCGTACAGCTTGGGGTGCATCACCGCGAAGGAGAGGTCTTCGAGCTCGCTCTTGATCGCCTGGATGCCGAGGCGATGCGCGAGCGGCGCGTAGATCTCGAGCGTCTCGGTCGCCTTCTTCGCGGCCTTGTGCGGGGGCACGAAACCCCAGGTCCGGGCGTTGTGCAGGCGGTCGGCGAGCTTGATGAGCAGGACACGGATGTCTTTCGACATCGCCACGATCATCTTGCGCACGGTTTCGGCCTGCGCGCTGTCGCCGTACTTGACCTTGTCGAGCTTGGTCACGCCGTCGACGAGCATCGCGACCTCGTCGCCGAAGTCGGCGGCGAGCTCGTCGAGGGGGTATCCCGTGTCTTCGACGGTGTCGTGCAGCAGGGCCGCCGCGATGGCCTTCGGCCCCAGCCCGAGCTCGGCGAGGATTTGCGCGACGGCCAGCGGGTGCGTGATGTAGGGCTCGCCGCTCTGACGCTTCTGCCCGTCGTGCGCCTTGTCTGCGACGGCGTAGGCCCGCTCGATGATCGCGAGGTCGCCCTTGGGATGGTGCGTGCGCACCGTGCGCAGCAGCTTGTCGACGTCGTCACGACGGGCCGCGCGCGAGAAGATACGCGGAACGAGACGTCGCAAGGAGGACGGCGGCGGCGCGGAAGAAGTGATCTCTGCCATGTCACACCCCTTCCTTACGGCCAGTCGATCAAGTCTATGCCTCGCGGCAGGGGTCCACGGCGGGGTCCGCCGGCGGAACCCGAGGGGCGGGGCCCCGGCCTCAGGCCGGGACGCCCGCCTTCTCGCGGGCTGCCACGACGCGCGCGTCGCGCTGGGCGATCGGCTTCTCCTTCTCGCGCAGCAGGGCGTACATCGGCACAGCCACGAAGAGCGTCGAGTACGCGGCGACGATCGTGCCGACGAAGATCGACAGCGAGATGTCGCTGAGCGTGCGCGCACCGAGCGGTACACCGA
The DNA here is from genome assembly GCF_003385695.1 of Microbacterium sp. AG157. Lineage (NCBI taxonomy): Bacteria > Bacillati > Actinomycetota > Actinomycetes > Micrococcales > Microbacteriaceae > Microbacterium > Microbacterium sp. AG157. Next base: position 78,278 of record NZ_QRDK01000004.1, read on the forward strand.
TGAAGAGGATCGCGCCGACGGGCAGGATCGCGACGACCGTCGTGTTGATGGATCGGATCAGCGTCTGATTGGCGGCGAGGTTCACCGACTCCGAGAACGTGCGACCGGAGATCTCCCCGTCCTCCCTGGTGTTCTCCCTCACCTTGTCGAAGACGACGGTGGTGTCGTACAGGGCGTAGGAGAGGATCGTCAGGAAGCCGATGACGGCGGCCGGCGAGATCTCGAAGCCGAAGACGGCGTAGACACCGACGGTGATGACGAGCACGTCGACGAGGCCGATGATCGCGGCGACCGACATCTTCCAGGTGCGGAAATAGAGCGCCAGGATCAAGAACGTCAGCGCGAGGAAGATCGACAGTCCCCACAGCGACTGACGAGTGACGTCGTTACCCCAGGTGGGGCCGATGAACGAGTTCGTGATCTCGGAGGCCGGCACGTCGTACGCCGTGGCCAGGGCGGACGAGACCGCCTGCGTCTGATCGTTGTCCAGCTGGTCGGTCTGCACCCGAACGGACTGGTCACTGATCGTGGTGACGCGGGTGGTGGCATCCGGGACGACCGAGGTCACGGCCTGCGTGGCCAGAGCCTGGTCGAACGTCGACGGGTTGGACACCGTGAACTGCGAGCCACCGGTGAACTCGATCGAGAACTGCACGGGCCGGAAGAGCGGCACGAGGGCCGCGCCGATCACCAGGACCGCGGCGATGATGAACCACAGGCGACGACGCTGCACGAAGGGGAAAGATGTCTTTCCCGAATAGAGGTCGTTGCCGAGCTGCGACATGGAGCGCATCAGTCGTCTCCCTCCTTCGTGGAGCGGCTATCGCCGCGGCTGGCGGCCGCCAGTTCGGCCTGCTTGCGTTCGGCGATCGTCTGCCGACGCTGCGCCTCGCCGCGGGACTTCTTCACCCGACCGGCGTCGACCACGGGAGCCCGGAACTGCGCGCGACCGCGGTACACGGCGCCGAGGGCGTTGGGGTCCATCCCTGAGAGGGGGTGACCCGAGCCGAAGAACCGGGTGCGAGCGAGCAACTGCATCACGGGGTGCGTGAACAGGATGAAGATCAGGATGTCGATCGCGGTCGTGAGGCCGAGCGTGAACGCGAAGCCCTTCACCGTGGCATCCGCGAGGATGTACAGCACGACGGCCGCGAGGATGTTGATCGACTTCGAGATGTAGATCGTGCGCTTCGCGCGCGACCAGCCGTCCTCGACCGCTGCGGTGATCGACTTGCCGTCGCGCAGTTCGTCTCGTATTCGTTCGAAGTAGACGATGAACGAGTCAGCGGTGAAGCCGATGGTGACGATCAAGCCGGCCACACCCGCGAGCGAGAGGCGGAAGCCCGCTCGCCACGCGAGGATGCACAGTGCCAGGTAGGTCAGCACCGCCATCACGCCGAGCGAAGCGATGATCACCGTACCGAGCGCCCGATAGACGATGAGCGAGTAGATCGCGACGAGACCCAAGCCGATGAGACCGGCGATGAAACCGACCTGCAACTGCTGCGAACCGAGCGTCGCCGACACGGTGTCGGAGCTCACGACCTGGAAGCTCAGCGGCAGGGCACCGTACTTCAGTTGATCGGCGAGGGCCTTCGACGACTCCTGCGTGAACGATCCCGTGATGCTGGGGCGGCCGTCGACGATGATGCCGTTCATCGACGGTGCCGACAGCACGGAGCCGTCGAGCACGAACGCGAACTGGTTCAGCGGCGGCTGCGCACCGTAGAGACGCTGGCTGATCTCGGCGAATTTCTGCGTGCCCTGGTCATTGAAGACGAGGTTCACGGCCCACTGGCCGGTGTTCTGCTCCTGGCCGTTGGTGGCGTTGGAGATGTCGGTGCCGTCGAGCTCGACGGGGCCGAGGATGTACTTCTGCCCGTCGTTCGTACCGCATGTGATCATCGGCTGATCTGCGGGCGCCTGGGCGGGGTTGCTCGGCGGGTTCGCGCAGTCGTACGCGAGGAACTGCGCCTGCAGGGCAGGGGTGATGTACGCCGGGTCGCTCGCATTGGTCGGCGAAGCCGTGGGCGTCGACGGCAGGCTCGGGTCGGGCGTCGGGTAGGGCGTCGAGACGCCGTCCTGACCCACGAACGAGGTCGCCGGCGAACCGGTGAACAGCACCGGGCGCAGCTGCAGCTGGGCCGAGCTCTGGATGCGCTGTCGCGTGGCCTCGTCGGCCTGTCCGGGGATCTGCACGACGATGTTGCGTCCACCCTCGGTGGCGACGTCGGCTTCACCCACGCCCGAGGCATCGACGCGCTGGCGGATGATCGTGACGGCCTGTGCCAGCTGTTCGCTGTCGGGCGCGGCGCCGTCGGTGGTCTGGGCTTGCAGGATGATCTGCGTGCCGCCCTGGAGGTCGAGCGCGAGCTCGGGGGTCCAGGAACTGGCGTTATACACGTACACGCCCAGCGCGTTGATGCCGAAGAGCACGCCGGTGATGGCGAGCAATCCGGTCAAAACGCGCCAGGCGTGACGGACGGGAGTCGAGGGCGCCACGGAGTCGGCTTTCTGTGCGGCGGTGAACGGAAGGGCGGGAGGGGGCGATCAGACCGCGGGGCGGTCCTTGTCGTCGCGCTCGGCGTCGGCGGCGTGCTGGCGGGCGGCGCGCTGGTCGTCGCTGATCGAGGTGATGTCGCCGTCGGCGACACCGGCGACGTACTCGGCCTCGGTCTCCTCGGCTTCGATGTACTCGTCCTCGGTCACCGTGCCCGCGGCGGGGTCGACGATGCGGAGGATGGCCTGGCTGTGCACCTTGATGACGACACCGGGGGCGATCTCGACGTGCGCCGGCTTGTCGAGGTCTTCGCCGTCGTACTCGACGATGGTGCCGTAGAGGCCGCCCTGCAGCAGCACCTCGGCGCCGGGGACCGTCTCGCGGGCCTTCTGCTCAAGCTCGGCCTTCTGCTTCTTCATGCGACGGCGGGAGCTCAGGAACATGAAGACGAGCAGACCCGCGAACAGAATGAGCAGGAGGAAACTGGAGTCCATGGAGGCGGTGCACCTTTCAGATCAGGCGCGCCGTGCGGCACTGCCTAGCGGGGGTCGGGGAATCCCCCGCCGAGTATAGGTCATGAGCCCCGGCTGAACCGGAGCATGCCGTCGGGATGGGGCGCTCCGAGGTGGTCGTACGCCTCGGGAGTCGCCACCCGCCCGCGGGGCGTCCGCCCCATGAATCCGATGCGCACGAGATAGGGCTCGACGACCGATTCGATGGTCTCCGGCTCCTCTCCGACGGCCACGGCGAGGGTGCTGAGGCCTACCGGTCCCCCACGGAAGCGGCGCACGAGGGCGTCGAGGACGGCCCGGTCGAGGCGGTCGAGGCCGATGGCATCCACGTCGTAGAGATCGAGAGCGGCGCCGACCGTCCGCACGTCGGCGTGGCCCTCGTCGGTCCCGGTCGACGGACCGTTCACCACGAGATAGTCCCGGACGCGCCGGAGCAGGCGGTTGGCGATACGGGGCGTTCCTCGCGAGCGGCGGGCGATCTCGGAGCGCGCGGTGCCCGGGAGGCCGACATCGAGCATGGATGCCGAGCGCGAGACGACCCGCTCCAGCTCTTCGGGCTCGTAGTACTCGAGGTGGGCGGTGAAGCCGAAGCGGTCGCGCAGCGGGTTCGGCAGCAGGCCCGCGCGTGTCGTGGCGCCCACGAGGGTGAAAGGAGCGAGGTCGAGGGGGATGCTGGTCGCGCCCGCGCCCTTGCCGACCATGATGTCGATGCGGAAGTCCTCCATCGCGAGGTACAACATCTCTTCCGCCGAGCGCGCCATGCGGTGGATCTCGTCGATGAAGAGCACCTCCCCCGGCGTGAGCGACGACAGCAGGGCGGCGAGGTCGCCCGCGTGCTGGATCGCGGGACCGCTCGACAGGCGGAGCGGCCGACCGCTCTCGTGCGCCACGATCATCGCGAGGGTGGTCTTGCCGAGCCCCGGAGGACCCGAGAGCAGGATGTGGTCGGGGGAACGCTGCTGGATCCGCGCTGCGTCCAGCAGCAGCTGCAGCTGGCCGCGCACCTTCTGCTGGCCGACGAACTCTGCGAGCGAGGTGGGCCGCAGGGCGCCCTCGATGGCGAGTTCGACCTCGTCGTCGGGCGTGCCGGCGTCTCGGACGTCAGCCACTCACGCTCTCCTTGCGGGCGGGGCCCAGCAGGGCGAGCGTGAGTCGGAGGAGCGCTTGGACCGAGGCGCGGTCGGCCTCGGAGGCGGTTTCGGCGACGGATGCCACGGCCTCGGCCGCCGTCCGTTCCGTCCAGCCCAGGCCCACGAGTGCCTGCGTCACCTGCACGGGAACCTGGCCGTGCGGCGAGGCGGCGGCGGGAGCGGCGGCGGGGGCGACCTGCAGCTTGCCGGCGAGCTGGACGACGATGAGTTTGGCGGTCTTGGGGCCGATGCCCGAGACGCGGCGGAACGGGGCGTCGTCGTCGTCGGCCACGGCTTGGGCGATCTGCGGCACGGTGAGCGACGACAAGACGCCGAGGGCGGACTTCGGGCCGACGCCGGTGACGCTGATCAGCTGGGTGAACACGGTGAGCTCCTCGCGGGCTTCGAAGCCGTAGAGCGACAACGCGTCCTCGCGCACGATGAGGTTCGTGTGCAGGTGGACGTCGTCGCCGACATGCACCGTCCGCGCGAGTTGCGCGGTCACGGCGACGGAGAAGCCCACACCTCCCACCACGATGACCAGCGAGTCGTCGGCGACGTGAGCCGCCGTACCGTGCAGCGAGGAGATCATCCCGACAGCCTACGCGCCCGTTCGTACATGTGTTCGAGCGACACGCGTCGGCGGAGTGCGCTTCTTCTCGGCATCCCTCCAGGCCTTCTGGGCGGGTGTCAGGGCGCCGTCTCCCGAGGAGGCGGCCGCTCCCCCGCGCCAGGCGTGGCACAGCGCAATCGCCAGGGCGTCGGCGGCATCCGCGGGCTGAGGGAGGGTGTCAAGCCGCAGGACCCGGGCGACCATCGTCTGCACCTGCAGTTTGTCGGCGGAGCCGTACCCGGTGATCGCGGCTTTCACCTCGCTGGGGGTGTGGGTCGCGGCGGTCAGCCCGTGCTCGGCTGCCAGCATCAGGGCGATGCCGCTGGCCTGAGCGGTGCCCATCACCGAGTGGAGGTTGTTCTGGGCGAAGACGCGCTCGACGGCGACGACGTCCGGCTGGTGTGCGACCAGCACCTCGCGGATGCCGGCGGCGATCGCCGCGAGACGCTTCTCGATCGGGTCCGTCGGCGCGGAGCGGGCGACGCCCACGTGCACGAGCGAGGCCGTGCGGTTCGGTGAGACGTCGACGACGCCGAGGCCGCAACGGGTCAGGCCGGGGTCTATGCCGAGGACGCGGAGGGAACGAGACACGGCCCCCACGCTAAGCGCAGGGGCCGTGTCGAGACGAAGGGCGCGCCCTTACTCGTCGTTCTCGAGTTCGGCCTGAACGTCGGCGCTCATGTCGAAGTTCGTGTAGACGTTCTGCACGTCGTCGCTGTCTTCGAGGGCGTCGATCAGGCGGAACACCTTGCGGGCGGTGTCGGCGTCGACCTCCACCTTGAGCGAGGGGACGAACTCGACGTCGGCGGAGTCGTACTCGATGCCGGCATCCTGCAGCGCGCTGCGCACCGACACGAGGTCGGAGGCCTCGGTGATGACACCGAAGCCTTCGCCGTGCGGCTCGACCTCTTCGGCTCCGGCCTCGAGGACCGCGAGCATGACGTCGTCTTCGGTCGTGCCCTCGGAGGGGACCACGATGACGCCCTTGCGGCTGAAGTTGTAGGCGACGCTGCCCGGGTCGGCGAGCGTGCCGCCGTTACGGCTGAGGGCGGTGCGCACCTCGGCCGCGGCACGGTTCTTGTTGTCGGTCAGACACTCGATGAGGAAGGCCACACCGTTGGGTCCGTAGCCCTCGTACATGATCGAGGAGTACTCGACGGCCTCGCCGCCGATGCCGGCACCGCGCTTGATGGCGCGGTCGATGTTGTCTTTGGGGACCGAGGTCTTCTTGGCCTTGAGCACGGCGTCGAAGAGGGTGGGGTTGCCCTGGAGGTCGGCTCCACCGAGCTTCGCCGCGACCTCGATGTTCTTGATGAGCTTGGCCCACGACTTGGCGCGACGGGAGTCGATGACCGCCTTCTTGTGCTTGGTCGTGGCCCATTTGGAGTGTCCGGACATGCTGCAACTTTATCGTGGCTTCCACGAGGGCGTTGGCGTGCAGGCGAGCTCGGTCTCTTGCGGCCCCGCCCAGGTCCAGGAACGAGACGAACTCACCCGCTGCGCACCTGGATCCCACTCCCGTCCGGCGCACCGCGACCGCGCGTCGCGATCGACGGACGCGAGCAGCTCCACCGCGGGTGCGGAGTCAGTGCGCGCGCATCCCGCGTCGGTTCGACACGTGGTCCAGGAACCGGCGATGGAACCGCGTCTCCCCCGTCGATTCGGGGTGGAACGCGGTACCCAGCAGGGCGCCCTGCTCGATCGCGACGACGCGCCCATCGGGAAGGGATGCCAGGGGCTCGGCATCCGGTCCCCATTCGACGACCGCGGGCGCACGGATAAACACCGCATGCACCGGCGGATCACCGAGGGCGGGGACGTCGAGGTCGGTCTCGAACGAGGCGGTCTGGCTGCCGAAGACGTTGCGGGCGACGCGCGCGTCGATGCCCCCGAAGGTCCGCTGGCCGGTGATGGCGCCGTCGATGCGGTCGGCGAGCAGGATGAGTCCCGCGCACGTGCCGTACATCGGCATGCCGTCGGCGATCGCCTCTCGGATCGGGTCGAAGAGATCGAAGGCGCGCGCGAGTTTGTCGATGACGCTCGACTCGCCGCCGGGGAGGACGAGGCCCTCCACGGCGGCGAGCTCCTCGGGTCGGCGCACCGGGTGGGCGTCGGCGCCGAGGGCGGTCAGGACCGCGAGGTGCTCCCGCACGTCTCCCTGGAGTGCGAGAACGCCGACGCGGGGATTACCAGCCACGCTCGGCGAGGCGGTGCGGCGCGGGGAGGTCGGCCACGTTGATGCCGACCATCGCCTCGCCGAGTCCGCGCGAGGCCTCTGCCACGACCTTGGGGTCGTCGTGGAAGGTGGTGGCCTTCACGATCGCGGCGGCGCGCTGGGCGGGGTTGCCCGACTTGAAGATGCCCGAGCCGACGAACACGCCGTCGGCGCCGAGCTGCATCATCATCGCGGCGTCGGCGGGAGTGGCCACTCCCCCGGCGGTGAACAGCACGACGGGGAGCTCGCCGGTCTCCGCGATCTCGGCGACGAGGTCGTAAGGCGCCTGCAGTTCCTTGGCCGCGACGTAGAGCTCGTCCTTGGTCTTCGCGCGCAGGGCGTTGATCTCGCTGCGGATGGTGCGGATGTGCTTGGTGGCCTCGGACACATCGCCGGTGCCGGCCTCGCCCTTGGAGCGGATCATCGCGGCTCCCTCGGTGATGCGGCGCAGCGCCTCACCGAGGTTGGTCGCGCCGCACACGAACGGCACGGTGAAGTTCCACTTGTCGATGTGGTTGACGTAGTCGGCGGGCGAGAGCACCTCGGACTCGTCGATGTAGTCGACGCCGAGCTCCTGCAGGATCTGCGCTTCGACGAAGTGGCCGATGCGGGCCTTGGCCATGACGGGGATCGAGACCGAGGCGATGATGTCGTCGATCAGGTCGGGATCGCTCATGCGAGCGACTCCGCCCTGGGCGCGGATGTCGGCGGGCACGCGCTCGAGCGCCATGACGGCGACGGCGCCGGCGTCTTCGGCGATGCGGGCCTGGTCGGCGGTGACGACGTCCATGATCACGCCGCCCTTGAGCATCTCGGCGAGACCGCGCTTGACGCGGGAGGTTCCGGTGTCGGTCATGTCCACTCCGTTCGGCGCCCGGGGGCGCGAGTTCCGCGCTTCGGGGCGCGATCATTTGGCTTAGGCCAAAACGTAGCATGGCTCAGGACATAGGCTGATCGAGACCGAGGGGGCCTATGACCATCGATATGACCGGCCGATCGGCATCCGGTATCGCCGCCGACCTGCGCGAACGCATCGAGCGGGGGGAACTCGCACCGGGCACGCTCCTGCCCTCCGTCCGGGCTGTGGCCGCCGACCTCGGCGTCAACCGCAACACGGTCGTCGCGGCCTACCGCCAGCTCGCCCAGGCGGGGCTCGTCGAAGCCCGCGGACGCAGCGGCACGCGCGTGGCCGACCGCACCGCCGTCGCACAGGAGGGCTATGCACCCGACACCGTGCTGCGCGACGTGGGCACCGGCAACCCCGACCCGACGCTCATCCCCGACCCCACGGCCGCCCTGGCGCGCTCGACTCGGCCCGTCCTCTACGGCGAGCCGGTCATCGACCCGGGCCTCGAAGCGTGGGCCCGCGGGTGGATGGCGGACCAGCTCCCCCACGACGACCTACTGATCACCGTCACAAGCGGCGCGAGCGACGCGATCGAGCGTCTGCTCGCCCAGGCCCTGCAGCGTGACGACGCCGTCGCGTTGGAAGACCCCTGCTTCTTGTCGGCTCTGCACACGGTCCGCACGGGCGGGTATCGCGCCGTTCCGGTGGCGGTGGATGCCGAGGGCATGACCGTCGACGGACTGCGCGACGCCCTGGAGGCCGGCGTTCGCGCCGTGATCTGCACGCCCCGCGCGCACAACCCCACGGGGGCGAGCCTCAGCGCCGAGCGTGCCGCAGCCCTGCGCGAGGTGCTCGCGGAGCATCCCTTCGTGCTCGTCATCGAGGACGACCACTTCTCGCTGTTGTCGCGTGCGCCCCTGCACTCGGTCATCGGCCCCGCGCAGCGTCGGTGGGCGCGCATCCGCTCGATGTCGAAGTTCCTCGGACCCGACACGTGCCTCGCCGTCACGGCATCCGACCCCGACACCGCCGATGGGCTCGCCGTGCGCCTCACGCCCGGCACGACGTGGGTGAGCCACATCCTGCAGCGCATGACGCTCGCCCTGGTCACCGACGACGCCGTCCGCGCTGACATCGAGGCCGCCGCCGAGCACTACGCCGGGCGCAACGCGGCGTTCGCCGCGGCACTCACCGAACGCGGACTCCCCGTCTCCCCGGGCGACGGACTCAACCTGTGGGTGCCGCTCCCGGTCCCCGCGGCGTCGGCGCGCGAGGAACTCATGCGCCGGGGCTGGCTGGTGAGGGAGGGGGACCCGTTCTTCCTCTCCCCCGACCACGCGGGCGCGTTCCTGCGCCTGACGGTGCACGACCTCGACGACGCCTCGACCACCACCCTCGCCGACGACCTCGCCGCCGCCGCGGGCGCGCTCCGTCCCGGCATCCGAGGTGGGAGGATCGAGGCATGAAGGTTCTCTCGATCCAGTCGGCCGTGGCGTTCGGGCACGTCGGCAACTCCGCCGCCGTCTTCCCCCTCCAGCGCATCGGGGTCGAGGTTCTCCCCGTCTACACGGTCAACTTCTCGAACCACACCGGTTACGGCGCCTGGCGCGGACCTCTCATCTCCCCCGCCGATGTCGCCGACGTGCTCGCCGGCATCGAGGACCGTGGCGTGTTCCCCGAGATCGACGTGGTGCTCTCGGGCTACCAGGGCGGTGAGGGGATCGCCGACGTCATCATCGATGCCGTCGCGCGCGTCAAGAAGGCGAATCCGGATGCCGTCTACGCCTGCGACCCCGTCATGGGCAACGCGAAGTCGGGGTGTTTCGTGGCCCCTGCGATCCCCGAACTTCTCCGCGAGCGCGTCGTACCTGTCGCCGACATCCTCACGCCCAACCAGTTCGAGCTCGGGTTCCTCACCGGCACCCAGCCCGACACCATCGACTCGACCCTCGCCTCGGCCGACATCGTGCGTGAGCGCGGCCCGCGGACGATTCTCGTCACGAGCGTCGAACGCCCCGATCGTGAGCCCGACACCATCGAGATGATGGTCGTCGACGACGCCGGCGCATGGATCGTGCAGACACCGCTGATTCCGATGAAGGCCAATGGGTCGGGAGATGTGACGGCGGCGCTTTTCACCGCCCACTACCGTCGGAGCGGCGACGCGGCCGATGCCCTGGCGCGCACGGCATCCAGCGTCTTCGATCTGCTCTCGAACACCTTCGAGTCGGGCTCGCGCGAACTGCGTCTCGTCGAATCCCAGGAGGCCTACGCGAACCCTCGTCTGCAGTTCTCCGTGCGCCAGGTGCGCTGACGCGGCTCCCTCGTTCGCGACGGGTCAGCCGCCGTACACCTCTTTGTACGCCGCGACCCAGGCGTCACCATCGGCAGGGCACATGAAGGTCGCGCCGAACACCATGACGCTCGCAATCGGCTTCTCGGCCTGCGTACGCGCGGCACCTTGCAGGTCGCTCGGGATGAGTTGGGCGAACAGCGGCGACGTCGCGACGTGCGTGTTCAGAGTCGTGGCGTCGACCCGATGACGGTTGAGGATGGCCGTTTCGCAGGCATCCCCGGCCAGGGCGAGGGCGAGGTTCTCGTCGGTGGACGTCCACGTCGAGCCCTGCTGCTCGACGTACGCCCGCTGCTCGGCGATGAACTCCTTCTGAGCCGGGGTCACGGCGACCAGGGGTGAACCGTCCATGGGGAGCTGCTGCTCTCGGAAGTACTCCTCACGTTCTGCGAAGACGTCGGATACATCGTCGGGAGCGACCGACGTCGATTCCCCGGGCGCCGGAGTCTGCGCGTCGTCGGGGACCGAGGTCGGCAGTCCCGCGGCGCCGTCGGGCCCGAGCGGGCTCGGCAGCGGGATGCAGGCGGTCGTGGCCAGGAGGACGGCGGCGAGAGTGAGAGAGAGAACCAGAGGGCGAGTCCGAGTGTTCATAGGCTCACGCTACCGAGGGCGCCGCGCACACGGAGGGGGCTTGTGGATAACCCGGTTCACGCATCCCAGGCGTCGGCGACCGCGCGGCGCACGTCACCGAGCAGCTGCGGCAGCGCCTTCGTCTTCGCGATGATCGGGAAGAAGTTCGCGTCCGACGCCCAGCGGGGCACGATGTGCTGGTGCAGGTGGCCGTCGACGCCGGCTCCGGCGATCGCGCCCTGGTTCATGCCCAGGTTGAAGCCGTCGCAGTTCGACACCGCCCGCAGCACCCGCATGCCGCGCTGTGTGAGCGCGCCGATCTCGGCGACCTCTTCGTCGGTGGCCTGGTCGTATGTCGCGATGTGGCGGTACGGACACACCAGCAGGTGCCCGGAGTTGTACGGGAACAGGTTCAGCAGCACGTACGCGGTCTTTCCTCGCGCGACGATCAGCCCGTCCTCGTCGGACTTCTCGGGAGCCGCGCAGAACGGGCAGTTCTGCTCCATGGGCTCCCGGCCCGCCGAGATGTACGCCATGCGATGCGGCGTCCACAGGCGCTGGAACTCATCGGGCACGCCCGGCAGTGTCATCGCGTCGACGAGCTCGGCGTCGGTCGTCACCGATCCGGACCCGTCCGCGGTGGGAGTCGGGCCGGTCACCGGCGACGAGCCCGCCGCGGCGGCATCCGGATCGGTGGTCACGCGAGGTCCTCGGCGGTGTTGACGAGCGTGCGGGCCGAGATCGCCCCGGTGATGCGGGCGACAGCCTCATCGACGGGGATGCCGTTGAGCTGGGTGCCGTCGCGGAAGCGGAACGAGACCGTGCCGCCCGCGCGGTCCTGCTCCCCCGCGATCAGCATGAGCGGCACCTTCTGCGTGGTGTGCGTGCGGATCTTCTTCTGCATGCGGTCGTCGCTGTGGTCGGCCTCGGCGCGGACGCCGCGGGTCTTGAGATCGGTCACGATGCCCTGAAGGTAATCGCCGTACCCCGCCGCGACCGGCACGGCCACGACCTGCACGGGCGCGAGCCACACCGGGAAGGCTCCGGCGTAGTGCTCGAGCAGGATCGCGAAGAAGCGCTCGACGGAGCCGAAGAGAGCGCGGTGGATCATGACGGGGCGGTGCTTCTCACCGTCGGGGCCGGTGTACTCGAGCTCGAAGCGCTCGGGCTGGTTGAAGTCGAGCTGAATGGTCGACATCTGCCACGTGCGGCCGATCGCGTCACGCGCCTGCACCGAGATCTTGGGGCCGTAGAACGCGGCCCCGCCCGGGTCGGGTACGAGGTCGAGTCCGGACGCCTCGGCGACCTCGCGCAGCGTCTCGGTCGCCTCGGTCCAGAGGGTGTCGTCGCCGATGAACTTCGGGTTGCCCTCCTCCTTCGTCGACAGCTCGAGGTAGAAGTCGTTCAGGCCGTAGTCGCGCAGCGTCTGCAGCACGAAGTCGAGGCTGTGGGTCAGCTCGCCCTTCACCTGATCGGCCGTGACGTAGATGTGCGTGTCGTCCTGGGTCATACCGCGCACGCGCGTGAGGCCCGAGAGGGTTCCGCTCTTCTCGTAGCGGTAGACCGATCCGAACTCGCTCAGACGCAGCGGCAGTTCGCGATAGCTGCGACCACGCGAGCGGAAGATCAGGTTGTGGAACGGGCAGTTCATGGGCTTCAGGTAGTACTCCTGGCCCTCGCGCGAGACGTGCCCGTCGGCGTCGACGACTTCGTCGAGCACCATCGGGGGGTACATGCCGTCGGCATACCACTGCAGGTGACCGCTCGTCATGAAAAGGTCGCCCTTGGTGATGTGAGGGGTGTTCACGACCTCGTAGCCGCTGGCGAGCAGGCGCTCACGCATGTAGCGCTCGATCTCGTAGCGGATGATTCCGCCCTTGGGGTGGAAGACCGCCAGCCCCGGGCCGATCTCGTCGGGGAACGAGAACAGGTCGAGTTCTTTGCCGAGCTTGCGGTGGTCGCGCTTGGCGGCCTCTTCGAGACGGTGCTGGTAGGCGCGCAGCTCGTCTTTCGTGGGCCACGCGGTGCCGTAGATGCGCTGCAGCTGCGGGTTCTTCTCGCTGCCGCGCCAGTAGGCGCCCGCGATGCGGGTGAGGTCCCAGCCGTTGCCGATCACCCGGGTGCCGGGAACATGGGGTCCGCGGCAGAGGTCCTTCCACGCGGTCTCGCCGTCTCGCGTGACGTTGTCGTAGATCGTCAGTTCTCCGGCGCCGACCTCGACGGACGCGCCCTCGGCGGCTTCGGCCGACCCGCCCTTGAGGCCGATCAGCTCGAGCTTGAACGGCTCGTCGGCGAGCTCGGCGCGGGCCTCGTCGTCGGTGACGACGCGACGCACGAACCGCTGGTTCTCGCGGACGATGCGCTCCATCTCTTTCTTGATGACTTTGAGGTCGTCGGGGGTGAAGGGCTCGTCGACCTGGAAGTCGTAATAGAAACCGTCGGTGACGGGCGGACCGATGCCGAGGTTGGCCTGGGGCTTGATACGCTGCACGGCCTGGGCGAGCACGTGCGCGGTGGAGTGGCGCAGGATCGACAGACCGTCGGCGCTGTCGATCGTGACCGGCTCCACCTGGTCATCGGCCGTCACGGTCGTGGCCAGGTCTTTCAGCTCCCCGTTGACGCGCAGAGCGACGACCGAACGGTCGGGGAAGAGGGCGAAGCCATCGGCGGGGAAATCAGTCACAGAACATCTCCTGAAGGGGTCGTTTCCAGGCTACCCGGCGGGCGTGGTCTCGACCGCACGCGACGTGCCCCATAGTGGAGCGGTGACTTTGGCCATCATCGGCGGCGTGCTCTGGGTCCTCGGGATCATCGCGCTGCTCACCGGCGTCTTCCCCGCCGACGCCGCTCTCGCCGTCGCCGACCGCGTCTGGCCCATCCTGCTGTTCGTCGTGGCGGTGACGATCGTCGCCGAGCTGGCATCCAAAGCGGGGCTCTTCGACGTCGTGGCCGCGCGCCTGGCCACGCTCGCTCGTGGGCGAACCGCGTTGCTGTGGGTGCTCGTGGTGGCGCTGGCGACGGTGGCGACGGCGTTCCTCTCGCTCGACACGACCGCGGTGCTGCTCACTCCCGTGGTGGTGTCGATGGCCGTGGCTCGCCGGCTCGATCCGCTCCCGTTCGCGTTCGTAACCGTCGTGCTCGCCAACACCGCCTCGCTGGTGCTTCCCGTGTCGAACCTCACCAACCTGCTGGCATCCGAGGCGCTCGGAGGCGGTCACGACCCCGTCGCCTTCCTCACGCTGCTGGGCCCGTCGGCGCTCATCGCCATCGCGGTGTCGGTCATCGTGCTCACGCTCGTGTTCCTGCGGCGCCTGCCCAAGACGTACCCGAATGCGGCCTCCCCCGAGATCTCGGACCGCCTCCTGCTGCGTGTCGCGGCCGTCGTGACCTTCGCCCTGCTACCCCTGCTGGTCGTCGGACTCGAACCCTGGATGCCGGCCACAGCCGCCGCCGTCGTCCTCGTCGCCGCGTTCGCCTGGCGCGCGCCGCGGGCCCTCGGCATCCGTCTCGTGCCCTGGTCGTTGCTGGTCTTCGCGGGCGGCCTGTTCCTGGCCGTCGGGGCCCTCGAAGCCCTCGGGATCGGACGGATCACCGCGGTGCTCGCCGGTTCCGGTGACGACCTGGTGTCGCTCTGGCAGCTGGCGGGCGTCGGCGCCCTCGCGGCGAACGGCATCAACAACCTGCCCGCCTACCTCGCGCTCGAGTCGGCGGCCGGCTCCCCTGCGCGCCTCGCCGCGCTGCTGATCGGAGTGAATGCGGGACCGATCGTGACGCCGTGGGCGTCGCTGGCGACCCTGCTGTGGCACGACCGCCTGGTCGCCGCGGGCATCGAGGTGCGGTGGAGCCGGTTCGTCCTGCTCGGTGCGGTGATCGCGCCGTTGATCCTGTTCCTCGGGGTGCTGCCGCTCGTCTGGTGAGCTTTCAGTCCTCGTACGTTCGCGACCAGGCCTTGTGGGGCTCGATGAACCACACAGCCAGTCCCGTGCGCAGGCCGTAGTCTTCGCCGGTGTACAGCCGAGAGATCCGGTCGACGTACGGCAGGGCCGCGTCGCCGTCGATCCGCTCCACGGCCACTCCCCGCACGAACGCCATCGAGTAGTTGTTGTCGGTCGCCGTGACCGAGATGGCGACGCGCGGGTCGCGCTGGAGGTTCCGGTCTTTCAGGGTGTCGACCTCGGTGAACAGCATGAGGCGTTCGCCGTCCACGCCGACCCAGAGCGGGATCGAGTGCGGAGACCCGTCGCGCATCAGTGTCGCGAGGTGCGCGACGGCGTCGGTCTCGAAGTACGGCTTGGTGGTGGTCCAGTCGCTCATACGCGATGCAACCGCAGGGGTGCCGGCATCCATTCCCTCCTCAGTCGCGGGGGGATCGGGGAGCCTGGTCGTTCGGAACCTCGCTGAAGATCATCTCTTCGCCTCGTGTGCTCTCGCGACGAACGAACTCGTCGGGCTCGGTCACGACGTAGAGTCCGCGGCCGGAGTTGGCGTTGTGCGTCAGCGCGTGCAACCACGCCGTGCTGAGCTGCGGGGTTCGGCTGCCGTGGAACTTGAACACCAGGGACACGTGCGGATGGATATAGACCGTCGTGCGTCCCCCGCCGGTGCTGATGTCGTCTTTCCACGTGAACGGGAAACTCTCACCGCGGCGGACCTTGGCCATGATGACGGCCTGCAGATGCGCGAGCAGCCGGTCTTCGAAATCGACCTTGACGTTGCCGTCGTAAATGAACTTGCCCATATCTCGCTCCCGTCACCGCCGCCTGCGGTCCGGCGCCTCTCGGCGAGAAGGGGAACGCGGGGCCCGGGGCGGCAACCGCTGTCTGTCTGCACGCTCTCGTGAAACCCCCTCGCGCGCAAACCTCCTCGCCGAGGACTGCGGTTTCGGGACAGCGGTGCGCGCACAGGGGACGAGCGGATGCCGTGGATCAGGCGCTGCGCGCGATGCGGATGATGACGCGGTCACCGGGCTTGCGCTGAATCCGCCGCACGAGCGCCTCGACGCCGAGGATCGCGCGGTACTGAAAGCCGTACTTGCGCTTGAGAGCGGCGTCTGCGCGGGCGTCGTCGGCGGCGGGTCCGGCGATGCGTCCCTCGGCCTCGACCCGGATGGCATCCGGTTCCACTGTGCCCATGCGGCTGCAGGGCTGCAGCGTGACGCGGGAGTCGTTGCGCAGGCGCTTGACCTTGCCCGTCGAGCGCTCGCTCGTGACGACCAGTTCGTCTCCGTCGCGCGCGATCCAGACGGGAACGGACACGAGGGCACCGTTGCGGCGATACGTGCCGAGAGAAACGAACGGCGAGGCGGCGATCTCTCGCCATTGGGCGTCGGGGACGGTCATGCTGTCACCGTAATGCGTGGGGACGTCCGTGGCGGTGGGTTGCGCATCGGGCCCGCCCCGGTCTCCGTACAGGTCGAGGACATCGGGAACGGATGCCATGTTCCCGATGCGTCCGTGCGCGAAGTCGCCCCAGAGGGCGCGGATGCTCCTTCCGACGGCGGCGAGCTCGTCGGCTCGTGCTCCCTCGTACGGAGGGAGGTGTGCGCCTATCGCCTCGGTACCGAACACGAACGGCACCTCGATCGCGTGGGACGCACGGTAGATGTCGTTCGCGCGCCAGCGGAAGACGTACCGCAGCACCGTCCCCCCGGCGCGGCGGTAGTCGCGGGCGAGGCGGCGGGCCGGGCGAGCGTAGACGATGGCGTTCATGGCCGTATCGAGGGCGGTCGACACGAGCGCGTACAACGTCGGGAAGGAGCGTAGGCCGTCGAGGACCGAGATGACGGGCAGGAAGAGTCGGGTCTCTTCGGCGGTCACGCCGATGAGCAGAGGGATGCCGGCAGCCCGCTCGAGCCACCGCTCGGTGATCTCGCTCTCGGAGGGGAGCGGGTCGTGACCCGGCTGCGGCGCGAACGGCATGAGAGAGAAGCGTCCGAAGCCGCGAGAGGCCCGCATCGCGTCCGCCTGGAGGCGCGCGAGCTCGCTCACCGGAGTGGTCGGCGTCAGCCCCGCGGATGCCGCGCTCATCGCCGCCGTGAGCGCGGCGCGACCGCCCATGGTGCCCATGGGTGCGCTCTGCACGATGGCGCGCGAGAACAGACCGCGGGCCCGATCGATGGCCATGAGGTGCAGGATCGCGTCCGCTCCGGCGGACTGCCCGAATGCCGTCACACGGGCGGGGTCTCCGCCGAAGCCGGCGATGTTGCGCTGCACCCATTCGAGGGCAGCGAGCTGATCGAGCAGGCCGAGGTTCGCCGGCCGCCCCGCGCCGTCGCCGAGATAACCGAGAACGCCGAGGCGGTACGTGACCGTCACGACGATGACGCGCTGTTCGTGAGCGAGGACGGCGGGGTCGTACACCGGGAGGTCGCCCGCGCCGCTGGTGTACCCGCCCCCGTGGATCCACACCATGACGGGGAGCGGGGCGGCGCGTTCGTGTCGATCCGCCGGCACGGTGACGGAAAGGTGCTGGCAGTCTTCGCGGAGCGGGAGTCCACCCGTCTGATCGCCGAGCGCGTCGATCAGCGGTGTCGGGGCTTGGGGCGACGCCGGCGAGGGCTCGAGCGCCTCGAGAACGTCGTTCGCGGCTCTGTCCTCGAGTGCCTCCGGCCGCCCGAAGCGCTCCGCGCGCGCATAGGGGATGCCGCGCGCCCGCAGCACCGAGCCATCACGGTACCCGCGGATCGGACCTGACGGGGTGGAGAAGAGGGGGGATTCACTGGTCACGGAGGCCTCGCTTCCTGCGCCGTCGGGGACGGTGGCGAACTCCTTCGGCGGCGGCCGAGGGGCGTGTGGTCACGATACTGAGCGTCGGCCATGCGCCCGCTGTGCGTGCTGCGCCTGAAGCGCAGACTGAGCGCAAGATCAGCGCAAGGACACCGCAAGAATCCATCGGACGTGTCCCCCAAACGGTGGACACGTCGTAGTGTCGTCTTGTCCCCGCCGCCAGGCACTCCGCAGCCCCCCTTTCTGGCGGCGGGGGCGACCACTCTCCCGGACGACTCCCCGCCTGACAGGCTCGGGAAAGCGTCGATCGGCGCAGCGCCTGATCTCCGGGCGCGTGACACCGACGTGTCCGTCAGTGAGCCGTCGCGCGACAGTCGTCCGATCGTTCTCCGCCACGAGGGTGGCCGCGGCATCCCGCCCGGCACGTGGCATTCATTCCGCCGGCCGGGTCGTGGGCTGCATCCGTAAACGACGAAACCCCCGGCGAACCGGGGGCTTCTCAGGTGGTGCGCGATACTGGGATCGAACCAGTGACCTCTTCCGTGTCAGGGAAGCGCGCTACCGCTGCGCCAATCGCGCCTATACAGGCTGTTCTATTGTGAGGCGAGGTGGCGACGGGATTCGAACCCGTGTAAACGGCTTTGCAGGCCGGTGCCTAGCCGCTCGGCCACGCCACCGTGATGTGGTTCGACCCACGTGTCGTGATGCTCCGTCGGTTTCCCAGACGGAGATCCCTCCACTCGAGCGGATGACGAGACTCGAACTCGCGACCCCAACCTTGGCAAGGTTGTGCGCTACCAACTGCGCTACATCCGCATTTCGTTCCCGGGGCTTGCCCCGAGCACTCGTAAGACATTACCCGATCTGAGCGTGCGCGCAAAACCAGGCGCGCCCCGCGCGTGTCTGCCGACACTGGTTCGAAGGACCTCTCGGTATCCGGTACGATCGATGAGTCCCGTTCGGGATGAGGGCGATTGGCGCAGTTGGTAGCGCGCTTCCTTCACACGGAAGAGGTCGTCGGTTCGAGTCCGGCATCGCCCACAGTTTCACCCCCGGTTCGCCGGGGGTTTTCTGTTTCTTCGCCGGTCTGCCTCCGGCGTCGCGTTTATCGCGCCACTTTCAGCAGTGAGTCGCCGGCGTCAGGACCGGACAAGAGCTGGTCGGCACCCCCTCGACCCCAACCCCGCACGACTGAGCTCTTCGATGCGTACGTCGTCGCCGCGGTTGCCCGCCTTCTCCCCACCCCTCCACCCGCAGCGCAACCGCCGGACCCGACACGCCGACTCGCCCCGCGACGATCCGCGCCGGCCCGAGCGGCTGTTCGATGTTCCTGCCGAGCGGCGCCCTCCGTGGTAACGCCCCGGCACTCGGCCGTCGTGAGGCCGGACGCCGGGGCGTCGTCGAATCGTGGGTCAATCGTCTTCGATCACCACGCGAAGATCACGACGGCGCTGACCGAGCTTCTGTCGGCTTCCCGCCCCTGCTCCGTGCTGGGTGCCGGCGCCTGCCATCGGAGGGCGCAGACCGCCGGGCCCGGTACCCTGCGCGGACGACAGGGAGGTGGCGGCCATGGCCGCTCCCCCGGTGGTCCCGCCGATGAGCGAGCCAGTGTTTCCGCCGTGCACACCGGCGAAGGTCTTGGCATCGAGCCCGGTCAGCCCACCGAGCGAGCCGCCCGCGCCGGCGGACCCGCCGAGGGAGGCCTGGCCGACGACCGCCCCATCGGGCGTGGGGGCTCCGGAGAGCGCCCCGGAGCCGCTGAGGTGGAAGTCCGCCGAGGCGTGCTCGCCCGAGACGGTGAAGGGGCGGTAGACGACCCCGTCTGCACGCTGACCCTTGACGGTGAGGTCGTGGGCGGCGCTGTTTCCGTAGCGGGTGGCATCTGACGCGTCGACGACGGCCCCCGAATCGATACGGATGGTCTGGGCGCTGCTCTGCAGGGCTGCAGCAGTCGTGGTCGACGTGCGGTCGAAGACACCGCGGAGCTGCTGCACGAGCCCGGTGAGGGCCTTGACCGATCCGAGCACGGCCCGCAGAGGGCGAACGACCTTGTTCACCATCTCGTTGACCTTCATCACGACGCGCGCGATGGCGTATCCCATGCCGAGACCGAACGAGGCGGCGACGACTGCCATGGCCTCGATCGCGGTGGCGACGACCTTGGAGATCGCCGACTTGACGACGCCCTGCATTTTGGTCACCAGGGTGGAGGCGGAGGTGAGTCCGCTCGCCGCGGCCTCGGCCCATTCACCCGAGGCGCCGAGGTGCTTCGCCGCGTCCGTGGCGAACCGCATGTACGCGGTGATGCTGCCGCCGGTCATGCCATCGAGATCGCTCAAGCGGCGGGTGAGGTCGGCGCCTGCTTGGCGCATCGATGACCCGGCAGAGACCCACTGCGATGCGACGGAGGCCACGTTGGAGGCGCTGCCGGCGAGCTGATCGAGCCAGGTGCTGAGGGGTTTGAGGTGCTCCATGACCCACCCGAGACCACACGCGGTCAATGTGCCGATGGGATCGGTGAGCGCGGCGGCCGCATCGCCCAGGGTGTCGAGGAACGCCATTCCTCCGTCGAGCCAGTTGCCGCTCTTGACGGCCTCGGCGAGGGCGCGGCCCGACTCGATGACGCGGCTGCCGGAGAAGGTGGTGCCGGGGGCGACGACGGTACTCATCACACCCCCATCGCAGACTCGAGGGACCGGATGGTCGCGATGGTGTCGCTTTCGAACTGCTCCCATTGGTCGGCGGTCTGCCGCAACTCGCCGGCGGTGCGCATGAGCAGTGACTGGTCCTCGCCGAGGAGACCGGTGGCGGCTGCCGACAACGCGAGTCCCGGCGGAACGAGGAATGCGCACAAGAGCCCGAAGGCTTCGGGAAGCAGGTTGCCGCCGCGAAGGACGGAGAGCGCCGATCCGACGTCGCCCACGAGGGAATCGACGAATGCGGCGTGCTGTCGGAGTCGATCGAAGTCGACGGCGATGTCATCGGCCATGAAGAGTCCTCTCGGGTGAGGCGGGTTCGGTGTCGCGTAGTTGCGCGACGATGGGATCGTCGGCGCCGAGGAGCTCGCTCACCGCGCGGAGCGTGCTCTCGCGGGCATCGACCTCGGCTTGACGGATGGTCGACAGGATCTCGGCGGACAGTCGCTGGGCGCCGCGTGCCAGGGCCGCCTCACTCAGCCGCAGATCGACGACCCGGCCGCCCGAGTCCACCTGGGCGATGACGTCGCGACCGCGGGAGCGACCGGTGCCGCGCACGGAAGCGACCGTCGCCTCGAAGACCGGCATCTGAGCGGCGCGCATCTCGGCACGACGAACGTCGGCTTCGACCTGAGCGAATGACTCTTCGGGATCCAACGGCACGGCAGAAATTTATCGACCTGGTTGCCGAGAACGAACGGTTCCCGGCAAGAAAACCCGGTAGATGAGAGGAATCTCACGTAGCTCTCACGAAGAGTTCCCCGTTCGGTGCGGCAATGAGCGCAGAGCGTCAGCCGCGCGACCAGCCGTAGCGCGCGGCGAGAGCGGCGGCGATCACGTCGAACCGCGCGCGGTCCAAGGCCGCTGCCTCCCGGCGCATCCCCGCGTCGTGGACGAGATAGAGCTGTTCGACGTCGATCCACGAGGGCCGACGCTGAGGGTCCCACTCCCCCGTCCCCAGCGACACGTACTGGCGGTCGCCGTCGTGCGGCTTACTGGTGAGTCTCACGGCGTAGGAGCGGGTGGCATCCGCTCGACCGAGGATGAGGACCGGCCGGTCCTTGCCCCGCCCGTCACGCTCCTCATACGGAACCCACGTCCAGACGATCTCGCCCCCGTCGGGGGCGTTGTCGCGTTTCGGCGCGTACGACAGGGTGAGGTGCCGCGGCGGATCGATCTCGACGGTCTCGCTCCCGCGAGGACCGGACGGACGCGCGGTCGGCGCGGCGGGAGCGGAATGACGAGCGGGCGGAGCCGTCGGCGTCGACCGGAACATGCCCAGTACGGCGGAAAGCAGACGAGAGGCGGTTCCCATTCCCCCACCCTAGGCACGACGAACGGGGCGCCACCGACGAATCGGTGACGCCCCGTTCGGGGTGAAGCGGGTGTCAGCCGCGAACGTCGGAGAGCACGTAGCCCTCTTCGCCGTGCACGACGGTGTCGATACCGGCGATCTCGTCTTCGTTCTTCACGCGGAAGCCGATGGTCTTCTCGATCGCGAAGCCGATGATGAAGGCGAGCACGAAGGAGTAGACCAGGACGGCGAGGGCGGCGATCGCCTGGACGATCAGCTGGTTGAACGAGCCGCTGTAGATGAGGCCGCTCGTGTTGGCGAAGATGCCCAGGTACAGCGTTCCGAGCAGACCACCGACGAGGTGGATGCCGACCACGTCGAGCGAGTCGTCGAAGCCGAGCTTGAACTTGAGCTCGATGGCGAGGGCGCAGACCGCGCCCGCGAGCAGGCCCAGCACGATGGCCCAGATCGGCGTCAGAGCGGCGCAGGCCGGGGTGATCGCGACGAGACCCGCGACGGCACCGGAGGCGGCGCCGACCGAGGTGGGCTTGCCGTCCTTGATCTTCTCGACGATCAGCCACGACAGGAGGGCTGCGGCGGGAGCGGCGATCGTGTTGACGAAGGCCAGGGCGGCGGTGTTGTCGGCGGCGAGCTCGGAACCGGCGTTGAAGCCGAACCAGCCGAACCACAGCAGGCCCGCACCGAGGAGGACGAACGGCGGGTTGTGAGGGACGTGGGCGCCCTTCTGGAAGCCGACGCGCTTACCGAGGACCAGAGCCAGCGCGAGGGCTGCGGCACCGGCGTTGATGTGCACGGCGGTACCGCCGGCGAAGTCGATCGCGCCGACGCCGAAGACGTCCTGCAGACCGTGGGTGATCCAGCCGCCGTAGCTGAAGGAGCCGTCTTCGGCCAGGCCGAAGTTGAAGACCCAGCTGGCGACGGGGAAGTAGACGACCGTGGCCCAGATGCCGGCGAAGATCATCCACGCGCCGAACTTGGCGCGGTCGGCGATCGCACCCGAGACGAGGGCGACGGTGATGATGGCGAAGGTGGCCTGGAAGGCGACGAAGGCGAGCGGCGGGTACGCGGCGCCCTCGGGGGTGGTGAGCACGTTGGCGAGGCCGAAGTCAGCGCCGTCGATGTGCCACGGGGCGTTGGTGACGCCGGCGTCGGTCGCGGGGAACGCGATCGCGTAGCCGTAGAGCACCCACAGGACGCCCATGAGCCCCATCGCGCCGAAGCTCATCATCATCATGCTGATGACGCTCTTGGCCTTGACGAGACCGCCGTAGAAGAACGCGAGTCCTGGCGTCATCAGCAGCACGAGGGCGGCTGCTATCAGGATGAATGCGGTGTTGCCTTGATCCATCTCGGAGGGAACCTCTCTGCAGGGACGCAGGTAAAGCGTCGGGTCCCCTCAGTGTCCACAGCCCCGGTTCCACGACCGTTCGCCCCGTGTTTCGTGGATGTTACAGCCGGGCCGCTCCGGTAAACATCGCGTTTCCTGCGCCCGCGAACCGGCGATGAACTCGCCTCAGGAGTGCGTGAGTGCGACGAGGCGCGAGACTGCGCGCAGGTATTTCTTGCGGTACCCGCCGCCCAGCATCTCGTCGCTGAACACGGTGTTGAGCGGGACGCCCGTGGCGCGGACCGGGATCTGCGCGTCGTATGCGCGATCGACGAAAGCAACCAGGCGCAGAGCCGCCGACTGGTCGTGCAGCACCTCCACCTCGCGCAGGCCGATCACGTCGACCCCGTCGATGAGGCGGATGAAGCGCGAGGGGTGCACGCGCGCGAGGTGGCCGACGAGGTCGAGGAAGGCGTCGTCGGACGCCACCGACCCGGAGGCCGCGGCATCCATCGCCTCTTGATACCCCTCGTCGGACAGGACCTTCGCTTCTCCGTCGATCGCGCGCTGACGGAAATCGGTGCCGTCGATGCGGATCGTGCGGAAACTGTCGGCCATCGACTGGATCTCGCGCAGGAAGTCCTGGGCCGCGAAGCGCCCCTCGCCCAGCGCGTTCGGCGGGGTGTTCGAGGTGGCGGCGAGCCGGGTTCCGGATGCCACCAGCTCGCCGAGCAGGCGCGTCATGACCATCGTGTCGCCCGGGTCGTCGAGCTCGAACTCGTCGATGCAGAGCAGGTCGGAGCCGCGGAACAACTCGACGGCCTTGGCGTAGCCGAGCACACCGACCAGCGCGGTGTACTCGATGAACGAGCCGAAGTATTTCCGGCGAGCCGGCATGGCGTGGTAGATCGCGGCCAGCAGGTGGGTCTTGCCGACGCCGAAGCCGCCGTCGAGGTAGACCCCCGGTTTCGCCGGTGCCACCTTCTCGGCACGGCGGAAGAAGCCGCCCTTCTTGGCCGGAGCCGCCTGCGCGCCGGCGAAGGCCTGGAGCAGCTCTTTTGCTTCCTGCTGCGAGGGGTAGGCGGCATCGGCGCGGTACGACTCGAAGGTCGCCCCGTCGAACTGCGGCGGCGGAACGAGGGCGCTGACCATGTCGGCGCCCGAGACGGCGGGCTCACGCTCGGTGAGGTGGATGAGGCCGGTCGTGGCGGGGGTCGAGGTCATGGCCGTCCTGTGTCCAAGTCTTACGGGGAGGGTGCGTGCTCCATGCCGCGGATCTAGGGTCGATGGTGCGGTGTCCACCCTATGCCGCGCCATCCATCGCCTTGACCGAGGAGTACCCGTGACCGTCGAGTTCGACACCACCTCCCCCAAGTTCGCCGACTACTCCGAGCCCGGCCGGCTCGTGACGGGTGCGTGGCTGGAAGAGCGTCTCGGTCGGGAGGGCCTCGTGGTCGTGGAGTCCGACGAAGACGTCTTGCTCTACGAGACGGGCCACATCCCCGGCTCGGTGAAGGTCGACTGGCACACCGAGCTCAACGACCCCGTCGTGCGCGACTACGTCGACGGCGCGGGCTTCGCCGAACTGCTGAGCCGCAAGGGCATCTCGCGAGACGACACGGTGGTCATCTACGGCGATAAGAACAATTGGTGGGCCGCGTACGCCCTGTGGGTGTTCTCGCTGTTCGGGCATGAGGACGTACGTCTGCTCGACGGAGGCCGCGACAAGTGGATCTCCGAGGGGCGTCCGATCACCACCGATAAGACGGTCGTCGAGCCCACCGACTATCCCGTCGTCGAGCGCGACGATTCCGCGCTTCGTGCCTACAAGGACGATGTGCTCGCGCACCTCGGCAACCCGCTGATCGACGTCCGGTCCCCCGAGGAGTACTCGGGCGAGCGCACCACCGCTCCCGCGTACCCCGAAGAGGGCGCTCTCCGAGCCGGTCACATCCCGAGCGCTCAGAGCGTGCCGTGGGGCAAGGCCGTCGCCGACGACGGTGGTTTCAAGACGCGGGAGGAGCTCGACGCGATCTACCGCGACGGCGCGGGCCTGGCCGACGGTGACAAGATCGTGGCGTACTGCCGTATCGGTGAGCGCTCGAGCCACACGTGGTTCGTGCTCAAGCACCTTCTCGGCTTCGACGACGTGCGTAACTACGACGGCTCGTGGACCGAGTGGGGCAGCGCGGTGCGCGTGCCCATCGTCGCGGGTTCGGAGCCCGGCGAGGTCCCCTCGCACTGAGCCCGGTCGACGCGAGCGTGGGAGGATGACGGTGATGTCCGACAACGCCCTCCCCGCCCGCCTCGCCGAGATCCGCGACGAGTTCCTCGAGCTCGACGAGCCCGATCGCCTGCAGCTGCTGTTGGAGTACTCGCAGGAGCTGCCCGAGGTCCCGACGCAGTACGCCGATCACCCCGAGATGCGCGAGCGTGTCGTCGAGTGCCAGTCGCCGGTGTACATCATCGTCACGGTCGACGAGGCCGACCGGGTTGCCATGCACGCCACGGCCCCCGCCGAAGCGCCGACCACGCGCGGCTTCGCGAGCATTCTGTCGCAGGGTCTCACCGGTCTCACCGCCGATGAGGTGCTCGCGGTACCCGACGACTTCCCGCAGAGCATCGGCCTGACGCGCGCCGTGAGCCCGTTGCGCATCGCGGGCATGACCGGCATGCTCATGCGCGCCAAGCGCCAGGTGCGCGCGAAGCGCGACGCCTGATCCTGCCGTCTCGCCGGGATGCCGGCATCCGGAATCACTCCCGGGAGAGGCCCTGTCGGCGCACCCAGTCCCGGATCGCCGTGGTCCACCGCATCTCGTCGTAGTTCCACAGCTTGGTGTGGCGGGCGACCGTGAAGGTCTCCATCGTGACGAGGTCGGGACGCGCTCTCGCGAGCGCGTGCGAGGCGTCGGAGGGGACGAAGCCGTCGTCGTCGCTGTGCAGGATGAGCACCGGATGCCGGAGCTCGGCGGCCCGTGACACGGCGTCGAGGCGATCGAGAGGGATGGGTTCTCCGCTGCGCAGCGCGGTGGCTCCCCAGGTGGAGGCGAGCGTGCGCTCCGCCAGCGCGATCACGGGGCGCGGCAGGCGCATGGCCCGTCCCTGGAAGGTGAGCACCGTGCGCCAGTCCGCCACCGGGGAATCGAGCACGAGCCCGGCGATGACGTCGGTGTGGGGTGATTCCAGGGCGGCCTGAAGCGACAGCGCTCCGCCCATCGACCAGCCCATCAGCAGCACGTGACGCGCTCCCCGTCGGCGGGCGTAGCCGATCGCCGCGTCGACGTCGCGCCACTCCGTCGCGCCGAGGGCGTACGTCCCCGAGGGGCTGCGGGGAGCATCGCCGTCGTTGCGATACGACACCACCAGGCTCGAGATGCCGAGCGCGTGGAACACCGGAACGGCGCGAAGGGTCTCCGACCTCGTCGTTCCGCGACCGTGCACCTGCACCACCCAGACATCGGAGTCGCGCTCGGCGGGGAACTCCCACGCCGGGCAGGCGCCCACACCGGTGTCGATGTCGAGAGAGCGGAACGGGAGCAACAGGTCGTCGGGTTTGTCGAAGTACCACCCGCTGAAGGCCGCCTCGGGGGCGAGATCGCCGTCAGCGGGGACATGTGTGAGGAGCTTGCGGGTGACGGTCGTCCCGTCTTCGCCGACGATCGAGCCCAGTCGCAGATACTCCACTGATCCGACGGTGAAAAGGCCGTAACGCCCGGGCAGCGTCGTGTTCGGCGTGCGCTCGAGGGAGATGGTCTGTGCGGCCGCGTCGAGACGGACGATGCGCGTGTCGGGGCGGCGTCCGGCCGGCCGGACGACCGTTCGCGCCATGCGGAACGAGACGGCTCCCAGGGCCGTGGCGGAGGCGGCGAGGGCCACACCGAGGGCGGAGAGGGTGACCTGCAAACCGGTGGTCGTGCGCTGCGATGCGCGAGAATCCGCGGCGCGCCTGGGAGCGTTCATCGAGGCCTCACTCTAGTCTGTGGCCGTGAGTGACCAGCGCCCGGCGGAGGCCGACAGCCCCTTCGCGCGAGCCGTGGAAGAGCTGCGCGACACGGCATTCCGCGACGACCTGATCGTTCGTCAGATTCCGTCGCCGTCCGGCCTGGCCCCCTTCTCCCTGGCGCTGGCGGGAGACGTGCGGCCCGAGGAGCACGCCACCGATTCACCCTTCGGCACGGGGCGGTTCATCCTGCTGCACGACCCCGAGGAGCCGGAGCCCTGGGGAGGTGCCTGGCGCATCGTCTGCTTCGCGCAGGCCCCCCTCGAGCCGGAGATCGGCGTCGACCCGCTGCTGGCCGAAGTCGCGTGGTCGTGGCTGATCGACGCTCTGGACTCGCGCGGCGCCCAGCGCCACTCCGAATCGGGCACCGCCACCAAGACCCTCTCGACCGGCTTCGGGGCGCTGGCCTCACAGGGCGAGGGGTCGCAGATCGAACTTCGCGCGTCGTGGTCGCCGCGCGGTCCCTTCCGCCCGCACCTCGAGGCGTGGGCGGAGCTCGTGTGCATGCTCGCCGGCCTCCCCCCGGGGTCGGAGGGCGTCGCTGTTCTTGGAGCCCGGAGGCCCACGCGTGGTTGAGTACATCGTCATCGAGGACGCCGAAGGCTTCCTCGCCGCCTGCGAGACCCTGGCCGCGGGGAGCGGTCCCGCCGCGGTCGACGTCGAGCGCGCTTCGGGCTTCCGCTATTCGCAGCGCGCCTATCTCATCCAGGTCTTCCGCCGAGAAGCCGGGGTCTTCCTCTTCGATCCTTCGACGATCGAGGACTTCTCGCCCCTTCAGAACGCCATCGGCCAGGTCGAGTGGGTGTTCCACGCTGCCAGCCAGGACCTTCCGTCGCTGCGCGAGCGGGGACTCGAGCCTCCGCGCATCTTCGACACCGAGCTGGGCTCGCGTCTGCTGGGTCACGAACGCGTCGGGCTCGGCGCGGTCGTCGAACAGACTCTGGGCATCACTCTGGCCAAGGCCCACTCGGCCGCGGACTGGTCGACGCGCCCGCTGCCGGCATCCTGGCTCGAATACGCCGCCCTCGACGTCGAACACCTCATCGACGTCCGCGACGTGCTCGATGCCGAGCTGGCCGAGCAGGGCAAGACGGAGATCGCGCGTCAGGAGTTCCAAGCGGTGCTCGACCGCGAGCCCAAGCCGCCGCGCGACGACCCGTGGCGTCGACTCAGTGGCCTGCACAGCGTGCGCGGCCGCCGGTCGCTCGCCGTGGCACGGTCGCTGTGGCAGGCGCGCGAGGACTACGCCCGCGAGCAGGACGTGGCCCCGGGTCGACTCGTTCCCGATCGCGCCCTCGTCGCGGCCGTGATCGCGGATCCGGCGACCAAGCAGGCGCTCGCGGGCGTCAAAGAGTTCAACGGTCGCGCCAGCCGTACTCAGCTGGACCGCTGGTGGAACGCGATCGTCGCCGGTCGGGAGTCGACGGACCTGCCCGCCGACCGTGTTCCCAGCGACACCCTCCCTCCGCCGCGCGCGTGGGCGGACCGCAACCCCGAGGCCGATCGTCGTCTGAAGAAGGCCCGTCCGGCCGTCGAGGCGCGAGCGGAAGAGCTGCGGATGCCGACCGAGAACCTGCTCACGCCCGAGACCCTCCGTCGTCTGGCCTGGGCTCCGCCGTCCGAGGTCACGGCTGATTCGGTCGGGACGGCTCTCGCGGAACTCGGAGCGCGGCCGTGGCAGATTGACCAGACCTCACAGGTGATCGCCGATAGCTTTGTAGCTTCCCTCAATGCCGACGAGGACGTGTCTGCCACGGATTCGTAGGTTCGGACAACCGATTCTTCCCACCGAATCGGTCTTCCTAGGCTGGGGTCATCCCAAACTTTGGAGGCAGAGTGGCCGAGATGACGGATGTCTTCTTCGTCGACGGAATGCGCACCCCCTTCGGGCGCGCCGGCGAGAAGGGCATGTACTGGAACACCCGCGCTGATGACCTGGTGGTCAAGGCGATCATCGGGTTGATGGAGCGCAACGGCGACGTGCCGAAGGATCGGATCGACGACGTGGCGATCGCCGCGACCTCGCAGACCGGTGACCAGGGGCTGACCCTCGGACGCACCGCGGCGATCCTTGCGGGTCTGCCGATGACCGTGCCCGGCCTCGCGGTCGAGCGCATGTGCGCGGGCGCCATGACGAGCGTCACCACCATGGGCGCCTCGATCGGCGTCGGAATGTACGACCTCGCCCTCGCCGGCGGTGTCGAGCACATGGGTCGTCACCCCATCGGCGGCAACGTCGACCCCAACCCGCGCTTCGTCGCCGAGAAGCTCGTCGACCCGGGCGCGTTGAACATGGGCGTGACGGCCGAGCGCATCCACGACCGGTTCCCGCACCTCACGAAGGAACGGGCCGACCGCTTCGGCGTGGCGAGCCAGCACAAGGTGCAGGCGGCCTACGACGCCGGCAAGATCCAGCCCGACCTCGTGTCGGTCGCGATCAAGGACGCCGACGGTGCCTGGGGGCTGGCGACCGAGGACGAGGGGCGCCGCCCCGAGACCACGCTCGAGGGCCTCGCGACGCTGAAGACACCGTTCCGTCCGCACGGTCGCGTCACCGCCGGCACGTCGTCGCCCCTGACCGACGGTGCAACGATCAGCCTGCT
This sequence comes from Microbacterium sp. AG157, assembly GCF_003385695.1. Lineage (NCBI taxonomy): Bacteria > Bacillati > Actinomycetota > Actinomycetes > Micrococcales > Microbacteriaceae > Microbacterium > Microbacterium sp. AG157. Next base: position 107,684 of record NZ_QRDK01000004.1, read on the forward strand.
TGCGGGAAGCGATGCCGTGAAGGAGTTCGGCCTTGCGCCGAAGATGCGCATGGTGTCGTTCGCCTTTGCCGGCGTCGAGCCCGAGATCATGGGCATCGGCCCGATCCCCTCGACCGAGAAGGCCCTCAAGAAGGCCGGACTCACGATCGACGACATCGGCCTGTTCGAGCTGAACGAGGCGTTCGCCATCCAGGTGATCTCGCTCCTCGACCACTTCGGCATCGCCGACGACGACCCGCGCGTGAACCCGTGGGGCGGCGCCATCGCCCTGGGCCACCCGCTCGCGGCATCCGGAGTGCGTCTCATGATCCAGCTGGCCGCGCAGTTCGCCGAGCGTCCCGACGTGCGCTATGGCCTCACCGCCATGTGCGTGGGCCTCGGGCAGGGTGGCTCGGTCATCTGGGAGAACCCGTTCTTCGACGGAAAGAAGAAGCGCAAGTGACCGATTACACCTCGATCGACTTCACGCCCCTCGACGCCCTCACCGCCGACGAGGTGGTGACCCACTCCCCCGTCCGCGACGTGCGCCTGCCCTCGGGCAACGTGCTCGCGCTGATCACGCTCGACAACGGGCGCGACCACACGCGGCCGAACACCCTCGGGCCCGCGACGCTCGCCGAGCTCGGGCGCACGCTCGCGACGCTGAAGGAGCGCGCCGCGAAGGGCGAGATCCACGCCGTCGCGATCACCGGCAAGCAGTACATCCTCGCTGCGGGCGCCGACCTGTCCGACGTGGCGAAGCTCCCCTCGAAAGAGGTCGCGCGCCTGATCGCGCAGCGCGGACACCAGGTGATCGGCTCGTTGTCCGACCTGGGTGTGCCCACGTTCGCGTTCGTGAACGGCCTCGCGCTCGGCGGCGGTCTCGAGATCGCGCTGAACTCGACCTACCGCACCGTCGACGCCTCCGCCGCAGCCGTGGCGCTCCCCGAGGTGTTCCTCGGCATCATTCCGGGCTGGGGCGGCGCCTACCTGCTGCCGAACCTCATCGGCATCGAGAACGCGCTCGAGGTGGTCATCTCGAACCCCCTCAAACAGAACCGCATGCTCAAGCCGAAGCAGGCCTTCGACCTCGGGATCATGGATGCCATCTTCCCGGCGGCCTCGTACCTCGAGGACTCGCTCCGCTGGGCGGACGATGTGCTCACCGGTCGGGTCCGCGTCGAGCGCAAGAACGAGCCCGGCAAGCTCGAGCGTCTGACCAAGTGGCCCATCGCGATCAAGATGGCCCGCGGCATGCTCGAGTCGAAGATCGGCACCGTGCCCCGCTCCCCCTACGTCGCGCTCGACCTGCTCGACAAGGCGAAGAGCGGCACGAAGGCCGAGGGGTTCGCCCGCGAGGACGAGGCTCTCGCCGATCTCATCACCGGCGACCAGTTCGCGGCGTCCATGTACGCCTTCGACCTCGTGCAGAAGCGCGCGAAGCGTCCGGTGGGAGCCCCCGACAAGGCCCTCGCGAAGAGAGTCACGAAGGTGGGCGTCATCGGTGCCGGTCTCATGGCCTCGCAGTTCGCGCTGCTGTTCGTGCGCAAGCTGCGCGTGCCCGTGATCATCACCGACCTCGATCAGGGTCGGGTCGACAAAGGCGTGGCATCCATTCGTGAAGAGATCGGCAAGCTGGAGGCGAAGGGTCGTCTGGACGGCGACACCGCCAATCAGTTGCGCGCCCTCGTGCACGGCACCACCGACCGGTCGGAGTTCGCGGACTGCGACTTCGTGATCGAGGCCGTGTTCGAAGAGGTGGGCGTCAAGCAAGAGGTCTTCTCCGCCATCGAGAAGATCGTCGCCGCCGACGCGATCCTTGCCACCAACACCTCGTCGCTCTCGGTCGCCGAGATCGGTTCGGTGCTGCAGAACCCCGAGCGTCTGGTGGGCTTCCACTTCTTCAACCCCGTCGCTGTCATGCCGCTCATCGAGGTCGTGAAGACGGATGCCACCTCCGACGCGGCGCTGTCGACGGCCTTCGTGGTCGCCAAGGGTCTCGGCAAGAACGCCGTGCTCACCGCCGACGCCCCCGGGTTCGTCGTGAACCGTCTGCTGGCCAAGGTCATGGGTGAAGCGGCGCGAGCGGTGTACGAGGGGACACCGATCACGGTGGTGGAGAAGGCGTTCGCGCCGCTCGGTCTTCCGATGGGACCGTTCCAGCTCATCGACCTGGTGGGATGGAAAGTCGCCGCGCACGTGCAAGACACGATGGCGCACGCCTTCCCCGACCGATTCTTCTCGTCGGAGAACTTCCACGAGCTCGCCGCCCTCCCCGAGGTCGTCGAGAAGGACAAGGGCGGTCGTGTGACCGGGTGGACCAAGGCGGCTCAGAAGGTGCTCGTCACGGGAAAGACGCCGGTGGCGCCCGAGACGATCCTCGCGCGCGTGCAGAACGGTCTCGCGCAGGAGATCCACATCATGCTCGACGAGGGCGTCGTGCCCGAGGTGCAGGACATCGACCTGTGCCTCATCCTCGGCGCCGGGTGGCCGTTCATCGACGGTGGCGCCTCGCCCTACCTCGACCGTGAGGGGGCATCCCAGCGGGCTTTCGGTGACACGTTCCATCACCCGCCCATCCGGGGCATCGGAGGCTGAGCCCCCGCCTGACGACAGCGGCGCCGTCCCTTCGGGGGCGGCGCCGCCGTCGTGCGCGGAGACACCGCGTCACGAGAACAGGACGGGCGACGAGAACAGGTGGGTGTCGCTCGTTCCGGCCTGTTCCGGATCCATCCCCTGCTCTGGCGACGCGACGACCGGTGCGCCGCGGCAGGCCGGGTTGCCACGGGAACACCGGGCATGCGCCGAGAACAGGTCCCTCGCGCCCGGTTTAGCCTGTTCCTGCGGCATCCCCTGTCCTCGTGACGGGGCGCACACGACGAACGGGTCGGAATCCCCTCATCCCCGCCCGTTCTCGACCATGCCGCCGCGTCAGCGGCGCGACTTCTCCCACTCCTCGATCGTGGGGATCGAGCCGGTCGGGGTCTGGCGCGCCATGGGAACGCGGGTTCCGAGCACCTGCGCAACGACGTCGTGAGCGATCTTCGACGCAGTGAGGCCGGCGTCTTCGAGGATCTGCTCACGGGTGGCATGGTCGATGAACTCGTCGGGGATGCCGAGCTCATCGACGGCCGTGTCGACTCCGGCCTCGCGCAGCACCTGACGCACGCGCGTGCCGACGCCGCCCACGCGGATGCCGTCTTCAATCGTGATCACCAGGCGGTGCTCGCGTGCGAGCTCGATCACCGAGGGCTGCACGGGGATCGCCCAGCGCGGGTCGATCACCGTTGCGCCGATACCCTGCGCCTCGAGACGCTCGGCGACCTCGAGGGCCAGGTGCACCATCGGGCCGATACCGACCAGCAGCACATCCTCGCTCGCTCCGCGGCTCAGGACGTCGACACCGTCGTGCAGGCGCTCGACGGCCTCGACGTCGGCGTTGACCTTGCCCTTGGGGTATCGAACGACCGTGGGGGCGTCCTCGACGGCCGTGGCCTCGCGGAACTCCTCGCGCAAACGTGCGGCGTCGCGCGGAGCGGCGATCCGGATGCCGGGAACGAGCTGCAGCATCGCCAGATCCCAGATGCCGTGATGACTCGGGCCATCGGGACCGGTGACTCCGGCGCGGTCGAGCACGAAGGTCACGCCGGCCTTGTGCAGGGCGACGTCCATCATGACCTGGTCGAACGCGCGATTCATGAACGTCGCGTAGATCGCGACGACAGGATGCAGGCCGCCGAAGGCGAGACCGGCGGCGGATGCCACGGCGTGCTGCTCGGCGATGCCCACGTCGTACACGCGCTCGGGGAAGCGCTCGGCGAACTGCTGGAGACCGGTGGGGCGCAGCATCGCCGCGGTCATGGCGATGATGTCGTCGCGCTCTCCACCGACCTTCGTCAGCTCCTCGGCGAAGACGTCGGTCCACTGCAGACCACCGCCCGCGCCGATGGCCTCGCCCGTGACGGGGTCGATCTTGCCCACGGCGTGGAACTGATCGGCCTCGTCGCTCATCGCGGGGGCGTAGCCGCTGCCCTTGTCGGTGATGGCGTGCACGATGACGGGGGCACCGTACGACTTGGCGAGCTCGAGCGTCTCGATGAGCGATTCGAAGTCATGCCCGTCGATGGGACCCAGGTACTTGATGTCGAGGTTGCTGTAGAGCGCCTCGTTGTTCGTGAAGCGCGACAGGAAGCCGTGGGTGCCGCCGCGCACGCCACGGTAGACGGCGCGCGCGGCCGGACCCAGGCGACGGAAGAGCGTGTCGGAGCCGCGGTGCAGCGTGCGGTACGCGTCGTTGGTCCGCACGCGATTGAGGTAACGCGCCATCCCGCCGATGGTCGGCGCATACGATCGCCCGTTGTCGTTCACGACGATGACGAGATTGCGCTCGTTGTCGTCGCTGATGTTGTTGAGTGCTTCCCAGGTCATCCCGCCGGTGAGTGCGCCGTCGCCGACCACGGCGATGACGTGGCGGTCGCGGCGACCGGTGCGGCTGAAAGCCCGCGAGACGCCGTCGGCCCAGCTGAGGGAGCTCGAGGCGTGCGACGACTCGACGACATCGTGCTCGCTCTCGGCACGCTGCGGGTAACCCGCCAGGCCTCCGCGGGAACGCAGGGCCGTGAAGTCCTGACGGCCGGTGAGTATCTTGTGCACGTACGACTGGTGTCCGGTATCGAAGATGATCGGGTCGGACGGGGAGTCGAAGACCTTGTGGAGAGCGATCGTCAGCTCGACGACGCCGAGGTTCGGGCCGAGGTGCCCGCCCGTGCGGGAGACCTTCTCGATGAGGAATGAGCGGACTTCCGCGGCCAGCTGCCGCAGTTGGTCGGGGGTCAGCCCATCGAGGTCACGGGGACCGTGAATGCCGGGTAGGAGAGCCATCAGACTCCTCTCGTGCGATGCGCGCGGGGTCCGCGCGTACGGGTCAATTCTAGTCTCCGGAGAGTGAACCGGCCCGGCAACGGCTTGCGCAGATCGCGTCAGCGTGGTCTAGGTCGAAAGCGAAGTGCCCCGGAAGCACGGGGCTTCCGGGGCACTTCCGTCGCGGGTCAGACCAGCGAACGCAGCACGTACTGCAGGATTCCGCCGTTGCGGTAGTAGTCGGCCTCACCGGGGGTGTCGATGCGGACCACGGCGTCGAACGACACGGTCTGCTTGCCCTCGGGCGAGAACTCGCTCGGCTCGGCGGTGACCTTCACCGTCTTGGGCGTGACGCCCTCGTTGAGCTGCTCGAGGCCCTCGACCGAGACGATCTCGGTGCCGTCGAGGCCCAGCGACTTCCAGCTCTCGCCGGCCGGGAACTGCAGCGGAACGACGCCCATACCGATGAGGTTCGAACGGTGGATGCGCTCGAAGCTCTCGGTGATGACGGCCTTGACGCCCAGCAGGTTCGTGCCCTTGGCCGCCCAGTCGCGCGAGGAGCCGGAGCCGTACTCCTTGCCGCCGAAGATCACCAGCGGGGTGCCCTGATCCTGGTAGTTCTGGCTCGCGTCGAAGATGTAGGACTGCGGGCCACCCTCCTGGGTGAAGTCACGCGTGTAGCCGCCCTCGACGACCGTGCCGCCGTTGACGGCCGCGGTGAGTTCGTTCTTCAGGCGGATGTTGGCGAAGGTGCCGCGGATCATGACTTCGTGGTTACCACGGCGCGATCCGTAGGAGTTGAAGTCCTTCTGGGCGACTCCGTGCTCCATCAGGTACTGCGCGGCGGGGGTGCCCGCCTTGATGTTGCCGGCCGGGCTGATGTGGTCGGTGGTGACCGAGTCGCCGAGCGTCGCCATCACGCGAGCGCCGGTGATGTCGCGCACCGCGTCGGGCTGCATGGTCATGCCGTCGAAATAGGGAGCCTTGCGCACGTAGGTGGAGTCGGCATCCCATTCGAAGACCGGACCGGTCGGGGTGGGGAGGTTCTTCCAGCGCTCGTCGCCCTCGAACACGGTGGCGTACTGCTGGATGAACTGCTCGCGCGAGATCGACGCGTCGATGATCGTCTGCACCTGGTCGGGGGCGGGCCAGATGTCCTTCAGGAAGACGTCTTCGCCGTTCTGATCCTTGCCGAGCGCGTCGGTCTCGAAGTCGAAGTTCATCGAACCGGCGAGAGCGTAGGCGACCACCAGCGGCGGCGAGGCCAGGTAGTTCATCTTCACGTCGGGGCTGATGCGTCCCTCGAAGTTGCGGTTTCCCGAGAGGACGGCCGTGACGGCGAGGTCGTTCTCGTTGATCGCCTCGGAGACCTCTTCGATCAGAGGGCCCGAGTTGCCGATGCAGATCGTGCAGCCGTAGCCGACCGTGTAGAAGTCGAGACCCTCGAGCGCCTTGTCGAGGCCGGACTTCTCGTAGTAGTCGGTGACGACCTTCGAGCCCGGGCCGAGCGTGGTCTTGACCCAGGGCTTGCGCTTGAGGCCCTTGTCGACGGCGTTCTTGGCGAGAAGGCCGGCCGCGATCATGACCGAGGGGTTCGAGGTGTTCGTGCACGAGGTGATGGCTGCCAGAGTGACCGCGCCATTGTCGAGCAGGTACGACTGGCCCTCCGGCGTGGTGACGCGCACCGGGTTGGAGGCGTTCGCGGGGTGGCCCGACGAGACGAGCACCTCGGTCTCGGTGACGTGCTCGTGCTCTTCCCCGGGGACCGAACCGGGGTCGGACGCCGGGAACGTGCCGTCGACCTCGAGGTCGACGACGGAGTCCGAGGTCGCGCCGCCGGCGTAGTTGAGGATGTCCTTTTCGAACTGCGACTTCGCCTCGGACAGCAGGATGCGGTCCTGCGGACGCTTCGGGCCGGCGATGGAGGGGACGACCGTCGAGAGGTCGAGCTCCATGTACTCGCTGAAGACCAACTCACGGTCGGCGTCGTGCCAGAGCTTCTGCTCCTTGGCGTACGCCTCGACGAGGGCGACCGTCTGCTCGTCGCGACCGGTCAGGCGCAGGTACTCGAGCGTGACGTCGTCGATGGGGAACATCGCGGCGGTCGAGCCGAACTCGGGGCTCATGTTGCCGATGGTGGCGCGGTTGGCGAGCGGAACCGAGGCGACACCCTCGCCGTAGAACTCGACGAACTTGCCGACGACGCCGTGCTTGCGCAGCATGTCGGTGATCGTCAGAACGACGTCGGTCGCGGTCACGCCCGCGGGGATCTCGCCCGAGAGCTTGAAGCCGACGACGCGCGGGATGAGCATCGACACGGGCTGGCCGAGCATGGCCGCCTCGGCCTCGATGCCGCCGACGCCCCAGCCGAGCACGCCGAGGCCGTTGACCATGGTGGTGTGCGAGTCGGTGCCGACGCAGGTGTCGGGGTACGCACGGAGCACACCGTCGACCGAGCGGTCGTAGATGACCTTTGCCAGGTGCTCGATGTTGACCTGGTGCACGATGCCGGTTCCCGGGGGGACGACCTTGAAATCGTCGAAGGCCGTCTGGCCCCAGCGGAGGAACTGATACCGCTCGCCGTTGCGCTCGTACTCGATCTCGACGTTGCGCTCGAGAGCGTTCTCGCTGCCGAACAGGTCGGCGATGACCGAGTGGTCGATGACCATCTCGGCGGGCGAGAGCGGGTTGATCTTGTTGGGGTCCCCGCCGAGGGCGGTGACGGCCTCGCGCATGGTGGCGAGGTCGACGATGCACGGCACACCGGTGAAGTCCTGCATGACCACGCGGGCCGGAGTGAACTGGATCTCGGTGTCGGGGTCGGCCGTGGGGACCCACGAGCCGAGCGCCTCGATCTGCTCCTTGGTGACGTTGGCGCCGTCCTCGGTGCGCAGAAGGTTCTCGAGCAGCACCTTGAGGCTGAACGGGAGCTTCTCGTGACCGGCGACCGTGTCGATGCGGAAGATCTCGTAGTCGGTGCTGCCGACCGTCAGGGTGCTCTTGGCACCGAAGCTGTCAACCGTGGACACGATCGTCTCCTTCGTCGGCGAATGCGCAGGCGTCAGCCCGCATTTCTCCATCTTCCCCGCGGGGAGAGGCCGATTCCAGGAAGGTGGACCTAACCGCTCGAGGCGACGGATTTATCTTGATGTCAAGATAATATCAGGACTCGCGACGAGGGTGGAGAGCGCGGACGACGAGCCACGTCACCGCCAGCATCGGGGCGAACAGCGGCAGGCCCATGACGATCTTGAGCGTCCCCAACGCCGTCACATCTCCCGCGAAGTACAGCGGCAGCTGCACCGCGAGGCGGGCGGCGAACAGGGCCGCCCACGCGATCGAGAGCCAGGTGTAGGCGCGGCGCTTGCGACGGTCGCCGCGCCAGCGGGTGCCCTCGCCCAGCAGATATCCCGCCGCCAGACCGATCAGCGGCCAGCCGATGAGCGCCGACACGAGAAAAGCCGTTCCGTACGCCCCGTTGGTGAAGAACCCGAGCACGAAGTTGTCCTGCCCGCGTCCCGTCACGAGCGAGAGCACGGCTGCGCCGGCGGTCGCGAGAAGTCCGCCGATCGCCGCGCTGGGGGGCGACTTCGCGATCAGACGCGCGAGCGTGAAGACGACAGCGAGCCCGACCGAGACGCCGAGACTCACCCACAGGTTCCCCTGGCGTGTCTCGGGGTCGATCGTGACCGTGAACAGCACCACGAACGCGAGAGAAGGAAGAACGGATTCCAGGATGCCGCGCACCCCGCCCATCGCCGACCACACTGCCGCGCCGGTCGAGGTGTGCTTCGCCGGGTCGAGGCCCGCGCGGCGTGCGGCGTTTCCGAGAGCCGCGCTCACGCTCTCCGCCGCGGACGGCGGATCGAGGGGGACGCGGTCGTCTTCTCGCGCCGCGCGGGTGGGGTCGTCGCTCATGCCGTTCCGGGGCTCGACGGCATCCGGAGGGGGATGAGATCACGCGGAGGCATCGGGGACGACCCGCGCACCACGACGATCGAGCGGAAAAGATCCTCGACGGCCGCGGCGGCCTCGACGTCGTTCGTCGCCGCTCCCCCGACGACGCCGCGGAGGAACCAGCGGGGCCCGTCGACACCGACGAAACGAGCGAGGCGTTTGCTCGCACCGTCCGCACCGGCGACGGGAACCTCGGCGAGCAGTTCGGGGCCGAGCGGTCCCTCGCGCTCCTCGACACGGCCGCCCTGCTGCTTGACCTGCTGGCGGATCTGGTCGCGCGTCTCTTCCCACAGACCGCTCGAACGCGGAGCGGCGAACGGCTGCACCTGCAGAGTCGAATCGGCGTAGTCGAGGCCGACGGCCACGATGCGCTTGGTCTGCTCTTCGACCTCGAGGCGGAGGTTCAGACCCTCGCGCGGGAGGATCTTGATCGCGCCCAGGTCGATGTAGGGGCGGACGGGGTTGGCTTCGGCCTCGTCGAACGGTCCCGCGGTCTCGCGGTCCGCCGGGGCGCTCTTCGTCGCCTGCGCGGCTTCGGTGCCGGGATCGACGGCCTCGGTATCGGTGTTCTCGGGCGTGGTCTGCGACTCGTCGTCGGTCATCGGGTGCTCCCTTGCAGAGTCTGGTATCCGCTCGATCCGAAGCCGCCTTGACCGCGCACGCTGTCGGGCAACTCGTCCACGGGGACGAAGCGCACGGTGGGGACGGGCATCACGATGAGCTGGGCGATGCGGTCTCCGACCGCGATGTCGTAGGGCTGGTCGAGGTCGGTGTTGAGGAGGGCGACCTTGATCTCGCCGCGGTAGCCGGCGTCGATCGTCCCGGGCGAGTTCACGATCGTGATGCCGTGCTTGGCGGCGAGACCGCTCCGCGGAACGACGAATGCGGCGTACCCCTCGGGAAGCGCGATGCGTACCCCCGTCGAGACGAGAGCGCGGCGTCCGGGCTCGAGGCGAAGCGCCTCCGCGGCGGTCAGGTCGGCTCCGGCGTCGCCGGGGTGGGCGAAGACCGGAGGCTCGGATGCGACAATGAGGACGTCCACCGTTTCGGTCACCCCACGAGGGTAATGCAGAAGAGGGGGTGCGGCATCCGCACCGCAGCCGAGTATCGAGAGCGTCTGAGCCCGTCGCTGTGGGCACTGGTCGCCGCAGCCGTGTGCGGTCCCATGGCGGCGGTCGTCTTCTCGCCGCTGGACACGACTCTGGCCCTGTTCATCGGGCTTCTCGTGTCGGTGGGGATCGTGTCGGGTCTGCTGGCGATCGCGCCCGTCATCGAGATCCGCGACGGAGAGTTGCGCGCGGGACGCGCCCACATCCCGGTCGATCTTCTGGGCGTTCCTGCCGGCGCCGTCGCCGAGGAGGCCCGCACGGCCCGAGGGAGTGGTCTCGACCACCGGGCGTGGCACGTGATCCGGGGTGGGATCGATGGTGTGGTCACGGTTCCCGTGACCGATCCAGACGACCCGACCCCGTCGTGGGTGGTGTCCACCCGCACGCCGGATCGCCTGGTGGCGGCGATCCAGCGTGCTCAGGTCAGGCTGCGCACTCCAGGCAGATGAAGCCGGGGCCGCTCTCTTCCGCGATCTGGGAACGATGCTTCACGAGGAAGCAGTTCATGCAGGTGAACTCGTCTTCCTGAGCGGGAAGCACGACGACATCGAGCTCGATGTCGGAAAGGTCGGCGCCGGGCAGTTCGAAGCCCGAGGGGTTGTCGGCATCCTCGTTGTCGATCGACCCCGACGCCTTGTCGGGCACGCGCTCCTTGAGGGCCTCGATCGACTCGCTGTCGTCCTCGGTCTTGCGCGGTGCGTCGTAATCGGTTGCCATGCGTGCAGGTCTCTACTTCCGGATTTCGTGGTGCTGTGCCCCATCGGGTGCCCGATCGGGCGGCCATAGTTTGCATGACCCGTCCTCGATAAGCAAATGCTCCGGGAGGGGCGAGCGTGTCAGGCCTGACGGGAAACTCGCGGCGCGCCCGCGATATTCCCGTCTGCGGGCGACGCGCGTGACAGCATGAACGCTGACCGCAGATCGGAGGGGTGTTTCGTATGGAACAGCTCAAAGTCATCGGAACCGAAGATGACGTCCTCGTCGTGGCGACGCAGGCGGGCGAACGTTTCGCCCTCGCGCTCGATGAGGTGCTGCGCGCCGAGGCGCGCCGTGCGCGTCGGGACCGCGAGGACGACGACCGTGCCCCGCGCCCGAGCCCCCGAGAGATCCAGGCGCACATCCGCGCAGGCATGTCTGCTCGCGAGGTGGCGGCGCTTCTGAACGCCCGTGTCGAGGACGTCGAGCGTTTCGAGGGTCCCGTCCTCGCCGAGCGCGAACACGTCGTCGCGCAGGCCCTGGCCGTGCCGGTTCTGCTGGGCGGCACCCTCGAGCACGACTCCCCCATCACCTTCGGTGCGGCCGTGCGCGCGAAGCTGACCGAAGCAGGCGCCTCCGCCGAGCGCTGGACGAGCTGGAAAGAGAGTTCGGGCTGGTCCGTCAAGCTCGAGTTCACGGCCAACGGCATCGACCGTGACGCGCGCTGGAGCTTCGACCCGCGTCGCAGCGTCCTCTCGCCGCAGAACTCCGATGCCATCCAGCTCTCGCGCCAGGGATCGCTACCCGAGGGGCTGATCCCCCGCTTGCGCGCCCTCGACAACGTTTCCAAGGACGACTCGCGCTTCGACAGCGGAGCCTTCGGCCCTCGCCGCATCGACATCGACGACGAGCCGGGCGTGGAAGCGACCGGACCTGTCGCCACCGCCGTTCAAACGGCTGCGATCAAGCGCTCGCCGGACGCCCCCGTGACGTCGGCCGAGACCGCGGACCTTCTCGAGGCACTGCGCCGCCGCCGTGGACAACGCGAGCCGCTGCCCGGCGCGTCCGAGGCCGTGGAGCCCGAGCCGCGTCCCTCGAGCCCGCCGGTCGCCCTGTTCGACGCCGTCGAGCCGGGGTACGCCGACGAGGCCGACCAGACGCAGAACGAGTCGGAGCGCCCGCCGGCCGACAACGGCCGGCGCACCAAGGGTCGTCCCTCGATGCCGTCATGGGACGAGATCGTGTTCGGCGCCCGCTCCGACGAGAGTTGACGACGGCTCGTCCGGTCCGCGGAGTCGACCGGGACCGGTCGACCGCCCTCATTCATCCCGGGAGAACGGATGCCGGCGCGCCGGCCATCGAATCCCCCTCAGGCGAAGGCGCCCAGACGCAGGAGCGGCACCGTGCGCTCCTCGTCCGTGAGTGAGCCGTGCTGGCCCACCATGCGCTGCGGGCGCTTGTCGGCCTCGCGGTCGTCGTAGTAGGCGAAGCGTCCGCGTGCGGCAACGAGCACGTCCCCGATGCGCGGGCGCACCTCGTCGTCGACGGCGCCGAACAGCCCGGCCGCGATTGCTTCGTCGCGCGTGAGCACCCAGGCTCTCGCGGCCTCGGTCTCGCGCCACAGCGCGGCCACGGCATCCGCTCGCCCCTCGTTCGTGTAGAGGTGGAGCATGCGGGGCTCACCGCCGATGAGGGCGACACCGTCGAGCAGCGGGTCGCCCTCGCGCAGCAGCACGTGCTTGTGCGCGGGGACGTCGACCATTCCATGGTCGGCCGTGATGACGATGCCCGTGCGCGGGTCGATGGTCTCGGCGAGGCGTCGGGCGGCGGCATCCACCCGCTCCAGGGCGTCGGTCCATCGGTCGGACTCCCACCCGTCGCGGTGCCCCGCGGTGTCGAGCTCGGGTGCGTAGAGATAGGTGAGGGATCCCGGATGCCGCGCAGCCAGATCGGCGGCGAGGTCCACGCGCTCGTCGAGGTCGTCGGACGAGACGAATTCCGCCCCGCGCAGCGTCGCCTCGGTGAAGCCGGTGCCGGTGTAGCTCGGGCGCGAGACGACGAAGCTGGGCAACCCGGCCTCGGCGCGCGCGGCGAAGTGGGGCGTGCGTCGTTGCCAGGTGAGGGGGTCGAGGCCGTCGGTCTCCCAGCCGTGCAGTTGATTCGATGCCACGTCGGTGTGCGGGATGCGGGTGCGGTACCCCACGATGCCGTGGCTGCCGGGCTCCGCGCCGGTCAGGAGACTCGTGAGGGCAGCCGCCGTGGTCGAGGGGAAGACGGTACGGGCGACGTCTTTGCGGCCCCCCACGGTGCCGAGGAACCGCGCGTGTCCGCGTCGGGACGCCAGGTTGTGCGCTCCGAGCCCGTCCACGAGCAGCACGATCGCGCTGCGGGCCGGAGCGAACCATTCCGATTCACCCGTCAACGCGGCGATCGACTGGGTCACCACACCGGTGAGGCTCCGAGAGCGCGGCGGGTCCGCCGGTAGGCTGAAAGTCATCGGGCCCAGTCTTCCACAGGAGTCCCGATCCCCGTCGAGACGCGACGCCCGCCCGACCCGAGGCCGTATCCATGCCCGATTCCCGTTCCTCCTCGCCCGTGACCGAGCGCATCGAAGACGTCGATGTCTCGACCGAGATGCAGGGGTCGTTCCTCGAGTACGCCTACTCGGTCATCTACTCGCGTGCCCTTCCCGACGCCCGAGACGGGCTCAAGCCCGTGCAGCGCCGCATCCTCTACCAGATGGCAGAGATGGGCCTGCGTCCCGACCGCGGGCACGTCAAGAGCGCGCGCGTCGTGGGCGAGGTCATGGGAAAGCTCCACCCTCACGGCGACGCCCCGATCTACGACGCGCTCGTGCGCCTGGCGCAGTACTTCTCGCTGCGCGTTCCCCTGGTCGACGGGCACGGCAACTTCGGTTCGCTCGACGACGGTCCCGCCGCCCCTCGGTACACCGAGGCGCGCCTGGCGGCAGCGGCTCTGGCGCTCACCGAGAACCTCGACGAGGACGTCGTCGACTTCATCCCCAACTACGACGGCCAGTTCCAGCAGCCCGAGGTGCTCCCGGCGGCGTTCCCCAACCTCCTCGTCAACGGGGCGACGGGCATCGCGGTCGGTATGGCCACGAACATGGCGCCTCACAACCTCATCGAGGTCGTCGCGGCCGCCATCCACCTCCTGCAGCACCCCGACGCCACGGTCGAAGAGCTCATGGAGTTCGTCCCCGGTCCCGATCTGCCCTCGGGCGGCATCATCGTCGGCCTCGACGGCATCAAGGACGCCTACACGAACGGTCGCGGCACGTTCCGCACGCGGGCGAAGGCGTCGATCGAGTCCCTCGGACCACGGCGCACCGGCATCGTGATCACAGAGCTTCCCTACCTCGTCGGCCCCGAGCGCGTGATCGAGAAGATCAAAGACGCCGTGCAGGCGAAGAAGCTCACCGGCATCGCCGACGTCACCGACCTCACCGACCGCAACAACGGTCTGCGCCTGGTCATCGGTATCAAGACCGGGTTCGATCCCAAGGCCGTGCTCGAGCAGTTGTACCGACTGACCCCGCTCGAAGACTCCTTCGGTATCAACAACGTCGCCCTGGTCGACGGGCAGCCGCAGACGCTCGGTCTGCGCGAGATGCTGCGCGTCTACATCGATCACCGCATCCGCGTCGTCACGCGACGCAGCGAGTACCGTCTCGCGCGCAAGCGCGAACGTCTGCACCTGGTCGAGGGCCTGCTCATCGCGATCCTCGACATCGACGAGGTCATCCAGGTGATCCGCTCGTCCGACGACGGGGAGCAGGCGCGCACGAAGCTCCAGGAGGTCTTCGACCTCTCGCACCCTCAGGCGGAGTACATTCTCGAACTTCGCCTGCGTCGCTTGACCAAGTTCTCGCGCATCGAGCTCGAGGCAGAGCGCGACCAGTTGAACGCCGAGATCGCTCAGCTGGTCGAACTCCTCGGCAGCGAGACGCTGCTGCGCCAGCAGGTGGCGAGAGAACTGGATGCCGCGGCAGAGGCGTACGGCACGCCGCGGCGCACCATGCTGCTCAACGGCGGTCCCGTCCAGCCGCGCTCGGCGAAGGCCGCGGCCGCGGCGGACCTGCAGATCGCGGACGCCCCCTGCCGGGTGTACCTGTCGGCCACGGGCCGCATGGTGCGCGCCGAGCTCGTCGCCGACGCTCCCGCCGGTGGCGTGGTCGCGCCCGCGCGTCGGTCGAAGCACGACGCCATCCGCTCGTCCGTCGACACGACCACCCGCGGCGACATCGCAGCGGTCACGTCGGCCGGACGCCTCGTCCGCTTCTCCCCCGTCGACCTGCCCTCGGTTCCCGCCAACTCCGTGCAGGTCGCTGCCGGTACCAAGGTCGAGCAGTACCTCGCTCTCGGGAAGGGCGAGAAGGTCGTGGCTCTCGTGCCGATGGTCGACTCCCCCACGATCGCCCTCGGCACCGAGCAGGGGGTCGTCAAGCGCGTCGCAGCGACCGAGCTGGGTACGAAGGACGAGATCGAGATCATCTCGCTCCGCGACGGTGACCGTGTGGTCGGCGCTGCCCCCGCCGGCGACAACGCCGAGCTCGTCTTCGTCGCGAGCGACGCGCAACTGCTGCGTTTCGAGGCCTCATCCGTGCGACCGCAGGGACGATCCGCGGGAGGTATGGCCGGTATCCGTCTTTCCGACGGCGCCCGGGTGATCTCGTTCGCCGTGGTCGGTGCCTCGGCGTTCGACGCCGTCGTGGTCACGGTCGCGGGTTCGTCGGATGCACTCCCGGGCACGGACACGGGCAGCGCGAAGGTGTCGGCGTTCACCGAGTTCCCCGCGAAGGGCCGAGCCACCGGTGGTGTGCGTGCGCAGCGTCTGCTGCGCGGCGAAGACGCGCTCGTGCTCGCCTGGGTCGGCACGGAGCCGCGCGCGGTCGGCGCCGATGGTTCGGTGCGGGCGCTGCCTGAGTCGGGCGCGAAGCGCGACGCGTCGGGCCAGCCGCTCGAGGCCGTCATCGGTGCTGTCGGCACCGTCGTCCGCTGAACCTGCTGCTCCGTCGGGGGCGGCTCGGGTGCCGTCGTGCGGAGTCCATCGGCGGCGCGCTGGGCCGGGGGCCTCGCGCGCGACGCCGCCGGGGCTCGAGTCCGTACGGCGGTACACGTCGAGGCGGACCCGGGCGGGGCGCCGGCGAAGTGGGCCTCAGACGTCGATGCGCTCGCGTGCGAGACGGTCGCTCGAGTCGATGATGAACTCACGGCGCGGGGCGACGTCGCTGCCCATGAGCAGGTCGAAGACGGATGCCGCGGCCTCCATGTCCGTCACGCGCACCCGGCGCAGCATGCGGCCGGCGCGATCCATGGTGGTGGTCGCCAGCTGGTCGGCATCCATTTCGCCGAGCCCCTTGTACCGCTGAACGGGTTCCTGCCAGCGCTTGTTGCCGCGCTTGAGCTTGGTGAGCAGCGTGTGGAGCTCCTGCTCGCTGTACGTGTAGATGGTCTCGTTCGGCTTCGTGCCCGGGTTCATGACGATCACGCGGTGCAGCGGCGGTACGGCCGCGAAGACCCGGCCCTCTTCTACGAGGGGACGCATGTACCGGAAGAACAGCGTGAGCAGCAACGTGCGAATGTGCGCGCCGTCGACGTCGGCGTCGCTCATCAGGATGATCTTGCCGTAGCGGGCGGCGTCGAGATCGAACGATCGGCCGGAGCCGGCGCCGATGACCTGGATGATCGAGGCGCACTCGGCGTTCGACAGCATGTCGCTGATCGAGGCCTTCTGCGTGTTGAGGATCTTGCCGCGGATGGGCAGGAGCGCCTGGAACTCGCTGTTTCGCGCGAGCTTGGCCGTGCCGAGAGCGGAGTCGCCCTCGACGATGAACAGTTCGGAGTCGTTGACGTCGTTCGATCGGCAGTCGACGAGCTTCGCGGGCAGTGACGACGACTCGAGGGCGTTCTTGCGACGCTGCGTCTCTTTGTGAGTGCGCGCCGAGATGCGCGCCTTCATCTCGGAGACGATCTTCTCGAGCAATTGCGCAGTCTGCGCTTTGTCGTCGCGCTTGGGAGAGGCGAAGCGGGCCGCGAGTTCTTTCTGGACGACGGATGCCACGATCTGCCGCACCGCGGGAGTTCCGAGGATCTCCTTCGTCTGGCCCTCGAACTGCGGCTCGGGCAGGCGCACGGTCATGACCGCGGTGAGACCGGCGAGCAAGTCGTCTTTCTCGATCTTGTCGTTACCGACCTTGAGCTTGCGGGCGTTCTGCTCGACCTGCGAACGGAGCACCTTCATGAGGCCTTGCTCGAAGCCCTGCTGGTGCGTGCCGCCCTTGGGCGTGGCGATGATGTTGACGAACGAGCGGGTCGTGGTGTCGTACCCCGTGCCCCAGCGCACCGCGATGTCGACCTCGCACGCGCGTTCGACATCGGTCGGGATCATGGATCCGCCGGGCTGCAGCACGGGGACGGTCTCGGTGAAGGTGCCGGTGCCGGTGAGACGCCAGGTGTCGGTGACCGCGGCGTCGGGTGCCAGGAACTCCGCGAACTCCGAGATGCCGCCGTCGAAGCGGTAGCTCGTCTCGACGCGCTCCTCGCCCCGTTCGTCCTGCACGACGATCTCGAGACCGGGGACGAGGAACGCGGTCTGACGCACGCGTTGGACGAGCTCGTCGAGGCCGAAAGCGGCGTCTTTCGTGAAGATCTGGCGGTCGGCCCAGTAGCGGATGCGCGTTCCCGTGACACCGCGCGGAGCTTTGCCGACGACGCGCAGCTCGCTCTTGCGCTCGAACGGCGTGAATGTGGAGTCGGGGGCGTCGCCCGCGAAGATGCCGGGCTCGCCCCGGTGGAAGGACATCGCGTAGGTCTTGCCGCCGCGGTCGACCTCGACGTCGAGACGCTCGGAGAGGGCGTTGACCACCGAGGCGCCGACGCCGTGCAGGCCGCCCGACGCCGCGTACGAGCCGCCGCCGAACTTGCCGCCCGCGTGCAACTTGGTGAAGACGACCTCGACGCCGGTCAGCCCGGTGCGGGGCTCGACATCGACCGGGATGCCGCGAGCACGGTCGCGCACCTCGACACTGCCGTCGTCGTGCAGCACGATGTCGATGCGTGAGCCGTGACCGCCGAGGGCCTCGTCGACGGAGTTGTCGATGATCTCCCACAGGCAGTGCATGAGACCGCGGGAGTCGGTGGACCCGATGTACATGCCCGGGCGCTTGCGCACGGCTTCGAGGCCCTCGAGGACCTGCAGGTGATGGGCGGAGTACTCGGAGGTCACGATCTCCCAGCGTAATCGGAGGCGCCGACATCGCCTGCCAGACACACAGCGAGGTCGGGTCACCGTACGCGCACAGCGAAATGTGATCAAGCCGCGGCATAGGGGAAACATCCGCGTGGTTGTATATGGAGACTCGCCCACGACCACCTGAGGAGGGCACCCGACATGACCACCACGACTGCACCCGAAGCGTCAGCCGTCCTCGATCACCGCCTGACGGCGGCCGATCGCTGCGACTCCTGCGGCGCACAGGCGTACATCGCCGCGACGGTCAACGGCAGCGAGCTGCTGTTCTGCGCGCACCACGGCCGCAAGTACGAAGAGAAGCTCCGTAGCGTCGCCACCTCGTGGCACGACGAGACGGCGCGACTCAGCGCCGCCGAATAAGACCATTCCGTCAGAACGGGCCCCGTGCACCTTGTGCGTCGGGGCCCGTTCTTCGTATCAGGCGTGCGCGCTGACGTATACGCGAGGGACGGTGGGCGAGATACGCAGGGCGATCTCTTCGCCGATCGTGTCGACGAGTTCGGCGAGGTCGGTGACTCCGAAGAGCGCACCGGGGCCGAAGAGGGCGATCTCATCGCCGGGTGCGGCGTCGGCCCACGGGGCGAGCACCGTGTCCGTCGGGCCGATGGCCTCCACGCGCCGCGGCCCCTCGGGCGTCAGCACGTCGAAGCGCCCGGCCAGGGTGCTCGGCAGCCCGTGCAGGGCGCCGATGTCGAGGTGCACGCCCGCGAGATCCACCGCCGTCACGGTGGCGGAGAGCCGGCCGATCGGTTCGATCCCCAGCTCGCCCTCGCTCGGCCCGCCGGCGGGACGGATGCCGTACGAGAACGCCCCCACGCGTACGAGATCCTCCCGGAACTCCCCGCGGGCGAAACCGGCGGCACTCGCGGCGAGGTGCGAGAAGCGCGGGTCGAGTCCCGCGGCGCGCGCCGTCTCTCGTGCGGCGAGGAAGACCGCACGAGCGTCGTCGTCGTCGGCATCCGAGGCCTCCGAGATGTGCGACCAGATCCCCTCGAAGGCGGCGTGACCGTCGGCGACCAGCGCGGAGGTCTGCGCCAGGGCGGCCTCCCACCGCTCGGGGCGGATGCCGTTGCGATGCAGGCCGGTGTCGATCTTGAGGTGCACCCGGGCCGGGTGCTCGACGGGGAGCCCCGCGAGGTCGGCGAGCAGCGCTTCGTCGCCGATGCCGAGATCGAGATCGACGGCGACGCCGGCGGCCAGGTCGTCGCGTCCGCCGATCAGCCAGACGAAGATGCGCACGTCGGGCCCGGCGATGCGGCGCACCGCGGCCCCCGTGGCCACGTCGAAGGCGCCGATCCACCGCACGCCTTCCGCGACGGCGCGCCTCACGATCGGTTCCAACCCGTGAGCGTAGGCGTCGTCCTTGACGACGAGCATGGGGGCGGCGGGGGCGACCGCTTCGCGCACGCGGGCGAGGTTGCGGGCGAGAGCGTCGAGGTCGACGCGGTAGACGGCGCTCATCCGGTCACTCTCCGATCGGCACGGACGCCCACCACGGCGACGATTTCTGCGGCGCCGAGGCCTGTGGCATCCGCCCACTCCTCCACCGAGGGGTGGCCATCGGCCGGGTCGCCGAAGTAGACGACCTCGGTCCCGCGCGGCACGGTCTGACCCTCGACGTCGACGACGCAGACGTCCATCGCGACGCGCCCGACGATGCGATGCCGCCGACCGCCGATCGAGACCGTCGCCGTGTTGCCCAGCGACCGCACGACTCCCTGGGCATAGCCGCCCGTCACGAGGGCCACGGTGGTGTCGCGGGGCGCGCGGTGGGTGTAGCCGTACGAGACGCCCTCCCCGCGCAGAAGCGGCTTCGTGCCGAGGGCCCGACCGTGCAGCGACATCACGGGCCGTGCGTGGGAGCCCGGCAGACCGAACAGGACCGCGGCGTCGAGGGGTGCGGCATCCATCCCCAGATCCGAGAGCACGGATGCCACCCACTCGGCGCCGTGGCCCCACGCGTCGGCGGCGAAGACGTCGTCGGCACCGGAGCCGGTACCGGCCGCGAGGGCGAGAGGGGCGTTCCGGCGCAGGGCGGACTCGGAGATGCGGGCTACGGGCGACACTCCCCCGGCCGCGGGCAAGCGGGCAGAGAGCGTGGAGGACACCCCTTTAGACTAACGGGGTCCTCCTTCCCCGACCCCGGAGCCACATGCCTCAGCAGGGTTTCTCTCCCGTCACGCGCCTCCGCTACCTCGCCGGACGCGCCCGCCGCATCGATGTCGGATCCGTCGTCGAACGAGCCAAAGAGGCCTCCGCCCAGCACGGCAAGGCCCTGCCGCTCGTCGTCGCCGACATGCTGTACCAGGCGGGTGTGAAGAACGTCGGCTTCCAGGACTACATCGACTACGACTTCGCGATCCTCACCCCCGCCGAGCGCGCCACCTACATGACGCACCCGGTGTCGAACCAGATCTCGCAGAAGTACGACCACCCCGACTACCGCGGCCTGTTCCAGGACAAGGTCGAGTTCGACCGGACGTTCAGCGAGTTCCTGCGCCGCGAGTGGATGGTGGTGGATGCCGGCAACGCCGACGACCTGCGCGCCTTCACCGAGCGCCTCGGCACCATTGTCACGAAGGAGCCGGTCGGACAGGCCGGAACGGGCGTGCACCGCTACCACGCGGCCGACGTCGAGGACTGGGGCTCGTTCCACCGCGGACTGCTCGAGCGCGGGGAGATACTCGTCGAAGAGGTCATCCGCCAGCACGACGACCTCGCGGCCGTCTGCCCGGGTACCGTGAACACCACGCGCGTCACGGCGTTCTTCGACGGCGAGAAGACGCACATCCTGGCGATGGCCCAGAAGTTCGGCCGGGGGGCGGTCAGCGACCAGATGACCTTCGGCGGTTTCTACACGATGCTCGACGAGAACGGCCACGCCCTCGGCGCCGGCTACGACTCGCACGGGCACGTGCACGAGCTGCATCCCGACTCGGGCGTGCGCATCGCCGACTTCCAGCTGCCGATGATCGACGAGGTCACGGCCTTCGTCGACCAGGTCGCGCGTGTCGTACCGCAGGTGCAGTACGTGGGCTGGGACATCGTCGTGGGCCCCGAGGGCCCTGTGCTCGTCGAGGGCAACTGGGGCGCCGGCGTCTACGAGAACAAACCGAGCGTCACCGGCATCCGCACCGGACACAAGCCGCGGTATCAGGCGGCCATCGGGTTCTGATCCCGGATGCCGAGAGGCCCGTCCCCCGCGGGGGGCGGGCCTCTCGGCATCCGGGGGCGTCGACGGGCTCAGCTCCGTGCCTGCGGAGGGTCCTGAGTGTCTCGAAAGTCCGGAGTCGTGGCAGGGGTGCCGGGGGGGACTGATGGCCTCAGCCATCGCGCGGCGTCGCGAGCCGGCATCCCGATACCGAAAAGGCCCGCCCCGAGAACGGGACGGGCCTTTCACGCGGCTGTCAGCCGTGGCGCACGATGCCCAGCGGCGTGGACTCGTGCCCCTGGCCGAGCGGGTTGTCCTTGAGAATCGCGACGAGGCGCTTCTCGCCGGCCTTGTCCATCGTGGAGCCGAGGATGTTGCCGCCGAGGTCGTTGATGTCGACGACGGCGACCTGCAGGTCGCCGCCGAGCAGCGACTTCAGACGAGCGGCGACCTCGCGGGGGCGCTCCGGGCCGAGGACGACGGCCTGGTTGTACGGCGGGATCGTGCCCTTGGTGGGGCCGTCGATCGCGCGTGCCTTGTCGCCCGCGATGCGGTAGAAATCGCCCTTGCGTCCGAACGCTTTGGTCACGGCCGAGACGGCCGCGGCGAACAGGATGCGGGGCGTTCCGCACTCGCGCAGCGCCATCTCCATCGTCTCGGGCATGCCGAGGCCGATACCGTACGGCGTGCGCGTGACGTACTTCGACAGGAACAGCGCGAGCTTGCGGGGCGCGATCGTGTCGAGCTTGAACGACCGGCCCTGGGTGATCGCGACGATCTTCTCGGTGACGAACAGCAGGTCGCCCGGCTGCACGGCATCCTTCGCGTATTCGAGGATGAACGCGTCGAGGTCGTCGCCCGGCATGACGACCCGCGTGCGGATCGGGATGCGGGCGTACGACGTCCCCTCGACGGTGACGGTGAGCGCCTTGCCGGCATTGGCCTCGCCGCTCATTCGAGGTAGTCCCGAAGCGACTGCGAACGGCTCGGGTGACGCAGCTTCGCCATGGTCTTGGATTCGATCTGACGGATGCGCTCGCGCGTCACGCCGAAGGTGTCGCCGATCTGGTCGAGGGTCTTGGGCTGACCGTCGCCGAGGCCGAAGCGCATGCGGATCACGCCCGCCTCGCGCTCGCTGAGCGAGTCGAGGAGCGACTCGAGCTGGCGCTGCAGCATGGTGAAGCCCACCGCGTCGGCAGGGACGACGGCCTCGGTGTCCTCGATGAGGTCGCCGAACTCGCTGTCGCCGTCTTCACCCAGGGGCGTGTGCAGCGAGATGGGCTCGCGGCCGTACTTCTGGACCTCGATGACCTTCTCGGGGGTCATGTCGAGCTCGCGGCTGAGCTCTTCGGGCGTGGGTTCGCGACCGAGGTCCTGCAGCATCTGGCGCTGGACGCGGGCGAGCTTGTTGATGACCTCGACCATGTGCACCGGGATGCGGATGGTGCGGGCCTGGTCGGCCATGGCGCGCGTGATCGCCTGACGGATCCACCAGGTGGCGTAGGTCGAGAACTTGAAGCCCTTGGTGTAGTCGAACTTCTCGACCGCACGGATCAGGCCCAGGTTGCCCTCCTGGATGAGGTCGAGGAACTGCATGCCGCGCCCGGTGTAGCGCTTGGCGAGCGAGACGACCAGGCGAAGGTTGGCGCCGAGCAGGTGGCTCTTGGCGCGCTGACCGTCACGGGCGACCCACTGCAGATCGAGACCCAGTTGGCTCGTCTTCTCGGCCGCGGTCATGTTCGACAGCTTCTCTTCGGCGAACAGACCCGCCTCGATGCGCATGGCGAGTTCGACTTCTTCGGCCGCGTTCAACAGCGGCACCTTGCCGATCTGCTTCAGGTAGTCCTTGACCGGGTCGGCGGTCGCGCCGGTGATCTGGGCGGAGTAGACGGGGACGTCGTCCTCGTCGCTCGACGAGATGACGATCGCGCCGGTGGGGAGGGCCTCGGCGGGCGCCGCCGGGGTCTCGTCCTCGTCGTCGTCGTCGGACTTCTTCGCGTCTGTCTTGGCCGCGTCGTCGGAGTCGTCGCTGTCGTCGGCGTCGTCGATCTCGACATCGCCCACTTCGACGTCTTCCTCGTCTTCTTCGAGGTCGTCGTCTTTCTTGGCCTTCGTCTTCGCCTTGGCGGGGGCCGCCTTGGCCTTGGCGGGGGCCTTCTTCGCGGGGGCCTTCTTGGCGGCCGTCGTCTTCGACGCCGTCACGGTCTCCTCGGAGTTCTCGAGTTCGGTGTCCTTCGCACTCCGGGAGCGGGTCTTGGTTGTCGTGTCTGCCACGTTTCGCCTTTCACCGGGAACGTACGCTGCACGGCCACCGGTCGTTCTCGGACACTAGTAAGACCCTTGTCAAGTCCCGAACCGAGGAGCGGGGGCTCCTGGTCCGGTTGACAACGGGTCAGGTTCTTCATTATCTCACATCCCCGGACCGGGACTTGACGTGGGCCGGGTTTATATGTGTAGACAACGTCCGCGAGGGCGGAGGCATTCCCGGATGCCGAGCCTTCGGCATCCCATCGACCTGGGCGGCGAGGCTGCGGTCAGCCGAGCTTGCCGCGGCGGTCGTCGTCGCCGGGGCGGGTGGCGAGGAAGCGCTCCAGCTCGGCGGCGAGCTCGTCGGCGCTGGGGAGGTCACCCGTGTGGATGATCGGCGTGGCCTGCGTCGAGCCGGCCATATAGGCGTCGTAGCGTTCCTCGAGGTTCTCGAGCATGCGGGTCAACTCGTCACTGCCCTCGACCTGCTCAGTGACCTTACCGAGGAACTCGCGGTTCTCTTCGCGCAGGACCTCGCCCGCGAACACCAGGCCGGTGGCAACCGTGAGACTGTCGAGCGCCGCGAGGGTCGCCGCGGGATATTCGGTATCGCCGAGATAGTGCGGAACGAGGAGGGCGAAGCCGACGACCTTCGCTCCGGCTTCCGCGAAACGGTACTCGAGCAGGTGGCCCGCCGTGGAGGGAACCTGCGTGTGGGGGCGCCAGACCGAGTGCGCTTCGGCCAGGTCGGGGCGGGTGCCGCTCACGGTCGTTCCGATCGGACGCGTGTGAGGGACCGGCATGGGGATCGCGTGCACCCACGTGACCGACGACACCTGAAGACCCGCCGACAGCTCGAGGACGGTCTCGGCGAAGGCCTCCCACAAGAAGTCGGGCTCATAACCCGCAAGAAGAAGGAACGGTTGTCCGAGTGAGTCGTGCGCGAGCGAGAGCTCGAGGCGCGCTGGCCGGAAGTCGGTGAGGTGATCCTCGACGAACGTGATCGCGGGGCGACGTGCCCGGTAATCCAGCAGCGAATCATTGTCGAAGACGAAGAGGGCGTTGGGCTGCACGTCGTTGCGGAAGTACTCGACCAGGCGGGTCACCGCGCCACCGGCATCCGTGAACCCGGTGAGGGCGATCACGAGCGGCAGGCCCGACGGCACGGGCGGCGCCGCGGGGGCGCGGTCGTACAGCGGGGCAGAGGAACGCATACGTCCACTCTACGAGCGTGCCGGATGCGACGGCGGCGGTGCGTCCCGCTCCTAGCGAACACGCTCGAACCTAGGATGGATGCCATGCCGTTTCCCTCAGTGGCGTACACCCACGCCCCCGCTCTCGAGTCCGACGCCGATGCGATCCTGCTGATCGTCCCTACCGTTTCGGAGGGAGCACCGGATCCGGCGGGCTGGGACGGGCTCACGGCCGCGCTGTCTGCGGTCGGTTTCACGGGTGCCGCCGGATCGTTCCAGCGCGTCCACGTGCCGGGAGTCTCGACCCCCGTCGCCGTGGTCGGTGCGGGCGCCGACCCCGCCGCGGCCCAGCTGCGGGATGCCGCGGGAGCGGGCCTGCGTCAGCTGACGGGCTTCGAGCACGTCGCGGTGCAGTCGCTCGCCCCTTCCGCGTGGCGGCCGCTCGCCGAGGGCGCTGCCCTGGGCGGTTATCGCTTCGCCGACTACAAGAAGAAGGCGTCGAAGGTGCGCGCCACCCGCGTGACCGTCGTCGCCGAGGATGCGCCCTCGGACGCCGACACCGCGGCGGTTTCCGCCGTCGCCGGGGCCGTCGCCCTGGTGAAAGACCTGGTCACCACCCCGGCCGAGTGGCTCGGCCCCGCCGACTTCGCTGAGGCGGCGGTCACGGCCGTCGAGGGTCTTCCCGTCGAGGTCGAGGTGCTCGACGAGGACGCCCTCCGCGAGGGCGGCTACGGCGGCATCCTCGGCGTGGGACAGGGTTCCGACCGCCCGCCGCGCATGGTGCGTCTCGATTACTCTCCCGCTGGTGCCGAGCGTCACGTCGCTCTGGTCGGCAAGGGCATCACGTTCGACACCGGCGGGCTCTCCCTGAAGCCGCCGGCATCGATGGTCGGGATGAAGTACGACATGTGCGGGGCTGCGACGGTGCTCGCGGTTCTGAAGGCCGCTGCCGAGATGCAGCTGCCCGTCCACGTCAGCGCGTGGCTCTGCATCGCCGACAACATGCCGTCGGGCCGCGCCACCCGCCCGGGTGACGTGCTGCGCACTCTCGACGGCACCACGGTAGAGGTGTTGAACACCGACGCCGAGGGTCGCCTCGTGCTCGCGGACGGTCTCGCCGCAGCGAGCCGCGAGAACCCCGACCTCATCGTCGACGTCGCGACCCTGACCGGAGCGATCACCGTCGCCCTCGGCAACCGTCACACGGGTGTCATGGGCGACGACGACGCCGTCGCCACCTACCTCGCCGCCTCGGCCCGCACCGCTGAGCTCGCGTGGCAGCTGCCGCTTCCCGACCACATGGTCGACGATCTCGACTCCCCCATCGCCGACCTGCAGAACGCCAAGATCGGTGACCCCGCCGGTGGCTCGCTGTTCGCCGGGCTCTTCCTGCGTCACTTCGTCGGCCGTGTCTCGGCGGACGCCGATGCTCCGCGCATCCCCTGGGTGCACCTCGACATCGCCGGAGTGGGCATGAACAAGTCCGCACCGTTCGGCTACACCGACAAGGGCGTGACGGGAGCAACGGTCCGCTCGCTCGTCGAGATGCTGGCCACGGACGGCGCACGGTGACCGAATACACCGCCGACGTGGTCGTTCTCGGCGGCGGAAGCGGCGGCTACGCCGCGGCTCTCCGCCTCGCCGAGTTGGGCAAGGACGTGGTGCTCGTCGAGAAGGACAAGCTCGGCGGAACGTGCCTGCACCGCGGCTGCATCCCCACCAAAGCGCTGCTGCATGCCGGGGAGGTGGCTGACGCCGCTCGCGGTGCGTCCGACATCGGGGTACGGGTGACCTTCTCGGGAATCGATCCCGCGCGGGTGCGGTCCTATCGCGAGGGCATCGTCGCGAAGAAGTTCAAGGGTCTCGAAGGACTGATCTCGGCTCGCGGCATCCGGGTGGTCCGCGGAGCGGGTGCACTCGAGGCCGGACCCGCGGTACGCGTCGGCGACGACGTCTACCGCGGCACCGATGTCATCCTCGCGACCGGTTCGTACAGCCGCAGCCTGCCCGATCTCGAGATCGGTGGACGCGTGCTGACGAGCGAGCAGGCCCTCGACCTCGATGTGATCCCCGAGCGGGTGATCGTGCTCGGGGGCGGCGTCATCGGCGTCGAGTTCGCGAGCGTGTGGCGTTCATTCGGCGTGGACGTCACGATCGTCGAGGCGCTTCCGCATCTGCTGCCGGCGGAGGACGTGGCATCCAGCAAGGCTCTCGAGCGCGCTTTCCGCAAGCGCGGGATCGCCTTCCAGCTGGGTCGACGCTTCGCCTCCCTCACTCAGACCGCGGACTCCGCGACCGTGACCCTCGACGACGGGTCGGAACTCGTGGCCGACTACGTTCTGGTCGCCGTGGGTCGCGGTCCCGTGACGGCCGGCCTCGGTTACGAAGAAGCCGGTGTCGTGCTGGAGCGCGGCTTCGTCCAGACCGACGAGCGCCTGCGCACCGCGGCCGCCCACGTGTGGGCGGTCGGCGACATCGTGCCCGGCCTGCAGCTCGCGCACCGCGGATTCCAGCAGGGCATCTTCGTCGCGGAAGAGATCGCGGGGCTCTCCCCCGTCCTCGTCCCCGACGTCGACGTCCCCCGCGTCGCCTACTCCCACCCCGAGGTCGCGTCTGTCGGACTGACCGAAGCGCAGGCTGCGGATCGTTACGGATCCGATGCCGTAAAGGCGTACGAGTACAACCTGGCCGGGAACGGCCGCAGCGAGATCATCGGCACCTCGGGGATCGTCAAGATCGTCCGGCGCGTCGACGGGCCCGTCGTCGGCGCCCACCTGGTGGGCGATCGCGTCGGCGAGTTGATCTCGGAAGCTCAGCTCGCGGTGGGCTGGGAGGCCCACCCCGAGGACATCGCGCCGTTCGTCCACGCACACCCCACCCAGAGCGAGGCGCTCGGCGAGGCCTTCCTGGCCCTCGCCGGCAAGCCCCTGCACGCACTCTGACCACAACCGGTCACTAAGCTAGGTACCGCATCCGGTACGAAGGAGACATACCCATGAGCACTTCCGTCGTCCTCCCCGCTCTCGGCGAGAGCGTCACCGAGGGAACGGTCACCCGCTGGCTCAAGCAGGTCGGTGACACCGTCCAGGAGGACGAGGGTCTGCTGGAGATCTCGACCGACAAGGTCGACACCGAGATCCCCTCGCCCGTCTCGGGCGTGATCGAGGAGATCCTGGTCCAGGAAGACGAGACCGTCGAGGTCGGCGCGGTCCTCGCGAAGATCGGTGACGGCTCGGGTGCCGCGTCGTCCGACGACGCCCCCCAGGCCGCCCCGGCCGAGCAGGAGTCCGCGCCCGCGGAAGAGGCGGCTCCCGCCGAGTCCGCTCCGGTCGAGCAGGCCGCTCCCGCCGAGCAATCGGCTCCGGCCGCCGGTGGTGACTCGACCGAGGTGAAGCTTCCCGAGCTCGGTGAGAGCGTTACCGAGGGCACCGTCACCCGCTGGCTGAAGGCCGTGGGCGACGACGTCGCGGTCGACGAGCCCCTCCTCGAGATCTCGACCGACAAGGTCGACACCGAGATCCCGTCGCCGGTCGCCGGCACTCTGCAGGAGATCCTGGTGCAGGAGGACGAGACGGTCAACGTCGGTGCCGCCCTCGCGCGCATCGGCAGCGGTGCGGCCCCGGCTGCGCAGCCGGCGGAGCCCGCCCCGGCTCCCGCCGCTGAGGAGAAGCCCGCCGCTCCCGCCCCCGCTGCCGAGCAGAAGCCGGCCGAGCAGCCGGCCCCCGCCGCGGAAGAGAAGCCCGCCGCTCCCGCCGAGAAGCCGGCCGGGCAGGCCCCCGCCGCATCGTCGAACGACGACGTCACGTACGTGACGCCGCTCGTGCGCCGCCTGGCGCAGCAGCAGGGCGTCGATCTAGCCTCGGTCAAGGGCAGCGGTGTCGGCGGACGTATCCGCAAGGAAGATGTGCTCAAGGCCGCCGAGGCCGCGAAGGCGGCTCCGGCCGCGTCGTCGGCTCCCGCCGCCGCAGCTCCGGCTGCTCCCGCCCCCGTGGAGGTCTCGCCCCTGCGCGGCACCACGCAGAAGATGTCGCGTCTGCGCAAGGTCATCGCGGAGCGCGCCGTCGCATCGATGCAGGCGACCGCTCAGCTGACCACCGTCGTCGAGGTCGACGTGACGAAGCTCGCCGCGCTGCGCGATCGCATGAAGGGCGAGTTCCAGCAGAAGACGGGCGACAAGCTCTCGTTCCTGCCGTTCTTCGCCATCGCGGCCATCGAGGGCCTCAAGGCGTACCCGATCATCAACTCCACGGTCGAGGGCGACGAGATCGTGTACCCGGCTCACGAGAACGTCTCGATCGCGGTCGACACCGAGCGCGGCCTGCTGACGCCGGTGGTCAAGGACGCCGGCGACAAGAACATCGCCCAGCTCGCGCGCGAGATCGCCGACCTCGCTGCCCGCACGCGCGACAACAAGCTGAAGCCCGACGAGCTCGCCGGTGGCACCTTCACGCTGACCAACACCGGTTCGCGTGGCGCGCTGTTCGACACGCCCATCGTGTTCCTGCCCCAGTCGGCGATCCTCGGCCTCGGCGCCGTGGTGAAGAAGCCGGGGATCGTGTCGGTCGACGGGAAGGACGCCATCGCGGTGCGCTCGTACGTGTACCTCGCGCTGTCGTACGACCACCGCATCATCGACGGCGCCGACGCGGCCCGCTTCCTGGGCACCGTCAAGGCCCGTCTCGAGGCGGCGCAGTTCGAGGGCGACCTCGGGATCTGATCCCACCGAGCACCAGCTCATGATGGCTGGTCCGCGACCGTTCTGGCGGCGCGGACCAGCCATCTCTCGTTCTGCCGCACGAGAGTGACGTACTGCGTCGATCCTGCGGCGTCGACGCGTACGACGGTCACTCCCCCGAAGTCGTCGACCACCTCGATCTCCCCCGCGGCGGCATCCGCGAGGAGAGGCTCCCGCGGGAACACCGAATTCTCCTCGTAGGACGACGCGCAGGCCTCGTCGTCGCGGCATCCGGCGATGTCTGTGAAGAGCCTCCGCGCGATCTCTTCGACGTCATCGGAGAGCGGGCGTCTTTCGTCGACCGGCGGCGGGTCCGACAGCCACGGCGTGGAGGAGGTCGGTGCGGGATCCATCAGCACCTGTTCGGATGCGGCCGGCTCCGAGTTGTGCTCGGCCGGAATGAGCGAAAAACCGATGACCGCTAGCACTGCGAGGCCCCCTCCGACGGTCGCGAGTCGAAGCATCCGGGACGTGCGCCAGCGCTCCCGGATGTCCTCGAGAGCGATGCGCGAAGCCTCGGCCAGATCGGCGTCGACCAACTCGAGCACACGCGCCACCGCACCCTCGCGCTCGGGTGAAGGCGGTGCTGCGTCGACGGACGGGATGAGCGGGCCGAGGACGAGAGGCAGAGGCGCCGCGTGCGAGAAGAGGCGTCTTTCCACGGCATCCCAATCCCGGGGAGGGCGGGTCAGGACGCTCTCTCGTGCTCGACCGAGGATGTCGCGGGTGGGCGGGTCTGCGGCGATCTCGGCGAGGTGCGCGAGGCTCTCCGCCGTCGCGGCGACGCCGTCCGGTCCGGCCGGGTCGTCCACGGCCACGGGGCAGCCGGTCGCCGTCAGCCACCAGGTCGTTCCCTCTCGAGCGGCTGCTGCCTCGCGGCAGCCGCGAAGGAGGCCGACGGCCGCGGTCACCGCCTCCCCCGCGGTGAGAGGGACGGTGCTGCGCGCGCGGCGCCGCAGGTATGCGTCGAACGGTTCGGCGAGAACGGATGCCGTGGAGCTGCTCATCCCGCGATGGTGGCGGAACAGCTCCGATCGCGTGTCGAGAAATGTCGGATGCGGGGACCACCCGACGGAACAGTCCGCTGGGGAGGAAGGTCTCGCGGCAAAGATAGAATCATCTTCATGGCCGCTCGCACCACCACGCCCGAGAAGCGTCCGGGCTTCTTCTCGCAGCTGAAAACCCTGTACACCTTCACTCAGAAGGAGTACCGGTGGCTGCCGTTCCTGCTGGCCGGTATCGTACTGCTGGGCATCGCCCTCGGCGTGCTCGTCGGCTTCCTCATCCCGCCGCTGGCGGCGTGGAGTGTCATCCTCTGGGGCGTGACGGGTCTGCTGGCCGGCATCCTGGCCTCGATGATCACCATGACCCGTCTGTCGACGACGGCCATGTACAAGAAGATCGACGGTATGCCCGGGGCGACCGGTCACGTGCTGTCGTCGTCGCTCGGCCGTAACTGGCAGGCCTCTGAGGCCCCGATCGGCGTCAACCCCCGTACGCAGGAGGCCGTGTACCGCGCGATCGGTCGCGGAGGTGTCGTTCTCATCGGTGAGGGCAACCGCAGCCGACTGACGCGTCTGGTCGGCGAGGAGCGTTCCCGCGTGACGCGCGTCGCGGCCGGCGTCCCCGTCACCGTGCTCTACGTCGGTCATGGCGACGACGAGGTGCCGATCGCCAAGCTGGCCTCGACCATCAAGGCGCTGCCCAAGAAGGTCGATCGCTCCACGATGGCCGCCGTCATCAAGCGCGTGTCGTCCGTGTCGCAGGGGCTGTCGTCGCTGCCGATCCCGAAGGGCGTCGACCCGACGAAGATGCGCTCCCCGCGTCCCCGCTGACTCCGCGACAAAGGCCCCCGCTCAGGCGGGGGCCTTTGTCATCGGTGCCGACGGGTTCAGGTGCGGACGAGAACCGTGCCGACCACCTTGTCGTGCAGACCCCGCTGGTCGGCGTCCCAGACCACGGCGGGGATGATGAGCGCGAGCAGCACGGTGCGGACGATCGGGCGCCAGACGCCCACCCAGCCTCCGGATGCCAGCTCCAACCGCATTCCCATGATCCGGTGCCCCGGGCTCCCGCCCAGGAGGGGGATGAAGAGGATCTGCACGGCGAAGAAGATGAGGTTCGTCGCGATCGGATTCGCGAACGGGACGCCCGTCACGGGGTCGGGGGCGGAGAAGAAGGCATATCCGATCAGGCCGGCGCTGGCGACGTCGATCAGCAGGGCCGCGATGCGGCGCCCCGGGCGGGCGATGGAGCCGCGACCCTCGCGGGGAAGGCCGAGCCGCTGGCCCGGATACTCGTTCTCGGCGGGGAGGCTCACGACATCCAGCGTAATCGGCGCCACGTAACATCCCCGAAACATGCGAGATATGACCGGGACACCGGTTCTGGGTAGGGTCGAGGAGGCTGGCCGAGGCCGGCATGATCCCGAATGTTCTACCTCTGGAGTCTTCATGTTCAAAGATTCGTCCGAGGTGCTGAAGTTCATCCAGGACGAGGACGTCAAGTTCCTCGACATCCGTTTCACGGATCTTCCTGGTGTGCAGCAGCACTTCAACATCCCCGCCTCGACCGTCGACGAGGAGTTCTTCACCGTCGGACAGCTGTTCGATGGCTCGTCGATCCGCGGGTTCGCGAACATCCACGAGTCGGACATGCAGCTGATCCCCGACGTGACCACGGCGTACGTCGACCAGTTCCGCGAGGCCAAGACCCTCGTCATGATCTTCGACATCTACAACCCGCGCAACGGTGAGATCTACGGCAAGGACCCGCGCCAGGTCGCCAAGAAGGCCGAGAAGTATCTCGCCTCCACCGGCATTGCCGACACCGCGTTCTTCGCCCCCGAGGCCGAGTTCTACATCTTCGACGACGTGCGTTACGAAGTGAAGCAGAACTCGAGCTTCTACTCGGTCGACTCCGAGGAAGGCGCCTGGAACACCGGTCGCGAAGAAGAGGGCGGAAACCTCGCCAACAAGACCCCGTACAAGGGCGGCTACTTCCCCGTCTCCCCCGTCGACAAGACGGCGGACCTCCGCGACGACATCACCCTCAAGCTGATCGAGGCGGGCTTCGCTCTCGAGCGCTCGCACCACGAGGTCGGCACCGGTGGTCAGCAGGAGATCAACTACCGCTTCGACACGATGCTGCACGCGGCCGACGACATCCTGAAGTTCAAGTACATCGTCAAGAACACCTGCGAGCAGTGGGGCAAGGTCGCGACCTTCATGCCCAAGCCGCTCTTCGGCGACAACGGCTCGGGCATGCACACCCACCAGTCGCTGTGGAACGACGGCAAGCCGCTGTTCTACGACGAGACCGGATACGGCGGGCTCTCCGACATCGCCCGTTGGTACATCGGTGGCCTGCTGGCGCACGCGCCGGCCGTCCTCGCCTTCACCAACCCGACCCTCAACAGCTACCACCGTCTGGTGAAGGGCTTCGAGGCGCCGGTCAACCTGGTGTACTCGGCCGGTAACCGCTCCGCTGCCATCCGCATCCCGATCACGGGCACCAACCCCAAGGCCAAGCGCATCGAGTTCCGCGCGCCCGACGCCTCGGGCAACCCGTACCTCGCGTTCGCGGCTCAGCTCATGGCCGGTATCGACGGCATCAAGAACCGCATCGAGCCGCACGAGCCCGTCGACAAGGACCTCTACGAGCTCCCCGCCGAAGAGGCCAAGAACATCCCGCAGGTTCCGAACTCGCTGCTCGACTCGCTCGAGGCTCTGCGCGCCGACCACGAGTTCCTTCTCGCCGGTGGCGTCTTCACGCAGGAGCTGATCGACACCTGGATCGAGTACAAGATCGAGAACGAGATCCAGCCGATCGCCCAGCGCCCGCACCCCTTCGAGTACGAGCTGTACTTCGGGGTCTGATCGCCCGATCATCCACGTCGACGCCCGTTCCCGCCGTTTCGCGGGGGCGGGCGTCGTCGTTCGCCGGGATATGCCAGGAGTGGCGGCATCCCGTCTCAGTCCGCGCGCGCCGCGCGCTTCTGCTCCTGGAACAGGCGAATCGCCTCGTACCGTTCGGCGGAGCGGGCCTGACGCTTCGCCGCTTCGACCTCGCGCACCTTCGGCGGGGCATTCGTCACCAGGTCATCGAGCAGGTGCCGGACGGATGCCGAGATCTCAGCCACGGCACGATCGAAGACGTCCGTATTCGCCCGCGACGGCGACGTCGACCCCACGATCTTGCGTACGAACTGCAGCGCTGCGTCGTGGCACTCGGTATCCGTCGCCGGGGGCGTGAAGTTGTGCAGGGGAACGATGTTGCGGCACATGCCCGACAGGCTAGGCCGATCGACCGCTCACCGCGAGGGGCGTCGCGTGCCCTCGCGCGGGACGTCGTGCCAGGTGCGGGCCAGGCGGACGGCCAGCGCGGCGCCATAGACGAGGCAGAGAGCGGCGAACGGTCCGCCGATCCAGACCATGACCCCGGCCGGGATGTGCCGCCGACCCGAGCCGAGGGCCTCTCCCCATTCGAGGGTGCCGGAGCCGAGCTCGGCGAGGATCGAGAGCACGTACCCGCCGAGCGCCGCTCCGAACACGATGGCGCCGATGACCAGGAGCAGCGCCCGCGTGCGCCCGCGCGCACGCAACTGGCGATCCAGCTCGCGCGTCCAGCGCCCTCCGGCCCGGCTCACGGGGCGGGGATCTCGACGAGGCGGAACCAGCGCCCGGGCGGGGCGAGGCGGGACAGCGCGGGGAGGAAGTGCGGGTCGCTCACGTGTCCGTCGAAATCGACGAGGGTCAGACCCCGGTGCGCGAGGCTCGCCATCGCGCGGCGGATGCATCCCTCGACGAGGTGCTCGCCGCCCGGCTGATCGCGCGTCGTCGTCTCGGCGACGATGAGCGCCGGGTCCGTATCGACGAAAGTGAGAGCCAGAGCCAGCATGCCCCCCGAGTCGTCCACCGCAACGGCGGACGCATCGGCATCGAGGTCGTCCCAGAGCCCCTCGACAAGAGCGTGTTCGAAACCGTCGCGCACCGGGCTCCAGTTCTCGTGCGTCCAGCGGTACATCGCGGCGAAGGCTGTCTCGACGTGGGACCGGGCGACTCCCGCGAGCGGTTGCACGTCGGCGTGGGGACGCAGCTCCCTCCGGAGATCGAGGGCCGCACGTGCGGGCGGCACGATCTGGATCGTGCGGGCACCGAGCGCGTCGGCGAAACGCATGGCTTCGTCGTCGACGTACCCACGGGCCATGAAGGGCAGATCGCGTGATCGCAGGGTCGACAGATGCCCTACCAGGGCGGTGCCGATGCCACTGCGGCGCCTCGCGGGATCCACGACGACCTCGAGCCAGAAACGGTCCTCGTGCACGCGTGACAACCAGATCGCTCCCGCGGCCACGACCACGTCGCCGTCGAGAGCCACAGCAGAGCGCGTCTCGTCGTTTCGCCAGCGGTCCCCATCGAGAGAGCGGCCGCCCCACCATGACGGCGAGGCGTCGAGGTCGTCGTCGGTCAGTGGTCGGAAGTGCACTCCCCCATCGAATCAGGTCGTCGGCTTCCCGGCATCCCCCCAGGTCAAGCGCCGCCGGGATGCCCGAGGGGCACGGGAGGATAGGACTATGCCGGAGTCTCCTTACGCGTCTCGTCCGTGGTCGTCCTCCTACGCCGAGGGTGTGCCCCTCGATATCGACGAGCCCTCGCAAACGCTTCCCGACATGCTGGCGGCATCGGTCGCCCAGTTCGGCAAGAAAACCGCCCTCGAG
Source organism: Microbacterium sp. AG157 (assembly GCF_003385695.1). NCBI lineage: Bacteria > Bacillati > Actinomycetota > Actinomycetes > Micrococcales > Microbacteriaceae > Microbacterium > Microbacterium sp. AG157. Next base: position 142,605 of record NZ_QRDK01000004.1, read on the forward strand.
TTCTTCGGGGCGCCCACCACCTACCGTGAGCTCGGGGACCAGGTGTCCCGAGCCGCCGAGGGACTACGGCGCCTCGGTGTGCGGGCAGGTGACCGCGTCGCTCTCGTGCTGCCGAACTCCCCGCAGCACGTGGTCGCGTTCTACGCCGCGCTGCGGCTCGGGGCCATCGTCATCGAGCACAACCCGATCTACACCCCGCGTGAGCTCCGCCACCAGTTCGAAGACCACGGAGCGCGGTTCGCGATCGTGTGGGACAAGCTGGCCGACACCGTCGCCGAGTTCCCCGCCGACCTGGCGCTCGAGAAGATCATCAGCGTCGACATCACGGCCGCGCTCCCCCTCGCCAAGCGACTGGCACTGCGTCTGCCCATCGCGAAGGCCAAGGCCGCCCGCGAGCAGCTCACGAGCACCCCGCGCTCGAAGCGGCCGCTCGCGTGGGAGAAGCTGCTGACGCACGGCACGCTCTCGCGTAAGCACGCGGGGCCGGTTCTCGACGACATCGCACTGTTGCAATACACCAGCGGCACCACAGGTACGCCTAAGGGTGCGGTCCTCACGCACTCCAACCTCCGCGCGAACGCGATGCAGGGTCGCGCGTGGGTACCCGGCCTGCGCGACGGTGAAGAGACGTTCTACGGTGTGCTCCCGCTCTTCCACGCCTACGGACTCACGCTCTGCCTTACGTTCGCGATGAGCATCGGCGCGAAACTCGTGCTGTTTCCCAAGTACGACCTCGACCTGGTGTCGGCGGCGGCGAAGAAGAGTCCGCCGACGTTCCTTCCGGCGGTTCCCCCCATCTACGATCAGCTCGCGCGCGCGGCAGCGCGCGGCACCCTCGATCTGAGCAGCGTGCGGTTCGCGATCTCAGGCGCGATGAGTCTGCCTGTCGCCACCGTGGATCGCTGGGAGGCCGCCACCGGCGGATTGCTCGTCGAGGGCTACGGCATGACGGAGTCCTCGCCCGTGGCCCTCGGCAATCCGATCGGACCGTCGCGCCGACCCGGAACGGTGGGCGTGCCGTTCCCCAGCACCGACATCCGCGTCGTGGACCCCGACGACCCCACCGTCGACCGGCCCCAGGGCGAGGCCGGCGAGCTGTTGCTGCGTGGTCCGCAGGTCTTCCAGGGCTACTGGAACCGTCCGTCCGACACGGCGGAGACGCTGCTCGACGGCGGCTGGCTGCGGACGGGCGACATCGCCACGGTCTCGCCCGACGGATTCGTCACCATCGTCGACCGACTGAAAGAGATCATCATCACCGGCGGCTTCAACGTCTCGCCGAGCGAGGTCGAAGACGTGCTCACCTCGCACCCCGACATCGCGGGAGCGGCCGTGGTCGCTCTTCCGAAGTCCAGCGGCCAAGAAGACGTCGCCGCGGCGATCGTGCTGCGCGAGGGCGTGCACGTCGAGCCCGACGCCATCCGCGACTTCTGCAAGACGCGTCTCGCGGCCTACAAGGTTCCGCGCCGTGTCGTGGTGGTCGACGATCTCCCCCGTTCGCTCATCGGCAAGGTGCAGCGCCGTGAGGTTCGCGAACGCCTGATGTCCAAAACATGAGAGGAAGGGATGCCGCTGTCTCGCGGCATCCCTTCGCTTGCGGCCGTCAGCCGTAGAACAGCTTGTCGAAGACGCGGCGGGCGCGTCGGGTCACGCCGAAGTAGTCTTCCTCGACCTGCGTCGCGGAGCGCGGCGCATACTCCAGGATGCGGCCGATGCCGTCGAGTTTGGCGCGGTCGACGGGGAGGACGTTACTCGTCTGCCCCGAGAGCAGCGTGTTCGCGGACCGCAGGCGGCTCGCCAGGTGCCACGCGGCGGCGAGCTTGTCGGCTGCCTCGCCCTCGATGTGGCCCGCATCGACGGCGGCCTCGAGCGCTTCGAGGGTGGACGTCGTGCGCATCGCCGGGGTCGCGCGGGCATGCTGCAGCTGCAGCAATTGCACCAGCCACTCCACGTCGCTGATCGACCCCGGGCCGAGTTTGAGGTGTCGCGCAGGGTCGGCTCCCTGCGGCAGGCGCTCGTTCTCGACGCGCGCCTTGATGCGGCGGATCTCGCGCAGACCGTTCTGGTCGGCCGTGACCGGGTAACGCACCTCGTCGGCCAGTTCGAGGAACGCTCCGATGAGTTTGACGCTGCCGGCCACGCCGCGTGCGCGAAGCAGCGCCTGAGCCTCCCACGACAGCGACCATCGCCGGTAGTACTCGGCGTAGGCGTCGAGTGAGCGGGCGAGAGGTCCGCTGCGCCCCTCGGGACGCAGCTCGGCGTCGAGGTCGAGCGGTAGACGGTGGTCTTCGGAGTGCTCGCGCAGGCCCGCGACGAGCTTGAGAGCGAGTTGACTCGCCCGCTGCGGGTCGATGCCGTTGGCGCGGTAGACGTACATGACATCGGCATCGGAACCGAAACCGAGCTCCCGGCCGCCGAAGCGCCCCATCGCGATGACCGCGAAGTCGAGGTCGTCGTCCTCGGGGGGTACGACGATCCGGCGCACGGCGCGCAGAGTGGCCTGGATCGTGACCTCGGTGATGGTCGTCAGGGCGTCGGAGAGCTCCTCCAAAGACACCGTGCCGAGCACCGCGGCCATCGCGACGCGCAGCATCTCGCGGCGACGCAGGGCACGCACCGAGCGCATCGCGTCGTCGATGTTCTGCCAGCGCGTCTGAATCGCTCGGGCCTCTTCTTCGAGGGCCTTGCCGGAGCGGGGACGCAGCAGGGCATCGTCGTCGAGCCAGGCGACCGACTCGGGGATCCACTCCATGAGCTCGCCGATGTACCGCGAACCGGACAGCACGCGCGTGAGGCTCTCGGCGGCACCCGCTGAGTCGCGCAGCATCCGCAGGAACCACGGGGTGTTGCCGAGCCGCTCGCTGATGCGACGGAAGACGAGCAGTCCGTAGTCGGGATCGACGCCATCGGCGAACCATCGGATCATGATCGGCATGAGATGCCGCTGGATCGTGGCCTTGCGACTCAGTCCGCTGGTCAGCGCCGCGATGTGTCGCAGGGCGCCGGCCGGGTCGCGGAAGCCGATCGCGGCCAACCGGTCGCGCGCTTGCTCGGTCGAGAGCGTCCGTTCCTCCTCGGGAAGGGCGGCGACGGCCGAGAGCAGCGGACGGTAGAACAGGCGCACGTGGATATCGCGCACCTCGCGCTTGATGCCCTCCCACACCGCCTGGACCCCGGATGCCGAGTCCGCGAGCCGGGACGCCCGTGCGAGCACCCTCAGGTCGTCGTCCTTCTCGGGGAGGAGAGCCGTCCTGCGCAGTCCGCGGAGCTGAAGGCGGTGCTCGAGCAGCCGAAGGAGGCGGTAGTCGCGACCGAAGGCCTCGGCCTCGCTCCGACCGATGTACCCCTCGGCGACCAGGGCATCGAGCGCCTCGAGCGTGCCGCGCTGACGGATGCGCTCGTCGGTGAGACCGTGCACGAGCTGGAGGAGCTGCACGGTGAACTCGACATCGCGAATACCGCCGGGGCCGAGCTTGAGCTGCCGGTTGACCTCGGCGGCGGGGATGTGGTCGGTGACGCGCTCGCGCATGCGCTGCACGCCCTCGACGAAGTTCTCACGTGCGGCGCTGTGCCAGACGAGCGGCTGGACCGCCGCGACGTACTCGGCGCCGAGCGTCGCATCACCCGCGATGGCGCGGGCCTTCAGCAGCGCCTGGAACTCCCAGCTCTTTGCCCACCGGGCGTAGTACTGCTCGTGGGAGGCGAGGCTGCGCACCAGGGCGCCCTGCTTGCCCTCGGGGCGCAGGTTCGGGTCGACCTCCCACAGGGGCGGCTCGATCTCGGGTCCCGAGATGCCGCGCATCGTCTGCACGGCGAGGCGCGTGCCGATGTCGATCGCCCTCGCCTCGGAGACCACCTCTTCGTCGGCGGAACCGCCGACGAAGATCACGTCGACGTCGCTGACGTAGTTCAGCTCGCGCGCACCGGTCTTGCCCATCGCGATGATCGCGAACCGGGTCGCCTCGACCTGGTCACGGGGAAAGGACCCCGGCCCCGGAGAGGAGACCCGCGCGCGAGCCACGCTCAGCGAGGCTTCGAGGGCAGCCCCCGCGAGGTCCGCCAGCGCGGAGGCCACGACGGGGATGGCCCCGGCCGGGTCGTCTTGGCCGAGGTCGTAGGCGGCTATCCGGGCCAGCAGACGGCGGTAGCGAACGCGCAAAGCGACCCAGGCGGCATCCGACGAATCCGCGGCGAAGCCCTCGACATCGCCGACGGATGCCAGAAGCTCGGCGCGCATGGAGGGCTCATCGGGCACCGTGAGCCCCGCCCCCGACAGATGAACGATCTCGTCGGGATGACGCAGATAGAACTCGGCGAAGCCGTCGGACGCGCCGACCAGATCCCAGAGGGCACGCCACGCGCCCGCGTCCGCGGCGGTCGCGCGAACAGCGTCGCGATCACGGCGGGCGACCTGCAGGATCGACAGGAGCGCGCGGTCGGGATCCGCGACGCGCTGCGCGAGCTGCATGGCATCCGCCCGCTCGACTCCCACCGACTCCTCGAGCTCACTGAGCAGGGTGTCTGCTTCGGTGAGCCGCGAGAAGCCGGTGCGAGCGAGGGCGGTGAGCGCGGTGGAGCGATCGCCCGACGTCATGGAACGACCGTCAGAGTGCTTCGAGGTTGCTCGCGAGCTCGAACGGCGTCACCTGGGCGCGGTACTGCTGCCATTCGCGACGCTTGTTGAGCAGCACGTACTTGAAGACCGTCTCGCCCAGCGTCTCGGCGACGAGCTCCGACTCCTCGAGGTACTCGAGGGCGTGGTCGAGGCTCGCGGGAAGCGGCGCGTAGCCGAGGGCACGGCGCTCGGTGTCGCTGAGCGACCACACGTTGTCCTCCGCCTCGGCGGGGAGCTCGTACTCCTGCTCGATGCCCTTGAGGCCGGCCGCGAGCATGAGCGCGTACGACAGGTAGGGGTTCGCGGCGGAGTCGAGGGCGCGGTACTCGACGCGGGTCGACTGGCCCTTGTTGGGCTTGTACAGCGGCACGCGCACGAGAGCGGAACGGTTGTTGTGGCCCCAGCAGATGAAGCTCGGTGCCTCGTCGCCGCCCCACAGGCGCTTGTACGAGTTGACGAACTGGTTCGTCACGGCCGAGATCTCGTTCGCGTGGCGCAGCAGCCCCGCGATGAAGTGGCGACCGACCTTCGAGAGCTGGTACTGCCCGCCCTCTTCGTAGAAGGCATTCATGTCGCCCTCGAAGAGCGAGAGGTGCGTGTGCATGCCGCTGCCGGGCTGCCCACTGATGGGTTTCGGCATGAACGTGGCATACACGCCCTGCTCGATCGCGACCTCCTTGACCACCGTGCGGAAGGTCATGATGTTGTCGGCCGTGGTGAGGGCGTCGGCGTACCGCAGGTCGATCTCGTTCTGGCCGGGGCCGCCCTCGTGGTGGCTGAATTCGACCGAGATGCCGAGGTCTTCGAGCATGCGCACCGAGCGGCGGCGGAAGTCGTGCGCCGTGCCGCCGGGGACGTTGTCGAAGTATCCGGCCGAGTCGACGGGCTGCGGGCGTCCGTCCGCGCCGAGCTGCGACGACTTCAGCAGGTAGAACTCGATCTCGGGGTGCGTGTAGAACGTGAACCCCGCGTCGGCCGCCTTCGCGAGCGTGCGCTTGAGAACGTGTCGCGGGTCGGCGACGGCGGGTTGGCCGTCGGGCGTCGTGATGTCGCAGAACATGCGCGCCGTCGGGTCGATCTCCCCGCGCCACGGAAGGATCTGGAAGGTCGTGGGATCGGGGTGCGCCAACAGGTCGGACTCGTACGAGCGCGTGAGACCCTCGATCGCGGAGCCGTCGAAGCCGAGCCCCTCGGCGAAGGCGCCCTCCACCTCGGCGGGGGCGATCGCCACCGATTTGAGCGTGCCGACCACGTCGGTGAACCAGAGGCGGACGAACTTGACGCCCCGTTCCTCGATCGTGCGCAAGACGAAATCGCGCTGCTTGTCCATCGTCATCCCTCGTTTCGGTGGGCGTTCAGCGGGTGGAGCCGGAGCCCCAGTCGTCGCGGGCCTCTTCTTCGGCCCACTGCTTCGACCGCTCCTTCATGAGCTGCGGCGCGTTGGCCGCTTCTTCTGCGGTGTCGAAGGGACCGGCGCGATCGACCGCGGGCGACTCGTACCCCTGCTCGACCTTCCCGGTCTCGAGGTTGTACCAGTACTTCTTGTCTTCGTCGCTCACGATCGCTCCTCACGTGGATCTCGCGTCTCGGCGCGAACCGCCGGTGCTCCCCTGATCCTACTGATCCCGACCGTGCGGCTGGATAGGCTGAGGGGTATGGCAACGAATGCGTCTCGTGCGGTCGGAGTGGACATCGGCGGAACCGGCATCAAAGCGGGAATCGTGGATCTGGATGCCGGGGAGCTCGTCAGCGACCGCGTCAAGGTCGCAACCCCCGCGGGCGCGGAGCCTGCCGACGTGCTGGAGGCCGTGCACCAGGTGCTCGAGACCCTCGAGGCGCCCGCGGATCTGCCGCTGGGCGTGGCCTTCCCGGCCATCGTGAAGGGCGGTCGCACCCTGTCGGCCGCGAACGTGTCGAAGTCGTGGATCGGCTTCGAGGCCGAGAAGTTCTTCGAGCACGGGCTCTCGCGCGACATCCACTTCGCCAACGACGCCGACGTCGCCGGCATCGCCGAGGTCCGCTACGGTGCGGCGAAGGGCGTCGACGGTCTCGTCATCCTCACCACGCTCGGCACCGGTATCGGGTCGGCGATGATCTACGACGGCGTGCTCGTGCCCAACAGCGAGCTCGGTCACCTGCAGCGCGCCGGCCACAAGAAAGACGCCGAGCACTTCGCGGCCTACTCCGCGATGGAGCGCGAAGAGCTGTCGTGGGAGAAGTGGGCGAAGCGTCTGCAGTGGTACTACGACTACGTCGAGTTCCTCTTCAGCCCCGACCTCATCGTCGTCGGCGGCGGCGTGTCGAAGCACTCCGAGAACTTCTTACCCCTGCTGAAGCTGCGCGCTCCCATCGTTCCGGCGAAGCACCGCAACAACGCCGGCATCATCGGCGCGGCCTCGCTCGCGGTCCCCGTGCCGGAAGCCCTGCCCGCGGTCAAGTAGCGCTCACGCGGCGTTCTCGATCCGTCGGACGCTGACCGCGTTGCGCCACACGACGGGCGCCCAGTGCCCGCCCGCGCAGGGCACCTCGAGCATGACGACACGGTCGTTGCCACCCGTCGCCCAGGCGGGCTCGCGGGTCGCGGCGCGGTTCGGCCAGGTCACCCATGCCCACACCGGGCGCTTCTGCGGATACCAGTCGATCGCTCGCGCCCCCCACGTCTCGGGTTGGAGCGTGCAGGGGGCGATGGATGCCAGCACCCGGGCGACCATCTCGTCGCTGACCCCTGTACCCATGCACCGGACCCCTTCCCCGGCCGTGCTCGAGTGTAGAACAGACATCCGACACCAGACATCGGTTCGACGAGCCGATGGTCTCGCGGTCGAACTCGGCCTCGACGGCCCTCCGGCGCGCGTGCCCCTCGCGCGACATCTCTCCGGGCCAGCTCTGCGGCGACGCCGCGATCGTCCGCCGATCGTCCCGGTGTGCGAATGGGCCGACCTGTACGCCGGGTTCTGTCCGGGGGTCGAAACCCCGTGGACGGTCATCTCTCTCGGCGACACGTTGCCGTGCCGCTCCAGCGGCCTACCCGGGGACTCGGCGAGCCGCGTCGTCATCCCCTGTCTGGCCTTGCTCCGGACGAGGTTTACCTCGCGGGTCGTGTCACCACGACCCCGGTGGTCTCTTACACCACCCTTTCACCCTTACCCCGCACCCCGAGGGGTCGAGGCGGTCTGCTCTCTGTGGCACTGTCTCGCGGATTGCTCCGGGTGGGCGTTACCCACCGTCCTGCCCTGTGGAGCCCGGACGTTCCTCGGCACGGGAGAACCCGTGACGCGACCGTCCAGCCGACCCATTCGCGTCGACCAGTCTACCGGCGCACTCTTTCGCTTTCAGCCCTTCTCGGCCGTCTCGCCGATCCGCAGATCGAGCGGGAAGTCGATGGGGAAGGTGCCGAACAACAGCCGCCCCGCCGAGGCCGCCGATTCACGCACGGCATCCGCGACGGCTTCGGCGTGCTCGAGCGGCGTGTGCACCACGATCTCGTCGTGGAGGAAGAACGCCAGGTGCGGAGAGCGTGCGAACACCGGACCCGATGCGGCCGCAGCGCGGGCGGCATCCACTTCGGGGAGCCTGGCGAGACGGGAGCGGAGGTCGGCCAGCCACGCCAGCGCCCACTCGGCCGCCGTGCCCTGCACGACATAATTGCGCGTGAACCTGCCTCGGTCTCGGGCGGAGCGGCGCGCGCGTGTCTCGTCGATTCCGGATGCCGCGGCGTCGCTCGCCCGTGACTGCAAGTCGCGCCACGAGTCGCCGGCCGTGGGAGACGTGCGGCCGAGCCAGGTGTGCACGACCCCGCCCTCCTCCCCCGTGCGCGCGGCGTCGTCGACGAGCTGCATCGCGCGCGGGAAGGTGCGCCGAAGGCGCGGCAGGAGCCGCCCACTCTCTCCCGTGGTGGCGCCGTACATCGCCCCCAGCATTGCGAGCTTCGCCTCGGCGCGGCTGCCGACGGCGCCGCGCTCGACGATGCCGGCGTACAGGTCGCGACCGGACGCCGCTTCGGCCAACGCCGTGTCGCGCGCCATTGCCGCGAGGACCCGGGGCTCGAGCTGGGCGACGTCGGCGGTTACGAGCGTCCACCCCGGGTCGGCGCGGACGGCGGTGCGCAGCGCCCGCGGAATTTGCAGCGCTCCCCCGCCGGATGATGCCCAACGGCCGGTGACGACGCCTGCGGCGACGTAGACGGGGCGGAACCGGTCGGCGCGTACCCATTCGTCGAGCCACGCCCAGCCGTTCGCGGTGTAGAGCCGCATGAGCTTCTTGTACGAGATGAGGGGGCGCACCACCGGGTGATCGTGCTCGGCCAGTTCCCACCGGCTGGTGGACTGCACCAGCAGGCCAGCGCGGTGCAGCGAGCGCAGCAGCCGCGGCTGCGAGTCGAGCGAGGCGGCGGGGTCGCCCAGTGCCGCGCGGACCGTGGTGGCGGCCTGCTCGATGCGGGTGGGCAATCCTCCCCCTCGCCGCGCGCCGAGTTCTTCCTCGAGCAACGCTTCGTGCGCGGCGCGGCTCCAGGGGACGCCGGCGGCGTGCAGCTCTTCGGCGATGAGCGCTCCGGCCGATTCCGCCGCGCAGAGCAACCGCAGCGCCCCCGGATTCGTCGACGATCCGATCGCCGACACCTGTCGGCGGTACTCGCCGAGGGCCGCGTCGGCGCTCTCGGGAATCCCGGATGCCGACTCTCCCAGCTCGAAGAGCGTGTCACCGCCCGCGGGGGCCGAGGTGGCGGCATCCCAGCCCGTGGCGGCGCGCAGTCCGTGGTCGTCGCGGACGGCGGCAGCGTCGCGGAGGATGGCGTGGACGAGACGCAGGTCCCACGCGCGAGCCACGCGCACCCCGGCCGTCAGGAGCCGGGAGTACACCGTCGTCGAATCGGCCCACACCCAGCGGACATCGCCACCCGCTTCGCGCAACGAGACCGCGGAGGCCAGTGCCTCAGCGTCGATCTCGACCGTGCGCGACGGCGCACCATCGGCATCCAGCTCGGTCAGGGAGACCCGCCCCGAGGGGGCGCTGCCGACGACGACCGTGTCAGACGGCACGGCCGTCTCGGGTCATCGGGACTCTTCTGTGCGGACCAGGATGGCGCCGCACTCGGGGCAGAACACGACCTCGTCGGTCTGGGCGCGGCGTACCGTGGCCAGGTCGCTCGGCGGAAGGACCATACGGCACGCCTCGCACGCGCCGGCGCGGAGGAGTCCCGCACCGTTTCCACGGGCTGCGAGACGCTCGTACAGGCTGAGCAGGTCGGTGGGAACGGACGCAGCGACGGCGTCGCGATCGCGGCGCGCACCCTCGAGACGCGTCGTCGCGTCAGACACGGTGGTCTTCGCGTCGGCACTCAGTTGTGCGCCCTGGGCGTTCGTCTCGGCGATCAGAGCCTCTTGCTCGGAGACCGCGGCATCCGCCGTCTCGAGGCGCTCCATGAGCGCGATCTCCATGTCTTCGAGGTCGCTCTTGCGCCGCGTCAGCGAGGCGAGCTCGCTCTCGAAGCCCTGTGCCTGCTTGGGGTTCGACGACGCGGCGAGCCGTTCGGTATCGCGCGCGATACGGGCGTCGACGACGGCGACATCGGACTCGAGACGCTTCAGCTCCGCGGTGATGTCGTCGCGCGCGTTGGCGCGGCTCGACAGCTCTTGCGTGAGCGTTGCCCGCTGCGCGAGGAGCTCGCGCACGCGCTCGGCCTGCGGCGGGTTGGCCGAGACCTTCTCGTCGCGACGGATACGGGCGTCGAGGTCGGCGAGGTCGAGCAGTTTGCGCTGGTCGGCGGGATCGGCATTCACGGGCTCCACGCTACCCCGGGGCTCCGACATCGGCGGTACGCGATCGCCGCGCGACCGGGCGGGGTCTGTGGTGCGCGGGGGCCGGAGCTGTCGATGGGCCAGATCACGGGGCCTCGTCGACGAGCCGCGGCCGTGAGAGGGCCAGATCACGTGACCTGGGCGAGGACGCATGACATGCCCTGTGCCCTCGCCCGGTTCACGTGACCTCGTGGCGACATTGGCGCGGGCCAGGAGCCGGGCGGACGCTAGACTCGATGCATCCAGGGCCTTTAGCTCAGCTGGTAGAGCGCCACGTTTACACCGTGGATGTCGTCGGTTCGATCCCGGCAGGGCCCACCTCTAGTTCAGGATGTTCACGCTTCGCGAGATCACGAGCGCGAGCAGGATGAAACCCGACACCGCCTGAACCATCATGAACAGCTTCGCTCGCGTGCTGAGCGGCATCACGTCGGTGGGGCTGAACGCCATGGCGTTGGATGCCGAGAAGTAGAGGTAGTCGATGTACCCGGGCGCCCAGTCCTCGGTCTCGGAGGAACGGCGGGCCACCTCGCTCACCGCGTCGCGGTCGGAGTCCTGAGGAAACTGGAAGTCGGCAGGCGGAAGGGCGTCGCGCGGGTCGCGGCGGCGCGCGATGGGCCCTCCGCGGTCCATCTCCCAGTAGACGACGGCATAGCCGATGACATTGATCGCCCACACCTGTGCCGCCCCGAGCAGGGTGCCGGCCCCGCTTCCTTCCCCGCGCAGCAGTTGCTGGATGAGCAGGAAGAACGCGACCTGGTTCGCCACGAGCAGCACTGCGGTGAACGCGAGCGCGAAGCCGCGGCCGACCGCCGATTCGCGCGACAGTCGGGAGGGGTTCGTCACGACCATGGGGATCGCACACAGCACACCCGCGATGACCACGACGTAGCGCAGCACGCCCGACGCCTCGTTCGGAAGCACCGCGTACAGTCCGGTGCCGACGGCCAGGGCGATCAAGACCGGCCAGCGGTGCTCCGGCCGGGTGCGGAAACCCTCGCGTTCGTGCGTGCTCACGCGCTCAGGCTAGACCTGCGCATGGGCGTTCTCCGCTCGCACGCGGTATCCCCGGTGGTTCTGACGGGGCTGAGCTCGCTTCGACGTCGAACTGTCTGTGCGATGGAGGCGAGCCGTCGCGGGCGGGGCGCATCCGATGTCGCCGCGACTCGCTAGGCTGGACGCTGGTTGATTGTGCGGAGCAGACAAGGGTTGCCGCACTCGTATGGCGATTCTCTGGCATGACCTGCCAGACGACGAAAGGTCTTCCGTGACTGTTCACGACCAGGATCCGTATTCGCAGGGGCCGCAGGACAGCGACCCGGAAGAGACCGGGGAGTGGCAGGAATCCCTGCGACAGCTGGTCCAGGCGAAGGGTCCGGCTCGCGCTCGCGAGATCATGTTGAGCCTTCTGAAGGGCTCCAAGGAACTCCACCTGAATGTGCCGATGGTTCCGACCACCGACTACATCAACACCATCTCGCAGAAGAACGAGCCCGAGTTCCCCGGTGACGAGGAGCTCGAGCGGCGCTACCGCAAGTGGATCCGCTGGAACGCCGCGGTCACCGTGCACCGCGCCCAGCGCCCCGGCATCGGTGTCGGCGGCCACATCTCGACCTACGCGTCGTCGGCAGCGCTCTACGAAGTGGGCTTCAACCACTTCTTCCGCGGCCTCGACGACCCGTCGGGCGGCGACCAGATCTTCATCCAGGGCCACGCCTCCCCCGGTGCCTACGCCCGGGCGTACCTCGAGGGTCGTCTGACCGAGGCGCAGCTCGACGGCTTCCGTCAGGAGAAGTCGCAGGCGCCCAACGGCATCCCGTCGTACCCGCACCCGCGCCTCATGCCGGAGTTCTGGCAGTTCCCGACCGTGTCGATGGGCCTCGGCCCGATCAACGCGATCTACCAGGCGATGTCGAACAAGTACCTGTCGAACCGCGGCATCAAAGACGTGGGTGACTCGCACGTCTGGGCGTACCTCGGCGACGGCGAGATGGACGAGGTCGAGAGCCGCGGTCAGCTGCAGGTCGCAGCCAACGAGGGCCTCGACAACCTGACCTTCATCGTCAACTGCAACCTGCAGCGCCTCGACGGCCCGGTCCGCGGCAACGGCAAGATCATCCAGGAGCTCGAGAGCTTCTTCCGCGGTGCCGGCTGGAACGTCATCAAGGTCGTCTGGGGCCGCGAGTGGGACGAGCTCCTCGCCCGTGACACCGAGGGCGCGCTGCTCAACCTCATGAACAGCACCCCCGACGGCGACTATCAGACCTACAAGGCCGAGAACGGCGCGTACGTGCGCGAGAACTTCTTCGGTCGCGACCCCCGCGCCCTCGAGCTCGTCAAGGACTACACCGATGAGCAGGTCTGGGGCCTCAAGCGCGGTGGTCACGACTACCGCAAGGTGTTTGCCGCATTCAAAGCGGCCAAGGAGCACAAGGGCCAGCCCACCGTCATCCTGGCGAAGACCATCAAGGGTTACGGCCTCGGCCCGCACTTCGAGGGCCGCAACGCGACCCACCAGATGAAGAAGCTGACGCTCGACGATCTCAAGGCGTTCCGTGACGCGATGGACATCCCCGTCACCGACGCGCAGCTCGACGAGAACCCGTACCAGCCGCCGTACTACAACCCCGGTGAGCAGGACGAGACGATCAAGTACATGCTCGAGCGTCGCCGTTCACTCGGCGGCTTCCTGCCCGAGCGTCGCACCACCCACGTCGGTCTCGAACTGCCGGGGGATGCCGCGTACGCGCTGCCCAAGAAGGGTTCGGGCACGCAGGAGATCGCCACGACCATGGCGTTCGTGCGTCTGCTGAAGGATCTGCTGCGGGTCAAGGACTTCGGTCACCGCATCGTGCCGATCATCCCCGACGAGGCGCGCACGTTCGGTATGGACGCGTACTTCCCGACGGCGAAGATCTACAACCCCAAGGGCCAGCACTACACCTCCGTCGACCGCGAGCTGCTGCTGGCGTACAAGGAGAGCCCGCAGGGCCAGATCGTGCACGTCGGCATCAACGAGGCGGGCGCCCTGGCGGCGTTCACCGCGGCGGGCACGGCCTACTCGACGCACGGCGAGCCGCTGATCCCGGTCTACGTCTTCTACTCGATGTTCGGCTTCCAGCGCACGGGCGACGCCCAGTGGGCGGCGGGCGACCAGATGGCTCGCGGCTTCATCATCGGCGCCACGGCCGGTCGCACCACCCTGACCGGTGAGGGCCTGCAGCACGCCGACGGTCACTCGCAGCTGCTCGCGTCGACCAACCCGGCCACGGTGTCGTACGACCCGGCGTTCGGCTACGAGATCTCGCACATCGTGCGCTCGGGTATCGAGCGGATGTACGGCGGGAACCACCCCGACCCCAACGTCATGTACTACATGACGGTCTACAACGAGCCCTACGTGCAGCCCGCCGAGCCCGACGGGGTCGACGTCGACGGCATCGTCCGCGGCATCCACCACATCTCCTCGGGCGAGGGCGACGGCCCCCGTGCCCAGCTGCTCGCCTCGGGCGTCGGTGTGCCGTGGGCTTTCGAGGCCCAGCGTCTGCTGAAGGACGACTGGGGCGTGGTCGCCGACGTGTGGTCGGTCACCTCATGGAGCGAACTGCGCCGCGACGGCCTGGCCGCCGACGAGCACAACTTCCTGCACCCCGAGGAAGAGGCTCGCGTGCCGTACCTCACCGACAAGCTGAAGGAAGCCCAGGGCCCGGTCATCGCGGTCAGCGACTGGATGCACGCGGTCCAGGACCAGATCCGTCAGTGGGTCCCGCAGAACTACTGGACCCTCGGGGCCGACGGCTTCGGCTTCTCGGACACCCGTGCCGCCGCACGTCGCTTCTTCAAGATCGATGGTCCCTCGATGGTCGTCCGCACCCTGCAGGCGCTGGCCGAAGAGGGCAAGGTCGACCGCGCGGTCGTCGGACAGGCGATCGAGAAGTACCGTCTCCACGACGTCAACGCCGGAACGACCGGCAACGCGGGCGGCGAGGCCTGATCACGTGACGAGCACCACCGACGGGTCCGGTTCCGCCTCCACGGGCGGGGCCGGACCCGACCGGTCTGCGGGCTCGGTCGCCGCCGCCGCGCAGGAGAAGGCCGACACCCTCACCTGGCTCCGGCGCATCTCGGGCGACCTCGCCACGGCGACCATCCAGCGCCTCGAAGAGACCCTGCCCTGGTACGCCGAGATGCCCCCCGCGCGGCGATCGGCCGTCGGGCTCGTCGCCCAGGCGGGGATCACCTCGTTCCTGCAGTGGTTCGAGGAGCCGGCATCCACTCCCGCCATCGCGTCCGACATCTTCGCCGCCGCTCCCCGTGAACTGCTGCGGAGCGTCAGCCTCACCCAGACGCTGCAGCTCGTTCGCGTGACCGTCGAGGTCATGGAGGAGCGCGTAGCCGGGCGCAGCGAGAAGGTGCGCGAGGCGATGCTGTCGTACTCGCGCGAGGTCGCTTTCGCCGCGGCAGACGTCTACGCACGTGCCGCCGAGGCGCGAGGGCTTTGGGATGCGCGCCTCGAAGCCCTCGTCGTCGACTCGATCCTCACCGGCGAGGCCGACGACGAACTCCCCAGCCGTATCGCCGCGCTCGGCTGGCACGGCCACGGAGAGGTCGCCGTCCTCGTGGGCACGACTCCCCCGCAGCTCGACGTCGATCAGGTGCGACGTACCGCGCGCAAGCTCGGTGTCGACGTGCTGATCGGTGTGCAGGGGTCTCGTCTCGTGCTGGTGGTCGGCCGCGCCGACCTCCCCGCCCGCGCCGGCGAAGAGAACGCCGAGCTACCGTTCCCCGAGATCGCGAAGCGCCTCGAACCGGGCTTCGGCGCGGGTCACCTCGTCTTGGGGCCCGCCGTGCCCGCCCTGGTCGACGCCGGTCAGAGTGCCCGCGCGGCCCTCGCCGGGTTCGCCGTGGCCCGTGCGTGGCGCCACGCCCCGCGCCCTGTCGAGGCCGACGATCTGTTGCCCGAGCGCGCCCTCGCCGGCGACGCCGTGGCCAAGCAGACGTTGGTCGACCGGGTCTACCAGCCGTTGCAGGCGCACAGCGCCGATCTCGTCGCGACGCTGTGGAGCTACCTCGACAACGGCCGCTCTCTCGAAGCGACGGCCCGCGAGCTCTACGTGCATCCCAATACGGTTCGTTACCGTCTCAAGCGCGTGTCGGAAGTCATCGGATGGGATGCCACGGGGCCGCGCGAAGCGCTCATCCTGCAGACCGCGCTGATCCTCGGATCGATCGGAACGGACGCCACACGTCGACGTGGTCCGGTGGGTCGTCGGTCGTCGTTCGTGCGCTGATGCACGGCGCGCACAAAGACACGCCGTATTTCTGTGTCGATATCTCCAGAAGCACGTGCCCGATCCTTGACAGGATGGAAGAGTGATCATCGCCGTCTTCCCCGGACAGGGTTCTCAGACCCCCGGGTTTCTCTCGCCATGGCTCGAGCTCGACGGGGCGCGTGAGCGTCTCGCCGCCTACTCCGAGCAGGCGGGCGTCGACCTCATCGCTGCCGGCACCGAGTGGGACGCCGACCGCATCCGCGATACGAGCGTGGCGCAGCCGCTGATCGTGGCGGCAAGCCTGCTCTCGTGGGGTGCTCTCGGTGACCGCTCCAGCTCGTCGGTCAGCGGTGTCGCGGGGCACTCCGTCGGCGAGATCGCCGCGCTGGCGGCATCCGGTGTGCTCTCCGACGATGACGCGCTGCGTCTGGTCGGACTCCGCGGCCGCGCGATGGCCGAGGCCGCCGCCGCGGTCGAGACCGGCATGAGCGCCGTCGTGGGCGGGGACGAGCAGGCGGTGCTCGAGCGGCTCGACGCTCTGGGCCTCACCCCCGCCAACTACAACGGCGGCGGTCAGATCGTGGCGGCCGGTGAACTCCCGGCATTGGCGGAACTCGCCTCCGAGGCGCCGCGCGGTGCGCGTGTCATCCCGCTGCAGGTCGCGGGAGCGTTCCACACCCGTTTCATGGAGCCCGCCGTCGAGACCCTCCGCGCCGCCGCCGCCGACGTCGCGGTCTCCGAGCCGAGCACGACGCTGTGGACGAACTCCGACGGCTCCGTCGTCTCCGACGGGCGCCGCGCCCTCGACCTCGTCGTCGCCCAGGTAGCGTCCCCCGTGCGGTGGGACCGCTGCATGGCCTCATTCGCTGAGCACGGCGTGACCGGCATCATCGAGATGTCCCCCGCCGGCGCCCTCACCGGACTCGCCAAGCGCGCCCTCCGCGGCACCCCGACCGTCGCGGTCAAGACCCCCGACGACCTCGACGCGGCCGTCTCCCTGCTGAAAGAAGACCAGGCATGAGCACTCCCATCCTCCGCCAGCTGCAGGGGCCCGCGCACACGCGCATCTACTCGTACGGAGCCGCCCGCGGCGAGAACTTCGTGCCGAACGACGACCTCGTCG
The DNA here is from genome assembly GCF_003385695.1 of Microbacterium sp. AG157. NCBI lineage: Bacteria > Bacillati > Actinomycetota > Actinomycetes > Micrococcales > Microbacteriaceae > Microbacterium > Microbacterium sp. AG157. Next base: position 159,414 of record NZ_QRDK01000004.1, read on the forward strand.
GCCCGATCGACTCGAGCGACGAGTGGATCCGCCAGCGCACCGGGATCGTCACGCGTGTTCGCGCGAACAAAGAGACGGATGCCATCGACCTGGCCACCACGGCCGCGCGCGAGGCGGTCGAGAAGTCGGGCGTGGCGCCCGAAGACATCGACGCCGTGATCGTGGCGACCATCAGCAACCCCAAGCAGACTCCGTCCGCCTCGGCCATCGTGGCCGACCGGATCGGTGCGAACCCCGCCGCCGCCTACGACCTCAACGCCGCGTGTGCGGGCTTCGCCTACGGAGTCGGTCAGGCCGACGCGCTCGTGCGGGCCGGTCTCGCGAAGCACGTCGTCGTGGTCGGCGCCGAGAAGCTCAGCGACGTCGTCGATCCCACCGATCGCAGCATCTCGTTCCTGCTCGGCGACGGCGCGGGCGCCGTGGTCGTGGGCCCGAGCGACACCCCCGGTATCGGCCCCACCATCTGGGGCTCGGACGGCTCGAAGGCGGATGCCGTGGGCATGAACGCCACCCTGACCGACTTCCGCGACGGCGTCGCGGCCTGGCCGACCCTGCGCCAAGAGGGTCCCACGGTCTTCCGCTGGGCCGTCTGGGAGATGGTGAAGGTCGCGCGCCAGGCCATCGAGGCCGCGGGTATCGAGCCCGCCGACCTCGCCGCGTTCGTGCCGCACCAGGCGAACATGCGCATCATCGACGAGTTCGCGAAGCAGCTCGGGCTGCCCGAGACCGTCGTCATCGGTCGCGACATCGAGACCACGGGCAACACGTCCGCGGCATCCATCCCCCTCGCCACCCACCGCCTGCTCGAGGAACACCCCGAGCTCAGCGGCGGCCTCGCGCTGCAGATCGGCTTCGGAGCCGGACTGGTGTTCGGCGCGCAGGTCGTCGTGCTGCCCTGACGCAGCGCCGTCGAACTCTAGACTGATCGGGGCCCGACAGGCCCCGCCCCCAAGAAACAGGAGACATCATGGCATTCACCAACGACGAGGTTCTCGCCGGCCTTGCCGAGCTCATCACCGACGAGACGGGCATTTCGGCCGACGAGGTCGCGCTCGAGAAGTCCTTCACCGACGACCTCGACATCGACTCCATCTCGATGATGACGATCGTGGTCAACGCCGAAGAGAAGTTCGGTGTCACCATTCCCGACGACGAGGTCAAGAACCTCAAGACCGTCGGCGACGCCGTGACTTTCATCACGTCGAACCAGTCCTGACACCTCCCGGTGGGGGCTCCGGCCCCCACCGGTCACGACCTGTCGGCCGCACCAAGGATTTCTCGCTCATGAGCACACCCCGCATCGTCGTCACCGGCATCGGAGCCACTTCGCCCATCGGCGGCACGGCGCCCGAGAGCTGGTCCGCCCTGCTCGCCGGAACCTCCGGCGCCCGTTCCCTCGAGCACGAGTGGGTCGAGCAGTACAACCTGCCCGTCACCTTCGCCGCCGAGGCCCTGGTGCGCCCGGAGACCGTGCTCGAGCGCCCCGTCGCCAAGCGCCTCGACCCTTCGTCTCAGCTCGCGATGGTCGCGGCGAAAGAGGCCTGGGAAGACGCCGGTTCCCCCGACATCGACCCCGACCGTCTCGGCGTCGACTTCGCGACCGGTATCGGTGGCGTCTGGACGCTGCTCGACGCGTGGGACACCCTGCGCGAGAAGGGCCCGCGGCGTGTCATGCCGATGACGGTGCCCATGCTCATGCCCAACGCGGCGGCCGGCAACCTCTCCCTCCATTTCAATGCCCGCGCGTTCGCCCGCACGGTCGCCTCGGCCTGCGCCTCGAGCACCGAGTCGATCGTGAACGCCGTGCAGCACATCCGCGACGGCCTGGCCGACGTGGTGATCGCCGGCGGCACGGAGTCGGCGATCCACCCGATCACGATCGCCTCGTTCGCGTCGATGCAGGCGCTGTCGAAGCGCAACGACTCCCCCGAGACGGCGTCCCGCCCGGCCAGCATCGACCGCGACGGCTTCGTCATGGGCGAGGGCGCCGGCGTCCTCATCCTCGAGACCGAGGAGCATGCCAAGGCTCGCGGGGCGAAGATCTACGCCTCGATCGTGGGCGGCGGCGTGACGGCCGACTCGTACCACATCACGGCGAACGACCCCGAGGGTCATGGCGCCGCGCGCGCCGTGCACATGGCACTCGAGATGGCCGGAGCGTCGGTCGACGACGTCACCCACATCAATGCGCACGCCACCTCGACCCCCGTGGGCGATCCGAACGAGTACAAGGCGCTTCGCGCCGTGTTCGGCGACCGTGTCGACGAGATCCCCGTGTCGGCCACCAAGGCCTCCACCGGTCACCTGCTCGGTGGGACAGGTGCTCTCGAAGCGATCTTCACCGTGCTGGCGCTGCAGAATCGTGTCGCTCCGCCGACGATCAACCTGACCGAACAGGACCCCGAGGTTCCGTTCGCGCTTTCGGGTTTGCCCGTCGAGCTCGGCGCCGGCGATCAGCTTGCGATCAGCAACTCCTTCGGCTTCGGCGGGCACAATGCCGTCGTCGCCATCGCCTCGGTCTGAGCGCGATCTCTGCTCCGACGAAAGCCCCCTGGCATCCCTCCGACTGCGATCGGGGATGCCAGGGGGCTCTCATCTCGTCAGGTGAGGGATACGCGGTCCCGGTGCCGGGTGTGGTCACCGACCTCCGGTAGTGGCGCCTCCCCCGCTGACGGTCTCATCCGACCTTGTGCAGCCACACGATCTGCTGGTCGTCGCCGGCGTGGCGGAAGGGTTCGAGCTCTTCATCCCAGGCGGAGCCCAGGGCGACATCGAGTTCGCGTTGCAGCTCGAAGGGATCGCCCGCGGCGACCTCCATCGCGTAGCGCACGCGGTCCTCGGCGATGACGACGTTGCCGGCGGAGTCGGTCTGGGCGAAGTGGATGCCGAGACCCGGTGTGTGCATCCAGCGGGCACCATCGCTTCGCGGCGTCGGGTCTTCGCTCACCTCGAAACGAAGGTGTTCCCAGCCGCGGATCGCACTCGCCAGCGCCGCGCCGGAGCCGACTGGCCCCTCCCAGTAGAACTCCGCACGACGGCTGCCCGTGAGTACGGGCTGCTCGGTCCAATCGAAGTTGACGGCGCGGCCGAGGGCACGTCCCACCGCCCACTCGAGGTGGGGGCACAACGCGCGGGGCGCGGAGTGGATCAGGATCACTCCGCGCGAAGACGTGATCGCCATGATTTCTCCTTCGTCAGGTACGTCTTCCCCTACGACCTGTGATGGAGTGCCGGCGATTGTTCGGTTGTCCGGCAATTATCGCCCCTGCATAACGAAATCACAACACTGTGATTTCCCCGCACCTCCCGCGTGTCGGGTCGCGCCCTTAGCCGGACTCGATCATCCGAACCACAGCGCCCAGTAGAGCGCGAAATTGCGATTGCCGTACGCCGAACAGGCGTCGCCGGTCCCCCACCGCGCGGCGAGGGCGGCGGCGTTCGGCTGGTACGGCGTGTAGTTGTACAACGCTGCGGTGGCGGCATTGGCGATGGTCACGTCGGACCCACCGCACGAGGGATCGGGAGAGTAGGCGAGGTAGTGCGTACCCGGTTGCCGCATGAAGTCCGACGCACTGTACGACTTCAGGTCGGTCGCCGCCTGGGCCACCTGCGCCCCGAAGCCGGCGGCCCCGGCATCGCATGGAGCGGTGTCGGGGCACCGGGCGCCCATTGCCGCACCGAGCTGCGCGGGCGAGGGCGCACGGGCGGTGCGCCCCGAGATGAGGCTCTGCTCCTTCTGGAGAGTGACCAGCAGAACCTTCGCCGAGATCCCGCACGCCCGCTGCAGACGGTCGATGATCTGGGCGGCAGTGAGCACGCCCCCGTCATACCCCTCGCAGATCGTTCGCCCCGTGGCGTCGGAGACGATCGGCCCCCGGGCCGGGAGCTCGGAACGCAGAAGAGACAGACAGGCGTCGTTTCGGCACTCCCCCACCTGGTCGTCGAGGAACGCCTGGATCTGGTCGGCGGTGAGAGCGTCACCGTCGTAGAACTGGTCGTCGTCGATGAGGTGGCCCGGATCGAACGACGTGAGGTCGATGGCCTCGCGTCGCGCCTCGGTGTTCCACGCGGTGGCCAGTGAGACGAGCGGGACGACCGCGAGGACGACGAGGCCGACGAGCACCGCCGCTACCGCAGCGAACGCGAGGCGTCGCCGCCGGATCAGTCGATCCCGAGGTGTGCGACGGCGCCGCGTGCGTGTTCTCGCCACCCGTCGATCGTGCCTCACCGCGCTGACCGCGCGCTGCACGCGAGGGGCGTGGCGCGGCGGTCAGCGCGGAGCGCGGGTCAACTTCCCGGCGTGGCGGGAGGCGTCGGCGCGGTTCCGTCGGCCGGCGGGGTCGGAGCCGTGCCGTCCGTGGGCGGCGCGGGCGGCGTGGGCTTCTGCCCGTCGGCCGGCGGGGTGGGGGCGGTCCCCTCGGCGGGCGGTGCGGGCTTGGAGGCATCGCCCTTCGGAGCGCCCGGGCCGCCGGGGCCGCACTCGGCCGGTCCCTTGCCGCCACCGGGGGCAACGGGAGCCGTGCCGTCGGCAGGAGGGGTGGGAGCCGTTCCGTCGGCGGGGGCGGAGGGGGTCGAGCCCGGGGTGGGGGCCGTACTGCCGGCGCCGGTCGAGCCGCCGTCGGCGCTCGGCGCCGAGGTCGTCGAGGCCGCGAGGGGGCCGGTTCCGCTGCTCTGCGCCGCGAGGGCGGCGGTTCCCCCGGTCAGGCCTGCGGCCACGATCACGGCGCCGGCGATCAGCGCTGGTCCGCGCCACGAGCGGCGGCGGGGTTCGGGAGTCTCCTCCTGACGCGGCAGCGGCAGGGTGGGGTTGTCGTCTTTCATCATTCTCTTCCCGTCCGGTGTCGGTCACCGGCTCTGAGACCAGACTTCGAGCCGGGACTGAAGCGAACCTGAAGTCGGATCCCCCGCCCGCCACGCATACGCAAGCCATAACCCGCATTCAGCCCGCGACCGTATCGTCGCTCGGATGTCCCATGCTGCCCGCGTGCTCGTCCTCGACGACGACGAGACGATCCGCGTCGCCGTCACCACGGCCCTGCGCGCCGATGGTTTCGTCGCAGAGGCGGCCCCGGACGGCACGGATCTCAGTGAGAGACTGGCGTCTTTCCGCCCCGACCTCGTGATCATCGACTGGATGATGCCCGGGCCGAGCGGCATCCGGTTGCTCCCGACCGTGCGAGCCGCGGGCGACACGGCGGTGATCATGCTGACCGCGCGGGATGAGGTGGACGATCGTCTCCGCGGGTTCGCCGAAGGGGCCGACGACTACGTCGTGAAGCCGTTCACCATGGCCGAACTCGTTGCACGGAGTTCAGCGGTGCTGCGGCGACGCGGGCGGCTGCCGCAGACGGTGTCCGTGGCCGATCTCGTGGTGGATCCGGATGCCGCGACCGCACATCGAGGTGGGGTGTCGCTCGAGCTCACGGCCACCGAGTTCCGCCTGCTGCAGCTGCTCGCGGAGAGTCGCGGACGGACCCTCTCCAAGGCGCAGATCCTCACCCAGGTGTGGGGGTACGAGGATTACGACCCGAACCTGGTCGAGGTGCACCTGAGCGCCCTGCGACGCAAGATGGAGCAGCGCGGGCCGCGGCTGATCCACACCGTCCGCGGCATGGGATACCGCCTGAGCGAGGAACGGTGAGCGTGTCGCCGCCGCTGAAGTCGGGGTCGCTGCGCCGGCGCACGATCGTCGCGGTCGTGGTCCTCGTCGCTCTGCTGCTCGTCGTGCTCTCCGTCGTCGTGGACGTGGCACTGGGCGCACGCCTCCGCGGCCAGATCGAGGAGCGCCTTCGCGATCGCGCGGCTGCCGCCGCGTCGCTCGTGGGAACGGTCGACGATGCGGATCTCGCCGAGCGGCTGTCGGATCAGGGGCTCGCCGTCCGTATCGTCGGCGCAAGCGGGGACTCGGTGGTCGCCGGTCCCAGCCCCGAGCAGCTGCGCGACGCTCCCCCGGGTGGACCCGGTGGCCCCGGCGCGGGGCCCGCTGCCCGGTCGACGCCACAGCCGACCGCATCGAGCGATGTGAGCGTCGTCGCCTCCGAGGTCACGGGCGACGACGACCTCGTCACGCTCCGCTCGACGCTCAGCGACGGCTCCACCTTGACGCTGACGGCATCGGCCGCCGGCATCGGTGACACGCTCGCCCAGGTGCGCTGGATCATGGCGCTGTCGTCCATCGGTGTCCTCGTCCTGGCCGCGGGCGCGGTGACTCTCGTCGTGCGCCGAAGCCTGCGGCCCCTCGACCAGGTCTCTCGTGTCGCTCGCGCGATCGGCTCCGGCGAGCGGCAACGGCGTCTTCACCCCACCCGGTCCGACACCGAGATCGGGCGCGTCGCCACCGCCCTCGACGACATGCTCGACGACGTGGTGGGCGCCGAGCAGGCCGCTCGAGACGCCGAGCAGCGCCTTCGTGCGTTCCTCTCGGACGCAGCGCACGAGTTGCGCACGCCGGTCGCCGGCATCCGTGCCGCGGCCGACACGCTGGTACGTGCCGACCTCGACGGACCCGAGCGCGAGATGCTCGCCGCACACGTCGCGCGAGAGGCGGCACGGGCCTCGCGCCTCGTCGACGACCTGTTGACCATGGCCCGCGTCGATCGCGGTCTCGAGCTCTCTCGCGCCGTCCTCGACCTGCGTTCGCTCGTCGAGGCCGAGGTGCACCGGGTCCCGCTCGTTCACCCCTCGCTGCGGGTTCGGGCCCTGCTTCCGGATGCCGCTGTCCCAGTGCACGCCGACCCCGACCGACTCGCGCAGGTGCTTTCGAATCTGGTCGAGAACGCGTCGCGAGCGACCGGGCGAACCGGACATGTCACCCTGGCGGTCTCGACGCGCGGCGAGGACGCGGTGGTGTCCGTCGCCGATGACGGGCCGGGTGTCGCGCCGGCCGATCGCGAGCGCATCTTCGAGCGCCTCGTTCGTCTGGACGCGGCACGGGCGGCATCCGGCGGGGTGGGACTCGGTCTGCCGATCGCGCGCGGAATCGCCCGGGCGCACGGCGGCGACGTACGGTGCGTCGACACCGAGCACGGCGCCCGGTTTGAGGTCACTCTGCCGTCGCAAGGGTGAGGAGCGGGGACGCCCCTCCGCGCTCAGGCCGAGCGCCCGCCGACCGGCTGCCGAGGCGGCGTCGTGGTCACCGGGGCGATGCCGGCGGCGGTCAGTGTCAGCCCGTCGGCGCCACTCGCATCGTGCATCATCTGATCCACGAGCGCGCGGTCGATCGCCGGCTCCCGTCCACCGTAGAACTGCATGACGAGCGCATTAGAGGCGTGTATCCAGAGGCTGGCCTGTCGCACGCCTTCGTTGACGGGCAGCTGCAGCATGAAGCCCTCGTTGCGTCGTAGCTTGTTCATCACGACGATGCGGAGGTGCGCGAGGATGCGGTCGTCGATGTCGAACGACGCACGGTCACGGTAAATGAGACGTCCCATCACAGGTCCTTTTCCGGCTCGACGAATCGAACCTTGTTTCTGGGGGACCGCGCTGGGGCGCAGCAATGGGGGCTCTCCCATTGTGCCACCCATCACCTACAGGGGGGGCGTTGGGCGAGCGGACGCCCGGCGGGATCACTTCCGAGGCGGCGAGGGGACGGCGTCCCCCGTCACGGAGGCCAGGACGCCGAAGGCCGATCGAGAGAGGAAGGCGACGATCTCCGCCGCGGGCATCTCGGTGCCGAGGGCGAGTTCGACGAGAACCTCCTCGGCGAAGTTCACCCACGAACGAAGCGCCACACGCAGCAGCGGGGACTCTTCCGCCCCGAGTTCGAGGAATCCGTCCGTGACCCAGCCCGCGGTGACGTCGCGGGCACGGTCGACTTCGTGCCGCACCTCGGGGTCGCCCGAGGCGACGCCTCGGACGAGCGAGTAGAAAGTGCCGCGGTGCTCGCGGACGAAGGCGACGATGCGGGTGAGCGTGTCGTCGAGACGCTCACGCGGGCCGAGGTCGTCACGCGGAACGGATGCCGCGAGGAGCGCTGCGGCAGCCGTGATCACGACCTCCCGGTGCAGGCCCTGGCGGGAGCCGAAGTAGTGGAACAGCAGCCCGCGCGAGACGCCGACTCGTTGCGACAGGACCTCCATCGTGAGGTCGTCGAGGGGCTTCTCGGCGAGGAATGCGACTCCCGAGGCGACGAGCTGGGCGCGCCGCTGGTCCGGCGTGAGGCGCGTGCGGCGATCGCTCGACATGAGGAAACTCTAACGAAGCGATGCCGGACCAATCTATTGACACACTGTCAATGAGGCGTAGCCTGGGCTCGCTCGGCGCCGTCGCCGGGCTTGCTTAAGCAGGAGGATCGATGAAGTTCCGCAGCCTGACCCGCTCCCGTACCGGCCGGGTGGCCCTCGCCACCGTTCCCGTGGCCGCCGTCGCGAGCCTTCTTCTCACCGGCGTCGCCCAGGGCGCCGTGCCGGTTTCGTTCGCCGTCTCCGGCAGCCAGTTCCAGATCAGCGCGTCGCAGCTCGAAGGCACCGGCTTCTCGCAGTACGCGGGCGTCACGAACGACACCGCGGGCGGCCAGCACAACGTCGCCATCGCGAATATCAAGTCCGCCACCCTCGCCGACCTCTGTCAGTCGGTCGTCAGCGACACTCCCCTGGGCAAGGTGGGCGTCCTCATCACCGCCGGAGGCGGCGGTGCCCCGGCCTCGGCCTCCGACCTCCAGATCGGCATGACCGGGTTGAAGGGCGACTCCTCGTTCGGCAACATCCGCATCGGCGTCGACGCGTCGACGGTCAACACGTCGGCGAAGGGCACCGCGGGTGATTTCGCTCAGGATGCCGACACCATCTCCATCAAGGGTCTGCAGCAGACAGCCTGGAGTACGCAGGCCTCGGTGTTCACCCTCACCGGCATGAAGCTCGAGCTGACCGACGGCTCGAAGACCTGCTTCTGATCGGAGTAGCCATGACCCCCTCCGACATGCTCGCTCGAGCGCGCTTTCACGAGTGGCGCCGCAGCCGTCCCCTGGTGGGCGGACTCCTCGTCGCGCTCGGCGGTGTCGAGATGTTCTTTTCCAGCCAGCTCGACATCGGGCGACTGCACATCCAGCTCGGGATCGAGGGGCTTCAGGCCACGGTGATCCCCGTCGTTCTCGTGCTGCTCGGCATCCTGCTCATCCTCATGCCGGCGCACCGCATCTTCTACGGTGTCATCGCCTTGGCAGTTGCGGTGTACTCGCTGGTCGGTGTCAATCTCGGCGGTTTCCTGCTCGGGATGCTGTTGAGCGCGGTGGGCGGGATCATCGCCGTATCGTGGGCGCCGGCTCGTGCAGAGTCGGATGCCGCTCCTCCGTCGCGTATCGAGGAGGCGGAGAACGCGTCGACGGGGGTCGAGCGATGAAGCGGGTCCGGGCCGCGGCCGCGCTGACCGCGGCGATGCTGGTGCTCGGCGGGGCGACGGGAGCGGGAGCCGCGTGGGCGGACGACGGACTGCGCCCGGCCCGCCTGTGCATTCCGATCCTGTTTCCCTGCAGCGCCCCCACGCCCGCCCCCACATCGACGCCGACTCCCACCCCGACACCGGGGCTCACCCTTCCCGGCCTGCCGGCAGTTCCCGATGCGGGATCCTCGGCACCCGGTGCGCCGTCTACGCCCGCACCCTCGGTACCGCCCGCCGACGAAGGGACGACGCCGCCGGCACAGGCGGCCGTCGCCGATCGGGATGCTCCCGTCTTCACGCAACCGTCGGCACAGCTCGGGGCGCAGTCGCTATCGTTCCGCGGCATCCCGCTCGTCAGCGTCGTCACGGTGCCGCTGGCCGATGGTACGCGCATCACCGCGTTGAAAATGACGGCGGATCAGATCACGATCGAGGGGTTCGCGCTGACGGTTCGGCGCGAGACGGGACCTGCGCTGGTCACGACCGCCGACCGCATGACGCTGTCGGGGCACGTGTCTGTGTACCTGAACTCGCTGTCGGCCACCACCGCGGACGGCAAGACTCTCACTCTCGGGGCCGACACTCCCCCGCCGGCAGACGGCATCGCGCCGGGCCTGGCGCGACTGACTCTGGGGTTGGTGGGAACCACGGCCGACTCGATCGTGTACACGAACACCGACCAGAAGATCACCGAGGCAGGGTGATCGCGCAGTCGGGGTGAATCCCCAGCCTCGCGGGGTTCCCGCTCGATAAAGTCGGTGCGATCACTGATCATCGACCCACGAGAGAGAAAATCCGTGAGCCATCACCGCACCTCCACCGACCAGGAGGGCCGATCTTCGAGCCCCCTCTTCCAGAGAGGGGGTGAGATCTGATGCTGGCTGCGGCCCTGACACTGCTGTTGGGCATCGTCGTGACTCTGGCGATCATCGTCGCCTGCGGCTTCTTCGTCGCACAGGAGTTCGCCTACATGTCCGTCGACCGGTCGCGGATGGCGGCGAAGGCCGAGAAGGGCGACGCGCAGGCCAAGCGCGTGCTGGCGATCACCAAGCGCACCTCCTTCATGCTGTCGGGTGCCCAGCTGGGCATCACCGTCACGGGCCTTCTGATCGGCTACGTGGCCGAACCGCTGATCGGTGAGTCGCTCGGTACGCTCCTCGGCGGGGTCGGCATCGACCCGGCCGTCTCGGTACTCATCGGCACCATCGGCGCCCTGCTCCTGGCCACCGTCGTCACGATGATCTTCGGAGAGCTGTACCCGAAGAACCTGGCCATTGCGAGCCCCGAGCCCCTGGCCCGTGCGCTGGCCGTGCCGACGCGCATCTACCTGCTGCTTTTCGGCTGGCTCATCACCGTGTTCGATGTGGCCGCCAACGCCCTGCTACGCCTGCTGCGCATCGAGCCGCTCGAAGACGTCGACGAGAGCGCCACCGCGCGCGACCTCGAAGCGATCATCGAGGAGTCGCGCGTGAGCGGCGACCTGCCCGACGACCTGTCGATGATCATCGACCGCATCCTCGATTTCCCGCAGCGCGACGTCGAGCATGCGATGGTGCCGCGCTCCCAGGTGGGTTCGGTGAGCCCCGACACCACGGTCGGCGAGGTTCGCGCGCTCATGGCAACCGGTCACACCCGCTACCCCGTGATCGGCGACGAAGACTCTCCCGTCGGCGTCGTCGAACTGATCGATGTCCTCCGCGAGCAGCCCGCGGACGATGCCCCCGTGGCCTCCGTCATGCGCGCCGCCGTCGTGATTCCGACCTCGATGCTTCTGCCCGTCGCCCTCGACCGCATGCGCCGTTCGCGGAACGAGCTCGCCTGCGTCGTCGACGAATACGGCAATTTCGACGGCATCCTGACGATCGAAGACCTGACCGAAGAGGTCATCGGCGAGCTGTCCGACGAGCACGACGTCGAGGTCGCCGAGGTCTCGGCCGACGGAGACCATGCCTGGACGGTCCCCGGCGACCTGCACCTCGACGAGCTCGAGCGCCTGATCGGTCTCGACCTCGCCGTCAGCGACGTCGAGACCGTGGCCGGACTCGTGATCGAGACCCACGGGGATCTTCCGGCCGTCGGGACGATTGTGCGGATCGACCTTCCCGAGCGGGCGTCCGAGACGGTGCAGGGGCTCGACATCGAGCGCTGGCTCGCCGTCGAGGTCGTCGAGGTGGACCGGCACGTCCCCTCTCAACTCACGGTCCACCTGCACGAGGTGGATCGGGATGCCGATGCCGCCGACGAAGCTCCTGCCGTCGATGAGGAGGTGGCCCGATGAACGGCTGGACCGTCGCGCTCATCACCACCGCGCTGATCATCGCGAGCGCGTTCTTCGTCATCGTGGAGTTCGCTCTGCTCGCCGCTCGTCGGCACCGTCTCGAAGAGGAGGCCGCCACCAGCGCCTCGGCGCGTGCCGCCCTTCGCGGGGTCAACGAGCTGACCGTCATGCTGGCGTTCGCGCAGCTCGGCATCACGGCATGTACCTTCCTGCTCGGTGCCATCACCAAGCCCGCGATCGACTACGCGTTGGCGCCGGCCTTCGAGGCCTGGGGCCTGCCCTACGTGCTCGCCGACATCATCGCGTTCATGCTCGCGCTGATCGTCGTGACCTTCCTGCACCTCGTGATCGGCGAGATGGCGCCGAAGTCGTGGGCGATCGCGCATCCCGAGACCGCGGCGAAAGCCACCGGCATCCTCGCCCGCGCTCTCACCTGGCCGCTGCGTCCGTTCCTGCTGTGGATCAACCACATCGCGAACCGCCTCGTGAAGGCCTCGGGCGTCGAGCCGGTCGACAAGGCCGCCGCGGGCGGACAGGACGCCGACACGATCCGCGAGCTCGTGGCGCACTCACGTCAGGCGGGCACGCTCGAGAAGCAGTACTCCGAGCCGATCGCACAGGCGATCGCGCTCGGCACCCTGACCGTGGGTGACATCGTCCGCACCGACCGTTCCCCCACGAGCGTGCCCGCAGATGCCACGGTGGCCGACGTCCAGGCCGTCGCCGCCTCGTCTACGCACTTGCGCATCCTCGTCGGTTCGGGCGCCTCGTCGCGCGTCGCGCACGTGCGCGACGCGCTGACGGTCGACCCGGCTACGCCGGCGCTCGAGATCGCCCGCGATCCGCTGGTTCTCGAGCCCACGGCATCCGCGTACGACGCCCTTGCACGGATGCGCCGCGGTCGTGTGCAGCTGGCGACGGTGGTCGAGGGTGAGAGTCTGCTCGGTGTCGTGACGCTCGATGACCTTCTGCGCGAGATCCTGCCCGGGCCGGGAGAGCTGGCGACCGCCGCTCGTTGACCCTCGTGTCGCGAAGGCCCCGTCCGTTCATCGCGGGCGGGGCTTTCCGATGGTGGCGCGAGCGTGGGGTGTCAACCCGAGGAGTTTCTGATCGCCGCGGCGTACCGTCGCCCGCGTTCACCCCCACATCTCTTCGGAGGACACTCATGAGCAAGACCTGGTTCATCACCGGCGCATCAAAGGGCTTCGGCCGCGAATGGGCCGAGGCAGCCCTCGAACGCGGCGACAACGTCGCGGGCACCGCCCGCAACCTCGACGACGTGAAAGAGCTGGTCGACGGTTACCCCGACACGTTCTTCCCCCTTCAGCTCGACGTGACCGACCGCTCCGCCGACGTCGACGCCGTGAAGAAAGCACACGAGAAGTTCGGTCAGCTCGATGTCGTCGTCAACAACGCCGGCTACGGGCACTTCGGCATGGTCGAGGAGCTGACCGAGGACGAGGTGCGCGCGCAGCTCGAGACCAACTTCTTCGGCGCCCTCTGGGTCACGCAGGCGGCCCTGCCGATCATGCGCGCGCAGGGCTCGGGCCACATCATCCAGGTGTCGAGCATCGGCGGCATCAGCGCGTTCCCGACTGTCGGCGCCTATCACGCGTCCAAGTGGGCGCTCGAGGGGCTGTCGCAGTCTCTTTCGCAGGAGGTTGCCGGCTTCGGCATCCACGTGACCCTCATCGAGCCCGGCGGGTACTCGACCGACTGGTCGGGCCCCTCTGCTCAGCGCAGCGACGAGATCGACGCCTACGCCGACGTGCGAGAGCAGGCGGCCAAGCGCCCCTCTGCTGCCGACCCCGGCAAGCCCGAGGCGACGCGCGCGGCGATCTTGAAGGTGGTGGATGCCGAGAACCCGCCGCTGCGCATCTTCTTCGGCAAAGCGCCGCTCGGAATCGCTGAGCGCGACTACGAGTCGCGGCTGCAGACGTGGCGCGAGTGGCAGCCGGTCTCGGAGGAGGCGCACGGCTCGTAGGACGGACGGCGTCGGTTTCGGAGATCGTTCCGGGGCGCGGACCGTGCACCGGGGGCGTCTTACGACACCCCTTTGCACGGATCGCGCCCCGCTGTCGTCGGCTTTCGACAGGTGCCTGCTGCGGGTTGACGTGTTCGCGGCAATTCGGGCACCGGGCGCAGCGTCGACGGCCCCTCCCGGCGTGGTGACGCTCTCTTTTCGCGGACGCACGACTGTGCTCGCACGGCACCTGTCTGAGCGTTACGCTTGCGTTGAGATCGGGGTGGGTCACCGGGACGGGCGATAGGAACGCGGCCCATGACTGCCGGTACGCACCGATCGCACGGGGTACCTTGCGGCCTTACGGCAGTTGCCGTCGGGCTCACCATGGTCACATTCGCCCCGCCACCGCAGTGAGGCTCATGGGCACGTCCGACTTTGGCATTCGTCGCCCGTGCGGTCGTTCCGCACGCCGCTAGGGTCGGGGCATGACGTCGCCCGCCCTGCCCCCGCAGCAGCCGCCTTTCCTACCGCCGCCGTTGCCGGCGGTGACGAACGGAACCGCTATCGCCGCCGTCGTGCTGGGCCCGATCGCGGTGCTCAACGCGGCGTTCGTCCCCCTGCCCTACCTCGTCGTCGTCGCGATCTTCACCGCGTTTCCGCTAGCGGTGGCGACGATCATCCTGGGCCACCTCGGACTCCGGACAGCCGGGCGTTACGGGGTGGGTCGGGCTCTGGCCGTTATCGGGTTGATCTGCGGCTACCTCGCCCTCGGGGTGATCCTGTCCACAGCGGCCACGTTCTTCTCGCTGTTCCTGCTCTCCCGGCCGTCGATGGTCGGCTGACCAGGTTCGTCGCCCCGAGAAGGACCCCCGACCAGGTGATCCCGGCCGGGGGTCTCGCGTAGGGCGGGTGGGACTTGAACCCACGATCGTCGGGTTATGAGCCCGCTGCCTTGACCAGCTTGGCCACCGCCCCCAGCGACGTCGAGCCTACCGTCATCCGGTTATCCACAGGTGGTGAGCATTCCTGCGAAGCGGCGAGGGCTTTCGCTATGGTGTTGGCAAAGCTGACACGAGCGGGGGCCCCGTGGCGGGAAGAACGCACATCATCATGGACACCGACGTCCTGGCAGAACAGGCGTCAACGTTAGGACGCGTAAGCGATTCGCTGGATGCCGCGGCGTCCGCCGCCGGAACGCCGCTTCCTGGCTCGGCATTCGGCGTTCTGGCGTCGGGAATCGTCGTCGGAGCTGCGAACGGTCTTGCGAGCAACACCGCGCAGTTGCTGTCGAGCGCAAGAGAGCTCGTTGCGACGATGCAGAAGGGCGTGCAGGTCGCACGCGAGTCGTTCGACGAGGTCGAGGAACAGGCCGTCGCGGTGATGCAGGAGTTCGAGTCGTGAGCGGCGCTGCCGCCGTCGCTGCGCAGCTGCGCAGCGAGTCGTGGGCCGGAGGGGCGTCACGCTCGTCGGGTGGAGGGTGCGACGGCATCCCCGGTTTCGCAGGCTGGCTGATCACCTACGTGCAGCCACTCCCCCAGTGGATGGACGAACTGCAGGGCGACCCGGGCGCCATATCCCTGCGCTCGTCGGAGTGGCGCACGGTCGAGTCGTCGGTGTCGGAGGTGACCCTCGACCTCGCGTCCGCCGCGCGGGCTCTCGACGACCTCGATGGCCGGACTGTGCGGGCCCTTCGCCAGCGGTACGAAGACGTCTCGAGGGTGTTGACGGACGTGCAGGACTGGGCGGGTGCCGCGTCGTCTGCGCTGGCCCTCGCCTCGACTCTGGTCACCGCCTGCCGCGACGCGATCTGCGGCCTGCTGAACGCCCTGGCGCGTTTGGCGGATTCGTTGACCAGCTTCACCCTGAACCCGTTCGACAAGCTCGACGCCATCCGCGAGTTCGCGGACGCGGCGTGGGACATCATCGTGTTGGCGCGGGACCTGATCGAGCAGCTCCTCACGGCGCTCGGGCAGCTGGGCCGTCTGCTCGGGGAGCTTGGGCCGATCGTCGGTGACGGCTTGGTCGTCCTCCAGGATCTCCTGGGTCGCATGCTGCCGGGCATCGCAGCGTTCGTCGGGGGCCCGGTTGGGTACCTCCTCGGAACAGGGCTTGGCGACATGCTTAAAGCGGACCCGTCGGTGGGCGAGCTTGATCCGAGCGCCGCTAGTGACGATCAGGCGTACGAAGAACTCATGAAGCGGGGTTCGATCTCGTCGCCCGGTGATCTCATTGAGGGCAATGGATTGATCGATCGCATCAGCGGTAAAGACCAGACAGCGGTGAGTATCTCCACGATCCGGAGGCCTGACGGGTCTACTTACACGTTGGTCAATCTGCCCTCGACCCTGGACTGGGGCATTCTGAAGGGCATCCTCGGCGACGATCCCTTGGGGGACTCGTTGAAGGACTATGCCCCACTCAACGACCTCGACAGCAACATCGCCCTTGTCTTGATGGATAACCCCATTATCCGCACGCAGTATGAGCGCGCGGTTCAGAAGATGATGGAAGATGCAGGGGTACCCCCCGGGTCGGACGTAGTGTGGTCCGGGTTCAGCCAAGGGGGGATCATGGCCGGAAATCTTGGCGCCGACTCGTCTTCGCCGTACAACACGATCGGGGTCGTCACGAATGGCTCCCCCACGGAGCAATACGACATTCCGAGTCATATTCCAGTACTGCAGGTTGAACACGTCTCGGACCCCGTCCCGAAGCTCGATGGCCGAGCACCTGTCGACTGGAATGCAGATGTCGTCAACGGTCCGCTAGGGCCGAGCGTGGTGGTCGCCGGAACCGTGCCCAAGAACATCGACTGGGTTGTCTTGTCTGATCCGGGCGGTTCCATCGACCCCAACAAGACGCACAACGCCGACACGTACACCTCTGACTTCAGGGACTACCTCTCGAACGGCGGGAATCTGAAAAACGACTGGACCTTCCTCAATGGCACGGTAGAAGAGGTTTACGTCGGAAAGTCTGGAGAGTGAAAGTATGGACTTCAGTATTGACGAACGGGTTGAAGCAGCGCGTGCCCGTCTAGAAACGCAGTTCGCTGCAGCTGCCATTGCCAGAGAACGTGCCGATGGTGCTATGGAAGAGCTGCGGTCCGTGTCGGAGACCATTCGAAGCGAGGGCGGAGAATGCACCGTCACATCCGCCGCAGACGGAAAGATCCTAGATGTCACCCTCGCCAGCGGCTTTCGTACTGATGCCCGGCTTTCGTCGGTCCTCACAGAAACCATCTCCCGCGCGCAGGCAGCGGCACGGTCCGAGGCTGCGGATCGCGCGTCGACAATGTTCGGCGAGTCTTTCCCGCTCGTTTCTGGGCTTCGAAAGGGGTCAGATGAACGGGGGGCGGCTCGATGAGCGGGCGACTCGACGTCCAACTCGGTTCGCTCGCTGACCACGCGCAGAACCTCGATGCGCAGGCGGCCCAGCTGGAATCGGTGGCAACCCAGCTTCAAACGGCTATCGCGGCGTTGAATGCGCAGACCAGCGGTGAAGCCACGGATGCCGCAGTTTCGTCGAGTACGCGGGCGATGATAGAGACCCGCGCTCGTGCAGCTCGCCTCAGTCGGAACGCGGCGACGATCCGCACTCTCGCGGATGTTTACGAATCGTGCGACCTCGCTGGCGCACGAGCTTTGGGGGAATGATGGGCGTCAACACTGTGCGTGCGGGATTGACCCTTCTGACGGTAACGCTCTTGTTCGGACTGACCGCCTGCTTCGGCGGGCCCAGCGCCGGCGACAAGGAGGCGCAGCTCACAGCGGCGCTCGAATCCGCGGGTAGCGGTGTCGTGGGCGCGAAAGTGGTTACTACCCCCTCTGCCGCGGGTGGCTTGACCGTCACAGTGAAACTCTCCTCCGACGGTCTGGAGTCGGGCGGCCGCGAGGTCGCCGCCGCGACCCTGACACGCATCCTCGCGGTTACGGCAGACAACGCTGCAGACATGAAAGTGACCAGTCTGTATCTTTACGCCGACGACGATTCCGGGAAAGACCTATCGTTCCGAGATGCCGCGACGGAGCTCGGACTTCAAAAGTCACTCAACGGCGACTCGCTGACGCTTGTAGCGGAGGAATGGACCTCCTACGCCGGGAAGTGACCGCGAGCCAAGGAAGATGATGCGATTATGAGCACGTGGACCGGCGTATGTGGCGATGATCACGGCCCTCGGGATGGCGCTGACGGGGTGCTTCCCGTTGGGGCCATCGCTTGACACCCGGGCAGCCGCGTTGGTGGACGAACTCGAGCACAGCAGTCTCGGTATCTCGCGGGCAGACGTCCTCGCGCCATGGTGCTGGTCGCTACATACACAACCTTGATCGCCGGTTGTGTCGGCTTCGGACCCACCGGGCAGCAGCGTGCGGACCAGTTAGCGGCGCAACGTGAGTCGAGTAACGTTGGTGTTCGCGAGGCGACTGCGGACTACACAGCATCGATCTCGAGCACAATGGTCCTGCGCGTCACCCTGGATGACTCGGATGACGAATGGGGGGTCGTGTCCGCGGAAACGTTGCGGCCAATCCTCGCGGCCATCGGTCGCGGCACAGAAGACATGCGCTTAGGATCCATGGATCTCTTGGCAAAGGACCCGGAAGGTCAGGACGTGTCACTCGCCTCTGCCGCAGGCGAGCTTGGTTTGAAAGACGCTGTGCAGGGCAAGTTGCTCGGGCTCCTGCAGTCCGATCTGCGAGACATCAGGGAATGGTGACCGCTCTGCTTCGGCGCTATCCCGTTTGAGGAGCGCCACTCCGCGATCGACCAGCGGTACAGCTCCAGGCGCGCCACGTCCCCTCGAACGGCCTACTTCACCCGAGGCTTCGCCGGCTTCCCATCCGCCGTCACCTGAGGGTGGTGCTTGGTCAACTGGATCACTCCCCACGTCGCGATCGCACCGGCAATCACGAAACCGATGAGCGCCCACGCGGGGGCCGTCGACGCCTCGCCGAGCACCAGAAGGCCGATCAACACAGCAACGATCGGGTCGATCACGGTGAGACCCGCGATGACGAGGTCGGGCGGGCCGACCGAGTATGCCGTCTGCACGAAGTAGGCGCCCACGGCGACGGCGGCGAGCAGCGCGACCAGGCACAGCATCGTCAGCCACTCGAAGTTGCCCGCCTGTGCCCGACTGATGACGACCTTGGCGAGCGTCGCGACGAAACCATAGATCACGCCTGCGGCCATGATGTAGAACAGCGCCTGAGCGCGACGGCGCACCAGCACCCAGAACACACCGAACACGATGACGACGACGGCCAGGATGCCGAGGATGATCCACAGTTCGCGCTCGGTGACCACGTGTTCGGTGGCGAAGAACGCGGCGATCGTGACGAAGATGAAAATGCCGCCGACGCACAGCGCGATCGCGATGAGCGACTGCCGCGTCGGCTTCTGCCCCGAGACGCGGGCGTTCAGCACCGTCGTGATGACGAGGGCGATGGCCCCGAGCGGCTGCACGAGGATCAGCGGGGCCACCGACAGCGCTGAGAGCTGGCACACGATCGCCAGGCCCAGCATGACCGTGCCCGCAACCCACGAGGGACGCGTCAACAGAGACGTGAGCTGCTTGCGTGAGAGGCCACCGGTGGTCTTGCCCGAGAGGCGCTCGACCTTCTGCACTCCCCGGTGCTGATACTGCGCGCCGAACGACATGAACACCGCGCCGAGAAGGGCCAGCGGAATGCCGAGCAGGATACGTGGGTCGCGGAAGACACCGACGAGTTGGTCGATTCCGTCGCTGAGGGTGGCATCGAGCGGGATCACCCTCCGACGATAGCCCGCCGCCCCCTGGATAGGCTGGTGACGTGGCCGTACTCCCGATTCGCATCATGGGTGATCCCGTGCTGCACGCTCCCGCTGCCCGCGTCGACGAGATCACCGATGAGGTGCGCGCGCTTGTCGCCGACATGTTCGAGACGATGGACGCCGCCCCCGGTGTGGGCCTCGCGGCTCCGCAGGTCGGTGTCGGACTCCGCATTTTCACGTACACGTACGAAGACGATGAGGGTCAGCCGTGGCGCGGCGTGGTCATCAATCCCGAGCTGTGGATCCGTCCGATGGAACCGGGCTACCCCGACCCCGACGAAGAGAGCGAGGGGTGCCTGTCGTTCCCCGGCGAGCGCTTTCCGCTGCGCCGGTCCGAGGCGGCGCTGCTCACCGGCACCGATCTCGACGGCCACGCGGTCCGTATCGAGGTCACGGGCTGGCGGGCACGCATCCTGCAGCACGAGTTCGATCACCTCGACGGCATCCTGTACGTGGATCGTCTCGACGAGGAAGACGGCCGGGTCGCGGCGAAGATCGCGAAGAAGCGCAAGTGGGGCAAACCCGGTATCTCGTGGATGCCGGGTGTCGACGACATCGACGCGTGAGCGAGCTCGAGAGGGGCGGCGCGGTCAGCTCTCGATGATGTTCGGGGCGAAGCGGCAGTAGTAGTCGGTGATGGGGCCGTCGGACTCGCGGATGCCGACTCCGAACGCCTCGTCGTTGATGACCCACGAACCGAGCACGGGGTGATTGCTCCCATTGCTTCCCGGGAAGTCGGGGAGCTCGTGGTACTCCTGCCAAACGCGCTCCCGTCCGGTGCCCTCTCGCCGGTACTCCTGGCCGTTCGAGATGACGCTGCCGTCACGGCGGTGTACCCGGATGCCGTCTCCCTCTCGACCGAAGACGGGTTTGACGACGAAGTCGGTCATGCCGTTCGGCCCGTCGGCGTAGGCGGGCAGCAGGTTGGGGTGGCCGGGGAACAGCCGCCAGAGGGCGACGAGGAGGAGCTTGTTCGAGAGGAACATCTTCCACGCCGGTTCGTACCAGCGGCCGAAGAGTCCTCGCCCCGCAATGAGCAGCGCCCCGAACTCCTGGTCGCCGGCGACGCGGTCCTCCCCCGAGACGAGGTCCTCCCAGGGGTAGAGCTTGAAGAGGTTGCGGATGACGGGGTACTGCGTGCCCGGGGTGTCACCCGGCAGCGCCGCGATGCTGCGCGAGGAACCCCACGGCTCCGGCACGCCCACGAACTGTCGCGCGCCGTGGTGCCAGCCGATCTCCTTCATCTCGATGCCGGTGTGCTCCCAACCGGCCTCGCCCGCGAGATCACGCATGTAGGCGACGGTGTCCCAGTCCTCGCCGTAGGTGTCGGCATCCGAGTGCGCAACGAACAGGCGTCCGCCCTCGCCTTCTTCGAGCGAGCGGTGGAGAAGAGTGCGCCAGCGCTCCACCAGGGCCTCGTGCAGGCCGTTCCACTGATCGGTGTCGGCGGGAAGCGCCCCGCTCCTGAGCCGGTCCTGCAGCCAGAACCACTGGGTGACCGAGGCCTCGATCAGACCGGTCGGGGTGTCGCCGTTGTACTCGAGCATCTTCGCGGGTGATCCGTCACCGGCGTAGGCGAGGTCGAAACGGGCGTAGACGTCGGGTTCGTTCTGCTCGAGCGACCACTGGGCGAGCTCGAACGCCTTCGGGCTGAGCCCGAGGTGACCGAGTTCACCGGATGCCATGTACCTGGCGGCCTCGAGACTCATCCGATGCAGTTCTTCGGTTTGCTTCTCGAGCTCCTCGACCTCCGGGAGCGTGAAGACGTACGCAGCGCCGTCGTTCCAGTAGTCGACCGCCGTGCCATCGTCGCGGATGGAGTGCGAGTAGATGAGTCCGGACTGCTTGATGGTGCGCTCCCAGTCAGGGCGCGGATCGAGCTCGACGCGCCGCATCAGCTGCCGTGGCTTCCGTCGGAGCCCGAACCGCCGAAGCCGCCGCGCGAGACGCTGGCACCGTCGCTCGAGATGCCACGTGCCGCGGTCTTGCCCGACGGGAGGCTGTCGGCACCACCGGTCGCGGGCTGGCCGACAGCGGGTACCGTGCGACTGCTCGAACCCAATGGCAGGTAGTACCAGTGCGCGCTGCCGCCGTGATTGTTGCAGTCGTCATCGGGGAGGCGCTTCTCGGTGGAGTTGTCGCGGCAGATCTGGGCGTAGTCCTCCGAGACGTTCGTTCCCTGGCCGCACCCGGTGAGGGTGGCGGCGAGCGCGGCGACGACGCCGACGGTGACGGTGCGCGAGGCGCGGCGACGCACGACGGGCTGCATGGGGACTCCTTCGGAAGGACCGGACCGGCGTGGGGGCGCCGTCATTCTCGCATTCGCGAGCGTGTGGATCAGGTGCGTGATTCGTGTCGCCGGGGGAACACGTGCGGCGGGGCGTTGGAGGCCGGCATCCATTCGCAGGTGAAGCTCCCGCGGTACCCGAACAGGAAACCGAGTCGGTCGTTGTCGACGCGCATGTCGACGTGGAAGCGGCCGTCGCCCTCGTCGAAGCGTTCGCGGAGGGTGGCGCGACCGCTGAAAAGCATCGGGAAACGGAATCCGACCGGTCCCTCGTAGAAGCGTTGCTCCCCCGAACGGAGGAGCAGGCCGCCGTCGTCGTCGACCTGCAGGTCGAGGTCGACGGCGAGGTGCTGGTGTGTGCCGAGGTAGTCGATCACCCTGCCCTCGTGGGAGATCATCGTCGCGTCGAACCGGGCCGGTCGGCCGGCGACCTCGTACTCCCGCACGAAGGTGACCGTCTCGCGGCCGAAGGGGTCGAGGTAGGGGCTGTTCCAGATGGTGAAGGGAACGTTCGTGCCCACCGTCGGCACGAGGATGTTGCGCAGTTTGCCGAACTGGAGGAACGGGACGGTCCACCAGGGACCGCGGCGGATCTCGCTCATCACGCCGTGGCCGACACACGCCTGACCCTCGTCGAGGCCGACGCCGAAGCGTCGCCGCATCATCGGGTGCAGGCGGTCGAAGTCGGATCCCATCGCCCGCGCGAAGATCGACGTCATCGCGTGCCTCCCGGCGCGGGCAGCGCCGCGAGCGTGGCGGGAGCGTCGTCGAGGGCGCGCCGTCGATGCGGGGGCACCCGCTCGCAGCGCGAGGCACGTGGGCGGTCTCCACGCCAGAACGCGAGGGCGTGCCACAGCGCGTACCGTTCGGGCTCGACGCCGGTCTCGAGCCACAGGCGCAAGCGGTCGAAGCTCCACGCGGTCGCCCAGCCCACGATCGGACGAACGATCACGTCGAGCGGGCCCCACCCGGCCGCGTAGTCGTACCCGGTTGAGAAGCGGATGCCGTCGTCCACCGGCTCGTAGCGCCAGTAGCCGCGCCCATCGCGCAGCGGTGACAGCCGGTCATGCGTCGTGAACCTCAGGGCGGAGGTGCGGGTGCCATCGGGCCGAGACGTCTCGCCGATGCTGATGCCGTCGCCGCGGACGGTGTGCACGGGCGTCCGCCGTTCATAGACGAACCGCGCGGCACCGTCCGGCGTGCTCGTGGTGGGTGTGATCCTCGAGAAGCGGACATCCCATCGCACGTGCTGGGACGGGTCCTGAGTGGCCGTCCACACCTCGTCGAGCGTCGCGCGGATGGTCGTCGCAACGTAGATCCCCCGTGCCCCCATGGCGCCAGCCTAGGCCGAACGCCCGGTCCCTCCCCATATCGCGGGGCGGGTGTCGTCAGCGCGACGCGAAGGAGTGCAGGGCGAGGTCATCGCTCAAGGCTTCGCTCGCGAGGCGTCCACGCACGCTCGTCCCCTGTTCGTCGAGCGGCGGGCTCACCACCGCGGCGCCGAGACGCCCGGGAGCCGACAGCACGATCGCCCCCGAGACACTGGACTTCGCCGGTACGCCGACGGCGCGCATCCACCGACCGGAGCCGTCGTAGACGCCGCAGGTCGCCATGACCGAGATGACATCCCGCGCGACCCGTTCGGGAACCACTCGTTCCCCCGTGCGCGGGTTCACACCCCCGCACGCCAATGTCGCACCCATGACGGCGAGGGTTTCGGCATCCACGATCGTCGCGCATGACCGCGCGTACACGGCGACCGTGTCGTCGGCCGAGGGCTCGAGGGTGCCCTCTGCGCGCATGAGGTGGGCGAGGGCGTGATTGCGGTCGCCGAGGAGGTGTTCGTTGTGGGCCACGTCTTCGTCGACCTCGAGCTCGCGTCCGGCGAAGGCCGCGAGCCCGCGGGCGATGCGGGCACTGCGCGACTCGGGGTCCGAGCCCTCGACGAGCGAAGCGGTCAGCAGGGCACCGGCATTGACCATGGGATTGGGGGGTCGGCCCGTGCCGCTCTCGAGTTTGATCGCGTCGAACGACTCCCCCGTTGGCTCGATGCCGACTCGATCGAGAGCCGCGCCGTCGGTGTCGAGCAGCGCGAGAGCGAACAGGAACGGCTTGACCGCCGACTGCACGCTGAACGAGACGGTGGCCTGTCGACTCGACCGGATCGAGCCGTCGGGCAGAGCGAGCGCGAGGGCGCAGAGGTCGGGGTCGGCGTCGGCGAGTTGGGGGATGCTGTCGTCGACCTTTCCCCCGCGCTCGGGCAGCAGGCGGGTCCGCGCAGCGTCGAGGTCGTACGAGCGCGGGTCGGGAGGCGAGATCACTCCCCTAGCCTCGCAGCCACGCGCGGGTTCGGGGCCGCAGGCGTCAGTACAGATCTCTCGCCGCGAGCTCGCCGCGCAGGATCGGCGTCAGTCGTTCCGCGAACGCCGGGGTGATGTGGGTGTCGTCATAGCGCACCGGCGTTTCGCCCGCGAAGGCGGGGCACGCCCCCTGCCAGCAGCTGAAGGGCAGGGAGCTGATCGCAGAGTCACCGGTGGCGGCGGCCTGAACTTCGGTCGCCGTCTCCATCTGCGTCCACACGTCGTCGACTCCCGCGAGGCACGCCGAGGGGCCGGTGAGAGGCGAGACGCACCGCCCGAGATCCGCGCCGTGCGGCGGGGGCGCCAGATACACCGTGCGGCCCGCGGGCGCCCACCCCGTGATCTCGGAGGCGATGGCGGATGCTAGCTCCCCGGCGCCCAGGTCGCGCCCGTCGACCGAGCGGCCCAGGGTGAACGCGTTCGACACGACGAGCAGATCGGCCGGCGCGGCGGCGATCATCGATGCGACATCCACTTTTCGCTGTCCGCACGCGGCCATGACCGACGGGTCGCGGCTCTCGACGAGCACGTCGGTGAAGCGGCATCCGTACATCCCGACCGTCGTGACGCGCCACGCTCCCCCGCTGTCGTCGGCGAGTTTCGCGAACGCCGGCGCATAGGCCATCGCGCTCGAGTCGCCCACGAGGTACAGGTGGCGCGGGGCGTCGGCGGAGCCCCAGGTGCACCTCGCCGCCTCGAGGGCGACACCCGGAGTGAAGCAGTCGCGGGCGCGATTCGCCGACGACGAGGCGCGTTGCACCTCGTCGAGCGAGGGGCGCAGGTCGGGCCACGAGGAGGCGGTCGTCGCGGCGGCGAGCTCGCCCTGCAAGGTGCCGAGGGCGTCTCCGGCCTCGGCTGCGACGTCGACGGCGGCCGGGGCGGCGAGCGGCAGACCGGGGAGCGTCGGGGCGCCGTACGCCAGCATCACCGCGAGCGCCGTCGCTCCGGTGCCGATCGCGAGGCTGGCTCCGGCCATCGCCACGCGTGGCGCGAAACGCGCACGCCAGGCGGCCCAGGCGGGTGCGTCATCGGTCTCGCCGGATGCCGGGGGTGCCGGCATCCGCTGAGCGTCGTGCCGCACCACGGGCGTCGGTGCGACGGGTTTCGTGGGCTCCGGGGGAACGGGGGCCATAGGGCGGGAGCCGGGGTAGTACCGCTGACCGGGGATGTATCCGGCGGGCCGCGAGGCGAGGCTGCTCGCACGGCGCGGAGCGGGTTCCGATACGCGCTCCGGCTCGGCGGGGGCGGGCTCGCGTCGATGCGCGGTGCGGGCTGCCCAGGGCGAGCGATGCAGAGGCTGTTCGATGCCGAGGTAGGTCGCGACCGTCAGGACGAGCATCGCCAAGACGGTGATCCCCGTGGCGGCGGGTCCCGGAGCGAGCAGAACCCCCGCGAACACGATCACGGGCAGGTGCCAGAGGTACAGCGAGTAGGAGAGATCGCCGATCGTCACCGCCAACGGGTTGGTGAGGACGAAGAGGTGGCGGTGACGCGGGTCGCCGCCGATGCCGCCGCCGATCACGAGTGCTGCTCCGAGTACCGGGAGGGCGGCCGCGGGTGCCGGGAAGGGGTCCGCGGGATCGATCAGGAAGACCGCCGCGATGATCACCGCCAGGCCCACCCAGGCGAGGAGCGCGCGGGCAGCCGCCGGAATCCGTACGAGGACGGGGGCGGCGGCCGCGATCATCGCTCCCGTGGCGAGCTCCCCCGCCCGCGTGAGCGTGGAGAAGTACGAAAGACTCGGGTCGACGGGCGTCTGCACGACGGCGACGATGCCGGATGCCACGACGACAGCACCCGCGAGCAGGCCCACGGCCACACGTCCACCGCGTGCGCGGCGCACGGCGACCGGCAGCGCGGCGACCGCCAGCAGGACGAGGAACGGCCATGCCACCGAGAACTGTTCCTCGACGGAGAGCGACCAGAAATGCTGGAGCGGCGAGACGTCGGTGGCGGCGAAGTAGTCGCGGCCCTCGAGACCGAAGTGCCAGTTCGAGAGGAGGCCGGCAGCGGAGACGGCGTCGACCAGGGTGCTCTCGGCACGCACGGGCGAGAAGACCAGAAACGCTGCCCCGACGACGACCGCGAGCACGACGAGAGCGGCGGGCAAGAGGCGCTTGACGCGGCGAGCGAAGAAGGCGCCGAGGCGCACCGTCCCCTCTGCCTGGAGATCGGCCAGCAGGATGCCGGTGACGAGGAAGCCCGACAAGACGAAGAACACGTCGACACCCACGAAGCCGCCTCGGGGCCATCCCGTGAGGTGGGTGCTGACGACCGCGATCACGGCGATCGCCCGGAGGCCCTGGAGATCGCGGCGCACGTGAGAGGCGGGGGCGGGCACGTCGGTTCCTCTCGGGCCGGCGTCGGCGGCCGGAGAGAGCCTAGTGGAACCGCTCCCACGGCTTTGCTCGCAGGCCTGGGGACGCAGATGTCCCGGACGGGGAACGAAGCCGACGATCGCGAGGTGAGCGAGCATTATGCGCATCGGCGAGCGGTGTCGCTACCCCGCTCTCCGCCGACCCGCGCGGGCATAGCGTGCAATGCAACGGATGCGTCCCGGCATCCACCCTTCCCGCCGTCAGGCGGTCCCGCTCGAAGGAACCGATGAGTCACGTGCTCGACCACTCGATGCCCCACGCGGGCGACATCCTCGGTGGGCGCTACATCCTGCGCGAGCGTATCGGCGCGGGTGGAATGGGGCGCGTCTTCCGCGCGCGCGACGAGGTTCTCGCACGCGACGTGGCGATCAAGATCTTCTACGCCGACGCGGGCGACGAACCCGAACCCCTCCGCCGCATGTCGGAGGCACGGGCTCTCGCGGCGCTCGATCACCCCTCGCTCGTGACCCTGTACGACGCGCGGCTCACCGGCGACGACCACGTGTACCTCGTGATGGAGCTGGTGAGCGGGCCCTCGCTGCAGCGCCGCATCGAAGAAGGCCCCGTCTCGCCTGCCGAGGTCGCGGGCATTCTCGCCGACCTGGCGGGCGCTCTCGCCGTCGTCCATGACGCCGGCATCGTGCACCGCGATGTCAAGCCGTCGAACGTCCTCCTGCGGGAGGTGAGAGGCGGGGTGCGCGCCGTCGAGGCCGTGCTCGCCGACTTCGGGGTCGCCCGGCTGATCGGTGCGACACGTCTGACGACGCCCGGCACCGTCATCGGGACGGCCGCCTATCTCGCACCGGAACAGGTACGCGGCGAGCCGCCCCGCGCCGCGTCGGACGTGTACGCGCTGGGGCTTCTCGCCATCGAGGCGCTCACGCGCCTGCATCCTTTCGGCGGCGGAACGCTGCAAGAGACGCTGCTCGCCCGCCTGGCTCGTCAGCCGGATATCCCGGGGACGTACGGTGGCGAGTGGCAGTCGCTGCTGACGTCGATGACCGCCTTCGACCCCGATGAGCGACCCTCCGCCGCGAGCGTCATGACGCGGGTGCAGTCGCTAACCCACGAGTCAGCGGGGACCGCCGCCGGCGCACCCGCAGCCGCGGTGTCGTGGCAGGTGCCGACGGCCGTGATGAGCGCACCTCCGGTGGCATCGGCAGGGAGCGATGAGCCGCGGGCCGCGGCCACATACAGCACCGCCCCGGTCGCCGCCGCGGCGTCCGTCGGCGTCGGGGCCAGCGGTTCTTTCGTCTCCGCAGCGCGCCCGCGTCGATCGTTCCGACGGTGGTGGGTCTGGGCGGGCGCCGCAGCCGGCGCCGTGCTCATCGTCGGAGGGCATGTGATGGCGTTCTCTCTCGGTGCGGTCCCCGACGCGGTCACGGACCGCGTCTCCACCCCTGCGCCTTCATCGACGCCGGTCCCTCTGGTGGCCGAGAACGATCCCTCCTCGGTCGAGTCGGTGTCGAGCACGGATGCCGAGACCCCACCGCCTTCGCCGGCCCCGGTCGCGCCGCAGCCGGTGCAGCCCGCTCCGGCACAGCCGATCGTTCAGGTGCCGGGTGGCGGATCGACGCAACCCGGTCGCGGCTCCTCCGACTCCAACGGTTCCCCCGTCGTCGAACCGGCGCCGGACCCCACCCCGCCCGGCGGCGGCTCGGTCGCTCCCCCTCCGAGCACGTCGCCCTCGCCGGAGGCGACGCCCGGCGGCTCCGCGCCCGGCGCGCCCGGCTCGGGCAAGGGGAACGGCAACGGGAATGGGAAGGGCTCGAACAACGGGAAGGGGCGGGGGCCGGAACAGGTCGCCGATTCTCCGACGAGTTAGCGCGCCCGCCGAAGCGTCATACCGTACAGAGCTGTGACGAGAAGACCTCGATGACGCGATCGCTATCGGGGAACCCCGCAACAGCCAAGGCGTCGCGTACATCGGCACGAACGGCCTCGCGGTGTGCGGCACCGTCGAGGCGGCCCGGCGACGGCCAGGTGACGTCGTCATCGAGCAGGAGGAGTTCTCTCCATTCGGACAGCTGCGCTTCGTCGACCCTCGATGAAGCGAGCGCCTCGCGCGCGACGCCCCACGCCTCGCCTGTCGCACCATCGTTCAGCGCGGCCAACCACCACTCGATGCGGCACGTTCCGCCCGTGACGCTGACATCGTCGGCGCGGTCGACGACGTCGGGGCGTACCCACCCGCAACCCGCGAGAAGGCAGATCGACATGCAGGAGGCGACCAGGACGAGTGCGCGACGCATGCCCCGAGTGTAGGCATGCCGCCCGCGCGAGCAGGTGAGCCCACAGGCGAGCGCGTTTCGGCGGGTCGGCGCCTGTGTCAACGGGCGCGACGAACCCCCGAGCGCGGTGGTTCGGTTGCCGGCATGAGCGATCCGGATCGACTTCCCATCCCCGACCCCGCCGCCCAGAAGGCCGATCGAGACGACACGTCGATCGATCCCGACATGGAGCAGAGCCCCGCACACCGCGAGGAGCAGCGGCTCGAGCCCGACGCTGACTCCGACCCCGCCTGAAGGGTGTCGTGCGGGGCTTTCTCCCGAGCGGGCCGGCTCACCACGACCTGACGATCTGCGCAGTCTGACGACGACGAAGGCCCGACGCTCGTGCGTCGGGCCTTCCGTGGCTCCCCGGCTTGGACTCGAACCAAGAACCTATCGGTTAACAGCCGATTGCTCTGCCAATTGAGCTACCGAGGATCATGCTCACCTTGCGGCGGGCAACCCCACGATACTAACAGCACGCGGGGGCGGCGGAAAAATCAGCCCGTCGAAATCCGCCTCTCGGGCGTGCCGTCCGGAGTCCACTGCACCGCCTGGTCGCCGTGGCCGAGCCCCACGGCGTGACCGGCGTGCAGCACGAGCACATCGGCATCCAGGTCTCTCGGGGCATCGGCATCGTTCGTGACGATGAGCGAGGCCATTCCGCGCTCGTCGCGCCGCCGCGTGATCGAACCGCGAGCGGCCGCGCGCACCTCGAGGTCGAGGTTGGCGTACAGGTCGTCGGCGACGAACAGACGCGGCTCCAGCACGAGCGCGCGCGCCAGGGCGACGCGCTGACGCATACCGGCACTCAGCTCGTAGGGGTATTTCGGGGCCGTGCCGAGCGGCAGCTCCATCTCGTCGAGGAGGGTCGCCACGCGCACGGCGAGAGCGCGCGTGTTGACTTTGCGGTCGCGACTGGTGATGGGCTCGGCGATGACGTCCTGCACGGTCAAGCGGGAAGGGAGAGCTGCACCCGCTCCCTGCGGCAGGTAGCCGGTGTGGAAGGTCCACTCGCGACGCGCACGTCCCGGGCGCCGGGCAGAGATGCCGTGCACGCGGGCGTCTCCCCCGACCACCGTCAGCCCGTCGTCGGGGTGGCCGGCCAGCAGCGAGACGAGCGAGGTCTTTCCCGCCCCCGTCGCTCCCTGCACGACCAGGGTGCGTCCGGCGGGGAGCGTGAAGGTGATCCCGTCGATCACGCGCACGCCGCTGCGCGCCAGAGACAGGTCGTCGGCTCGAAGGGCGACGTCGGTGTCGAGGGTCCGGGGCATTCCCTCATCCTCCCCGACGACAACGAGGGATGCCAGCGGCGCGCGGGGCGCCCGCTCAGGAGGCGATGAGGCGCTGGCGGTCGGCGTCGAGCTCGCGCAGCCGGAACCGCAGGCGCTTGCCCTCGTCGGAATCGGCGGGAACGCGCTGAATTCCGCGGAGCAACTCGCTCTTCTCGCGCTCGAGCTCGCGCACGAGCAGACCGCGAGCGAGATCGTTCGCCGAGGCGACGGCGCCCTCCTCGGTTCGTGCGGGGAACTCGGCGGTCAGCAGTTCGGCCGCGAGCGAGCGGAAGGGCTCGCGCACGGCTTCGACCGCGGCGACGGCCCATCCGGGCTGCGACAGATCGGTGGATGCCAGGGAGCTGCGGACGGCCTCGAGAGCCGGGTGCGTGAACGGCGTCTGCAGGGCCCGCAGGAAGACCTCGGGCTCGATGCGGTGCCCGTACTGCAGGAACGCCATCATCGCGCCGCGCTCGAGCGCGACGTCGCGGTTGTTGGGCAGCGACGCCATCGTCACCGAGATCGCCACCGGGGCGGGCTCGGAGTCCTTGCGCGTATCGCGCTTCTCGGCGCGATCGGCGCCGCGCGCGGCGCGTTCCACGGCGGACTGCACCTCGGGCATGTCGAGGCCGAGGCGGCGCGCGAGCACACGGACGTACCCCGGACGCAGGGCCGGGTCGCGGATATCGGCGACGATCGGCGCGGCCGCACGCAGGGCACCGGCACGGCCCTCGACACTGGAGAGATCGAAGTCCCTCAGTCGCTGGTCGATGACGAACTCGAACATCGGCGCCTTGTTCTCCATGAGCGCGCGTACCGCACCGTCACCCCGCTGGAGGCGCAGGTCGCACGGATCGAGACCCTCGGGGGCCACGGCGACATACGTCTGCGCCGCGAAACGCTTCTCATCGGCGAAGGCGCGCAGCGCCGCCTTCTGCCCCGCGGCATCGGGGTCGAAGGTGAAGACGACCTCGCCGGCCGAGCTGTCGTCTCCCATCACCCGCCGTAGGACGGTGATGTGGTCGCTGCCGAAAGCGGTGCCGCACGAGGCGATCGCGGTGGTGATGCCGGCGAGGTGACACGCCATGACGTCGGTATATCCCTCGACCACGACGACGCGGTGCGAGCGCGAGATGTCGCGCTTGGCGAGGTCGAGGCCGTACAGCACCTGCGCCTTCTTGTAGATGGGCGTCTCGGGGGTGTTCAGGTACTTCGGGCCCTGGTCGTCGTCGTAGAGTTTGCGCGCGCCGAACCCGATGACCTGCCCGGTGATGTCGCGGATCGGCCATACCAAGCGGCCGCGGAACCGGTCATACACCCCGCGCTGCCCCTGGGACACGAGTCCCGCCTGCAACAGTTCGTCACGCGTGAACTTCTGCGCGAGCAGGTGATCCATGAGATGCGACCAGCCCTTGGGGGCGTAGCCCACGCCGAAGTGCGCGGCCGCGCCGGCGTCGAAGCCGCGGTCTCCGAGAAAGCGTCGGCCCGTGTCTGCTTCGGGCGTCATGAGCTGGGCGCGGAAGTACTCCGCCGCGGCGGCGTTCGCGGCGTACAGCCGCGAGCGTCCGGTCGTCTCGGGCGCGGGCCCGCCGTCTTCGTAGTGGAGCGTGTACCCGACGCGCGCCGCCATGCGCTCGACCGCTTCGGTGAACGAGACATGGTCCATCGCGCGCAGGAACGAATACACGTCGCCCGACTCACCGCAGCCGAAGCAGTGGTAGTACCCGACCTGCGGGCGCACGTGGAAGCTGGGGCTCCGCTCGTCGTGGAAGGGGCAGAGACCCTTCATCGAGCCGACGCCGGCCGACTTCAGCGCGACGCGCTCACCGACGATGTCGGCGATGTTGACCCTCGCCTTGACCTCATCGACGTCGGACTGGCGGATGCGGGGCATCAGGCATCCGCTCCTCGAGCGGCGCGGGCACCGGGCGCCCAGACACCGAGCTCTGCGGCATCCACTTCTCCGACGAGGCGTCCGTGCCACGCGATCGCGAGCTGATCGGTGAGACTGGCGACCTGGTCGACGACCACGCGGCGGCGGGCCGCGTCGTCGTCGGCGGCGGCGAAGTCGGGTGCGTGCAGGGCGTCGAGGGCCCCCGGGTTCTCCCAGAGGGCGGATGCCAAGCGCTTCAGCACGTGGCGCTGCTCGCGGTACAGCACCTTACGACCATCGATGGAGACGACCGTCGCTCCGATGATGCCCTTGAGCACGGCCATCTCGACCTCGACCTCTGTGGGAACGATGACGTGCGCGCGATACCGGGTCAGCTGATCGGCGGGATGCGCCGCGCGGGTCGCCGCGGTGGCGGCGCGGGCGAAACGCCCGATGAGGTCGGAGGTGAGGTTCTTGAGCCGCGCGAGAGCGGGACGCGTGCCATCGAAGGAGTGGATCCATTCGGGCATCGCCATCAGCCGTTCGAGGCCGGCGGCGAGGTCGTCGCGGACGAAGTCGTAGCCGACCCACCGCTGGATCGCGTCGAGCAAGCCCTCGCGGCCGACCCGCGAGGCCAGTCGCGCGGGGTCGACATAGCGGTTGACGACCGCGTCCTCGAAATCGTGCACCGAGTACGCGATGTCGTCCGACAGGTCCATGACCTCGGCCTCGATGCAGCGTTGACGGGCGGGTGCTCCCCCGCGCATCCAGTGGAAGACCGGCTCGTCGTCGGGGTAGACGCCGAACTTCAGGCGCCCGCCCGGGTCGGGGACGGGCTCGTCGATGGTCCACGGGTACTTGCAGGTGGCGTCAAGACTCGAGCGGGTGAGGTTGAGGCCGAAGGGCTCGCCGTCGGAGCCGAAGGTCTTCGGCTCGAGGCGCGTGAGGATGCGCAGCGTCTGCGCATTGCCCTCGAACCCCCCGATGTCGGCAGCCCAGTCGTTGAGCGCACGCTCTCCGTTGTGCCCGAAGGGCGGGTGGCCCAGGTCGTGGCTGAGGCACGCGGTGTCGACGACGTCGGGCGACAGCTGCAGCGCCGTCGCGAGCTCGCGGCCCACCTGCGCGACCTCGAGCGAGTGCGTGAGGCGGTTGCGGGCGAAGTCGGCGGGGCTCGCGGGGCTCAGCACCTGGGTCTTCGCGGCGAGACGACGCAGAGCAGCGGAATGCAGCACGCGCGCACGGTCGCGCGCGAAGTCATCGCGCTGGGAGCGATGGTTCTCGATGTGGAAGCGGGCGGCATCGGCGTCGTCGTAGCCGACGGGGCGGGAGACCGCCGGTGAGACCTCAACCGCCACTGTGGTGCAATTCCGCCGCGGCGAGCTCACGGCCGGCGTCGTGGCCGATGTCGCGGGAGTCGAGCCACCCGTCGGGAAGAGCGGGGCGCTTCGGCGTTCCTGCGCGTCCACGCTGCCCCTCGGCCGCGGCCCCGGGGTACGGCGCGTCGAGCTCCATCGTGGCGAGCAGCTCGTCGATCTCGTCGAGGGTCGAGGCGGTCGCGAGGGCGGCCCGCAGCTCACCGCCGACCGGGTAGCCCTTGAAGTACCAGGCGACGTGCTTGCGGATGTCACGGCATCCGCGGCCCTCGTCGTCGAAGAACTCCACGAGCAACTCGGCATGGCGACGGAAGGCGCGGGCCACGAAGCCGAGCGTCGCGTCGACGGGCTCGCCGTGTGCTGCGTCGGGGCCGCCGAGTGCGCGCGCGAGATCGCCGAACAGCCAGGGGCGGCCAAGGCAGCCGCGACCGACGACGACACCGTCGCAGCCGGTCTCGTCCATCATGCGTACCGCGTCGTCGGCCGACCAGATGTCGCCGTTGCCGAGCACCGGGACGCTCGTCACGGTCTCTTTGAGCGTGGAGATCGCGGCCCAGTCGGCATGACCTGAATAGAACTCGGATGCCGTGCGCGCGTGCAGCGCGATCGAGGCGACGCCCGCGCCCTCGGCGATGCGCCCGGCCTCGAGGTAGGTCAGGTGGTCGGCGTCGATGCCCTTGCGCATCTTGATGGTCAGCGGGATGTCGCCCGCGGCTCCCACGGCCCGCTCGACGATCTCACGGAAGAGCGACGTCTTCCAGGGCAGGGCGGCTCCCCCGCCACGGCGGGTGACCTTGGGGACCGGGCAGCCGAAGTTGAGGTCGATGTGGTCGGCGTGGTCTTCGTCGACGATCATCTTCACCGCCGCCTCGACCGTCGCGGGATCCACACCGTAGAGCTGGATCGACCGCGGGGTCTCGGATTCGTGGTGGCGGATCAGACGCATGGTCGTCTCGTTGCGCTCGACGAGAGCGCGCGTCGTGATCATCTCGCTCACGTAGAGACCGGCCCCGTATTCGCGACACAGACGACGGAACGCCGTGTTCGTGATGCCGGCCATCGGGGCGAGCACGACGGGAGCGTCGAGTTCGATGTTGCCGATGCGGAGAGACCGCGTCGGAGCCATTGCCGTGTTCACTGCACCATTGTCCCAGACGGATAGCGACAGCGGTGCCCGCCCCGGGCGAAGGGGAAACGGGCACGGCTGGGGAGGAGCCTCACGCGTCGGCGGTCTCGGATGCCTCGCGACGCTCGCCCCATACCTGTCGGGCGATCTGCGTGAATGCTTCGACGGGCTGGGCACCGCTGACGCCGTACTTGCCGTCGATGACAAAGAAGGGAACGCCGGTGATACCGAATTGGCGAGCCTGCTCCTGGTCGGCACGGACCGCCGCGCGGAACCGCTGCGAGGTGAGCGCATCGCGGGCGGCGTCGCCGTCGAGGCCGACCGCGACCGCGAGGGCGACGAGGTCGTCGTCGCGCCCGACGTGCTTGCCCTCGAGGAAGTAGGCCGACATGAGCACCTCGGCCAGCTCGAGCTGCTTGCCGTTCTCTTTCGCGAAGTGCAGCAGTTCGTGCGCCTTGACGGTGTTCGTGTGCTTCAAGATGTCGAAGCGGTAGGCGAGCCCCGCGTCGGCGGCGACGCCGGTGACGCGGTCGAGCATCTCGCGAGCCGACTCGGGGGAAATGCCCTTGTGCTGTGAGAGGTAGTCGACCTCTCCCCCATCGAAGTCCTCCGGGGTATCGGGCGAGAGCTCGAACGAGTGGTACTCGATCTCGACGACCGGGGCATCGTCATCCGACGCGGTCGCGGCCAGGCCGTTCTCGAGGTTCCGCTTGCCGATGTAGCACCAGGGGCAGGCGATGTCGCTCCACACGTCGATCTTGATGGCATCCGTCATATCGCGTGCAACCACCGGGCGTATCGATCTATTCCACTGACGGCATCCCTTCTCCGTCAGGGGTCCGTGCGCCCGGTGTCGCGGGGTCGGGCGTCGACGACCTCCGGTCCGGTGTAGTCGGCCAGCAGCGGCGGAGGGAGAGGACCCTTGATCCGTCTGCCCGAGCCGGTCTCCTCCCACGCGTGGGCGAGGATGCCCACCGACCGGGCGAGCACGAAGAGCCCCCGCGCCAGTTCGGGCTCCACCCCGAGCTCCCCGTAGACGATGGCCGAGATGCCGTCGATGTTCATCGGCACGCCCCGGGACGCGAGCGCTCGCTCGACCGCGAGGCCTGCGCGCAGATGGTCGCCGGGGATCGCCCCGGAGGCCACCGCTTGCTCCACGAGTGCCAGGAGAGGATCTCGGCGGGGGTCCACCGGATGGAAGCGGTGGCCGAAGCCCGGCACGAAAGCACCGCGCGCGCGGTGCTGAGCGAGTTCTTCGCGAGCGAGATCATCCAGGGAACGCCCCTCAGCCCCGTGGGTCTGGACCATCCGATTCAGCATCGCCACGCACTGCTGCCCGGCACCCCCGTGGGTGTCGCCCAGCACGTTGATGCCGTTCGCCATCGCCGAGTTGATGCCCACACCGCACGTCGCGGCCATGCGCGCGCTCGCGATCGAGGGTGCCTGGGGCCCGTGGTCGACGCTCGCCACCAGCGTCGCCTCGAGCAGCCTGCCGCGCTCGGGATCGAGGACCCCTCCGGTGACCATGAGCCAGATCGTCTCGACGAAACCGGTCGTGCCGATGAGATCCTGCACGGGGCGGCCGCGGAACGCGATCTCCCCCGGCTGGATGCGCGTGATGGCTGTGGCCCACCACGCGGTGACGGGGGCGAGCTCGTCGTCGGTCATACAGCGCCTTCCTCGTGCAGGGCGGCGATCTCTTCGGCGCTGTAGCCGAGAGTCGCCAGGATCTCGTCGGTGTGTTCGCCCAGGAGCGGCGGCGGGGTACGCGGTGTCGAGGGCTTCCCATCGATCCGAATGCCGTTGCCCAGAACACGCAGCGGCGCGTCGCCGCCGCCCGGGAACGGAAGCTCGTGAACGAGGCCACGGTCCAGGATCTGGGGGCTGCGCAGCATCTCATCGACGCGCAGAACGGCGGCCGCGGGGACGCCCGCGGAGCTGAGGATGTCCTCCCATTCGTCGGCCGGACGCGCGGCGAGCGCGCTCTCGAGCTCGGCCGTGAGCGCGGCGCGGTGTCTCTTCCGGCTCTCGCGCTCGCTGAAGCGGTCGTCGGTGACCAGGTCGGGACGACCGACGAGGGTGCAGAGGAGCTCGAACTGCTCCTGCTTGTTCGCGGCGATGTTGAGCATGCCGTCCGCGGTCGTGAACGCCCCGGAGGGAGCAGCCGTGCCGTTGTCGTTGCCGAGGGGACGGGGCTCGTGACCGTCGACCAGCAGGTTCGAGACGACCCATCCCATGGCCGTCACCGCGGTCTCGAGCATCGAGACGTCGATCACGGCTCCCGCACCCGTGCGGGCGCGACCGGCGAGGGCGCTGGAGATCGCGAACGCCGCGGCGAGCCCGCCGATCGTGTCGGCGAGCGGGAACCCCGCGCGCAGCGGGCCGGTCTCGGCGGTGCCGGTCACGCTCATCATTCCCGAGTACCCCTGGATGATCTGGTCGTACGCAGGCTTGGTACGCATCGGGCCGGTCTGTCCGAAACCCGACACCTGACACAGGATGAGACGGGAGTTCAGCGCCCGGAGATGGTCCCACCCGAACCCGAGGCGCTCGAGAACCCCGGGGCGGAAGTTCTCGACGAGCACGTCAGCGGTCGCGACGAGCCGACACAGTGCTTCCGCGCCGCGCTCCGTCTTGAGATCGAGGGTGATCGAGCGCTTCTGGGCGTTCTGGGCGAGGAAGGAGATGCCCAGCAGCTGCGCGTTGAGTTCGGCCGAGGTGCCCAGGCGACGCGCGAGGTCGCCGCCTTCCGGGGTCTCCACCTTGATCACGTCGGCACCCATCAGAGCCAGCTGGTAGGCCGCGTAGGGGCCGGCGAGAACGTTGGTGAGGTCCAGGACGGTGATCCCTGTCAGGGGTCCCGGGGTCGTGGCATCCGTCATGCGGCGACCTTCTGCTTCCGCGCGGCGCGCACCCGGGTGAAGACGACGCCCACGACCGCAACGGCGAGCACCGCGTACAGCGTGATCGAGATGGGGCTCGACACGAGGATGCCGGCGTCGCCCTCGCTGACGGCCATGGCTCGGCGGTACTCGGTCTCGGCGAGGGGGCCGAGGATGATGGCGATGAGCATCGGGGCGACCGGCAGGCCGTAGCGTCGCATCAGGAAACCGAGCAGACCCACCGCGAGCACGAGCACCAGGTCGAGGATCTTGCCGCTCGTGGCGTAGACGCCGAGCATGGCGAACACCGTGATGCCCGCGTAGAGGTAGTGCTTGGGCACCTTCAGTAGCTTCGCCCAGAGGGGCGCGAACGGCAGGTTGAGGATCAGGAGGACGACCATGCCGACGAAGAAGCTCGCCAGCAGCGCCCACACGAGGTCGGGTGCGCGGTCGAAGAGCAGCGGCCCCGGCTGCAGACCGTACTGGCGGAAGGCCGCGAGCAGGATCGCCGCGGTCGCCGAGGTGGGAAGGCCCAGGGCGAGCAGGGCTCCCATGGCGGTACCCGCCGTCGCGTTGCCCGCTGCCTCGGGGCCGGCGACGCCCTGGATGGCGCCGCGACCGAACATCGGCCGCTTGCGCCGTCCGTCGAGCTTGCGCTCCGTCCCGTAGGACAGGAAGGTCGGGACTTCGGAGCCGCCGACGGGGATGATGCCGAACGGCACGCCGATCGCGGTACCGCGCAGCCACGCGGGCAGCGCCTGCCGCAGCTCGCGGAACGACAGCCAGAGGCGACCGCTCGAGGCCAGGAGCTTCGTGTCGTCGGGCGTGCCGCGGCGACCCGCGACGCTGAAGACCTCGCCGAGGGCGAGGAGCCCGACGGTGATCACGACGATGTCGATCCCGTCGAAGAGTTCCGGCAGACCGAAGGTGAAGCGCGAGGCGCCGGATGCACCGTCGATGCCGACCACGGAGATCGCCAGTCCGATGGCGAGGGCGGCGAGGCCGCGCAGCACCGAATCGGTGACGACGGCCGAGATCGCCACGAAGGCGAAGACGGCCAGGGCGAGGTACTCGGCGGGGCCGAACAGGGTCGCGAGTTCCGCGAGACGCGGTGCGAAGAAGACCACCAGGATCGAGGCGATGATGCCGCCGATGAAGGCGCCGATCGCCGAGGTCGCCAGCGCCTGAGCCGCGCGGCCGTCCTTGGCCATCCGGTGGCCTTCGATGGACCCGGCGATCGCGGTGCTGTTGCCGGGGGTGTTCATCAGGATGCCGGCGATCGAGTCGCCGAAGAGGCCGCCGAAGAGGACCCCGGCGAACATGATGAACGCGCCGATCGGGTCGAGGGAGAAGGTGACGGGGAGGAGCAGCGCGACGGCCATCGCCGAGCCGAGGCCGGGGAGCACGCCCACGGCGGTGCCGAGGACGGCTCCGATGAGCACCCACAGCATATTGATGGGGGTGAGGACGACGGCGAAGCCCTCCCCCAGGTTGACCAGAGCATCCATCAGAAGAGGCCCTCCAGGATTCCAGGCGGCAGGTTGAGTCCGAGACCGCCGGAGAAGGCGATCTGCACGATGGCGGAGATCGCCAGCGAGAGGAAGATGTCGAAGATCGGGCGGCGGCTCCCGAGCGATCGGGCGATACCCCAGAACAGGAACGCGCCGGAGAGGAGCCACCCGAGCGGAGTGAGCGCGGCGATGAAGACGACGACCGTGCCGACAGCCCCCGCCAGGGCCCACAGGTTGCTCCGCGGGCGCACCACGGGGGCGTCGGGCTCATGCCCTTCGACCGCGGCGATGAGGGCGTCATCGTCGAGCTCGGAGGGGTTCTGAACCGCGGCGTCGTCGGCGACCTCGACCGGCTCGGGGCGGCGGATCACATCGACGGCGAGCAGGATCGCGAGCACGATCACCGCGGCCGCGATGAGGGCCGGGAAAAGCTGCGGCCCGGGAGGGGCGGTGTTGGCGGGCACCGTCATCGTGAGGGTGCCCACGATGAGGGCGAGACCGACCGACAGCATGACGGCGGGGACCACGAGGCCCGTGCGACGTCGCCAGAATCCGTCTGCTGTGCGTGCCCGGTGGGTACGCGGGACGGTGGGGATGACGCCGCTCACAGGCCCAGCTCCTCGATGATCGCGTCGACGCGCGCTTGGTCCTGTGCGATGAAGTCGGCGAAGTCCGCACCGGTCAGCAGCGCGTCGCGCCATCGGTTGCGCTCGAGCACCTCGGCCCACTCGGGCGTGGCCGCCATCTGCTCGACGATGGCGACGAGCTCGTCGCGGTCGGCATCGGTCAAGCCGGGAGGGGCGACGAGGCCGCGCCAGTTGGGGAGGTTCACGTCGACGCCCTGTTCGATGAAGGTGGGGATGTCGATGCCGGGAACGGCTTCCTCGGACGAGACGGCCAAGGCCCGGAGCCGCCCGGCTTCGATCTGGTCGCTGAAGTCGTTGTATCCGCTCACGCCGACGGCGACCGTGTTCGACAGCAGCGCGGTGAGGACCTCGCCCCCACCGGCGTACGAGACGTAGTTGATCTCGCCCGGATCGATGCCCGCGGCTTTCGCCGTCAGACCGGTGAGCAGGTGATCGGTTCCGCCGATGCCGCCGCCACCGATCGCCTGGCCGTGCGGGTTCTCGCGCCAGGCCCGCACGAAGTCGTCGAGGGTCTGGAACGGCGAGTCGGCCGGCACGATGAAGACGATGTAGTCCTCGGCGAGGCGGGCGATCGGCGTCGTGTCGGCCAGCGTCGCCTCGGAGCCGTTGGCGGTGATCGCGCCCTCCATGACGGTGCCGGTCATCATGAGGTTCGTGGGGTCGGCATCGAGCTGCACGAACTGGCCGAGACCGATGGTCCCACCTGCCCCGGGCACATTGACCACCTGCACGTTGTTGACGACCGAGGTCGAGCGCAGCACCTGCTGGGACTCGCGGGAGGCGAGGTCCCACCCGCCGCCGGGGGCCGCGGGGGCCATGATCGTCAGCTTGGTCCGCGGGTCGGCGCCGGCGGTCGAGCCGCTGGCGTTGACCGCGGCCACGCCGACGAGGGCGGCGGTGGCTGCGATCCCGAGCGCGTGCAACAGGACGCGTCTGGTTGTCACGTCGTCACTCCTTCGTGATGAGGTTCGGACCCGATGACCATCTAGTGGACTCCGGTGTCCACCTGACGGTACACTCGCTCAACGTGAAGGCGCAACCGCGGCGCCGGGAAGAGATGACCATGTCCACGACCATCGAGAGCCGAAACAGCTCGACCTCCGAGGGCGGTGGCGTTCGAGCCGTCACCCGAGCTTTCGAGGTACTGCAGAGCTTCACCGCGGATCGCCCCGTGCTCTCGGTCGCAGAGATCGTGCGCGAGAGCGGTTTGCCGCGAACGACGGTGCTGCGGCTGATCGACACCCTGGTGAGCGAACGCATGCTCCGCCACGCCGCCGATGGCCGGATCACGGTGGGCGCGCGCCTGATTCGTCTCGCCGCCTTCGCCGAGGCGGCGTGGGCGGTCCCTGAAGAGACCGCCGACCGCATGACACGGCTCGCGCAAGAGACCGGTGAGACGGCGAGCCTCTACGTCCGCAGCGGCCTGCGCCGCGTGGCCGTCGCGCAGTCGCCCAGCCCCTATTCGCTGCGCCACGTGGTCCAGGTCGGTGACGAGATGCCGCTGCTGGCCGGCGCGTCATCCACGCTGCTGGTGGCGGCGAGCGGGCCCGATGCGGCGGAGCACGTCCTCGCCGCGGTCCCGGCCGACCAGCTTCCCCGCGTCGACGCCGACGCCTTCCGTCTCGCGGTTGCTGCAGCCGCCCGCGATCGGCACGCCGTGTCGCACGGAGCCCGCGAACCGGGTAACAGCGGCGTCGCCGTGATCGTGCGAGAGGGCGACGACCGACGTCCCGCCGTGGTGCTCGGACTCGGTGGGCCGACGGCCCGCTTCACCGACGAGCGCGTGGACATCTTCCTCGAGGCGCTCGAGGCCGCGGCATCCGATCTCCGCCACACCGGTCTGCCCCCCGCGCTCGACTGACTTCTTCCCGACCCGCCCCCGAGGAGAGGATCGCCCGACGATGAGCACCCCGACCGAGAACACGGAATACCCTCCACCCGGTGCGTACGCGTCCGCGACCGTCGGTGACGCGATGGAGCGCTTCGGGGTGGCGCGGGGCGTCTCGCCCCTGTGGGACGGCGCGGTCGTCTCCGGCCCCGCGGCCACCGTGCTCACACGTCCCGGCGACAACAAGGGGGTGCACGCGGCGTTCGAGGTCATTCGTGCCGGAGAGGTCCTGGTGGTGGACGGCGGGTCAGACGAGAGCAGGGCCCTGATCGGAGAGCTCGTGGCAGAGAAGGCGAAGGCGCTCGGTGTGGCCGGCATCGTGCTCGACGGTGCGGCGCGCGACGCGGGTGAGCTGCGCCAGGTCGGCGTACCGGTGTTCGCTCGCGCGGTGACCCCCGCGGGCCCGTGGAAGACCGGGCCCTTCCGCCTGGGCGGAACCGTCACACTCGGCGGCGTTCCCGTCTCGCCCGGCGACTGGATCGTGGGCGACTCAGACGGCGTCGCCGTCGTTCCCCGCGAGCGAATCGCCGCGGTCCGCGCCGCGGCCGACGAACTCCTGCGCGGCGAGACCGAGCGTCGCGCCGCCAACCGCGCCCTCACGCCCCGTGGCTGAGCGTTCTCCGGTGCGGCCGGTCGTCTGGGTCCCTCGTGAGATCCACGCCGACGCGGTGGCCGACCTCGAGACCTGGGCCGACGTGCGCCGCGGGTGGGGGGTGGGCGCCGCGACCGAAGACGTTGTCGCGCCTGTGGCCGAGGGAGTCCTGCTCCGCACGGCGCGTCTCGACGCCCCGCAGCTGAAGCGGATGCCGCGGCTGCGGATCGTGGCTCGCCACGGCGTGGGGACCGACACCGTCGACACCGCCTACGCGCGAGAGCGCGGCATCCGGGTCACGACCACGCCGGAGGCGAACGTCCTGTCGGTCGCCGAGCACGCGGTGGCGCTGCTGATGGCGGTGCGGCGGGGTATCGGCGCGGCAGCGACCGGAACCGCCTCGCGCGACGATCTGATCGGGGGCGAGCTCAGCGGCTCCACCCTCGGCCTCATCGGTTTCGGCCGCATCGCGCGTCGCGTCGCGCGGATCGGGCAGGGCGGATTCGGCATGCGCGTCCTCGCGCACGACCCCGGCCTGAGCGACGACGAGGTGCGGGCGGGCGGCGCGGAGCCGCTCCCGCTGGACGTATTGCTCTCTGAAGCGGATGCCGTGAGCGTGCACGTTCCGCTGGTGCCCACGACTCGCGGCCTGCTCGGAGCCGCGCAGTTCGGGAGGATGCCGTCGCACGCGATCGTGATCAACACGTCGCGGGGTGGGGTCGTCGACGAGTACGCGCTGGCCGAGGCGCTCGACGCGGGCGAGGTGGGAGGCGCGGGACTCGACGTCTCCGAGATCGAGCCGATGCCCGACGACCACCCGCTCCGCGGCCGCGCCAACGTCGTCGTCACGCCGCACATCGGCGGTCAGACGCGCGAGGCGATGCGGCGGGTGGCGATGGAAGCCGCCGCCGCCCTGCGGAGCGAGCTGGCCAGCTGAGTCTCACGCCGTGGGGGCGTCGACCGCCCC
Source organism: Microbacterium sp. AG157 (assembly GCF_003385695.1). Taxonomy (NCBI): domain Bacteria; kingdom Bacillati; phylum Actinomycetota; class Actinomycetes; order Micrococcales; family Microbacteriaceae; genus Microbacterium; species Microbacterium sp. AG157. The sequence continues at coordinate 202,275 of NZ_QRDK01000004.1, forward strand.
GCCGAAGCGGCGATCACGCGACAGATACAACCCGATCGCGTCCCAGAGGTGCGTGCGCCGGAAGTCGGGCCAGAGCGTGTCGAGGAACACCATCTCGGCGTACGCCGATTCCCACAGCAAGAAGTTCGAGGTGCGCTGCTCGCCGCTGGAACGCACGAACAGATCCACGTCGGGCATGTCGGGCTGGTACAGGTTCTTGCGGATGAGCTTCTCGGTCACCGCGGAAGGCTTGAGCCTTCCGGCCGCGATGTCGTCGCCGATGCGGCGCATGGCATCCACGATTTCGACCCGGCCGCCGTAGTTGACGCACATGGTGAGCGTCAGCGTCGAGTTCCCCTCGGTGAGATGCTCCGCGTGCTGCAGCTCCTTGATGACGGAGCCCCAGAGGCGCGGCTTGCGGCCCGACCAGCGGATGCGCACACCCCACTCGTTGAGCTGGTCGCGACGACGGTGCAGCACCTCGCGGTTGAAGCCCATGAGAAACCGCACCTCGTCGGGAGACCGTGACCAGTTCTCCGTCGAGAACGCGTACACCGACAGGTGTTTCACACCCGCCTGGATGGCGCCGGCGACGACGTCGAGCAGAGCCGCTTCCCCGGCGCGGTGGCCCTCCACACGCGTGAGTCCCTGGCGGTTCGCCCAGCGGCCGTTGCCGTCCATCACGATGGCGACGTGCTCCGGAACCGCGCCCTTCGGGTAGGTGGGCGGGTATTCGCCCGTCCAGTCGAGCGGGCGGTACGGCACCGCGTCGCGGTGCGTGAACGGCTTGGGTGTCATCGGTGCGACTCCAGGTGCGAAAGCGAACGGATGCCACGTTCGAGGTGGAACTGCGCGTACGCCGCCACGAGTCCCGATGCGGCCGCGATCGTGCGACCGGGGGCGGCGTCGATGCGCTCCCACTCCCCCGCCATGAGGGCGCGGAGCATATCGACCGTGTCAGGTGCGACGCGGGGCGAGCCCGCCGGCGCGCAGGTCGAGCAGATCACCCCGCCGAGCTGGGGAAGGAAGTAGTCATGGTCGCCGATCGTGCCGCAGCGGGCACACTCGGTCAGCCCCGGCGCCCAGCCCGAGAGGGCCATGGCGCGGAGCAGGTAGGAATCGAGCACGCTGCGTTCGGAGTGTTCTGCGCGAGCGAGGGCGCGCAGGCCACCGACCAGGAGGAGGTACTGCTGAGGGGTGGCCTCGGCCTCGTTCAACCGGTCGGCGGTCTCGACCATCGCGCTGGCGGTGGTGTACCGGTCGTAATCGGTGACGATGTCGGCCCCGTACGACCCGAGCGACTCGGCCTGCTGCACGATGTCGAGGTTGCGCCCCGTCGCCAACTGCACGTCGGCGACCATGAAGGGTTCGAGCCGAGACCCGAACTTCGACGAGGTGCGCCGCACGCCCTTGGCGACCGCACGGATCTTGCCGTTGCGCCGGCTGAGCAAGGTGAGGATGCGGTCCGCCTCCCCGAGCTTGTGGGTACGCAGGACCACGACTTCGTCGCGGTAGGTGGGCACAGTCCATTATCCGCCCGGTTCCCCGGGAAGCGGCCGCGCGCGGCCGTGACGCGCCGCTCGGCTCAGCGGGAGGCGACTGCTCGTCCCTGAAGGGGCCAGGACCCGTCGGGGATCGGCAGGTCGGGACGGCTCTGCTGCAGGAAGTCGATCAACTGCGGATATCCCAGCATGAGACGCGTCGCGCCGAATCGGGTCGAACTCCCCGTCTTCGCGAGAATGCCGCCGAACCGATCGCCGGGGTTGGGCTCGAGGCTGGTGAGCTCCGCGATCGGCACCTCGTTCGGCCCGCGCACCAGACCGAACGACCACACCGAGTCGGGGGTGACTTCGAGACGCATCCGCTTCATGCCGCGGGCGAGGAGGATGAACAGGATGCCGCCGACGAGCATCGCCGCCCCTGCGATGACCATTCCGATCTCGGGGTCTCGGACGAAGGCGGCTGCCAGCAGGAGCATGACCGCCAGCGGCAGGACAGCGATGCCGACGGTGCGGATGAGAACGCGCTGCCACATCCGCGTCGAGACCACGAAGAGCACGCCCTCCCGCGTCGCTCGCGCGGTCGCGCGCGACGGCGACCGCCTGATGATCGCGGTGACGATCGTCGTGATGACTCCCGCGATGAGCACGGCGACCGCCACGCTCGAATTCGCCCCCCAGTGCATGTGCGTTCCTCTTCCGCGGTTCCCGACCGCCTCGACGTTCCAGGCGTACCAGATCGGCCCCCTCATCGATACAACCGCATCGCCGTCACGCGCGGTGCCGCTGGACGTGCCATCGCGCGCGGTGCTATCGCGAACTGCTCAGCGGTGGCGGTGGCGCTGCCAGCTGGGCTGACCCCATTCGAGCAACCATCGCAGTCGCCGCGGGGCGCCGCGCCGGGGTCGTAGGTAGTCGTCGCGAGCACGGTCGTACAGCTCGGCGGGCAGCGTCACCTCCGGGTCGCTTGTGTCAGCGACGCGAGAAGGGTCGCCGCATCCGAGCGGAGGTACGCGGGGTCCATCCGTCGAGACTATGCCGCGCCTCCCCGCGCACTCGAACGCTTCGCGGAGAATGGATGCCGTGAACGCCTCGGTCTTCGTCATCCCGCTGTGGGCAGATCTCACCGCCGTCGCCCTCGGCGGCGTGCAGGGGGCACTGTTCGCCTCGGGGTTCCAGGGCCAGCGGCGACTGGATCTGCTCGGCGTGGCGATCATCGGCATCCTGCTCGGGATGGGCGGTGGCCTCATTCGCGATCTGCTGCTCGGGCTCACCCCCGCGACGCTGCAGAGCAACTGGTACCTCATCACCGCAACGCTCGCGTCGATCGTCGGGATGCTGCTGTCGGGGATCTTCCAACGACTCAACCGTGCGATCGTCATGCTCGACGCCGTCGTCATCGGTCTGTTCGGCGCCTTCGGAACGTCCAAGGCTCTGGCGCTCGGCATGCCCGCGGTGCCCGCGGTGTTCGTGGGCGTCCTGGCCGCCGCGGGCGGCAGCGTGCTGAGGGACGTGCTCATGGGCCTGCCGGTCGCGATCATGCACGTCGGCTCGCTCTACGCGGTGGCCGCCGGCGGCGGGTGCGTCGTGCTCGCCACCACCGCCGCGTTCGGCGTCCCCCTCCCGATCGCCGCGGTCATCGGCGTGATCGTGACGACCATCGTCCGCGTGCTCGCGGTGATCTTCGATCTCTCCCTACCCGAGCAGCGCAAGCTCTACCGCCGCAAGGTCGCGGTCGAGACCACCGGCATCCCGATCATCCGGGCCGACGACGCGGCCTGACCGCCGCGTGAGTCACGCGTCGACGACGACCTCGTCGCCCTCGCGGATCGTGCCGCCGCCGTCGACGGGAAGCAGAAGGATGCCGAGGGTCGGCTCGTCCTGACCGAACTGCGTCGTGAGTACGCGCAGCAGGCGCGCATCGCGCACGCCGGTGTCGGGGTTCGCGGTGATCGCCGCGCACCGTTCGATCGGCTTCTGCACCGCGAACTCGACGTCGCCGATGCGCACGCGACCGCTCCAGTCGAGCTCCGCCCACGCGGCGGTGCCCTCGACGACGATGTTCGACCGGAAGCGGCGATCGTCCACGGGGGCGGGGACGGTGGCATCCAGGGCTCCGACCGACGCAGCGCCGTGCAGCGAGACGAAACCGCGCGGGCGGTCCTGGAAGCGCGCCGTGCGGCCGTCGCCCAGGAGATCGAGGGGCAGGATGCCGTCGGCGTCGAGGAGCTTCGCGTCGCTCGTGGTGCGCAGGTACGCCGTCACCGCCTCGGAGAGGCGCTGCCGCCCGCTGTCGCTGAGGTCGCCCTCCACGTCGATGTCATCGACCCGGAGGCGGAGCGTCTGCGTCTTGTCGTCGAAGGTCAGATCGATCCGCGCGAGCGTGGGGAATGTCATGAGGGCGAGACCGCGGCTCTTGGGGAAGGTCGCGTCAGCGGGCTCGAGGGCGTCGGCGAAGCGGAAGACGAGCGAGCGGTCGCCCTGCACGCGGCCGTCGTCTTGGATGACGAGACTGTCGCGTCTCTCGGGCGTGAAGCCCTTGACGGGATAACGGTAGAGGGCGTCGACGCGGATCACCTGTTCATCCTGGCACCCGACGTCGCGGAACGCGTCCGAGCGGAGCTCAGTCACCGCCCGGAAGCATCTCTCCGAGGATCTGCGCCGCCGTCTCCGCGTCGATGTCGCGAAGAGCGGGGACGTCGAGAAAGTGCCGCGCCATGGTCACGCCCATGATCGATGCGACGAGGATTGCCGCTCGCTGGTGCCGGTCTCGATCGCCGCCCGCCGCGAGGGCCGAGGCTCGCTCGTCGAGATAGGCGCTCATCGCATCCGCGGCCTCCGGTGAGCTCAGCATCGAGCGCATCAGCGCGCGGGTGGGGGCGTCGAGCTCATGGAACCGAGCGAGCAGCACCTGCTCCAGATGGACGCCCACCTTGCCGTCCGCCTCGTCGAGCTCGGCGACGGGTCGTACCGCGAGAGCGAACAGAGCGCTCTTCGAGCCGTAGTGCTGCATCACGAGCGACGGGTCGACTCCCGCACGCCCGGCGATCCGGCGGATCGTCGCGCCGGCCGGCCCCCGTTCGGCGAACTCCTCGCGCGCGGCCTCGAGAATGCGTTCGGCTGTCGCGGCGCGCTTCTCGGCTCGCGTCCCTGTGCGTTCCATATCTCCACTCTACAAACGTTGAGCGAAGGCGTACTGTTTCGCTCATCACTTGTTGAGCGGAGGATGCCATGACAGAAGCACACACCCGCCGGGCGTTGATCGTCGGAGCCTCTCGGGGACTCGGCCTCGCCCTCGTCGAGGAGTACGCCCGTCGGGGCGTCGAGGTCGTCGCGACGGTCCGTGATGCCGAGAGCGAGGCGCTTCGCGCCCTGACCGAGCGGTTCCCGGTCGCCGTCGAGCATGTCGACGTCACCGATGCCCTGCAGATCTCGGCATTGGCGCACCGGCTGGCGAGGTATCAGTTCGACCTGCTGTTCGTCGTCGCGGGCATCTCTCTCGCACCCGTCGACGAACCGGCGTCCGACATCGCCGATGACGCGTTCACGCGGACCATGTTGACGAACGCGCTGGGCGCCATGCGTGTCGTGGAGCGTCTCGCGGCCCTCGTCCCTCAGACGGGCACCGTGGCGGTGATGTCATCCGGCCAGGGCAGCGTCGCGAACAACACCTCCGGCGGTTTCGAGGTCTACCGCGCGTCGAAGGCGGCGCTAAACCAGCTGATGCGCAGCTACGCCGCGCGGCACGCCGCCGAACCGAAGACGCTGCTCCTGCTGGCACCCGGCTGGATCCGCACCGACATGGGCGGCGAGGGTGCGGGTCTCGACATCGCCGAGGCCATTCCCCCGCTCGTCGACACGATAGAGGCTCAGCACGGGACGCCGGGACTGCACTACCTGGACCGCCACGGTGCGACCGTGCCGTGGTGACACGGCCGCACGCGGGTGGATTCACGAGCGCGCGAGCACCTCGCCGTGCGGCAGCAGGATCCAGCCGTCGGCGTCCGCCGCCCATTCGCGCCACGCGTCGGAGATCCGCTGCAATGTCTCGTCGTCGGCGAGTCCGAGCCTCTTCGCGTGGCCCGCGAACGCCGAGGCGAGCACCCGGTCGGCCCACATCCCGCCCCACCAGGTGCGCCTGTCGGGGCTGTCGAACACCCAGACGCTGGCGCTCGCCTCGATGCGCGTGAACCCGGCCTGGCGGGCCCACGCCTTGAGCACCCGGCCGGCGTCAGGCTCCCCCGACACCCCGCGATGCACCCCGTGATAGATCGCGAGCCACTCGTCGAGAGCGGGGATTCTGGGATGCCAGATGACCCCGCCGTAATCGACGTCGCGCACCGCGACGAGGCCGTCGGTGCCGGCGACCCGTCGGAACTCGCGCAGCGCCTCTACCGGGCGGGCGAGGTGCTGCAACACCTGATGCGCGTGCACGATGTCGAACGAGCCGTCGGGCACGTCGAGGGCATAGGCGTCGCCGGTGCGGAACTCCACATTGGTGCGGTCGCCCGCGGTGGCGCGGGCGACCGCGACGACGTCGGCGGCGGCATCCACCCCGACGACCTCTCCCGGGAAGACCCGGTCGGCGAGGTCGACGGTGATGGTGCCGGGGCCGGCGCCCACATCGAGGATGCGGACGCCGGCGGACAGCGAAGACACCAGGTAGGCCGCCGAGTCGGCGACGGTGCGCGCGGCGTGGGAACGCAGCACGCTCTCGTGGTGTCCGTGGGCGTAAGCCACGGTCGACTCCCGTTCGCGCGCGTCAGACGCCGGCCAGGGCGCCAGAGGTCTGACGGGAGCGGATCGCGCGGTTCACACCCGAGACGATCGCCTTGAGCGACGCGGTCGAGATGTCGCCGTCGATACCGACGCCCCAGAGGCGCTGATCGTCGACCTGCAGCTCGACGTAGGCGGCCGCCTGCGCGTCGCCGCCCGAGCTGAGAGCGTGCTCGACGTAGTCGTACAGGGTCACCTCGAAGCCCTGCGCGCGCACGATCTCGAGGAAGGCCGCGACCGGGCCATTGCCCACTGCGGAGGCCGGGTGGCTCGCATCGCCGTCGCGCAGCGTGACATCGAGGTGCACGTCGCCCGACATGTCGCTCGACGAGCGGGTGGAGAGCAGCTCGAAACGGCCCCAGCGCTGGTCGTCGGATTCGGACGGCAGGTATTCGTCGGTGAAGATGTCCCAGATCTGCGCGCTCGAGACCTCGCCGCCCTCGGCATCCGTGCGCGTCTGCACGACGCCCGAGAACTCGATCTGGAGCTTGCGCGGCAGGTCGATCGCATGATCGGCCTTCAGCAGGTACGCGACCCCGCCCTTGCCCGACTGCGAGTTGACACGGATGACGGCCTCGTAGGAACGCCCCAGGTCCTTCGGATCGATCGGCAGATAGGGAACCGCCCACTCGATGTCGTCGATGCTCTTGCCCTCGGCGGCCGCGCGAGCCTCCATCGCCTCGAAGCCCTTCTTGATGGCATCCTGATGCGATCCGCTGAACGCGGTGAAGACCAGATCGCCGGCCCAGGGGCTGCGCTCGGGAACGGGCAGCTGGTTGCAGTACTCGACGGTGCGCTTGACCTGGTCGATGTCGCTGAAGTCGATCTGCGGGTCGATGCCCTGCGTCAGCAGGTTGATGCCCAGCGCGACGAGGTCGACGTTGCCGGTGCGCTCACCGTTGCCGAACAGGCATCCCTCGATGCGATCGGCGCCGGCCATGTAGCCCAGTTCGGCGGCGGCGACGGCGGTGCCGCGGTCGTTGTGCGGGTGCAGCGACAGGATGACGTTCTCACGGTGGTTCAGGTGGCGCGACATCCACTCGATCGAGTCGGCGTAGACGTTCGGGGTGGCCATCTCGACCGTGGCGGGCAGGTTCAGGATGACCTTGCGCTCGGGGCTGGGCTCGAAGACCTCGAGCACCTCGTTGCAGATGCGCAGGGCGAACTCCAGCTCGGTGCCGGTGTAGCTCTCGGGCGAGTACTCGTAGAAGACCTCGGTCTGCGGGATGGTCTTCTCATACTGCTTGCACAGTCGGGCGCCCTCGAGGGCGATGTCGACGATGCCCTGCTGGTCGGTGCGGAACACGACCTCGCGCTGCAGCACGCTCGTCGAGTTGTACAGGTGGACGATCGCCTGCTTCGCGCCGGCGATCGCTTCGTAGGTGCGGGCGATCAGGTGCTCGCGCGCCTGGGTCAGCACCTGGATCGTGACGTCGTCGGGGATCAGGTTGTCGTCGATCAGCTGGCGCACGAAGTCGAAGTCGGTCTGGCTCGCGCTCGGGAACCCGACCTCGATCTCCTTGTAGCCCATCTTCACGAGCAGGTCGAACATGACGCGCTTACGCTCCGGGCTCATCGGATCGATGAGCGCTTGGTTGCCGTCGCGCAGGTCGACAGCGCACCAGCGCGGGGCGATCTCGATCCGCTTCGACGGCCACGTGCGATCGGGCAGGTCGACCGCGATCTGCTCATGGAAGGGACGGTACTTGTGTACCGGAGCGGACGTGGGCTTCTGGGTGTTCTTCATGATGTGTCGCTTCTTTAGATTCGTTCGGTGGGGGCCGACGACGATCTCCGCGACGAGGAAGGCCCTTAGATCGAGGACTCGTCGCGGCAACTAAGAAGAAGCTGGCCACCGAAGCGCATGGAGTGATCGTAGCAGTCCGTCACGGAGCACTCGGTCCAGGGGCCGTCCACTCGCGGTCGAGGACCGCGTACACGAGCAGATCGCTCCACCGACCCTTGAACCACTCGTTCTCGACGAAATGGGCCTCGCGGCGCATCCCGATCCGCTCGGCGAGGGCCGCGGAGCGCTCGTTGTCGGCGTCGATCTGCGCGACAAGACGCCTGAGGCCGTACACGTCGAACGCCGTGTCGACGAGCGCACGCACCGCTTCGGTGGCGAGGCCCTTACCGGATGCCGCCGGGCTCATCACCCATCCGATCTCGGCCGACCCCGCCTCGGCGTCGAGGTGGAAGAGGACGAGATCGCCGATGACTGCGCCGTCGTCGGTGCGCTCGATGACGAGCATGACGCCGCCACGCTCCCCCTCGAGGGAGGTGCATCCGATGAGGTGCCCGTTGCGGCGGCGGATGTCGTCGGCCGTCTGCGGTTCGAAGGGGAGGAACCGGCACACCTCCGCGTCTCCGCGGTAGACGGCCATTGCTTCCAGGTCGCTCTCCTCGAACGGACGCAGGCGCACCCGCTCGCGCGTCACCTCGAGTCTCTCGGGCGCGGGAGGAAGGACGAAGGGTGAACCTGTCACGGCAGCAGGGCGACCTTGCCGCCCGGGTGTCCGTCCATGACGAAGCGCACGGCCTCCACCGCCTCGGCGAGCGGGTAGGTGCGGGCGACGGGAACCTCGAGTGCACCGGATGCCGCAAGCTCGAGCACCCGCGCACGCGCGATGTCGCGGAAGCGGGCGCTCTCGGGTCGCGAACCGGCGATCCAGAGCACGCCGTCCTTCTTCGCGCGCTCGGGGTCGACGATCGTGACGATGCGGTCCCGCTCCGCGACGAGGGCGAGGGAGACCTCGAACGCCTCGTCGGTGCCGACGGCGTCCCACGCCGCAGCGATGGGGGCCCCCTCCGCGGCCTCCTCGACCCGCTCGCGCAGACCGTCACCGTAGGCCACCGGGATGCCGCCGTAGCGACGGACGCGGTCGGCCGACTCCTCGACATCCGGGCCCACCGTTCCGATGACGCGGACGCCGAGCTCGCGCGCCTGCTGCAGGAGGCTCACTCCCACTGCTCCGGAGGCGGCGTGCAGAAGCACCAGGTCACCCTCGCCGACGCGCGTGACCTGGATCATCTCGGCCGCCGTGGTGCCGGCGAGCAGGAGGTTCGCGGCCTCTGCGTGCGAGAGGTTCGCGGGCTTGGCGAAGACATCGCGTGAGGCAATCGTGAGTTCGGTGGCATAGGCCCCCTGCACACGGAACGCGACGACCTCGTCGCCGACGTGCAGCTCGCCCGCGCCGCCGAGGGCGTCGGAGCCGACGGCGGTGATCTCGCCCGACAACTCGTAGCCGATCGGCACGGGGAACTCGGCGCCGGGGCGTGACGTGGCGACGTGCTTGGCATCCGCGGGGTTGATGCCCGCCGCCCGGACGCGGACGGTCACCTCGCCGGATCCGGGCGGCGCGACCTCCACCTCGTCGAAGCTCCACGTGTCGATCGGGCCCGGAGCCGGGGCCGTCCACCTCATCGCCATGGTCACGCCTTTCGTTGCGAATGTTCGCCACCGAGCGCAGACCCGGCGCGAGAAGTTCGGAGGGACCGGTCAGAAGCCGAGACGGCCGAGTTGCTTCGGATCGCGCTGCCACTCCTTGGCGACGCGAACGTGCAGGGACAGGTAGACGCGGCCGCCGACGAGCGGCTCGATGCCTGCTCGTGCCCGCGCACCGACGTCGGCGAGTCGTGAGCCCTTGCGCCCGATGATGATCGCCTTCTGACTGTCGCGCTCGACGACGATGTTCGCCCACACGTCGGTGAGGTCGCTGTCTTCCCGCGGAGCGACGTCGTCGACCGTCACGGCAATCGAGTGCGGGAGTTCATCGCGAACGCCGTGGAGGGCTGCTTCGCGGATGATCTCGGCGATCCGGTCCTCGAGGGCCTCGTCGGTGACGACATCGTCCTCGTACAGCGCGGGACCGACCGGCATGAGCGCGAGGAGCTCGTCGCTCAGCACGTCGAGCTGGTCGTTCGTGACGGCGGAGAGCGGGATGACCGCTGCCCAGTCCTCGCGAAGCGCATCGACTTCGATGAGACGTTCGGTGATCTGATCCCGCGTCGCAGCGTCGGTCTTGGTGACGAGGGCCACCTTCTTGGCCCGCGGATAGCCGGAGAGGGACTCGGCGATGCGGCGGTCGCCCGGGCCGACCTTCTCGGTGGCGGGCGCGCAGAACGCGATCACGTCGACGTCGCCGAGGACCTGCTCGACGAGGTCGTTGAGCCGCTGGCCGAGAAGAGTGCGGGGCCGGTGGATGCCGGGGGTGTCGACGAGCACGAGCTGACCGCCGGGGCGGTTGACGATGCCGCGGATCGCGCGACGAGTGGTTTGCGGCTTATCGCTCGTGATGGCGACTTTCTCGCCCACGAGCGCGTTGGTCAACGTGGACTTGCCGACGTTCGGCCGGCCCACGAAGGTCACGAAACCGGATCGGGTGTCGGTCATCTGTCGTTCCTCTCACGCTGCGAGGTCTCTGCCTCGGCGTTCTCATCGTCTGTCGTCTCGGCCCGCTCCACGATCACCGTCGCGATTCCGCGGTTGCGCCCCCGCGAGGCGCCGCCGGTCATCACGAGACCGGAGTGCTCTGCCGTCGCGCCGGGTTGCGGGATGCGGCCCAGCGCTTTGCCCAGCAGGCCCCCGATCGAATCCACGTCTTCGTCGTCGAGCTCGAGGCCGAACAGGTCGCCGACCTCGTCGAGACCGAGACGCGCATTGACGCGGTAACGGCCGTCGGGGAGCTCCACGATCTCGGTGGACGGGGCGTCGTACTCGTCGGCGATCTCGCCCACGAGCTCTTCGATCAGGTCTTCCAGGGTCACCAGGCCCGCGACGCCGCCGTACTCGTCGACGACGAGGCAGACGTGCACGGCGTCTTTCTTCATCTGCTGGAGAAGCGTCTCTGCCTTCATCGATTCGGGGACGAAGACGGCCGGACGCGCGATGCGGCGGATCGGTGCATCGCGCCAGCCGGCTTCGTCACGGAAGCCGAACTGGACGAGATCTTTGAGATACAGCACACCGACGATGTCGTCGGCTTCGTCGTCGGCGAGAGGGATGCGAGAGACGCCTTTGTCGAGAAAGAGCGCGAGCGCCTCGCGGGAGGTGGCCGCGGCATCCACGCTCACCATGTCGGTGCGGGGCACCATGACTTCGCGTACGTAGCGATCGGTGAAATCGAAGACCGAGTGAATGAGCTCGCGATCGTCCTCTTCGATGAGCTCGTTCTCGGCCGCCTCGTCGATGATGCTGAGCAGCTGCTCCTCGGACGCGAACGACGTCGAGTGGGCGACACCGGGCGTCACGCGGTTGCCCACTGCGACGAGCCCGTGAGCGAGGGGCCCGAGCAGGACGCGCATTCCGCGGATGACCGGTGCTCCCCCGCGCAAGAGCCCACGAGCGTGCTGGCGGCCGACGGAGCGTGGGCTCGCGCCGACGGCGACGAAGGAGATGCCCGTCATCAGGACGGCCGCGGCGAGCACCGCGAGCAGGATGTTGTCGAAGATGAGCATGAACGCCGCCGCGACGAGCACGGCCGCGGTCGTCTCAGCGAGCACGCGGATGAACGAGACGGCGGTGACGTGGGCGTTCGTGTCGTCGCCGATACGACGCAGGGACCGCGCGTTGCGGCCGCCCGATCCGAGTTCGATCAGGTCGACGCGCGAAGTCACGCCCAGCGCCGCCTCGAACGCCGCCATCAGGCCGCCGAAGGCGACGAGCAGGAAGGCGGTGACGAGGAGCAGGGCCTCGGTCATGCGCGGCGCTGGCGCTCGACGGCCTGGAAGCCGGCGATGAGCTCGCGCTGCAGTCCGAACATCTCACGCTCCTCGTCGGGTTCGGCGTGGTCGAACCCGAGCAGGTGCAGCAGGCCGTGGGTGGTGAGGAGGATCAGTTCGTCTTGCGTGGAGTGCTTCGCGGCGACGGCCTGCGTCTCGGCCACGGCCGGGCAGAGCACGATGTCGCCGAGCAGGCCCGCGGGGGTGGGTGCGTCCTCGGAGCCGGGGCGCAGCTCGTCCATCGGGAAGCTGAGAACGTCGGTGGGGCCGGGCTCGTCCATCCACTGCACGTGCAGGGACTCCATGGCGCCTTCGTCGACGAGCACGATGGCGACGTCGGCGTCGGCGCTGACGTGGAGTTCCGTCAGGTTGTATTCCATGAGACGCAGCAGTACCTGCTCGTCGATCTGGTGGTCGGATTCGTTGTTGATCTCGATCGTCATGAGCGGTTTCGTCTCGGGAGGTGATCGCGGGGACCGGCGGCGCTCGAGCCGCGTCGCTCCGCACGGGTGGCGAACTCGGATGCCTCATCGCGCTCGCGACGAGCGGCCAAGCGCTTCTCGTCGTATTCGCTGTACGCGTCGACGATGCGGCCCACGAGGCTGTGGCGCACGACGTCGTCGCTCGTGAGGCGGGAGAAATGGATGTCGTCGATGTGGTCGAGCACGCGCGTGACGAGGCGCAGACCCGAGGCGCCCTGGGGCAGGTCGACCTGCGTGATGTCGCCGGTCACGACCATGCGCGTGCCGAAACCGAGGCGCGTGAGGAACATCTTCATCTGCTCGGGCGTGGTGTTCTGCGCCTCGTCCAGCACGACGAAGGAATCGTTCAGCGTGCGACCGCGCATATAGGCCAGGGGGGCGACCTCGATCGTTCCCGTCGCCATGAGCTTCGGGACGATATCGGGGTCCATCATCTCGTTGAGCGCGTCGTAGAGCGGGCGAAGGTACGGGTCGATCTTGTCGGTGAGGGTGCCGGGGAGGAACCCGAGCCGCTCCCCCGCCTCGACGGCCGGGCGCGTGAGGATGATCCGCGTGACTTCTTTGCGCTGCAGAGCTTGAACGGCCTTGGCCATGGCGAGATAGGTCTTGCCGGTACCGGCTGGCCCGATGCCGAAGACGATCGTGTTCTCGTCTATCGCGTCGACGTACTCTTTCTGGCCGGCGGTCTTGGGGCGGATGGTCTTTCCGCGCGACGACAGGATCGCCTCTCCCATGACTTCGGAGGGCCGCGGGCCCCCGTCGGAGAGCATGCGGTTCGAGCTCGACACGTCGGACGGGTCGAGGCCCTGGCCCGAGCGGGTCATGCTGAGCAGTTCGTCGACCAGACCGCGGGCCGCGCGCACGGCACCCGGCGCACCGGTCAGCGTGATCTCGTTGCCGCGCACGTGGACGTCGACACCGGGGTGCTCCTTCTCGACAACACGCAGGAGACGATCCTGCGGGCCGAGAAGCTGCACCATGGCCACGCCGTCGACCTGGATGTGGTCGGAGACGATTTCTTCGGCGGAGTCAGCCACCCAGGCTCTTTTCGTTCAGGCCACCCGCGAGGACGTGGGCGTGCACATGGAAGACGGTCTGACCGGCACCCTCGCCGGTGTTGAAGATGAGGCGCAAGTCGCCATCGGCGTGCTCGGCGGCGACCGAATCGGCGAGCCCGATGAGCTCGGCGAGGAGAGCGGGATCACCCGCGGCGAGCTCGACCACGTTGCGGTACCGCTGCGTCTTGGGGATGACGAGCAGGTGCACGGGCGCCTGAGGCGCGATGTCGCGGATCGCGAAGACGTTCTCGGTCTCGGCGACGATCTCGGCGGGGATCTCGCCCTGCAGGATGCGCGTGAAGATCGACGGTTCGCTCATGGCATCCAGTCTAGTGACGGCCTCCGACACCGGGGCTGGGCCGTTCGTGACGCGCTGACCGGTGCGGCGCCGACGGGGCGCGCCCCCATCGGCGCCGTCCGCCCCGGGTCGCCGAGAGGAGCGGTGCCGATCCACGGGGAGCAAGCTCGGGTGGAGCTCACCAACGACCGTGCGCCGCCGACAGCACCGAGATCGCCGCAGCCCCCGCGGTGGAGGTCCGCAGCACCGTGTCGCCGAGGCGCACGATCCGCGCGCCCGCGCCCTCGAGGGCCGTGAGCTCCTCGGGCGCGATCCCGCCCTCGGGGCCTACGACGAGCACCACGTCGCGACCGTCCGACGCCTCCGCGGCGACCTCGGTGAGACGAGCGGATGCCGACGGCTCCAGCACCAAGATCTGGGCCGCGCCGGCGAGGCGGACGAGGTCGGCCGTTCGCGCGACTCCCTCGACCTCGGGAATCCACGCGCGGTGGGCCTGCTTCGCCGCTTCGCGGACGATCGTGCGCCAGCGGGCGAGACCCTTCTCGGCTTTCGCGTCCCAGCGCGAGACGCTTCGCGACGCCTGCCACGGCACGATCGCGTCGACACCGAGCTCCGTCGCCGCCTGGACGGCGAGTTCGTCGCGGTCGCCCTTTGCGAGGGCCTGCACGAGCACGAAGCGCGGGGAGGGCGCGGGGACCTCGTCGCGTCCGGTGACGCGCACGTCGACCTGTTTCGGGGTCGCCGCGGTCACGATGCCCGACAGCCACACCCCGCGCCCGTCGCCGAGCGTCACCGCCTCGTCGACGCGCACGCGCCGGACGGCCGAGGCGTGGTGCGCCTCGGCACCAGTGAGTTCGACGGTGTCGCCCGGGCGGGCGGAACCGGCGTCGTCGCAGACGAAGTGCAGCGCCACGGTCAGTGCCGGAAGCGGTCGCGGAACTTGCTGAACATTCCCTGCTGGTGCTCGGCCAGACGGGGCTTCGGCGCCTTGGTGCGCTTGGCGAACTCCTCGATGAGGGCGCGCTCCTTGTGGTCGAGGCGCGTCGGGGTCACCACGTGCACGCCGACGCGGAGGTCGCCGCGCTGGCTCCCACGCAACGGCGTGATGCCGCGGCCCTTGATCGTCAGGACGTCGCCCGATTGCACGCCCGGGCGCACTTCGAGGTCGACGCTGCCGTCGAGGGACTGGATCGAGGTGTTCGTACCGAGGATGGCATCCGGCATCGACACCTCGAGGGTTGCGACGAGGTCATCGCCCTCACGGCTGAAGGACTCGTGGGTCTCGACGGTGATCTCGAGGTAGAGGTCGCCGTTGGGACCGCCCGCGGGCCCGACCTCGCCGGAGCCGGGGAGTTGCAGGCGCAGGCCGGACTCGACGCCGGCGGGGATGTCGACCGACACGGTGCGGCGGGCGCGGACGCGTCCCTGACCCTGACAGGTGCCGCAGGGGTACGGGATGGTCGTGCCGTGGCCCTGGCAGACGCTGCAGGGGGCACTGGTGACCACGTTGCCGAGCAGGCTGCGCACGGTGCGCTGCACGTGGCCGGAGCCGTGGCAGATGTCGCAGGTGACCTCGCTGGTACCGGGCTGCGTGCAGGCGCCCTGACACGTCTCGCACAGCACCGCGGTGTCGACCTCGAGGTCGCGATGGGTGCCGAAGACGACGTCGCCGAGGTCGAGCGTGACGCGCACGAGGGCGTCTTGTCCGCGCTCGCGGCGCGAACGCGGTCGAGGTCCGCGGCCGCCTCCCCCCTGGCCTCCGCCGCCGAAGAACGTCTCGAAGATGTCGCTGAAACCACCGAAGCCGGCCGCGCCCCCACCACCGAAGGGGCTCTGGTCGCCGCCCATGTCGTACCGACGGCGCTGCTCGGGGTCGCTCAACACGTCGTAAGCGTGGGTGACGAGCTTGAAGCGCTCGGACGCGTCTTCTCCCGGGTTGACATCGGGGTGGAGCTGACGCGCCAGACGGCGGTACGCCTTCTTGATGTCTTCGGGGCTGGCATCGCGTTCGACGCCCAGGACCTCGTAGTGGTCAGCCACAATCGCCTTCCTGTCCGCTTGCGCGGGGTCGTTCTCGGGTGGGGTGCTCGGAGCGCTCGTCGTCAGCGAGACGCGTCGTCGTCTTCGAGCATCCGGGTCAGATAGTGCGCGACGGCACGAACCGCCGCGAGGTTGGAGGAGTAGTCCATGCGGGTGGGACCGAGCAGGCCCACGCGTGCGCCGCCGGTGGAGCCGTCGTACCGGCTGGCGAGCACCGAGGCCTCGACCAGGCCGAAGGGCTCGTTCTCGCGGCCGATGCTGGCCGACAGGCCCTTCTCGTCGGCGACCATCTCGCTCATGAGACGCAGGAGCGTCACCTGCTCCTCGATGGCCTCGAGCAGCGGGTAGATGCTGCCGCGAAAGTCGGACTCACGCTTGGCGAGCGTCGCGGCACCGGCCAGCACCAGGCGGTCCTGGCGGAACTCCTCGAGCTCTTCCCCGACCACGTGCAGCACCGCATCGGCGATCGCGTCGAGCGCGACCCCGGGGCGCGGTCCGTCAGCCAGAGCCGCTTGCACCCGATGCGAGCTGTCGGCGACGCTTCGCCCGACGAGCACCGCCCCCACTCGGGCGCGCAGCTGGATGATGTCCGCCTCGGTCGGCTCCGTGGGCACGAGAGCGATCCGTTGCGACACCCGGCCGGTATCGGTGACGAGGATGACCAGCAGGCGCGGTCCGCCGAGCGCGACGAGCTCGACGTGGGTCACGTTTGCGCGGGCGAACGAGGGATACTGCACGATCGCGACCTGGCCGGTCAGTTGTGTGAGCGCTCGGACGGTGCGCGCCAGCAGGTCGTCGAGGTCGCCCGCCTCGTCGAGGAAAGACGTGATCGCGCTGCGCTGCGCACCCGAGAGCGGGCGGAGTTCCGCGAGGTGATCGACGAAGACGCGGTAGCCCTTGTCGGTCGGGACGCGCCCCGACGACGTGTGCGGCGCGACGATGAGGTCCTCGTCTTCGAGCAGCGCCATGTCGTTGCGGATCGTGGCCGCCGACACTCCGAACGCGTGACGGTCGACGATCGCCTTGCTTCCGACGGGCTCCCGCGTGTCGACGTAGTCCTGGACGATCGCGCGGAGCACCTGAAGGCCTCGTTCCGACACCATGAGCTGCTCCTCCCGTCTGGCACTCGCATCTGTGGAGTGCCAATTCTACGGGATCGGTCCGACCCGGTGCCGGGGGCTCGCGGATCAGGCCGTCAGAGACCGCACCACGGCATCCGCCAAGAGGCGCCCGCGCAGGGTCAGCACGATGCGTCCCCGCACGGCATCGCGTCCCTCGATCAGACCGTCCGCGATGAGGGATGCCACGGCCTTGCGGCCCTCGCCGAGGATCTCCGACACCGCGAGGCCGTCGCGGATGCGGCTGCGCAGCAGCACCGACTCGAGCCGGCGCGCGGTCTCATCGGGGCGTTCCCGCGCGGCGGCCGGGGACTCGAGCGCGGCCAGGCGCTGAGCGTACGCGGCCGGGTGCTTCACGTTCCACCAGCGGAGCCCGCCGACGTGGCTGTGAGCTCCCGGCCCGAAGCCCCACCAGTCGGTGCCGCGCCAGTAGGCGAGGTTGTGGCGAGAGCGGTGCGAAACGCCTCGGGACCAGTTCGACACCTCGTACCAGTCGAAGCCGGCGGCGCCGAGCAGCTCGTCGGCAAGCTCGTACATGTCGGCCTGGAGGTCGTCGGACGGCTCTGCGACCGCACCCGAGCGGATCTGACGCGCGAGCTTCGTGCCGTCTTCGACGATCAGCGCGTAGGCCGAGATGTGGTCGGGTTCGAGCGCGATGGCCGCCTCGAGGGAGGCCCGCCAGTCGTCGAGCGACTCCCCCGGCGCGCCGTAGATGAGATCGACCGACACGTCGAGGCCCGCCCGGCGGGCCGCTGCCACGGCGGTGGCGACGTTCAGGGGGTCGTGAGTGCGGTCGAGGACCGCGAGCACGTGCGGTCGCGCCGACTGCATGCCGATCGACAGCCGCGTGACGCCCGCGTCGGCGAGGGTGCGCGCCACGGTGTCGTCGACGGTGTCGGGGTTGGCTTCGACCGAGACCTCGGCACCCTCGGCGATCCCGAACTCGTCCCGCACCGCTTCGAGCATCCGCGCGAGATCACCGGGCGGAAGAAGCGTCGGTGTGCCTCCTCCGAAGAAGACGGTGGATGCCGCGCGGCGGCCGCCCGCGGCATCCATCACTCCCCCCGCCAGGCGCACCTCGGCGGCGAGCGTGTCGGCGAAGTCGTCTTGGCGCGCGCCGCGCAGCTCGCTGGCGGTATAGGTGTTGAAGTCGCAGTAACCGCAGCGCACGCGACAGAAGGGGACGTGCAGGTACACGCCGAAATCGGTCGCGGGGTCGATGGCGAGGTCGGCGGGCAGGCGTCCATCGACCGGGGCGGGGTCTCCGAGTGGGAGGGGGCCGCCCATCAGGACGCGTACAGCGGAGAGATGGCGCGGAGGTACCGGGCGAACAGCGCCTTGCGGCGGCGGCGTAGGCGGCTGCCGAAGAGGCGGTAGGTCGGAGCCGTGGGGCGGTCGAAGGCGCGGACCACGAACCAGACCTCATCGTTGTCTCGCCATTCGACCGAGAACAGCTCCTCGCCGCTGACGATCGAGTGGCCGACCGTGCCGAGGATGAAACCGACGCGGCGGGGCTCCTCGAAGACCGAGATGACGCGGAGTTCGGCGTCGGCGCGGTGCCCGTCGACCTTGCCGTGCAGACGGATGCCGGTGCCGGGACGGACGAAGGGTGTGCCGTCGGCGGCGAAACGCTGCTCGGCCTCGAGGCTGCTGGGCGCGACGGGAGCACCGTCGGCGTCGAAGCCGACGCCGGAGTACCCCTCTCCAGACGCGGGACGGACGTCGCTGATGCTCAACTCACCGGCACGTAGCGGCGCCCACGACAGCAGCAGCTCGCCGGCGGCGGCGAAGCGCTCCTCGCCGCTGCCGATGCGCCACGCGTCCTCTGCCGGTACCGAGTTCTCGGGCGGGTACTGCATCAGATCGTGCGCCTGGGTGGCGCCGACAGCGGCGTAGTCGACCGTGTCATCGGTGAAGTTCTGCCTGCGCATGGTTCACCCCTCTCGGTGTGGTGCGTTACTTCTTGGTCTCGACGTCTCCCGACAGGGCGGCGATGAACGCCTCCTGCGGAACCTCGACGCGGCCCACCATCTTCATGCGCTTCTTGCCCTCTTTCTGCTTTTCGAGGAGCTTGCGCTTTCGGGTGATGTCACCGCCATAGCACTTGGCGAGCACGTCTTTGCGGATCGCGCGGATCGTCTCGCGCGCGATGATGCGCGCGCCGATCGCGGCCTGGATGGGCACCTCGAACTGTTGGCGAGGGATGAGCTTGCGCAGGCGCTCGGCCATGAGCGTGCCATACGCGTACGCCTTCTCGCGGTGCACGATCGAGCTGAACGCGTCGACCTTGTCGCCCTGGAGCAGGATGTCGACCTTGACCAGGTCGGCGGTCTGCTGGCCGGCGGGTTCGTAGTCGAGGCTCGCGTAGCCCTGGGTGCGTGACTTGAGGTGGTCGAAGAAGTCGAAGACGATCTCGCCCAGGGGCATGTGGTACCGCAGCTCGACGCGGTCCTCACTGAGGTACTCCATGCCGAGCAGCGTGCCGCGGCGCGTCTGACAGAGCTCCATGACGGTGCCGACGTAGTCCTTCGGCAGCAGGATGCCGACCTTGACGATCGGCTCCGAGACCGAGGCGACGCGCCCGTCGGGGTACTCGCTGGGGTTGGTGACCGACACAGTCTCGCCGGTGTCGGTGGTGACCTCGTACGTCACCGACGGCGCGGTGGTGATGAGGTCGAGTCCGAACTCTCGCGAGAGACGCTCGGTGATGATCTCGAGGTGCAGGAGGCCGAGGAAGCCGCAGCGGAAGCCGAAGCCCAGGGCGACCGAGGTCTCGGGCTCGTACTGCAGCGAGGCGTCGGAGAGCTTGAGCTTGTCGAGAGCTTCGCGCAGCTCGGCGTAGTCGCTGCCGTCGATCGGGTAGATGCCCGAGAAGACCATGGGCTTCGGATCGGTGTAGCCCGGAAGCGCGTCGGTGGCGGGCTTGCGGTGCGTGGTGATCGTGTCGCCGACCTTCGACTGACGCACGTCTTTCACACCCGTGATGAGGTAGCCGACCTCGCCGACGCCGAGGCCCTTGGTGGGGACCGGCTCGGGGCTCGAGACGCCGATCTCGAGGGCCTCGTGCGTCGCGCCGGTCGACATCATCTGCAGACGCTCGCGCGGCTGTAGCGACCCGTCGATCATGCGCACGTAGGTGACGACGCCGCGGTAGGCGTCGTAGACCGAGTCGAAGATCATGGCGCGCGCGGGGGCGTCGGCCGTGCCGACCGGGGCGGGGATCTTCTCGACGATCAGGTCGAGCAGCTCTTCGACGCCCATGCCGGTTTTGCCGCTGACGCGCAGCACGTCGGCGGGGTCGCCGCCGATGAGGCCGGCGAGCTCGGCGGCGTACTTGTCGGGGTCGGCCGCCGGAAGGTCGATCTTGTTCAGCACCGGGATGATCGTCAGATCGTTCTCGAGCGCCAGGTACAGGTTGGCGAGCGTCTGGGCCTCGATGCCCTGAGCGGCGTCGACGAGCAGGATCGCGCCCTCGCAGGCGGCGAGAGAACGGCTGACCTCGTAGGTGAAGTCGACGTGCCCGGGTGTGTCGATCATGTTGAGGGCGAAGGTGCCGTCGGTCGTGGACCACGGCATGCGCACGGCCTGCGACTTGATCGTGATGCCGCGCTCGCGCTCGATGTCCATGCGGTCGAGGTACTGCGCCCGCATATCGCGGTCGCTGACCACGCCGGTGATCTGCAGCATGCGGTCGGCCAACGTCGACTTGCCGTGGTCGATGTGAGCGATGATGCAGAAGTTGCGGATCTGCTCCGGCGGAGTGGCAGACGGCTCGAGGGGCTTCAGGGCGCGCGGTGACATGTTCCGTCGATTCTACGGTGGTGCGCCGACATCGCCGTCCCCGGGTGCTCGGGGTTCTGGCATCCGGTGCTCCTGGCGCCCTGCTTCTGGTGCGAGATCACGTGACCTGGCCGAGGCCCCACTGCATGTCGGGTGTCCTCGTCCAGGTCACGTGATCTCGACGCGGCGGGGCCTGGGCGCCCGGCGGTTCTCGTGCTTCTACCCATGGATGCCATGGCGGTCCAGGTCGTGCTCGTGCACGGCATCCGCACGTCCTCGACGATGTGGCGGGCGCAGGTCGCACATTTGCGGGACCGCGGCACGCCCGTCGCCGCCGTCGATCTCCCGGGGCACGGGAGGCGCCGGGGCGAGGTGTTCTCGCTCGATGAGGCATTCGCGACCATCGATGGCGCGGTTCGGGATGCCGCGAGGCTCGGGCCCGTGCTGCTGGTGGGGCATTCCATGGGTGGGTTGCTCGGTATCGAGTACGTGGGCGGCGAGGACCGGCCTCCGGTGGCGGGGTTCGTGGCGGCGTCGTGCACCTCGCTCCCCCGCGGAATCGGGCTGTCCGCGTACCGCTTCTTCACGCGGCGTTTCGACAGCCTCCCCGATCGCGGTCTGGGACTCACGAACCGCATGCTCGACCGCACCCTCCCTCTTGAGACACGGCCCGACTTCGGTGCCGGCGGGTACGCCTTCGACGCGCAGGACACGGCCCTGTCGGCTCTCGCTGAGCTCGACGTCGTGGCAGCCCTTCGTCGAATCGACGTGCCCCTGTGGTTCGTGAACGGTCAATGGGATCAGCTCCGGATGAACGAGCGGATGTTCCTCACCGTCGACCCGCACGCGGAGCTCATCGTGGTTCCACGCACGACGCACCTCGTCACGGCGATGCGCCCGCGCGTTTTCAACGCGCTGCTGGAGGTGGCGCTCACCACGATCGAGGCATCGACCTGATAGACTCGGCTCTTGGCTTGCGTGTGGGGTTTTTCCCGACCTCCACGATCGCCGGTGCAGCGCCCCTCTACCGCTCGCCCGGCACAATCCCATACTCATTCGAACGAAAGACCCTCGACGTGGCGAACATCAAGTCGCAGATCAAGCGCAACAAGACCAACGAGAAGGCGCGCGAGCGCAACAAGGCCGTGAAGAGCGAGCTCCGCACGCACGTGCGTCGCACCAAGGAGGCCGTCGTGGCCGGCGACAAGGAAGCAGCCCTCAAGGCGCTCGCCACCGCGACCAAGAAGCTCGACAAGGCCGTGAGCAAGGGTGTCATCCACCAGAACCAGGCCGCGAACCGCAAGTCGGCCATCGCGAAGTCGGTCGCCGCTCTCTGAGTCGCAGATCTTTTCCAGGCCCGTCCCGTGTTCCACGGGGCGGGCCTTTGCGTTGCGCGCCGGCCGATCGTGCCGCGCTGCCGGGGGCTGTCAACCGCCGACGATGCGGTGCTGCAGTCGCTCGAGGGCGGGCAGGGCCGCGGCAATCGTGGCGACATCCCCCGGGGAGAGGTCCCGGAGAGCTGCGGCGAGGATATGGGCCGCGGACTCGTCGAATGCGCGCAGGCGCGTCTCGGCGAGCGGCGTGAGTCCGACGCTGGTGCGTCGTCCGTCGCCGGCGACCAGGTGCCGCTCGATGAGCCGTGCACCCTGCATCTGCGAGAGCAGGTTGCTGATGGTCGACCGGGCGAGGCCGAGCGTATCGGCGAGATCGGACGGCGCGCTCTCCCCCGTCGCCGCCAGCGAGCGCATGACCTCGATCTGCGCTTCGGGAATGTCCGGGAGGTCGGCGGCCGATCGGGACGCCCGGAGGACGGCACGGCGCAGCGGACCGAGCTGGTGTGCGAGCGAGCCGGCGGTGCGAGTGATGCCATCGTCCATCGTCGAAGTGTAGGCCGGAAATATGTTTGACACAGAACTAGTTTGGTCACAAACTCATTCCATGGAGATCACCACCACCGTCGCCCGCCCCGAACCTCCCCAGGACCTGTCCGGCATCGTCGGACATCGCTTCATCTATACCTACGCCAACGGCTGGCAATACGAGATGTACGTCAAGAACGCCACCACGATCGACTACCGCATCCACAGCGGTCACGTCGGCGGCCGCTGGGTGAAGGATCAGACCGTGGACCTCGTCGCTCTCGCGACGGATGTCTACAAGGTCTCGTGGAACGAGCCGACGGGTACGAGCGTCGTCGTCAATGTGCTCCCCGCGTCGCGCGTGCTGCACGGAACCATCTTCTTCCCCCGCTGGATCGAAGTCGACGGGCATAAGACCGTGCTCTTCCAGAACGACCACCTCGACGACATGCAGCGCTATCGCGACGAGGGTCCCACTTACCCGATCTACGTCGTTCCGGAGTTCGCCCACATCACGCTCTTCGAGCACGTCGGCGAGAACGACGAGACCGTGATCGACACCGCCCCCGGCGACCTGCCCGCCGGCTGGTCGGACCGGACGAACTGATGGCCGCCGACGCGCACCTCACCCCCCTCACCCTCTCCCACGGCGATCGCACCCTGCGCGGGTGGCAGTGGGAGCCCGTCGCCGGCGTTACCGATGCCGCCCCACGCGTGCTGCTCGTGCACGGATTCAGCGCCGACGCGACCGGCGGGCATCAGCTGTTCGTGCAGGCCGCGCGTCACCTCGTCGAGCGCGGCGCCGTGGTTCGCAGTTACAGCCGGCTCGGTCAGGGCATGAGTGATGGTGTTTTCTCGGAGATCACAATCGGCGACGAGGTCGACCAAGTGGTGGGCATGATCCGTGCCTTCGCCGTCGAGGGGCCCGTCCATGTCGTGGCGCACAGCCTCGGCGCGGTGGAGTCCGCTCTCGCCGCGGCTCGCGTGCCCGAGCTCGTTCGCACGCTGACGCTGTGGTCGCCGGCGGGCGTCGTCGTCGACGACATCACGGTGCACGACGCGATCCAGGGCCAGTCCCTCGCGCCGGCTCGCGAGCAGGGATGGTTCGATTTCGGAGGGATGCCGCTGGGCATGGCGTTCATCGACGAGGTGACCGCGGGCCTCGACGTCTACGGGCCTGTTACGACCTACACCGGTCCAGCCGACGTCGTGCACGGAACGCAGGACACGATCGTGCCGGTGGAGTACGGCACTCGGTACGCAGAACTGCTGCCGGGGGCGTCGCTCACCGTCGTCGACGGCGCGGACCACGGCTGGTCGTCGACCCCGTGGCGTCGGCGTCTGTTCGAGATCCTCGATCGGCGAGTGGGGTTCGCGGCCTGAGTTCGGGCTCGCCGTCGCGTCGCGTGCGGTGCGACGGCGGCCGACCGGCTAGCCGCCGTAGGGTGCCCGTGTCGCGATGATCGTGATCATGCGCTCGAGAGCGAAGACGGGGTCTCGCGACGCGCCTTTGACCTCGGCGTCGGCGCGTGCGGTGGCGTGGATCGCCATGCCCAGCGTGTTTCCGGTCCACCCGACGAGGTCGCGGCGGGCGCGGTCGACCTGCCAGTCCTTCATGCCGAGGCGCTGGGCGAGCACCGACGACGACTCCCGGGTTCCCGCGACGCGGGCCATCGTGCGCAGCTTCATGGCGACGGCGGCGACGAGGGGCACTGGGTCGGCTCCGGATGCCAGCGCGTGCCGCAGCGCGAGAAGAGCGGGGCCGTACTGGCCGGCGATGGCGGTGTCGGCCACGGTGAAGGCCGAGGTCTCGACGCGCCCCCCGTAGTAGCGCTCGACGGTGCGCTCGTCGATGTCGCCGGGGACGTCGGATATGAGCTGCTGGCAGGCGGCGGCGAGCTCGGTGAGATCGTCGGCGAACGCCGAGACGAGAGAGCGCAGAGCGACCGGGGCGATGCGCTTGTGCGCAGCCTTGAACTCGCCGACGGCGAAGTCGAAGCGGTCGGAGTCGCGCTTGACCGCGGGGCACGCGATCTCGATGCCGTTGCCCTGACCCGCGCGGATGCCGTCGAGCAGCTTCTTCCCGCGCACGCTCGCACCCGTGTGGCGCAGCACGACGGTCGCGCCGTCTTGCGGGTGGGCGAGGTAGGACACCGCCTCGATGAGGAACGTGTCGCTGCACTTCTCGACGCCGCTGACGCGGACGAGGCGCGGCTCGCCGAACAGGGAGGGCGACGTGACGCTGAGCAGGGTGCCGGCGGCGTAGTCGTCGGCGCGAATGTCGGTGACCTCGAGGCTGGGGTCTTCGCTCTTCAGCATCGATCGGATGCCCGCGATCGCGCGTTCGGCGCAGACCTCTTCGGGGCCCGAGACCAGGACGAGGGGCGCGGGCTGGGGGGACCTCCATGACACCTGCGGGATGGCCGACTTCGCCTTGGCGGGGGTGGAGCGTCGGGGAGCCGGGGTCACTCTCCCAGCCTACCGATCGGTTCCGACATCGCCGGGCGGCGGCGAGTCGCCGATCCCCGCGTCGGCTCGCTCCCGCCACAGCGTCAACCGTCCGTCTGCATCGAGCCAGACCGCGAGTGCGCCGTCACGATCGGTACGTGCCGCGGTCGTTCCGAGAGCCGTCAGGAGGCCGAGGAGCTTCGCGGTCGGATGACCGTAGTCGTTGTCGGCACCGACGCCGATGAGCCCGATCGTGGGGTGCAGAGCGCGGTAGAGCGCGGCATCCTGATCGGCGCTGCCGTGGTGCGAGACCTTCACGACCTGCACGCGGGGGACGTCGATGCGCCGGCGGAGGGCGGACTGCGCCTGTTCCCCGAGGTCGCCCAGGAGCACGGTACGAGGGAAACCCCCACCGACCACGTCGAGGGCGACCGAGGCGTCGTTGCCGGGTTCGGCGTTCGGTAGCGGGCCGAGCGCCTGCCATCGCGTCGTGCCCACGGCTCCCGTCATCCCGATCGTCGCGAGCTGGAGGCGGGCTCCTGCGGCCGCGAACCGGTCGAGGAGCCGCTCGTCGTTCGCCTCGTCGGGCGGCCCGTGGACGAGGAGGTCCACCCGGCCCACGATCGCCGACGATCCGCCCACGTGGTCGAGATCGAAGTGCGTGAGGACGACAACGGCCAAGCGCTCCACCCCGAACGTCTGCAGGCAGTGGGTCAGAGCCTCGGGCTCCGGCCCGGTGTCGACGAGAGCCACGGCGTCCCCCGATCGCCACAGCGTCGCGTCGCCCTGGCCCACGTCGCACATCGCCACCTGCCACGCGGCAGGAACCGTGAGCGGCCCTGCCACCGTGCGCACGGCCGTCTGCCCGAGCATGAGGCCGAGCACGACGGCGACGGCGGCGGAGGCCAGAGCGGTGATTCTCGGCAGCCTTCGTGGCCGGATGACGGCGAGGCTGATGGCGGCTCCGACCGCAGCCAGCAGCGTCGCCCCGAACAGCCCGTCGGGCCACGGCAGGTTCTGCGCCGCCACCGCCGCGGTCGTGTGCGCGACGGCGGCGATCCAGGCCGCCGGCACCCAGGCGAGTGCGGTCAGCCCGTCTCGTAGCCAGGGGAACGGGGCGATACAGGCCAGTGCCCCCGCGATCGTCGCCGGGGCGGCGGCCGGGTCGGCGACGAGGTTGGCCGCGACGCCCAGCAAGGGGACGTGCGGATCGATCAGCACGATGAGCGGTCCGCAGACGAGCTGGGCCGAGGTGGGCACCGCCAGGGTCAGGGCGAGGGCGCGTGGCATCCATCGTTCCAGGCCGGTGGCCAGCGGCCGGGCGAGCACCAGCAGAGCCCCGGTGGCGGCGGCCGAGAGAGCGAAGCCGAGGGATCGGGAGAGCCACGGGTCGATCACGAGAAGAACCGTCACCGCGAGCGACAGCACCGCCACACCGATCGCGGGGCGCCCGAGCGCGAGGGCGATCATCGCCACCGTCGCCATGGCGGCGGCGCGGACGACGCTGGGCTCGGGCGTCACGAGAGCCACGAAAGCGGTCAGCACCAGCATCGCCCCCACCACCCGTGCGCCTCGGGACGCTCCGCAGAGAGCCAGCACGGCGAACGCCGCACCGACGACGATCGCGCAGTTCGTGCCAGAGACCGCGGTGAGGTGCGACAGCGACGAGGCGTTCATGGCGGCCTCGGTGGCGGGGTCGAGGCTGGAGGTGTCGCCCACGGCGAGGCCGGGGACGAGACCTGCCCCCGGCTGTGGGAGGCCCCGTGTCGAGGCCACGAGACCGTCGCGGAGCCCCTCGAAGACGGCCCACACCCCTCCCGGGGCCGAGGCGGTTTCGATCGAGCTCGCCCGCACGACGAGAGCGGCTCGATCCGCCGGGTCGGAGGGCACGGCCCGTCCGGTCAGCCGGACCTCGCTCCCCATGCTCGCATCGGCCAGCGCCGAACGTCCCTCCGGATCGACGAGGACGCGAGCGGGGATCGTGCCCGTCACGGCGAGCTTTCCCGCGCGAACGCGTGTGGCGACCGCGTCGAACCAGGCCCCGCCGTCGGGTGAACCGTCGATGCGCCCGGTGACGACGACCTCGAGCTCGAGGTGTCGTCCCCCGTCGGTCTCGAGGGCGGCGATCTGCCCCCGGGCCGGACTCGCCGACGCCACGGCCCCCGCCGTGGCAGCCGAACAGGCGAGGGCGACGGCCACGACGGCGAGGAGCGCGGTGCGTCGCCACGCGTAGAGTGCGGTGGCCGCAGACGCAGCGACGGTGAGCACCACCGAGAACACGGTGGCATCCGAGACCATCGTCGCCCCGCCCGCGGCGGCCCAAGTCGCTGCGGCGACGGAGACCGCACGAAGAGAACGTCGGCGCGCACCGGGTCGGCCCCTCACACGCGCACCAGGTCTCGAAGACCGGCGAGCATCTTCTCGCCGATCCCCGGGACCGACAGCAGATCGTCGACGCTCGTGAAACGCCCATTCGTCTTGCGCCACTCCAGGATGCGGTCGGCCATCGCCGGCCCGACGCGCGGGAGCTCGTCGAGTTGTTCGCGTGTGGCGGTGTTGAGGTCGAGAGGTCCGCTGGCGCCGCCGCCCGCACCGGAGGCGGGGGCGACGGTCTCGGCGCCGACAAGGGGAACGACGATCTGCTCGCCGTCGGCCACGGGACGCGCCAGGTTGACCGCGTCGCGCTGCGCATCGTCGGAGAAGCCTCCGGCGCGACCGATCGCATCGGCGACCCGGTCGCCGGCATCCAACCGGTACAGCCCCGGCTCACGCACCGCGCCCGCGACGTGGACGTACAGTCCCGTTCCGGCGGGCAGACCCGCGGGCGACGAAGAAGATGACGGCGTCGGTTCGACGATCTGGGCACCCGTCGCGCCCCGCAGCATGCCGATGCCGATGGTGACGGCGAAGGCGAGGAGCACCAGGACGATCACCGCCCCGATTCTGAGGCGGGCTCGAGGGGGCAGGGCGCCCATCACGGGGCCGGCGGAATCACGCTCTGCGTTGCCTGGACCCTGCTCCGTTTCGCGCGGGGCGCCCGGCGTCGCCGCGGTCGTGGAGAGGGGCCGGTCGGTCACGCCACGACGCTAGGCGAACGGTCCTCCTCCGCGTGGAGTGCAAACGCCTGCCGGTGGACAGCCACATGCATTCTTCTGATGTGGAGGACCCGCACCTAGCCTGGAGCGATGTCCCCGAACGCCTGGCGCGCGCTGGTATCCGCCCTCGCCGACGACAACGCGCGCGATATCTACGCACGGATCGTGCTGAATCAGCCCATCGAGCCGGCGCTCGACATGCTGTCGACCGGCAAACGCCGTCGCGTCGTCGATACCCTGCACACGGCCGGTCTCGTCTCGTTCGACGGTGAGGCGTGGCGCGTCGAACCCGACGTCTTCCGAAAGGCCCTCGCCGCCGCACCTCCGGTGACCCGTCCGACGGGTGTGGACCGCTTGTTCGTCGACGGCCGCCTCGCGACGTATCCCTCCCGCGTCGCCGACCGCGACGAGGTCCACGCGCGCATCGCCGAGCGCGTGCTGTCCCCCGGCGAGACGCTGAGCGAGCGCGAGATCAACGACCGGCTCGCGCAGATCGTCGACGATGTCGCTGCGATGCGCCGCTACCTCGTCGACGCGGGTCTCCTACACCGCGCGCGAGACGGCACGGTCTACTCCCGCGCCCGGTGAGCGATCCGAGAGCACCGCTCCTTGCGAACGAGCGCGACTCGCGGGATCAGCACGTGCCACAGGCGATCACCCGCCCGGCGCCGCACGCGCCAGGCGGACCTCTCCACATGCCGGATGCCACGGCCCCGCGCACTCCGCAGAGCGCCGGGGACGTGGCATCCGGAGCGAGAACCTACTTCGTCGAGAAGCTGACCACCTTCGGCGGACGCACCACCGCGCGCACGATCTCCCGCTCGCCCAGGGCGCGGACGATGCGCTCGTCGCCGCGGGCGAGGGCCTCGAGCTCGTCGGCGCCGATCTTGGCCGAGACCTCGAGCGTGCCGCGCACCTTGCCGTCGATCTGCACGACGGCGGTGACCGTGTCTTCGACGAGCAGCGTGGGGTCGGCCTGACGCCAGGTCGCGAGTCCCACGAAACCGTCGTAGCCGAGCGTCGCCCACATCTCTTCGGCGGTGTGCGGGGCGAAGAGGTCGAGGGTCATCGCGATGACCTCGGCCGCCTCGCGGACGGCGGGGTCGCTCGCGCCGGCCTTTCCGTCGATCGCCTTGCGGGTGGCATTGACGAGCTCCATCAGGCGGGCGACGACGACGTTGAACTTCGTCTGCTCGATGAGGTTCGCGGCATCCGCCAGCAGGCGATGCGTGACACGGCGGAGCGAGGAGTCGCCCTCGGCCCAGACCACGTCGGTCTCGCTGTCGACGTCGTGAGCGATACGCAGGGCGCGGGCGAGGAACTTGGCCGCACCCGTCGTCGAGACGTCGTTCCAGTCTTTGTCGTCTTCCACGGGGCCCGCGAAGGCGAGCGCGACGCGCAGGGCGTCGGCACCGTGGGCGTCGAGCTCCTCCTGGAACAGCACCAGGTTGCCCTTGCTCTTCGACATCTTCGTGCCGTCGAGGATGACCATGCCCTGGTTGATGAGGCTCGAGAACGGCTCGGTGAACTCCACCAGGCCCATGTCGAAGAGGGCCTTGGTGATGAAGCGCGCGTACAGCAGGTGCAGGATCGCGTGCTCGACGCCGCCGATGTAGAAGTCGACGGGGCCCCACTTGTTCGCCTCGCGGGCGGAGAACGCCTCGGTCTCGCTGTTCGGCGACAGGAAGCGCAGGTAGTACCACGAGCTGTCGACGAAGGTGTCCATCGTGTCGGGGTCGCGCAGCAGCGTCTGGCCCGTCTCGGGGTCGGTCACCTGCACCCAGTCGGTGGCCGCGCCGAGCGGCGAGGTTCCCTTGGGCTTGAGGTCGAGCCCCTCGACCGAGGGCAGCGTCACCGGCAGCTGGTCGGCGGGAACCGGCGTGATCGAGCCGTCCTCCCCGTGCAGCATCGGGATGGGCGTCCCCCAGTAGCGCTGACGCGAGATCAGCCAGTCGCGCAGGCGGTACGTCTTCGCGGCGCGGCCGACGCCCTTGGCTTCGAGCTCCTCGATCATGCGGGTGATCGCGTGACGCTTCGACAGCCCGTTGAGCGAGCCCGAGTTCATCATGCGACCGTCTCCGGTGAGCGCGATGCCGGTCTTGACCGGATCCAGGTCGTCGATGTCGCCGAGCGGGTCGATCGGCACGCCCTCGTCGTCGAGCTCGATGACCGGGATCGCGCCGGTGATCGGCGCTGTCGTGTCGACGACGACCTTCACGGGCAGGTCGAAGGCACGGGCGAAGTCGAGGTCGCGCTGGTCATGCGCGGGCACGGCCATGACCGCGCCGTGACCGTAGTCGGCCAAGACGTAGTCGGCGGCCCAGATGGGCAGCTTCTCGCCGTTCACCGGGTTGATCGCGTGGTGACCGAGGAACACCCCGGTCTTGGGGCGGTCGGTCGCCTGACGCTCGATGTCGGTCGCGCGCTGCACCTGAGCCAGGTATGCCTCGAACGTCTCGCGCACCCCCTGATCCGCGGATGCCGCGAGCTCGGTCGCCAGATCGGACTCGGGCGCGACGACGAAGAACGTCGCTCCGTGGAGCGTGTCGGGGCGGGTGGAGAAGACCGTGATCTTGTCGTCGCGGCCCTCGATCTCGAACTCGATGTCAGCGCCGATCGAGCGGCCGATCCAGTTGCGCTGCATCTGGATGACCTTGCTCGGCCAGAAGCCCTCGAGCTGGTTCAGATCGTCGAGCAGGCGGTCGGCGTAGTCGGTGATGCGCAGGAACCACTGCGTCAGCTTCTTCTTGACGACGACGGCGCCGCTGCGCTCGGAGGTGCCGTCGGGCAGCACCTGCTCGTTGGCGAGCACGGTCTGATCCACCGGGTCCCAGTTGACCAGGGCGTCCTTGCGGTAGGCCAGGCCCTTCTCGTACAGCTTCTGGAACAGCCACTGGTTCCATCGGTAGTACTCGGGGTCGCTGGTGTGCAGCACGCGGCTCCAGTCGAACGAGACGCCGTAGTCTTTCAGGCTCGCCTTCTGCTGCGCGATGTTGGCGTAGGTCCACTCGACGGGGTCGGCGCCGCGCTTGATGGCGGCGTTCTCTGCGGGCAGGCCGAACGAGTCCCAGCCGATCGGGTTGAGCACGTTGTAGCCGCGGTGGCGCCAGAAGCGCGCCACGATGTCGCTGTAGAGGTAATTCTCGGCGTGGCCCATGTGCAGGTCGCCCGAGGGGTAGGGGAACATCGCGAGCACGTACTTGCGGGGGCGCTTGTCATCGTCGCCCCCGGCACGGAACGGGTCTTTCTCGGCCCAAGCCTGCTGCCACTTCGCCTGGATGGCGTGGGTGTCGAAGCCCCCCTCGCGGGGGTCTGCTGCGGAGTTCTGAGACACGGGTGAAGCCAATCGTGAAGGTCGGGAGGCCGCGGGGACCAACTCCCAGGCTATCGGACCCGCCGTCACCACCCGGGCGGTACTCGGGCACCGAGAGCGGCGAGGGGCGCTCGCGCTTTGATCCCCACCTCGGCGACCTCGGATGCCGCGACCGAGCGCCACGTGATCCCGCCGCCGGCGCCGACCCAGGCGGCATCCCGCTCCACGACGACGCTCCGGATGACCATCGCGAGGTCTGCCGCCCCGTCGTCGCCGATCCAGCCGAAGGCGCCGGAGTAGATGCCGCGCTCGGCTCCCTCGAGCTCGGCGAGGATCTGCATCGCAGACCTCTTCGGAGCCCCCGTCATGCTTCCGGCCGGGAACGCGGCGTCGAGCAGCTCCGCGATCGTGGTCCCGGGCAGGAGTCGCCCCGACACCTCGCTCACGAGCTGATGCACGGTCGGATACGTCTCCACGTCGAGGAGTCGGTCGACCCCGACCGTCGACGGTTCGCAGACGCGCGACAGGTCATTGCGCATCAGGTCGACGATCATGACGTTCTCGGCCTGCTCCTTGGCATCCGCCCGCAGCTCGTCGGCGAGGGCGCGATCGCGAGCGGGATCGGCGGAACGCGGACGCGTGCCCTTGATGGGGTGGGTGTGCACGCGGCCGTCGTGCACCTCGAGGAAGCGTTCGGGAGAAGCGCTCACCAGCGTCGCGCCACCGATGCGGACGAAACCCGCGTGGTGCGAGGCGGAGGCTTGCCGCAGCCGCCGGAACACCGCGACCGCGTCGTGCTCACCCGGCACCGTGAAGCGGGTGGTGAGGCACAGCTGGTAGGCGTCGCCCTCGCGGATCCGAGCGCGGCACGCCTCGATGAGCTCGGCGTAGCGGTCGGGACTCACGCGAGCGGATGCCGTGCCCCGGTTCGCCGCGGGATCGACGGCCACGGCCGGCGGCGCGGCGGCGGCCCGTGCGGCGAGGTCGGCGTCGCCGAAGACGTGCACGCGTCGCCGGGTGTGGTCGAACGCGAGGAAGGTGTCGACACGGAGCCAGGAGTCCCGGCCCTCGTAGGAGCGCCAACCGACCCATCCGCCGCGGAACGGACCGGCGTCATCGGTCGCGTCGCCGAACGTTGCGACATCGCTCTGCAGGGCCCGGTCACCCGCGTCAAGGCGCCCGGTGCCCATCCAGCTCCACCCCGATGAGGCGTCGCGGCCGGCGTCGAGCCAGAACGCATCGCCCGCCGCAGCGAAGAGGTGCAGGAACATCGCCTCGGGGTCTTTCCACCGCGCCAGGGTGAACGGGGGAAGCGAGCGGGGCACGCTCCCAGGCTAGAGCGGTGCGGCGGGCCTAGGCTGACGGAGGTGAACGATATTCTCACGTCACTGCTCGACCTGGTCCGCGACGTCGACCCGGTGCTGCGTACCGTGGTCGCGGGCGTGGCCATGATGCTCGAGACCAGCGTGCTCGTGGGCCTCATCGTTCCGGGCGACACCATGGTGATCGTCGCGGGAACCGCCGTCGCCTCGCCGCTCGAGGGTGTCGTGCTGGCCGCGGCCATCGTCGTCGGGGCCCTGATCGGCGAGAGTTTCGGGTTCTGGCTGGGCCGTTATTTCGGTCCGCGCATCCGCGCCTCGCGCCTCGGACAGAAGCTCGGCGAACGCAACTGGGAGCGCGCCGACCGGTACCTGCGTCGGCGCGGCGGACCGGCGATCTTCCTGTCACGATTCCTGCCGGTGCTCCATTCCCTGGTGCCGCTGACGGTCGGCATGAGCGGCTACAGCTACCGTCGCTTCCTCGCGTGGACGACTCCCGCGTGCCTCGTCTGGTCGAGCCTGTACGTCACGGTGGCGGCCTCGGCCGCGGGTACCTACCGCGAGCTCTCCGACCGCATCCACTACGCGGGCTATGTCTTCGTCGGCATCCTCGTGGTCTTCTTCGTGCTGGTCTTCGTCGGCAAGAAGATCATCGAGCGCATGGAACGCCGTCACCTCGCCGATGAGGCCGCCCCCCTCGAACCGGTGGACGGTGACGTGAAAGACTGAGGGAGATGCCTCGCTCTCCTCGCGCCAAAGTGCTCTGGTTCGCCCGACTCGAGCGCCGTTTCCACCGCTGGCGCGAACGTCGAGCGCGCGCCCGCGGCCTGCGTCCGGCCGTCACCGGGTTCCCGGGGTACGGCTCCGAGGAGTGGGTACGCGTTCTCGGCCGCGTGCTGATCGCCCCGCCCATCAAGCGCACCTCCACGGGGGAGTTCGCGAGCCTGCGGGGGTGGCGCAGCTTCGCCGCCGTTCCCGTCGGCTTCGCCCAGGTCGATGTCGTCATCGACGGGGTCACGCACCGCGTCGTCGCGGACCGCGGCGGAGTGATCGACGCGAAGCTCCCCGCGACCCTCTCCCCCGGCTGGCAGACCATCACCATGTCGGTCGAGGGCAGCGAGCCCGCCGAGACACGCGTGTTCATCGTGGGCTCCGGCGTGCGGTTCGGCGTCGTCAGCGACATCGACGACACCGTCATGGTCACGCTGCTCCCGCGCCCGCTGCTCGCCGCCTGGAACTCGTTCGTCGTCGACGAGCACGCGCGCCAGCCCGTGCCGGGCATGGCCGTGATGCTCGAACGCCTCACTCGCGAGCACCCCGGTACGCCGGTGATCTACCTCTCGACCGGCGCATGGAACGTCGCACCGACCCTCACGCGCTTCATGCGCCGACATCTCTTCCCCGCGGGATCGTTCCTGCTCACCGACTGGGGCCCGACGCACGATCGCTGGTTCCGCAGCGGTCGGGAGCACAAGGAACAGAACCTCCGCCGCCTCGCCACGGAATTCCCGCAGGTGAAGTGGCTGCTGGTCGGCGACGACGGGCAGCACGACGACGCGATCTATACCGGGTTCGCCATCGAGCACCCTCAGAACGTCGCCGCGGTGGCGATCCGCAAGCTCCTCCCTGCCGAAGCGGTGCTCGCCGGTGGCCGCACCGTGGTCGACGACCACTCCGCGGCCGAGGTGCCGTGGGTGACCGAGTCCGACGGCGCGGGCCTTCTCGACCGACTCCGCAGCACGGGCGTCATCTCGAACGACGCCTGATCCCGGATGCCGCGGCGCCGGTCGCCGTGCGCCTGTTCGGCGACAAGCGCGATGGCGGTCGCACCCGGGATCGAGGTGGCGCATATCGCGAGGCCGTCCGCGGCCTCGGCCCGGCCCGCGGTCCGATGTCGGAGGGGACGCGTACGGTGGAGGCATGTGCGGTCGATTCGTCGTAGCCAACGTGGCCTCCGAGCTCGTGGGGGTGCTGCGCGTCGACGTCGAGGCCGACGAACTGCCGAAGCCCTCGTACAACATCGCTCCCACCTCGCAGGTGGCGATCGTGCTCGACTCGATCAAGAGCGAGCCACCGGTGCGCCGCCTCGAGGTGGCGCGGTGGGGCCTCATCCCCGGGTGGGCGAAAGACCGCGCAATGGGCGCGCGGGCGTTCAACGCGCGCAGCGAAGACGTCGAAGACAAGCCGATGTTCCGCAACGCGCTCATCAAGCGACGCGCCGTGATCCCGGCATCCGGGTACTACGAGTGGAAGACCACCGACGAGGGCAAGACGCCGCACTACATCCACCCCGCCGACGGGTCGCCCCTTTTCTTCGCGGGGCTCTACGAGTGGTGGAAAGACCCCGCTCTCGCCGACGACGACCCGGCGCGCTGGGTGCTGAGCTGCACGATCCTGACCCGTGACGCGATCGGGCGACTGGGATCCATCCACGACCGCATGCCGTTGTTCATGGACCCCGACTTCGCCGACGCCTGGCTCGACCCCACGACCGAGAACGTCGGAGACATCCTCGATGCGGCCATCGACGCCGCTCCCGACATGGCCGAGACCCTCGACGACCATGTGGTCTCTTCGGCGGTGGGCAACGTCCGCAACGACTCCCCCGAGCTCATCGAGCCGGTCGAGTGACGCAACTCGCGACTCACAACGTCCTGACGCGCGAAGAGTGGACGGCCGCCATCGAGGCACACGCGGCCCGAGCCGACGCGCTCACGGCTGATCACCGCGCTCGTGCGAGCCGGGCGCAGAAGCACCCGGTCGAGGACTTCCTCTTCACGTACTACTCCTACAAGCCCGCGATTCTGCGACGGTGGCACCCGGGGGCGGGCGTCCTGCTCGAGGGGGCCGGAGAGCGCTCCACGTGGCGCTGGTACCGGACCGAGGGCGCCGGAGTAGAGGTGGATGCCGAGCGTTTCCGTATCGAGAAGGGGTCGATGTACCGCGGGATCGTCAACCTGCTGCGTGCAACGCTCGACCGACCCGCACGGTTCGGATGTTTCGGGCTGCACGAGTGGGCCATGGCCTATCGCTCCGACGAGGTGCGGCACGCCGTTCCGCTGCGTCTCGGCCGCGACGGTACGGACGCGGTGGTCGACGCCCACGACCTCACGTGCACGCACTTCGACGCTTTCCGGTTCTTCACTCCCGAGGCGGTACCACTCAACCGCACACCGCTCCGACGCGAGGACCAGGCCGCGCGCGAGCAGCCCGGGTGCCTGCACGCCGGAATGGATGTCTACAAGTGGGCCGTGAAGCTCGGACCCTTGGTTCCCGGTCCGCTGCTGCTCGACGCGTTCGAGCTCGCGCGCGACATCCGCGCGCTCGATATGCAGGCCTCGCCGTACGATCTCACCGCGTGGGGCTATGCGCCGGTGCCCATCGAAACGCCCGAGGGGAAGAGCGAGTACGTTGCGCGACAGAGAGCCCTCAGCGCTCGCGCCCAGCGGTTGCGAAGGGCCGTCCTGCTCGCGGTGGCGGCATCCGACGACACGCCCGGCGGCGCCGATTTCTTGCACTCCCGATCTGTGTTGTAAGCTCATGGAGTTGCCTCAAACGGGGCGGAAAACAGAAAATGGGCCTGTGGCGCAGCTGGTAGCGCACCTGCATGGCATGCAGGGGGTCAGGGGTTCGAGTCCCCTCAGGTCCACCACAAGAGAAAGCCTCCGCTTCTGCGGGGGCTTTCGTCGTTCGGTGAGCGCTTCTCGGGCTCCCGCTGCGCACCGGATCCGGATCTTCGCATCGATAGCGGATGCAAGGGGCCGCGGCATCCGATTCTGCTGACGCGATCCGATTCAGGCGCGTTTGGTGAGCGACGCGACGCGCGAAGGGCTGGACCTCGACCCCGGATGCCGCGACCCGGCGCACGCGCGGACGATCCCCACCCCGCGTGGTGAGGGCGCCTCCCCCGACGGAAGAGGCGCCCTCACCACGGTCTCAGCGGGCCACCACCGTCTCGCGCGACTTCTGCTGCTGCGCCTCGCGCATCACCAGTTCGTCGTCGAGCCAGTTCGGTGCCTTATTGCGCAGGGCGAAGACGTACACGGCGAGAGATGCGGCGATGATGACCGTCACGTAGACGATGAACAGCGGCACCTGCTCGGCCGACTGCGCTCCGGCGTAGAGCAGCGGCGCCGTTCCGCCGAACAGCGAGTTGGCGAGGGCGTAGCCGAGCCCGACGCCCAGGGCGCGCACGTGCGTCGGAAACAGCTGCGCCTTCACGAGCGCGTTGATCGAGGTGTACCCGGTGAGGATCACGAAGCCGCCGAGGAGGATCGCGAAGGCGGCGAACTCGTTGGTCTGCTGCGGAAGCATGGTGATGAGGAACCAGGTGTACAGCACACCGCCGACGCCGAAGAAGACCAGGAGCGACTTGCGTCCGACCTTGTCGGACAGCCAGCCGCCGAGGGGCTGCATGAGCATCAGCGCGGTCAGCGCGATGAGGTTGATGACGGTGCCGGTGACGACGTCTCCCCCCGAGAAAGCGGTCTTGACGATGTTCGGCCCGGTGACCGAGTACGTGTAGAACGCGACGGTGCCGCCGGCGGTGATGGCGAAGCACAGCAGGAGAGGTCGCCAGTTGTTGACGAGAAGGTCGCGCATCGACCCGGAGTCCTTCGCGCGACCGGCCTTGGTGTCGTCGAGCACGTGCTTCTCGAGCGACTCATCCATGGTGCGACGCATCCAGAACACCGCCACCGCTGCGACGCCGCCGATGGCGAAGGCGACGCGCCAGCCCCAGGTCGAGATGGCCTCTTCGTCGAGGGTCAGCACCATGATCAGCAGTGTCGTCTGAGCGAGGACGTGTCCGCCGACGAGCGTGACGTAGTGGAACGACGAGAGGAACCCGCGGCGTCCGGGCATGGCCGCCTCGGACATGTACGTGGCACTCGTGCCGTACTCGCCGCCGGTGGCGAAGCCCTGCAGCAGGCGCGCGAACACGAGGATCACGACGGCGCCGACGCCGATCGCCTCGGCGGTGGGCGCGAACGCGATGATCAGCGAACAGAACGCCATGAGCGACACCGACACGGTCAGCGACAGGCGGCGGCCGTATCGGTCGGCGAAGCGGCCGAAGAACCACGAGCCGATCGGCCGCATGAGGAAGGTGACGGCGAAGATCGCCCACACGTAGATGGTGGAGTTCTTGTCATCGGAGCTGAAGAACTGCGACTCGAAGTACACCGCGAAGACGGAGTAGACGTAGACGTCGTACCACTCCACGAGGTTCCCGGCCGAGCCTTTGAGGGTGTTCGAGATCGAACGCCGCAGACTCGTGGGGATCGTTGTCGTCGTCGACATGAGGAATCCGATCGGTCGAGGGACGTTGGTCGTCTCGTCACCGCCGGCAGAGGAGCCTCCGGCGGCGGTGACGAGGCGTATGGGCCATCGTGGTGGCCGACGGCTCGGTCGATCGAGATCCTTACAGTGGCCTTACATTGGGCACCACGTCGACGTGGAGCCTGTGTCTACGATGGAGCATGCACGTACTCGTCGCCGAGGACGACGGCTCGGTCGCCGCGGCCCTCGTCTCGGCCCTGAGCCGCGCCGGCCACACGTGCACCCGCGTCTCGCGGGGCAGCGACGTGCTTCTGCGCCACCGCGAGGTACAGGCGGTGCTGCTGGACCTCGGCCTCGAGGACAGGGACGGGCTCGACGTGCTGCGCGATCTGCGCGACGTGAGCCAGATCCCCGTCATCGTGGTGACCGCACGCGGCGACGAGCGCTCGACGGTCCGTGCCCTTTCTCTCGGTGCCGACGACTACCTCGTCAAGCCCGTGCGCCTCCACGAACTCCTCGCCCGCCTGATCGCCGTCACGCGCCGATACAATCCCCCCGCAGAGCCGACGCGGGTAGAGACATCGGCGCTGTCGATCGACGTCGACGCGCGGCGCGTCAGCATGGCGGGCCGCGATGTCGCCCTCACGCCGAATGAATTCGGCATCCTGCTCTCGCTCGCCCGTCGGGCGGGAACCGTCGTGAGTCGCCGGGTCATCCTCGACGAGGTGTGGGGCGACGCCTACGCCGCGTCGTCGCGCTCGTTCGACGTTCACATGGGGCAGGTGCGTCAGAAGCTGCCCGATCTCACCATCACGACGGTTCGCGGCTTCGGCTACCGCCTCGAGGACGCACCGTGAGACGGCGCGTTCTGCTCCCCCTGCTCGTCTTCGGGCTCATCGCTGTGATCGCGGTGCTCATCCCGATCGCCCAGTCCATCGCCGACTCGCGCACGCAGCAGATCGCCCTGCAGCGCCAGGCGTCTCTCGATCAGGTCGTGCAGCGCGCGAGAACCGCTCTCGTGCAGGGAGGGACGTCGAGCCTGCAGGCGTACGTCGACCGCTTCCACGCCGTATACGGCGAGGCGGTGCTCGTGCTCGATGAGAAGGGAGATGCGGTCGCCTCCGCGGGCGGCCTCTCCCCCGGTCTCAACGTGCGATCCATCGCCGGAGCGGCGTCGCGGGCGATCCCACAGGTGTCGCTGCCCCGCGTCACGCCCTGGGCGCCGGACACCGCGCTGGTCGCCGTACCGGTGATCGCGGCGGGTGACCTGTCAACGGGAGTGGTGGTCCTCGAGGTCGACCTGGCGCGCGCGAAGGCCGACGTCGCGTCGGCCTGGGTGCTGGTGGTCATCGTCGGGCTGCTGCTGCTCGCCGCTCTCATGGGGGCCTCTTTGCTCTGGACGCGATGGATTCTGCGCCCCGTGCGCGCTCTCGACTCCGCCGTAGCCGCCCTCACGGCCCA
This sequence comes from Microbacterium sp. AG157, assembly GCF_003385695.1. Taxonomy (NCBI): domain Bacteria; kingdom Bacillati; phylum Actinomycetota; class Actinomycetes; order Micrococcales; family Microbacteriaceae; genus Microbacterium; species Microbacterium sp. AG157. The sequence continues at coordinate 241,801 of NZ_QRDK01000004.1, forward strand.
TCGTGAGGCGGTTCCGCTGCGGCCGACCGGGCCGCCCGAGCTGCGACGGCTCAGCCGCGCCTTCACGACCATGACCGACGAGGTCGAGAACACCCTCGAGCAGCAGCGCGGCTTCGTGGCCGACGCGTCGCACCAGTTGCGTACTCCCCTCGCCGCCATCCGGCTTCGCGTCGATTCGCTGCCCCGGGATCCGGATGCCGCGGACGACCTCGCCGCGGTCGACCACGACCTCGACCGACTCGAGCACACGGTCGAGCGCATGCTGACCCTCGCCAACGCCGAGCACCGCGCCTCGGCCTCGCGACAGGGATACGACGCCGCGCGGGACGAGGGCGCTCAGCGCGAGTGCCGGGTGTCGGCATCCGAACTCGGCGATCTGCACCGGTGGCGACTCGACGAGGCAGGCGTGATGCTCGACGCCTCGGACGACACCGTCGTCGTCGTCCCGTGCGGCCGCGCCGACCTCGAAGAGATGGTGCAGGTGCTGTTCGACAACGCCGCGAACTACGCCGGCCACGGGGCGCGCGTGCGCCTCGCCCTGCGCGAAGACGATCGGGGCGTGTCCCTGCACGTCGACGATTCGGGCGCGCACCTCGCGGACGCGGATCTCGACAGCATGGGAACACGCTTCTGGCGTGCGGGGGCCCACCGGTCATCGCCCGGCACGGGCCTGGGCCTCGCGATCGTCGCCGAGCTGATGCGCACCGCCGGCGGCAGCCTTCGCCTCGAGCGCTCACCCCTCGGCGGGCTCGGGGCCCGGCTCGAGTGGACGCGGCCGTGAGTACGCTGACCCGCCGCGCGTTCCTCTCCGTGGCTGCCGGAATGGGAGCGGCCTCGCTCGTCGCCTGCTCCACGCCCGCGACGACACCGCTGGTGCTGGGGTGCGGTGAGGCGGGCGGAAGCTACCTGGAGTTCGGTCATCTGCTGGCCGCCGCGACGCGATCGTCGAGCGTCGTGACCGTCTCGCCGCTCGCCACCGAGGGCAGCATCGACAACCTCCGCCTCCTGCAGGAACGCGCCGTAGACCTCGGGCTATCGCTGGTGGATTCGGCAGCAGATGTCGGCAACGACGTCGTCGCGATCGGGCGGGTCTACCAGAACTACCTGCAGTGCATCGTGCGCGCGGACGCGGGGATCTCGCAGGTCGCCGACCTCGCGGGGCGCACGGTCTCGCTGGGCGCCCCGGGATCCGGCGCGGCCTCGACCGCCCGACGCGTCCTCGATGCCTCGGGGGTGATCGCGGCGGCGCCGGGGCGACCGAAGACGGTGGAGCGCACGTTCCGCGAAGCCGTGGCCGACGTCGCCGCGGCGCGAATCGACGCGTTCTTCTGGTCGGGCGGTGTTCCCACCCCGCAGATCTCGGAGCTGGCGCAGCAGGTACCGGTCATGGTCATCGACACGACGCCCGCTCTCTCCGTCCTGAGTGCGCGGTTCCCCGACGTCTATGCGGCGACGACGATCCCTTCCGGCGTCTACGGCGCGGCCCGGGCGGTACCCACGATCGGCGTCGCCAACCTCCTGCTCGCCCGCGCCGATCTCGCCGACGGTCTGGCCCGTGCGCTCGTCGACGCCCTCATCGATGACGCCCCGGGCCTCGTGCCCCCCGATGCCCTCGGCATCCAGTACCTGACTCCTGCGAGCCTCATCGACACCTCGCCCCTCGCGCTGCACCCCGCGGCCGAGCGTCGGTATCGCGAGCGGTACGGCTGAACGGCCTCAGTTCACGCAGGGCACCGACCCCGCTCGCATCGGTTGCTGCGAGTCGGTGTACACCGATGACGTCGGGCTGGGCGACGCCGACGGGGCGGTCGTCGCGGGGGCGTCGGTCGCCGACGGGGCGGCACTCGTGCCGGCATCCGGGGTGGCGGCGGGCGCCGGGTGAAGCAGGGCGGCGACCTGGGCGGCGATCGCCTTCTGATCGACGATGTTCACGCTCTCGCCGTCGATTGTGCCGAAGCGCTCGACCGGCAGGGTCTGGAATGTGACGTCTCCCCCGGCGAGGCGCTGGGCGGTCGAGGCGAGGCTGAGCAGGTCGAAGCCCTTGTCGACGGCCACGTACTGCTTCGCGGTGTCGAGCAGATCCTGCAGGCGTCCGAAGTCGGTGAACGTCTGGGCATCGCGGAGCTTCAGGGCGAGCGACACCATGAAGGCCTGCTGACGGCGCGTGCGGTCGAGGTCGGTGAGAAAGACGTTCCGGTACTCGGTGTCGCGACGCTGACGCACGAAGGCCATCGCCTGCGACGCGTCGATCTGCTGCGGCCCCGCCGCGAAATCGGCACCGGAATAGGTGTCGGCCGTCGCGTGGTTCAGACACACCGAGATGGGCTGCACGGCCTGGGCGACCCGGTAGAACGCCGCCATCGTCACCTCCACGAAGTGGTCGATCGGCACGCCACCAAGGAACTGAGACACCGTCTGCATCTCCTCGGTGCGAGCGGCGTCGCGTGCCTGTTGATACGCGTCGTCTTCCGAGACACCCGCAGCCCGGAGCTCGTCGTCCTTCGCGGCGAAGGCTCGTCCGTAGGCCTCTTTGATCTTGCCCTTCTTCGTTCCGCCAGGGGCGCCCGCATAGTCGACGTAGTCGTCGCGCGGGATCGACACGGCGACCGCCTGGCCGCCGCCGGCCGGGATGTGCACGTACATCAGGACGTTCGTGTTGTAGCCGCCGACGGAGGCGTCCTCGGCATGGATCGCGTCGTAGATCTCCTGCGGGTAGGGCTTGCCGTCCTCATCCACGCGGCTGTCGAGCCCCATGATGAGGATGTTCTGCTCCCCCTCGTCCTGGGCGACCCCCGGAGCGGCGACCGGCATCACGGCATCGGAGTGATGGATGCCGCTGGCCGCCCCCGCGAGATTCACGGCGACGAACGCCACCGTACCGACGACCACCGTGGTGGCGACAGCGGCGACGATGAGCAGAAGCCGGCGACGATTGCGCCGGACGCGATGCGAGGTCGGTGACACCGCCCCAGCATGCGCCACCGCGGCTATGAATCCGGCGTATGAACGAGAACGCCCCCTGCCAGGGGCAGAGGGCGTCGACGGGGAGAACGTCAGTCGGCGGCGTGTGCCGGCGTGGGCAGCTCGATCGGAACGACCGGGCAGTCCTTCCACAGGCGCTCGAGGCCGTAGTACACGCGCTCTTCCTCGTGGAAGACGTGCACGACCAGGTCGCCGAAGTCGAGAAGGATCCAGCGGGACTCCTGGCGGCCCTCGCGACGCACGCGCTTGTGGCCGTGCTCGAGGAGCTTCTCCTCGACCTCGTCAGCGATCGCGGCGACGTTGCGCTCGTTGCGACCGGTGACGAGAAGGAAGATGTCGACGAGCGGGAGGGGCTCGGAGACGTCGAGGGCGACGATGTCATCGCCGCCCTTCGCGTCGGCGGCGAGGGCGGCGATCTGCGCCATCTCGCGACCGTTATCGGTGGCTGTCATCGGAAGACTCCTGTCGTGAAGGCGAGGCCGAGGGTGACGGCCACCGCCAGGAAGAGAGCACCGGTCGTGATGATGAGCCCGATGAGGAGCTTGCTCCCCTTCTCGGGCGCCGGCGGACGAATGATCTCGCCGGGTTGCTTGACCGTGCTGATCGCGGCACTCGCAGCGATCGGGGTGGGTGACGAGGCGGGCGGGAGCTCGCCGTCGAGGAGCACCGCGTCGGCGTCACGGCCGTCGGTGGTGCCGGGTGCGTGGCCGACCGAGCCCAGGCCTTCGGGCAGTTCGAAGGTGCCCGTGATCATGACCTCGCCGGTCGCGGTGACGGGGCCCACCAGCGGAACGCCGGTCGGGGTCTGCGACAGGATCAGCGCGTTCGGGGTCGACACGCCGCCGCTCGCGGCCGCGTTGCGTGAGAGCAACTGGTCGAACGAGTCGGGAAGGGTGACCCCGGGTGTCGCACCGTCGAGCAAGTCGGAACCGAGGGCCGGGTTCACGACCGAGGCACCGGTACCGGAGTCGGCGGCGACCGGAGCCTCCGCGGTGTCGGGGGCGGCGGGACGGAAGATCGCGGGTTGAACGGACTCGTCTTCGACCTGCGCGGCGGGCGCGGCGTTCTGGCGCGGCATCGACGACTCGAGGTCGGAGCTGATCACGGGCACCGCCGCGGTGCGGATCTTCTCCTGCGCGCGCACCTGGCGGCGGGTGAGTCCGCTGACACCGAAGTCGCCGTCGCGAAACGCGCCGTCGAACGACTCGGGGCGGAGCGCGGGAGCGAAGGACTCGTCGCGCGCGGCGACGCGCGCGGGCTCCTCCGAGACGGCGGGTCCGTGGTCGGGCGATGCCTGGTCGTCTGTGGCGTGCTCGACGGTGGGCTCCGCCACAGCGGGCTCGGAAACCCGGTCGACGACCGGCGCTTCGGGAGCTTCGACCGGTGTCTCGGCATCCGGACTCTCGCCCTGGGGCTGCGGAACGATGATGGGCGTCGCGCCGGTCTGGCGGAGCTCGCGCAGCTGACGACGGGTCAGCGCGGGAGTCTCGGGGTTCTCGGGAGTGCTCATGCTGTGCTCCGGTAGAGGTGGTGCTTCGCGATGTACTGCACGACGCCGTCGGGCACGAGGTACCACACGGGGTGGCCTCGGCGCACACGGGCGCGGCAGTCTGTGGACGAGATCGACAGGGCGGGGATCTCCAGCTGGCTCACGTTCTCGGACGGCAGGCCCTCCGTGGTGAGGACGTGACCCGGGCGAGAGACGGCGACGAAGTGCGCGAGGTCCCACAGTTCCTGGTGGTGACGCCAGCCGAGGATCTGCGCAACCGCGTCGGCGCCGGTGATGAAGAAGAACTCCGCACCCGGGCGCTGACGCTGCAGGTCACGCAAAGTATCGATCGTGTACGTGGGCCCCGCGCGATCGATGTCGACGCGGCTCACGGTGAACTGCGGATTGGATGCCGTGGCGATCACCGTCATGAGGTAGCGGTGCTCGCTCTCGGTGACGTCGTCTTTCTGCCACGGGCGACCCGTCGGCACGAAGACGACCTCGTCGAGATCGAACGATTGAGCGACCTCGCTGGCGGCGACCAGGTGACCGTGATGGATGGGATCGAACGTCCCACCCATGACCCCGATGCGAGGGGCGCGCGTCACCGACATACGGTGGGCCTCAGTGGCCGTGCGCCTCGGGGGTGGGCGTCCCGTGCTTCTGGGTGTACGCCGCAGCCTTGTGCGCGTGACGGTTCGACACGTTGCGGTATGACAGGGTCACGAGGCTCAGGGCGACGAAGGTCAGGAACGCCACGGCGCCGTACCAGAAGGTCTGGGCCTGGACGTTGCCGCCGTGGTGGGCGCCTTCTTCTGCGGCGTGGGCCAGAAGTGCGACGAAAGTCATCAGTGCTCCGATCAGAGGTCTGCGCGAGGCGCGCGTCCCATTTTAGGCGGTCAGGCGCGTACCTGGCCGTCGCCGCGCCCGAGCCACTTGGTGCTCGTCAGCTCGGCGAGGCCCATGGGTCCGCGGGCGTGAAGTTTCTGGGTCGAGATCCCGACCTCGGCGCCGAAGCCGAACTCACCCCCGTCGGTGAAGCGGGTCGAGGCGTTCACCAGCACCACGGCGGAGTCCACCTCGGCGAGGAAGCGGTCGGCCGCTTCGGGGTCGTCGGTGATGATCGACTCGGTGTGGTGCGTCGAGTACCGACGGATGTGCGCCAGCGCGTGATCGAGGTCGTCGACGACGCGGACGGCGAGGTCGAGGGTGCCGTACTCGCGCGACCAGTCGTCATCGGTCGCCGGAACGACCCGCGAGTCGTGCGCGCGCGTCTCGTCGTCGCCGTGAACGGTCACGCCGGCAAGGTCGAGGGATGCCAGCAGCTCCGGCAGCAGCCGGTCGGCCGCCGTGCGGTGCACGAGCACCGTCTCGACGGCGTTGCAGACGCTCGGGCGCTGTGTCTTGGCGTTGAGCACGATGTCGTGGGCCCAGTCAACGCGCGCGGTGGCGTCGAGGTAGATGTGCACCACCCCGGCACCGGTTTCGATGACCGGAACGGTCGACTCGGTGACGACGGTCTCGATGAGCCCGGCGCTCCCGCGCGGGACCAGGACGTCGACCAGCCCGCGGGCGTTCATGAGGGCCTTCGCCCCGTCGCGGCCGAAGTCGTCGACGCTCTGGATCGCCTCGGGGCTCACGCCCTGGCTCGCCAACGCGTCGCGCATGATTTGCACGAGCCGCGCATTGGTGCTCTGCGCCGCCGACCCGCCGCGCAGCACGACCGCATTGCCGGAGCGCAGCGCGAGCGAGGCGATGTCGACGGTGACGTTGGGACGGGCCTCGTAGATCGAGCCGACGACGCCGAAGGGCACGGCGACCTTCTCGAGCGAAAGCCCGTTGGGCAGCGTCCGACTGTCGAGCACGCGACCGACAGGGTCGGGGAGCCCGGCGACGTCGCGGACCGCGGCGGCGAGGGCCGACACGCGCTTCTCGTCGAGCCGCAGCCGATCCAACAGCGCCTCGCCGATGGCATCGTGCCGCCCTCTCTCGAGGTCGAGAGCGTTGGCCGCGACGATCTCGGTCGACGATGCCTCGAGGGCGTCGGCGATCGCGTGCAGGAGCACGCTCTTGCGCCCGGAATCGAGCAGTCCGATCTCGCGCGCGGCGTCTTTGACCAGACGCAGGCGCTCGTCGACGGAGGCGGCGATCACGGTCATGCGCTCAGTGTACCGGCGCGGGTCACGGCACCCACGGGGCCGGTCGACAGGGTCACGGGATCGGGGTGAGGGGCGAACCAGGTGCCCACCGACTCCCCCGAGAGAGCGGATGCGACGAGGTCGGCGCTCGTCACGAGCACACCCACCCCAGCGGTGGAGGCGAGCTTGGCCGCGGAGGCCTTGGTCGCCGCTCCCCCTGTGCCGACGCCGTTGACGACACCCGCGCCGAACTCGAACTCCGATAGGTCGTCGCCCCAGGCGACCTCGGTGATCGGACGCGCACCGGGCTCGCTCGGCGGCCGGGTGAAGAGTGTCTCGATGTCGCTGAGCAGGACCAGCGCATCGGCACCGATCAGCTGCGCTACGAGGGCGGCGAGCCGATCGTTGTCACCGAAGCGGATCTCGTGGGTGGCGACGGTGTCGTTCTCGTTGACGATGGGCAGGATGCCGAGACCCAGCAGCCGCTCCATGGCGCGACGCGCATTGGAGCGGTGCGTGGCGTTCTCGAGATCGCCGGCCGTGAGCAACACCTGCCCCGCGAGAAGGCCGAAACGGTCGAGCGAGGTCTGGTAGCGCCACATGAGGACGTTCTGTCCGACCGCGGCGGCGGCCTGCTGGGTTGCGAGGTCGTGAGGACGGCCTTCGAGATCCAACAGGGGGAGGGCGGTCGCGATGGCACCCGAGGACACGAGGACGACCTCGGTGCCGGCGCCGTGAGCGCGAGACAGAGCCTCGACGATGGTGTCGATGCGGTGCGCACCGTCGCCGCTGATGGACGACGACCCGACCTTCACCACGACGCGAGCGGCGCCGGGGATATCGGCGCGCGTCGTCGCGGTCACCGCTCCTCGTCCTCGAGAGAAGCCGAGGAGGACTCGCCGTCGGGCGAGATCCCCACTGCACGCGCCGCGCGTCGCTCGGCCTCGAGCTCGGCGCGGGCGTCGGCTTTGGCATCCATCCGCTCGTGATACTCGGCGCGACGCTCCGACGAGGTGCGGCGGGAGTTCTGCACGAGGCGCGGGTCGGTACCGCGCGGGGCCGTCATCAGCTCGGCGGCCGAGGTGAGGGTGGGCTCCCAGTCGAAGACGATGCCGTCGCCGGGCCCGATGACCACGGTCGCGCCCGCCACGGCACCGGCGCGGAACAAGCCGTCTTCCACGCCGAGGCGCGCGAGGCGGTCGGCGAGGTAGCCCACGGCCTCCTCGTTCTGGAAGTCGGTCTGCTGGACCCACTTGACCGGCTTGTCGCCGAGGATGCGGTACACGGGACCGTACGTGCCGCCCTCGACCTTGATCGTGAAGTCCTTCTCGGCACCGCGGGGGCGGATGACGACCCGCTCGGCGGGCGTCTGGTCGATCGTGGCCAGGCGGTGCTGCTCGACGATCTCTCCCAGCGCGAAGGTGAGCTCGCGCAGGCCCGACCGGCTGACGGTCGAGATCTCGAAGACGCGGAAACCGCGGGCCTCGAGGTCGGGGCGCACGAAGTCGGCGAGCTCGTGCGCCTCGGGGACGTCCACCTTGTTCAGGGCGATGATCTGGGGGCGGTCGAGCAGGGGAACCTGCCCCTCGGGCACCGGGTAGGCGGCGAGCTCGGCGAGGATGATGTCGAGGTCGCTCAGCGGGTCACGACCCGGGTCGAGCGTGGCGCAGTCCAGGACGTGCACGAGCGCCGTGCAGCGCTCGACGTGGCGGAGGAACTCCAGCCCCAGCCCCTTGCCTTCGCTCGCGCCCTCGATGAGGCCCGGGACGTCGGCGATGGTGTAGCGCGCGTCGCCCGCCTGCACGACGCCGAGGTTCGGGTGGAGCGTGGTGAACGGGTAGTCGGCGATCTTGGGGCGCGCGGCCGACACCGCCGCGATCAGGCTCGACTTGCCCGCCGACGGGAAGCCCACCAGCGCGACGTCGGCGACGGTCTTGAGCTCGAGGACGACGTCGCCCTCGTACCCGGGCGTGCCCAGCAGGGCGAAACCGGGAGCCTTGCGCTTCGGCGAGGCGAGGGCCGCGTTGCCGAGGCCGCCCAGACCGCCCGGGGCCGCGACGAAACGCATGCCGGGGGTGAGCATGTCGACGAGCACGTTGCCGTCGGTGTCCTTCACGACGGTTCCGAGCGGAACCGGAAGCTCCTGGTCCTCGCCGAGGGCACCCGACCGGTGGTCGCCCATGCCGAATCCGCCGTTGCCCGCGGAGCGGTGCGGCGAGTGGTGGTACGACAACAGGGTCGTGGTCTGCGGATCGGCGACGAGCACGACGTCGCCACCGCTGCCACCGTTTCCTCCGTCGGGACCGGCCAGCGGCTTGAACTTCTCACGGCGCACCGAGACGCAGCCGTTGCCGCCCTTTCCCGCACGCAGGTGCAGGGTCACGCGGTCGACGAAGGTGACCATGGCGGGTCCTTCCGGGTGTGGCCGGCGAAGCCGACTCGAAAAAAGAAGAGGGGGTGGGCAGCGCCCACCCCCTCGTGCGCCGAAGCGCGGGAATTACTCCGCTGCTGCGGTGACGATGTTGACGACCTTGCGGCCGCCCTTCGCGCCGAACTGGACCGCACCGGGTGCCAGGGCGAACAGCGTGTCGTCGCCACCGCGGCCGACGTTGGCGCCGGGGTGGAAGTGCGTGCCGCGCTGGCGGACGATGATCTCGCCGGCGAGAACGACCTGGCCGCCGAAGCGCTTCACGCCGAGGCGCTGTGCGTTGGAGTCACGACCGTTACGGGTGGAGCTTGCGCCCTTTTTGTGTGCCATCTCTGCGTCTCCTGGCTCTTACTTGATGCCGGTGATCTTGACGCGCGTGAGGTCCTGACGGTGGCCCTGGCGCTTCTTGTAGCCGGTCTTGTTCTTGAACTTCTGGATCACGATCTTCGGACCGCGCTCCTCGCCGAGCACCTCGGCCGTGACCGAGACCTTCGCGAGCTTGTCGGCGTCGGTCGTGACCGCGTCGCCGTCGACGAACAGGACGGCGGGCAGCTGGATGCTCTCGCCGATCTTCGCCTTCTGGCGGTCGAGCACGACGACCGTGCCGACCTGGACCTTCTCCTGGCGGCCGCCGGCGCGCACAACTGCGTAAACCACTTCACACCTGTTTTCGTTCGGGAGCGCGGAGCTCCGGTTGTCTGATGACGTCGGGAGGGCCTCACGGCCCAAGTCTCGGTGCGATCCGGCGAGCAAACCCGCGGGGTCACGCTCCCCACGGGAGTGGACGCGACGCACCAAGGGTCGAGTTTAGCTCACCTCACGGCATCCGGCAAAAGCATTCGACCCGCGTGTCGATCGTAGGATTCTCGGATGGCGATCCTGATCGACGACCCGCAGTGGCCCGCGCACGGACGGCTGTGGGCTCATCTCGTCAGCGACAGCGATCTCGACGAGCTCCACGCCTTCGCCGCGGCGGCCGGAATTCCCAGACGAGCATTCGACCTGGACCACTACGACGTCCCCGACGAGCGGCACGCCGATCTGGTGCGCGCGGGAGCCGAGCACGTGGGCGGTAAGGAGCTCGTGCGACGGCTGCGCGCCTCGGGACTTCGAATCACGGCGCGAGAACGGCGTCCCACACGGTGAGGGGTCACCGTCGGTCACTGCGAGCAAAGCTCTGCGACCGAAGGTGACCCCTGACGCGAGGAATCGCGGGTTCAGGACTCGGTCGACGGCTGTGCGTTCACCGGGGTGCCCGTCAGGGCCGCGGTGGTCACACGACGACGCGAGCGCCCCTGACCCGGAGCCTTGGGCTCGGGCAGGGCCTCGAGCACCGACTCGAGGAGCGCGTCCTTCTCCGTGCGCGGAGCCTTCGGCTCGCGCTTCTTGCGGGGTCGCTTCTCGCGAGCCGGCGCAGGGGCTTCGGAGACGGTTTCGCTCTTCGACTCGAGGACAGCCTCGACGGATGCCACGACCGCCGCCTCGACGACGGCAGGGTCGTCGAGGTTGGGCTTGACGGTCGATGCCGCGATCTGTGCGAGAGCGGACTTGACGCCCTCGGTGATCACGTGGGTGCCCCCTGCCTGGGCGGCCGCTCCCCCGGCGCTGTTCTGCGCGGAGGCGTTGCCGCCACCGTTGCCGTTGCTGTTCCCGTTTCCGTTCGAGGCGCCGCTGTTGCCACGGCCGCGACGGTTGGTCGAGCCGTTGCTGTTGCCGTTCGACGAGCCCGAGGGACGGTGCTTCGCCACCGGGTCGTGGTGCACGATGACGCCGCGACCGGCGCACACCTCGCACGCCTCGCTGAAGGTCTCGAGCAGGCCCAGGCCGAGTTTCTTGCGGGTCATCTGCACGAGACCGAGCGAGGTGACCTCGGCGACCTGGTGCTTCGTGCGATCGCGGCTGAGGCACTCGATGAGACGACGCAACACGAGGTCGCGGTTCGATTCGAGCACCATGTCGATGAAGTCGACGACGATGATGCCGCCGATGTCGCGCAGGCGAAGCTGGCGCACGATCTCTTCGGCAGCCTCGAGGTTGTTCTTCGTCACGGTCTCTTCGAGGTTGCCGCCCGAACCGACGAACTTGCCGGTGTTGACGTCGACGACCGTCATCGCCTCGGTGCGGTCGATCACGAGCGAGCCGCCCGACGGCAGCCAGACCTTTCGGTCGAGCGCCTTCTCGATCTGCTCGGTCACGCGGAACGCGTCGAACGGGTCCTGCTCGCCCTCGTACTTCTCGACCCGCTCGAGCAGGTCGGGGGCGACGCCCTGCAGGTACGACGAGATCGTCTGCAGTGCCTCGTCACCCTGGATGAGCATGCGCGTGAAGTCCTCGTTGAAGACATCGCGCACGATCTTCACCAGCAGGTCGGGCTCGGAGTGCAACAGGGCGGGTGCCTGGATCGTCTTGACCTGGCTCGACACGTGCTCCCACTGGGAGGTGAGGCGCTGTACGTCGAGGGTCAGCTGCTCCTCGGTAGCGCCCTCCGCGGCCGTGCGCACGATCACACCGGACGACTCGGGGAGCACCTCTTTGAGGATCTTCTTCAGGCGCGCACGCTCGGTGTCGGGAAGCTTGCGGGAGATGCCGTTCATCGTGCCGTTCGGCACGTACACGAGGTAGCGGCCCGGCAGCGAGATCTGGCTCGTCAGGCGGGCGCCCTTGTGCCCGACGGGGTCCTTCGTGACCTGCACGAGGACGCGGTCCCCCGACTTCAGGGCGAGCTCGATGCGGCGAGGCTGGTTGTTGGTCTCGACGCCGTCCCAGTCGACCTCACCGGAGTACAGCACGGCGTTGCGGCCGCGACCGATGTCGACGAACGCGGCCTCCATGCTGGGGAGCACGTTCTGCACGCGACCGAGGTAGACGTTGCCGATGAGCGAGGCGTCCTGGTTGCGTGCGACGTAATGCTCGACGAGCACGTTGTCTTCGAGGACGGCGATCTGGATACGACCGGACTTCGAGCGCACGACCATGACGCGGTCGACGGCCTCGCGACGGGCGAGGAATTCGGCCTCGGTGACGACGGGGCGACGACGCCCGGCCTCGCGACCGTCACGGCGACGCTGCTTCTTCGCCTCGAGACGCGTGGAGCCCTTGATGCGCTGCGGCTCGGTGATGACCTCGACCGCGCGCTGACGCACGGGCGGAGTGGTGGGAGCATCGGGGGCATCGTCACGGGTGTCGTTCGCTCCCCCGCGGCGGCGGTTGCGACGGCGGGCGTTGGCCGAGACGCGCTCGCTGGGGCTCTCGTCATCGCGGTCGTCGAAGTCATCGCGGATCACGACGGGCGGAAGCGCGGGCGCATAGAAGTGAAGGGCCGTCGAGACGGCGGATACGAAGTTCTCGGGAAGCAGGCCGAGCGACACGGCGGTCGGACGGGCGGGCGTCTCGGGCTCGGCGGGGGTCACGGCCTGAGCGGGAGCGACCTCGGGCTGCTCCGTCTCCGTCTCGGCGGGTGTCGAGTCCTCCGAGGCGGAATCGGATGCCGGCACCCCGGCCTCAGCGATCGGCGCGACCTCATCCGCAGTCGGAGCGGACTGCTCCGACGCGTCGACCTCAGACCGGTCGTCCGCGGCGGCGGGGATGTCCTCCACGTCGAGCACCGCGGGCGCCTCGGTGTCGTCGGCGGCCGCGTCTTCGGCATCCTGGACCGCAGCCTCTTCTTCGTCGACGACGGGGGCGACGTCGGAGGTGGCGGTGTCGGGAGAGATCGGCGTCTCGTCGGTGGGGTTCTGTTCGTCTGTCACATCGGCCATGTCGGGGTACTCCCTGGCGGACGACACCGCGCGTCGTCCGACGAAATCTCATGCGGCGCCGCACCCGGCGGGGCCGCGAACTCACTCGGTCTGCAGCCGGCCTGCGGCCCGGGCTGCGAAGGGCGGTCATCGCCCGAAGTCTTCTGGGTGATGTTCCTGCGGCGCGGCCGCGGTCACATCGGCCTTCATTATCGCACGAAGTGCCGGGAACGCCCACGACCGGCGCGATTGCCGATACCCATCGACGGAGACATTTCGCGCCGGGCGGGGCCTCGATATGGTCGAAGCTCCGGCGAAGGGGGCCAGCCGGGGAGGGATCATGGCCGCTCATCCCGCTTCGGATCGCACGTTCGCCGACAACACCGTGGGTGTCGTGACGAACGGATCGCCCATCGACTCCTTCGACATCCTGCGCGACGTTCCCGTTCATGCTTTCCCGCACCTTGCGGAGGTTGTGCCGACCCTCGACGGGAACGCGTTCGACGAGACACCGCCCAATGGGAACCGGGTGCTCATGCCCGGGCCTGCGAGTCCGCTTGACACCCACAACGACACGGCGTACGCGAACTCCGTCGCCGTATGGGAGGCGCACTATGCCGCGCGAGGCAGCGGTCCTCCCCCGGGTCTCGACCTCTTCACGGGCGAGGTCGTCGACCACAGCGTCTTCACGACTCACGAGTGAACCCGTTCAAAGCGACCCCATAGCGGCGCGGTGAGAGAATCGCGGCATGAGCGAAACCGTCATTCCCCGCCGTCCGATCGTCGTCGCGATCTGGCTGGTCTTCGCGGGGGTGGTGGGCTGGTGGGCGGCGTTCTCACTCACCATGGAGCGCTTTCATCAGCTGATGAATCCGGGGGCCGCGGCATCCTGTGACTTCAGTGTGCTGGTCCAGTGCTCCACGAACCTCGAGTCCGCGCAGGGCAGCGTGTTCGGCTTCCCCAACCCGATCATCGGGCTGGGCGCGTGGATCGCCCCCATCGTCGTCGGAATGGCGCTGCTGGCCGGTGCCCGGTTCGCACGGTGGTTCTGGGCGCTGTTCTGGCTCGGCTTCGTCTTCGCGCTGTGCTTCGTGATCTGGCTCATCGGGCAGAGTCTTTTCGTGCTGGGGACGCTGTGCCCCTGGTGCATGGTGACATGGTCGGTCGTCATCCCGTCGTTTTTCGTCGTGACGTTGCACGTGCTGCGCGAGGGGGTCATCCCCCGCCCCCGCGTGCAAGAGATCGCCGACCGTCTCATGGTCTGGGTGCCGCTCATGACCATCGTGGCTTTCGCGGTCGTCGCGGTGCTGGCGCAGGTGCGCCTGGACGTGCTGTCTCAGCTCTGAGCCGTCGGGTCGCGGCGCAGTCCGGGAAGGTTGCCCGGCCGCCACGACCATCGCGGGTCCCCTCCACGCGGGGCCGAGGCGCGCGGGGCCGGGCTTCTCGGACAGTCGGCGCACAACGACGAAGGCCGCCACCCCTCACGGGGCGGCGGCCTTCACGGCATCCGGGATCAGGCGAACCAGATGGCGAGCTCGCGCTCGGCGGACTCGACGCTGTCGGATCCGTGAACGAGATTCTGCTGCACCTTGAGGCCCCAGTCGCGGCCGAAATCGCCGCGGATGGTGCCGGGGGCGGCCGTGGTCGGATCGGTCGTGCCTGCGAGGGAGCGGAAGCCCTCGATGACGCGGTTTCCCGCAAGGCGGATGGCGACCGAGGGGCCGGACATCATGAACTCGAGCAAAGGCTCGTAGAAGGGCTTTCCCTCGTGCTCGGCGTAGTGCCGGGCGAGGGTCTCGCGGTCGGGCTCGACGAGGCGGATGTCGACGAGGGCATAGCCCTTCGCCTCGATGCGGGCGAGGATCGCGCCGGTGAGGCCGCGGGCGACGCCGTCGGGCTTGACGAGGACGAGGGTCTCTTCGGTAGCCATGGGTCAATCTCCGTTCGAGAGGTCGGGGGAAGCGGCGCGTCGGGCGTTCTGCCGGTCGAGCGCCGCTCCCTTGATCGTCGCATACGCCCACATGCCGCCGAAAATGACGGCGACGACGGCGAGGGCCGGAACGAGGAAGCCTCCGAGCAGCAGCACGACCTGCAGCCCCCACCCGGCGAACAGCGCCCAGCGGTGCCGGAGCGATCCCGATATGGCGACCATCGCGATCGCCATGACGACGCCTCCGACGATTCCCCACCACGGCTCGATACCGAGGGGCAGCACCTTGAGGCCGTAGACCACGAGGCCGCCGAGGAACACGATGATCGACTCGAAGCCGAGGACGACAGCGCCGAGAGACTCCTGGGCGCCGCGTTGACGACGGGGGCGCGGGACGCGAGATTCGCGGGGGCTCATCCCTGCCACCCGGACTTCCAGTCTTCGAGGTCGGCGAGGCGCAGGGCTTCACCGGCGAGCACGACGGACCCGGCGATGACGACGGCTCGGCGGTCCGACTCCGCAGCCCACGACCGAGCCGCGTCCGCGGCGTCTTCGAGCGTGGAGTGGACGGTGACCGGCAGCTCGGCCGCCTCGGCGATGTCGGCGATGACGTCGGGATCGGTCGCGCGGTCGCTGGCGGGGGCGGTGGCGAACACACGGGCGACCCCCGGGACGAGCGCCGACACGATGCCGGCGGCATCCTTTCCCTCGAGGATGCCGATCACGGCGCCCCACTCGTCGATGTCGAACGACTCCTCGAGTGCGGCGACGAGGGCGCGCGCGCCGTGCGGGTTGTGCGCGGCGTCGACGAAGACCGTGGGCGACGTGCCGAGGAGCTGCAGGCGACCGGGTGAGGTGGCGTTGCCGAGACCATCGGCGATCACGTCGGCCGCGAGGGGCTGCGTGCCGCCGCCGATGAGCGACTCGACCGCGGCGACCGCGAGGGCGGCGTTGGCGCCCTGATGCGCACCGTAAAGGGGGAGGTAGACCTCGGAGTACGTGCCGGCGACACCGCGGATATCGAGCTGCTGCCCGCCCACCGCGAGGGTCTGGCCCTCCAGGGCGAAACCCTCGCCGGCCACGGCGACCGTGGCCCCCTCCTTCTCGGCGCGAAGGCGGATCACCCGCAGCGCTTCCTCCGGCTGCGCGGCCGACACGACGGCGGCGCCGGGTTTGATGATCCCCGCCTTGACGGTCGCGATCTCGGCGATCGTGGAGCCGAGACGGTCGATGTGGTCGATGTCGATGGGGGCGAACACCGCGACATCGCCGTCGGCGGTGTTGGTGGAGTCCCACTCCCCGCCCATGCCGACCTCGAGCACGAGCACGTCGATCGGGGCGTCGGCGCACGCGACGAAGGCGAGCACGGTCAGCAGTTCGAAGAACGTCAGCGGCGCGTCGTCGGCCGCGGCCAGCTCGGCATCCACCATCTCGACGAACGGCTGGATCTCGTCCCACGCGTCGGCGATCGCCGCGTCGGCCACGGGCTCGCCGTCGATGAGGATCCGCTCGGTGAAGCGCTCCAGGTGCGGGCTGGTGAACAGGCCCGTACGAAGCCCCATCGCGCGCAGCAGACTCTCGATCATGCGGCTGGTCGACGTCTTGCCGTTCGTGCCCGTCACATGGATGACGCGGTATGTGCGCTGCGGGTCGGCCAGCAGTTCGAGCACGCGGCGCGTGCGCTCGACGCGCGGCTGCACCCACTGCTCGCCCTGTCGTTCGAGCAGCGCCGAGTAGACGGCATCCGCCCTGGTCCGGTCGCTCATGCGGAGGCTCCGATCCGTGCGACGGCCACCGTGACGGCACCGACGTTCGCGTAGGTCTTGGCGGCGATCACCGTCTCATATTCGGCGGGCGCGAAGTCGCCGCGCTCGATCAGGCGACCCTCGGGACCGGCGAGCACGACGGCCTCGGCGAGGGTCTCGGATGCCACGCCCGCACCGTCGAACGCCTGGGCCACGGCCTGTGCGTCGGCGTCTTCGACGAAGGTGAGCGAGAGGAAGATCCGGTCGCTCACGTCGAAACCGGCGGCCTTGCGGGTGTCCTGGATGCCGCGGATCATGTCTCGCGCCAGGCCCTCGGCCTCGAGCTCGGGGGTGGTGACGGTGTCGAGCAGCACGAAGCCGCCGCCCGCGAGCACGGCCAGCGCCTCGCCCTCGGGGCGACCCGCGGTCTCGACGACCAGGTCGTACTCGGCGGGATCGAGGGCGATGCCGCCCGCGACGACCTGTCCGTCGACCTCGCTCCAGTCGCCCTCACGGGCGGCCTTGATCGCCTGCTGCACCTGCTTGCCCAGGCGAGGTCCGGCCGCGCGCGCGTTGACCGAGAGGCGGTGCGTGATGCCGTACTCGGCGGCCGTGCCGTCTTGCAGGGCGACCTGCTCGACGCTCTTCACGTTGAGCTCCTCGCGGAGGATGTCGTCGAACTGCGCCAAGCCCACGGCATCCGGGGTCACCACCGTCAGACGCGGCAGCGGCAGGCGCACGCGCTTTCCCTCGCGCTTGCGCAGCGCGTTGGCGACGCTCGAGACCTCGCGCACGGTGTCCATCGCGGTGCGGATGTCTTCCGCGGCGGGGAACGCCGAGGCGTCGGGCCAGTCGGTCAGGTGGACGCTCCGTCCGCCCGTGAGGCCCTGCCACACGCGCTCGGTGACCAGCGGCAGCAGCGGGGCGGCGACTCGGGTCAGCGTCTCGAGCACCGTGTACAGCGTGTCGAAGGCCTCGCGGCTCGTCGGGTCGTCGGTCACGCCCACCCAGAAGCGGTCGCGCGAGCGGCGGATGTACCAGTTGGTCAGCACCTCGGCGAAGTCGCGCAGGCGCTCGGCCGCGGTCGTGGAGTCGAGTCCCTCGAGGTCGGCGGCGACGCCCTGCACGAGGTCGCCGGTCAGGGCGAGGATGTAGCGGTCGAGCACGTCGGTCGAGTCGGTGCGCCACTCGGCGGTGTAGCCGTCGGTGCCGGAGGCGTTCGCGTAGGTCGCGAAGAAATACCACGCGTTCCACAACGGCAACAGGAACTCGCGCACGCCCCCGCGGATGCCCTCCTCGGTCACGACGAGGTTGCCGCCGCGCAGCACGCTCGACGACATGAGGAACCAGCGCATGGCGTCCGAACCGTCGCGGTCGAACACCTCGCGCACGTCGGGGTAGTTGCGAAGCGACTTCGACATCTTCTGGCCGTCGTTGCCGAGCACGATGCCGTGACACGACACCCCGGTGTACGCCGGGCGGTCGAACAGCGCGGTCGAGAGCACGTGCATGACGTAGAACCAGCCGCGGGTCTGACCGATGTACTCGACGATGAAGTCGGCCGGGGCGTGCTCGTCGAACCACTCGTGATTCTCGAACGGGTAGTGCACCTGCGCGAACGGCATCGAGCCCGAATCGAACCACACGTCCAGCACGTCTTCGATACGTCGCATCGTCGACTGCCCGGTGGGGTCGTCGGGGTTCGGGCGCGTGAGGTCGTCGATGTAGGGGCGGTGCAGGTCGACCTCGCCGTCGGCGTTCACCGGCAGGCGACCGAAGTCGGCCTCCATCTCGGCGAGAGACCCGTACACGTCGACGCGCGGGTGGTTCGGGTCGTCGCTCTTCCAGACCGGGATCGGCGAGCCCCAGTAGCGGTTGCGGCTGATCGACCAGTCGCGCGCGCCCTCGAGCCACTTGCCGAACTGGCCCTCCTTGACGTTCTCGGGCACCCACGTGATCTGCTGGTTGTTCGCCAGCAGATCATCCTTGATGTCGGTCACGCGCACGAACCAGCTCGACACGGCCTTGTAGATGAGGGGGTTCCGGCAGCGCCAGCAGTGCGGGTACGAGTGCTCGTACGACGCTTCGCGCAGCAGACGCCCGCTCTGCTTGAGCATCCGGATCAGCGGACGGTTCGCGTCGAGCCACAGCTCGCCCTCGACGTCGGTCACGGCCGACAGGAACCGGCCGCCGTCATCGAGCGAGATGATCGTGGGCAGGCCCGCCGCATCCGCGAGGCGCTTGTCGTCCTCACCGTAGGCCGGCGCCTGGTGCACGATGCCGGTGCCATCGGACACGGTGACGTAGTCGTCGACGAGGATCTTCCAGGCGTTGCCGGTCCCCCACGTCTCGGCGTCGGCGTAGTAGTCGAACAGGCGGTCGTACGACACGCCCTCGAGCTCGGAGCCCAGGATCGTTCTCTGAACGGCCTCGCGGGCGGCATCCGCGCTGTCGTATCCGAGGTCTTTGGCGTAGTTCGCCAGCAGGTCCTCGGCGAGCAGGTACCGGTGCGCGACGGCCTCGAACGCCTCGTCGGGAGTGCCGTCGGGCGCGCGGTGCACGTCGGCGGCGCCGCCGGGTCCGCCCTCGATGACCGCGTACCGGATGCCGGGACCCGCCGCCAGCGCGAGGTTCGTGGGCAGCGTCCACGGCGTGGTCGTCCATGCGAGCGCTCGGACGCCGGTGAGGCCCAGCGCTTCGGCCTTCGCCCCGACGAGCGGGAAGGTCACGGTGACCGAGGGGTCCTGCCGCATCTTGTAGACGTCGTCGTCCATGCGCAGCTCGTGCGTCGACAGGGGCGTCTCGTCACGCCAGCAGTACGGCAGCACGCGGTAGCCCTCGTAGGCGAGGCCCTTGTCGTGGAGCGTCTTGAACGCCCAGAGCACGCTTTCCATGTAGGTCGTGTCGAGCGTCTTGTACCCGCGGTCGAAGTCGACCCAGCGCGCCTGGCGCGTGACGTAGTCCTGCCACTCGCGCGTGTACTCGAGCACCGACTCGCGGGCCTTCGCGTTGAAGGTGGCCACGCCCATGGCCTCGATCTCGTCCTTCTCGGTGATGCCGAGCTGCTTCATCGCCTCGAGCTCGGCGGGGAGGCCGTGCGTGTCCCACCCGAACACGCGGTCGACTTTCTTGCCGCGCATGGTCTGGAAGCGCGGGAAGACGTCTTTCGCGTACCCCGTGAGCAGATGTCCGTAGTGCGGCAGACCGTTGGCGAAGGGCGGGCCGTCGTAGAACACCCACTCTTGGGCACCCTCGCGGTTCGCGATCGAGGCGCGGAACGTGTCGTCGCTCTTCCAGAAAGCGAGCGTGTCGTCCTCGATGGCCGGAAAGCGGGGGCTCGGGACGACGGATGCCGACGACCCAGCGCTCGGGCCGGACATCGGGGTCGTGGCATCCGGTGTCGTGTTCGACGCGTCGGCGGCCGGGCCGAAGGATGAGGGGCGTGGGTAGGTCATGTCACTCCGCGGGTCGAGGTCTCCTCGCCGGGACGACCCTGTCAGGCCGCGGTACCACCCTGCATTGCGCCGTCTTCCGAGGGCGCCGCTCTCACTGCGGCTGTGACGGGCCTGCCCCGCGCGGTTCTACTCCGAGCCTGGACCCGTTTCTTCCGCGAGCTCCCCGGTGATGGCCGGATCGATGCGTGTGCACCCAGTCTACGTCAGCCGCGCGGAGCGCGGTGCGGTCGATGCCGGACCATCGAGTGTCCGAGAAACCCGGACGTAGGGCCGGTATCGTCCGGGTGTTCTGGACACTCGACCCCTCCGTTCGGGCCGCAACCCGGCGAACGCGGACTCAGGCGCCCGGCGGGCGGACACCCGCGGCCGCCAGCAGTTCCCGGGTGAACGGATGCCGCGGCGCGGCGAAGACGCACGACACGGTGCCCGAGTCCACGACGCGCCCATCCTTCATCACGATCACGTCGTCGGCGATCGCGGCCACGATGTCGAGGTCGTGCGTGACGAAGATCAACGCGAGGTCGCGCTCGCTCTGGAGGGCGAGAAGACGATCGAGGATCTTCGCGCGCACCGAGGCGTCGAGCGCCGAGACCGGCTCGTCCAAGACCAGCAGGTCGGGCGACACGGCAAGAGCACGGGCGATGGCGACGCGCTGGCGTTGTCCTCCCGACAGCTGCGCGGGCCGACGGCGGGCGAACGCCGGAGACAGCCCGACCTCCTCCAGCAGAGCGGCGACCGCCCGGCGCCGCTCTGCGCGGCGCACCCCGCCCGCGGCGACCGCCTCGGTCAGGGTACGACCGACGCTCCAACGGGGATCGAGAGCGCCCCAGGGGTTCTGCTGTACGAGCTGAACCCGGCGGCGGTCCGATCCGCGAGCCGCATCGGGCGTCCACGGGCGGCCCTCGAACGAGAGGGTGCCCGCGTCGGCCGCGGTCACACCGACCGCGAGACGCGCGAGCGTCGTCTTCCCCGACCCCGACTCCCCCACCACCGCGAGAGTGCGACCGCGGCGGACCTCGAACGACACGTCGTCGACGGCCACTCGTTCACCGAACCGCTTCGTCACGCTCCGAGCGGTGAAGAGCGGCGCGTCGGTGCGGGGGGCTCGACCGAGCGGCTCGTGGGACACCGCCGCGACGAGCTCGCGCGTGACGGGATCGCGAGGGGATGCCAGCACCTCGGCCGTGACGCCGGTCTCGACGACCCGTCCTTCGTGCATCACGACGACGCGGTCGGCCACCCGGGCGACGGCCCCCAGATCGTGGCTGATGAACACCACGGCGACGCCGTCGTCGGCGATCCGGCGTACAAGGTCGAGCACGCGGACCTGCACCGTGGCATCCAGGGCTGTGGTGGGTTCGTCGGTCACGAGGACGGCGGGCTTCGCCGAGAGAGCCGAGGCGATCAGGGCGCGCTGACGCAGCCCGCCGGAGAGCTCGTGCGGGTACTGGCGCGCGCGCTCGTCGGGCTCGGACATCGACACTCGGTCGAGGCTGTCGCGGACGCGGTCCGCGAGGGCGTCTCCGCGCACGGCGGGCTCGTGGATGCGCACCGGCTCGGCGACCTCGGCGCCCACGCGGCGCAGCGGGTCCAGCGAGACGAGAGCGTCCTGCGACACGAGGGCGATGCGCCGCCCGCGCAGGGACCGCCACTGACGCTCGGTCAGCGAACGCGCCGAGGTGCCGTCGATCTCGAGGTCGTCCACCGACCAGGACAGACCCTCGGGAACGAGCCCCAGCAGGGCGCGCGCGCTCATGGACTTGCCCGCGCCCGACTCGCCCACGATCGCGACGCACTCCCCCGGCGCGACGTCGAGATCGAGGCCGCGGACGATCGCACCTTCGGGGCCATCGACGCGCAGGCCGCGTAAACGGAGGCCGCTCACGCGCCCCGCTCCTCGGAACGCGCCCGGACGATGCGACCGATGACGCTCACGCTCACAACGGTCGCGGTGATCGCGAGGCCCGGGAACACCGCGACCCACGGGGCCTGCAGCAGGAGGTTGCGGCCCGCCGAGAGCATGAGCCCCCACTCGGCCGTGGGTTCGGTCGGACCGAGGCCCAGGAAGCTGAGGCCCGCCGCCGCGAGGATGCTCGTGCCGATACCGATGGTGGCGAGGACGCTCACGGCACCCAACACCCCGGGCAGCACGTGCCGCACATGCACGATGAGCGCGGGAACGCCGATGATGCGCGCTGCCTCGACGTGTTCGGTCGCGGCGAGGGAGCGGGTCTGCGCCCGCGCCAGCCGGATGTACACGGGCACGGCGGCGATCGTCACGGCCACGGCGATATTGGTCGGCCCCGGTCCCAGCACGGCAACCACGAGGAGGGCGACGAGAAACTCGGGAAAAGCCGAGAGGACGTCGACGACCCGCATCGCGGCGGCATCGACGCCGCGTGGGGAGACGGCCGAGAGCGAGCCCGCGATCACACCGACGAACAGAGCAAGACCGGTCGCGAGAAGGCCGATCCCCACCGATCGACCCGCGCCGAACACGACGCGCGAGTACACGTCACGCCCGCTCTGGTCGGTACCGAACCAATGCGCGGAGCTCGGCGGCTGCAGGGCGGAGCGGACGTCGGTCAGCAGCGGGTCATGTGTCGCGAGAAGATCCGGGGCGATGGCGGCGAGGGCGATGGCCGCGAGCACGGCGCCCGAGATCGATAAAGCGACGGTGCGCCCGGGCCGGGTGCGCGGAGCGAGCGCGGTCACGCGGGCACCCCCGCCCTCGCGCCCAGTGCCGGCTCGGCGACACGCAACCGCGGATCGATGAGCGGCACGACGAGATCGACCAGGGTGTTGACGACGACGAACACGAGCGCGCTCAGCAGGATGACACCGGTGATCACGGGAAGATCGCGGTCGGTGATCGCCGCGAGCGTCACCCGGCCGATGCCGGGCCGCGCGAAGACCGTCTCGACCAGCACGGCGCCGCCGAGAAGCGACCCGACGAGGTATGCGGCGAGTGTGACTCCCCCTGCTCCCGCGTGACGCAGCGTGTGGCGCAGCGTCTCGCGCCGCGGCGTTGCGCCGCGGGCGCGGACCGTCAACAAGAACGGCTCGCGCTCGGCCGCTTCGATGCCGTCCCGCAGCACTTGAGAGAGCAGAGCGGCAACCGGCAGGGCCAGGGTCACCGACGGCAGCACGAGCGACGCGGCATCCCGCCCTCCCGACACCGGGAACCAGCCGAGCTGGAACGAGAAGACGCTCAACAGCACGAGCCCCGTCCAGAACACCGGCGACGACAGGACGACGAGCTCGACGCCCGAGGCCACCGCCCGACCCCGACGCCCACGCACGAGCAGCGCCGTCGCGAGGGCCAGCAGCAGGGCGATCACGAGCGCGAGCCCCGTCAGCTGCAGGGTGGGTCCGAGCTGGCGACCGATCACCTCGGTCACGGGGAGGCGCAGCTGGTACGACTCCCCCAGATCGCCGCGCACGAGACGCCCGAGGAACGCCGCGTACTGCTCGAGCACGGGACGATCCAGGCCGAGATCGCTGCGGATCCCCGCTTTCACGGCGTCGCTCACCTGCGCCTGTGGGCCGAGCATGACGTCGACGGGGTCGCCCGGAATGATCCGGAACGCCACGAACGCGAGCGTCGCCGCGCCCCACAGGACGAGAACGACGGATGCCACGATCCCGCCGAGGCGCCTCAGCAGGGCGCGCGAGCGAGAACGTGGCATCCGACCAGTCTGTCCGAAACGCGGCGGCTCAGCCGACGGAAGCCGTCGCGAAGAGCGGGCGACCGTAGAGGTCGAACGTCAGACCCGACACCTTCGGGGTGACGGCGCTGATCAGCGCGGGACTGTACAGCGGCACGATCGCCGCCTGCTGGGCGTTCCACTGCTGCACCTGTGCGTAGATCGCGTTACGGGCGGCCGGGTCGGTCGTCGAGGCGGCCTGCTCGAGCAGAGCGTCCATGGCCGGGTCGCTCACTTGCGAGGCGTTCTGGAAGCCGCCGGTCGCCAGGTGACTGCGCAGCAGATCGGCGTCGACGCCCGAGAAGCCCCAGTCGGTGACGTCGTAGGTCTTCGGGCCGTACTGCTCGTTGTAGGCGCCGGGCTCCAGCACCTCGCGCTGCAGGTCGAAGCCGACGGCTTTGAGGTCGCTCTGCACGGCGTTGGCCAGTGCCGCACGATCGTCGGGCACCGGGGTCCACGCGATCCAGCGCGCGGTGAGGCGCTGACCGTTCTTGGTCCGGATGCCGTCGGCATCGCGCCCCGTCCAGCCCGCCTCGTCGAGGAGGGCGTTGGCGGCTTCCTGATCGAACGGCCACGTCTGCTCGAGGCTCGCGTCGTACCCGGGAGTGGTGGCTCCCAGAATGCTCCAGGCGCGGGGGTACTGGCCGTAGAAGATCTCCTGCACGGCGGTGTCGACGTCGATCGCCTTCGAGAACGCCTGGCGCACCTTCTGGTCGGCGAAGACGCCGTACTTCTCGTTGAGGAAGAGCGAGTATGGCAGTCCGGGGTACGCGATGGACTCGACGGTGTCGTCGGACGGGACCTGCGCGACGAGGTTCGGCGGAAGGTTGGTCACGACGTCGGCCTGTCCGCTCGACAGAGCACCGAGACGCACCGAGGCCTCGGGGAGGATGTCGACGCGGAGGGTCTTGAACGCCGGCTTTCCGCCGCCATCGGGGCCCCAGGCGTAGTCGTCGTTGCGGGTGTAGACGATGTCCTGGTCGGGCGTGTATTCGGTGAGCTCGAAGGGACCCGTGCCGACGGTGACGTCGGGGCCGCCGGCCTTGAGCTGGTCGGCCTTCGTCGACAGCACCGCGGGCGAGTAGAAGCCGAGTAGAGCCGTACTGGCTGCCTGCAGGAACGGCGCGTAGGGCTGGGTGAAGCGCACGCGGACGGTGTGCTCGTCGACCACGTCGGTACCCGCATACAGGTCGCCGCCGAGCATGCTCGCCGCCTGCGCCGAGGCCGTGTCGGGGTTGGCGATGCGGTCGAAATTCGCCTTGACCGCGGCGGCGTCGAAGACCGTGCCGTCATGGAAGGTCACGTCGGTGCGCAGGTGGAAGAGGTAGCTCGCGCCGCCGTCCTCGACCTCCCAGGACTCGGCGAGCCACGGCGAGAACGTGCCGTCCGCCTCCTGGAACACCAGCGAATCGAGCACGGCTCGCTGCACCATGGCGGAGACGTCGAGCTGGCTGGTCTGCGGGTCCATGTGACCGGCCGACAGGTTCGCGCCCTCGATCGCCCAGACCACCTCGCCGTCGCCCGAGGCGGCGGGATCGGACCCCGCGCACGCCGAGAGCGAGAGGGCGGCGACGGCCGCCACAGCGACCGCCGAGAGCACGCGGCGCGAAAGCGAAGAAGGCATGGGGAAACCTCGGAATCTCTGGTGGGAAGGCTTTCAGCTTACCGGGGTTCCTGTACCCGGTGCGGAAAGTCACCGGTCGATCGCGCGCTGACAGCGAGCGGGGGCGGGTCCGCGCCCCGCCTGCGAAGACCTGACGCTCATCCGCATCTGCGAGGGCGCGCCACGACGCGCGCTCCCGCGAGACCCCCGGTATCGTGGATGCCACACCCATCAGGCACGCTCACACAGTGCCGCCCATATCGCTCGAGGAGTACCCCTATGGCCACCATTCCCGACAAGCCCGCCCTGGAAGGCCTCGAGCAGAAGTGGGATGCCGCGTGGAACGAGCGCGGCACGTACGTCTTCGACCGGATCCGCGCCGCCGAGGCGGGTCGACAGGGCGTCTACTCCGTGGACACCCCTCCCCCCACGGCATCCGGAAGCCTCCACATCGGCCACGTGTTCTCGTTCACGCACACCGACGTGAAGGTGCGCTTCGAGCGCATGCGCGGAAAGACTGTGTTCTACCCGATGGGCTGGGACGACAACGGCCTGCCGACCGAGCGCCGCGTGCAGAACTACTACGGCGTGCGCTGCGACCCCTCGCTCCCCTACGACGCCGACTTCACCCCGCCGTTCGCGGGCGGCGACAACAAGAGCAGCAAGGCCGCCGATCAGGTGCCCATCAGCCGCCGCAACTTCATCGAGCTGTGCGAGCAGCTCACGATCGAAGACGAGAAGCAGTTCGAAGACCTGTTCCGCGAGCTGGGCCTGAGCGTCGACTGGACGCAGACCTACCGCACGATCTCCGACGACTCGATCCGCACGAGCCAGCTGGCGTTCCTGCGCAACATCGAGCGCGGCGAGGCGTACCAGTCGATGGCGCCGACGCTGTGGGACGTGGACTTCCGCTCCGCGATCGCGCAGGCCGAGCTCGAGGACCGCGACCAGCCCGCCGCGTACCATCGCGTGGGCTTCGCCAAGACCGACGGCTCGGGCGACGTGTTCATCGAGACCACCCGTCCCGAGCTGCTGCCTGCCTGCGTGGCGCTCGTGGCAAACCCCGACGACGATCGCTATCAGCCGCTATTCGGCACGACCGTGCGCACTCCTCTGTTCGACGTCGAGGTGCCAGTGCTCGCGCACCCCCTCGCGCAGAAGGACAAGGGATCGGGCATCGCCATGATCTGCACCTTCGGCGACGTGACCGACATCATCTGGTGGCGCGAGCTCGACCTGCCGAACCGCACGATCATCGGCAAAGACGGGCGGATCGTGGCCGAGGCTCCCGACGTGATCGTGACGGATGCCGCGAAGGCGGCCTACGACGAGCTCGCGGGCAAGACCGTGTTCAGCGCCAAGAAGCGCATCGTCGAGCTGCTGCAGGAGTCCGGCGCCATGGAGGGCGCTCCCAAGCCCTTCACCCACCCCGTGAAGTTCTTCGAGAAGGGCGACCGGCCGCTCGAGATCGTGTCGACGCGCCAGTGGTACATCCGCAACGGCGCACGCGACGCCGAGCTGCGCGAGCGCCTCATCTCGCTCGGTCGTGAGATGGCGTGGCATCCCGACTTCATGCGCGTGCGCTTCGAGAACTGGACCAGCGGCCTCACCGGCGACTGGCTCGTGTCGCGTCAGCGCTTCTTCGGCGTGCCGATCCCGGTCTGGTACGGCCTCGACGACAGCGGTGAGCGCGACTACTCGCGCGTGCTGACGCCCGACCTCGCGGCGCTGCCCGTCGACCCGACGGTGGATGTGCCCCCGGGCTACACCGAGGACCAGCGGGGCGTTCCCGGCGGCTTCGATGCCGAGCGCGACATCCTCGACACGTGGGCGACGTCGTCGCTCACCCCCCAGTTGGCCGGCGGCTGGCAGCGCGACGAGGAGCTGTGGAACCTCGTCGCTCCGTTCGACCTGCGCCCGCAGGGACAGGACATCATCCGCACCTGGCTCTTCTCGACCATGTTGCGCAGCACCCTCGAAGACGACCGGAGCCCCTGGTCGGATGCCGCCATCTCGGGGTTCATCGTCGACCCCGACCGCAAGAAGATGTCGAAGTCGAAGGGCAACGTCGTCACGCCCGCCGACATTCTCAAGCAGCACGGCTCCGACGCCGTGCGCTATTGGTCGGCGTCGAGCCGCCTCGGCACCGACGCGGCGTTCGACCCGCAGAACCCCACCCAGGTGAAGATCGGTCGGCGCCTCGCGATCAAGCTGCTGAACGCGGCGAAGTTCGTGCTGTCGTTCCCCGTGCCCGAGGGTGCCGAGGTGACGCACGCGCTCGACGCGTCGATGCTCGCGACGCTGGATGCCGTCGTGCGCGACGCCACCGCCGCGTTCGAGGCCTACGATCATGCGCGGGCGCTCGAGATCACCGAGTCGTTCTTCTGGACCTTCTGCGACGACTATCTCGAGCTGGTCAAGGAGCGCGCGTACGACCAGACCGACGTGGGCCAGGCTTCGGCGGCCCTGGCGCTGCGCACGGCCCTGTCGACGCTGGTGCGCCTCTTCGCGCCCGTGCTGTCGTTCGCGTCCGAAGAGGTGTGGTCGTGGTTCGAAGAGGGCTCGGTGCACACCGCCGCGTGGCCCGAGCCGCTCGGCATCGAGGGTGACCCGGCCGTGCTCACCGCCGTGAGCGCCGCGCTGATCGGCATCCGTCGCGCCAAGACCGAGGCGAAGGCCTCGCAGAAGACCAAGGTCGCCTCGCTCACCGTGTCGGGCCCGCACCTCGAGGCGCTGCGCCTCGCCGAGGGCGACCTGCGCGCCGTGGGCCGGATCGAGACGATCTCGTTCGCCGAGGCCGACACCACCACCGTGACCGACATCGTGTTCGCACCCCAGGAGGCCTGATGCAACTCGGAACCCGTTGGACCGCCCGCGAGCAGCCGCCGAAGGCTGTGCCCGAGGCGCTGCACGCGCAGATCGCCGCCGTCGAGGCCGCGCTCAACCCCGATGGCCTCAGCGCCCCCGCGCCGCGGTGGACGTTGACGTTCCTCGAGGGGCGCCCCGTCGCCGAGCTCGACACCGGGGTCGTCGTGTCCCAGGATGCCGCGGGCGAGGTCGTCGTGCGCTACGACGACGACGCCGAGTTCGCCTGAGTCGAATCGCTCACGACCGCGAAGAGCCCGCCGACGCCCTCACGGGTCGGCGGGCTCGATCCGTGAGGGCCGGGGACGGCATCTCCGCACGGCGAGGGGTCCGGGGCGGAGGAGAATCGGGCTGCGGAGGACGAATCCGCTCGATGAGTGCTCCGCCGGCAGAATCTCCTCCCCGAACGCGCGGGCGAGCCTCCGGTCTCTCGCGCCGAGGTCGCCCGACCTACCGGGGCAGCAGGTACCGTGCGACGTCGTCCGACATCGCGCGGGATGCCGCGAGCCCAGCGCGACGAGCCGGCTCGGTCTCGAGGCGTGCGACACGTCGACTCATGCGGCGCTCCGCGATGGTCGCCATGGCCTGGGCGCCCACGAGGAGGGCGTTCTCGAGGGGCGTCGGCCGGGCGGAGACGGCGATGGTCTGCGTGATGGCGCTCATGCGGAGCCCCTCTCGGTCGGAAGCGGAAAGATGTCGTTGCGGATCGTGACGGGGCGCACGCCTTCGCCGGTCTGATCGCGGTACCGCGCCACGGTCTCGTCGACGAGCGCGTGGATACGCCTGACGAGGTCCTGCGACTGCTCCGCGGTCAACCGGGCGGTCGCGGTCGAGATGATCGCGGCATCCCGCCACTCCTCGGCCTCGGCCCACCCGTGATTCGCGAAGTGCATGAGCTGTTGGTGGCGCAGCGTGAGTGTCTCGGACTGCACGGCCTCCATCACGGCTCGCCCCGCGGGGGTGTTCTGCATCTCGGGATTCGTGAGCGTCACCATTCCGGCGGGGCGCTCCCACCATCGCTCGCGCGCGGTCCCCCGCCCGGCCACCTCGCGGATGAGATCGTGTCGAGCCAGAGCCCGGAGGTGATAGCTCGTCGATCCGGTCGACTCTCCCGTGAGTTCGGCGAGGCTGCTCGCCGTCTGGGGGCCGTACTGGCTGAGGATGTCGTAGAGCCGCACCCGCAGGGGATGCGCGAGCGCGCGAAGCGCTCCCGCGTCCAGAACCCGCTCGGGGTGGGGTGTCGGCTGATCGGGCATGAATACAAAGATACCTTTGCAAACGTCTATCTGCAATGACATCTTTGCATGCGTCGAGAGACGGGCCATAGGCTGGAGAGATGTCGGATGCCGTGAACAATCCCCTCCTCGCGCCGCCCTCGCTCCCCTACGACCTGCCGCCCTACGGCAGCATCGCCGTCGAGCACTACCTCCCCGCGTTCCACGCCGCCTTCGCGGCGCAACGGGCCGAGGTCGACGGGATCACCGCTCAGACCGCGGAGCCCACCTTCGAGAACACGCTCATCCGCCTGGAGCGCAGCGGCGAACTGCTCGACCGCGTCGCTCGCACGTTCTACACCGTGGCATCCGCTGACGGCACTCCCGAGATCCAGGCCGTTGAAGAGGAGCTCGCTCCCCTGATGTCGGCGCACCGCGACGCGATCCAGCTCGATGCCGATCTGTTCGCCCGTATCGCCGCCGTGCACGCGCAGCTCGACGACCTCGACCTCGACGCCGAGAGCCGCTACCTCGTCGAGCGGTACCACCGCGAGATGTCGCTGGCCGGCGCCGGTCTCGACGACGCGCAGAAGCGGACGCTCACCGAGCTCAACCAGCGCTTGTCGGTGCTGACGACCACGTTCGAGAAGAACCTGCTCGCCGACACCAACGAGCTCGCGGTGGTGTTCGACTCCGCCGACGAGCTCGACGGATTGAGCGAGGGCGAGCTCTCGGCGGCGGCGCAGGCGGCCACGAGCCGCGGTCTCGACGGGCGCTATGTCGTAAATCTCACGCTGTACACCGGTCACCCTCTGCTCGCGTCGCTGACGAACCGAGAGAGCCGCCGCCGTCTGCTCGAGGCCTCGCGCTCCCGCGCCACGCGCGGCAACGACAACGACAACCGCGCGGTCCTCCGCGAGATCGTGCGCCTGCGGGCCGAGCGCGCCGCGATGCTCGGCTATCCCTCGCACGCCGCCGCCGTCCTCGCCGACCAGACGGCGGGGTCTCCGGATGCCGCGCGCGACCTGCTCCGCCGACTCTCCACCCCCGCTGCCGCCAACGCGCGCGCCGAGCAAGAGGCTCTGCAGAGGATCGCCGAGGCTGACGGCATCCGGATCGAAGCCCACGACTGGGCGTTCTACACCGAGAAGGTCCGCGCCGAGCGGTACGACCTCGATCAGGCGGCTCTGCGTCCGTGGTTCGAGGCAGAGCGGGTGCTGCGCGACGGCGTGTTCTTCGCGGCCGAGAAGCTTTACGGCATCCGCATGACCGAACGCCACGACCTGCAGGGCTATCACCCCGACGTTCGCGTCTTCGAGGTGCACAACGCCGACGGCAGCGAGCTCGGCCTGTTCCTGCTCGACCTGTACACGCGCGACAGCAAGCGCGGCGGCGCGTGGATGAACTCGATCGTCACGCAGTCGGCCCTCCGCGGCACGGCCCCCGTCGTGGTCAACAACCTGAACGTGAACAAGCCCGCCCCGGGCACCCCGACACTGCTGACCCTGGATGAGGTCACCACCCTCTTCCACGAGTTCGGGCACGCCCTGCACGGCCTGTTCGCCACCGTGACCTACCCGCACTTCGGCGGAACGGCCGTCTACCGCGACTTCGTCGAGTTCCCCAGCCAGGTGAACGAGATGTGGATCCTGTGGCCCGAGATCCTGACCAACTACGCGCGGCACATCGACACCGACGCACCGCTGCCGGCCGATGTCGTCGAGCGTCTGCACGCCTCCGAGGCGTTCAACCAGGGCTTCGCGACGAGCGAGTATCTCGCGGCCTCGTGGATCGATCAGGCGTGGCACGGACTGTCGGTCGCCGAGGCGTCGGCCGACATCGACGTCGCAGCGTTCGAAGCGGAGGCCCTCGCGGACATCGGGCTCGACAACCCCGCCGTCCCCACCCGCTACGCCTCGACGTACTTCGCCCACGTGTTCTCCGGCGGCTACAGCGCCGGGTACTACTCCTACATCTGGAGCGAGGTGCTCGACGCCGACACCGTGGAGTGGTTCCGCGAGAACGGCGGGCTCACTCGCGAGAACGGCGACCGTTTCCGCCAGCGCCTTCTGGGCGTCGGCGGGTCCGGCGATCCCCTGGCCGCATACCGCGACTTCCGAGGCCGGGATGCCGAGATCCGGCCGTTGCTGGAACGTCGCGGACTCGCGGGCTGAGCTCGGTGTGCCCGGCCGCTCTCGGCGTCCGGGCACGCGGGCTCACACCGCGTACTTGAAGCCGACGTGCGAGTCGGCGAAACCGAGTCGCGTGTAGAACCGGTGGGCGTCCACGCGGGCGGCGTCGGAGGTCAGCTGCACGAGGGCCGCGCCGGTCGCGGGTGCGGCGACGTGCATCACCCAGCGCATCACCGCGCTACCGATCCCACCGGAACGCACACTCGAAGACACCCTGACCGCCTCGACGAGCAGCCGGGTGGCCCCCTGACGCGCCATACCGGGGATGACGGTGAGTTGCAGGGTGCCGATCACCTCCCCCGCCGCATCGTCGACGACCATCAGATCGTTCAAGGGCGCCTCGAGGACGCTCCGCAATGCGGTGGCGTACGTTCCTTCGTCCGCAGCGTCGCCGCGATCGCCGCGCGCCGCACTGACGGGGTCATCTGACAGGAGCGCCATCAACGCGGGCAGGTCGGTCGGCTTCGCCCGGCGGACGGTCACCTCGCCGATGCGCGCGGTCACCGTCGTGGGCAGATCGAGGTTGGAGAGCACGCTCTCCATCCTGCCCTGCGCGTCAGCGCCAGCCGAGCACCTCGCGCACGACGGCTTGCGACGCCGGTGAACCGTCGTTCTTGATGGAGAGCAGCTTCTCGCTGGAGACGAGGGCCCCCGACGCTCCGTACGCGTCCGAAAGGCCCTGAACCGCCTGACGGACGAGAGGCGCCGCGTCATTGCGATCGGCACCGCCGCGCACCGAATAGTGGGGGTAGACGAGCAACTCGGTCCCGTCGGCCGTCCGTCGCGCACAGGCGACGACCACGGTCGGAGTCGCTCCTCTCCAGAACTTGGGGAAGAACTCCAAGCCCGTCCCCTCCGCGAAGAACTCGACGACTCCGCGCTTCCACGACTTCGCCACGTCGCCGAGGCGGACGTCATGGGCGGTCCACTCCGAGCCGCTCTCCCGGATCGCGGTGGCGAAGGCGTCGCCTCCGTCGGAGAATCCCGCCGCGATGAGCGCATCTGTGGCGCGGCGGACAGCCGAGGCGGGCTCGTCACGAACGAGCATCCGCGCCCCACCCCGCGTCAGTCCGTTCCATCTGACGGGACCGACGTGGGCGTCTTCTCCGGATCCGCGCATGATCACAGCGACCACGCCCTCCCCACGGCGTCATCGGCTTCGCGGTAGGCCTGGGCCGCCGTCCGAGCCGCGTCGGCGGCGGCGCGGCCGACATCGGCCAAGCGGTTCATCTCGGAGAGCCAGGCCCCCTGCTTGGCGGCGTACGCGTCAGCCGCGTCGCCCTGCCACCCCCCGAGAAGGGTGTTTCGTGCAGAGGCGAGCGTCGCAGTTTCGGCGGCGGTGCGCTGAACGGCGGCATCGATGGACGAGGCCGTCTCTACGAGCCGATCGGGCTTGATCGAAAAGGACGTCATGCGCGCGGACTCTCCCTTCACATGTCGCGACGCGCGAGTTCGAGCGCGTCACGGATCTTGGCGAGAGCTTCGGTGTAGCGCTCGTGCGATTGGCGGACGGCGGCGTCGAACTCAGCGTCGGGTGAGGGACGATCGTCGTCCTCCGTGACGTCGTCGTCGACTTCGTCCCACGAGTCACGCAGTGCGCGGAGATTCTCGGATGACATCTTCCGCAGAGCCTGGGCAGCAGAAGTCTGGTCCTCGCCGCGGAAGACCGCTTCGAGGCTGGTCTCACCGAGGTCGATACGCGACTGCACGGTGCGCCACTCCGCGCCCATCTCGCCGGCGCGAGCACGGGCGGCACGATGCTCGTCGGCCTTTCGGCGCTCCTCGGCCTCGATCGCGGCGCGCGCGTTCTCGCGCTCGTCGTCTTCGCGGAGAAGCCGTGCGAAGGTCTCCGCCATCGTGCGGAAGTCGCCGACCAGCCGATCGTCGTCGGGGCCGGGAAGGTGATCCATCATCGGGTCGTCGATGCGCGCCATCAGACTCGCGCCGCCGCTCCGCGCGCCAGGCCCTCGTACAGATCGGCCATGCGCATCGCACTGTCGGTCATCGTGCCGATGTTTCCGACCATCCCCGAAACGAGGTCGTAGATCATGTTGATCCACTTGTACGCCCACCGCGCATCTTGAATCAGGTCGTACACCGCGATTCCCGCTTCGACGGCCGCTACGAGCCAGCCCGCCACGGGAACCGCAGCTTCGGCCGCGATCCGCAGGAGCTTCTGCGCGAGACGGTCGAGGATCTTCAGGATCTTGCCGACAGCTTCTTTGCACAACAGGATCAGCACCTTGATCGCCGTCGCCACGGTGCCCGCGGGTCCGGCCACGACGGTGTGGGCCTGCGACATCACGCCGGCCGCTGCGACGAACGCCTCGGAGCCCTTGCCGGTCCACGACGCGAGGGGCGGGAGAAGCCCCATCGCGTTCTGACCGATCGCGCTCATGGCATCGCCCGCGTGCGTCCAAGCGAACTGCGCCTCGCGCATGCGCTCCCAGTCGCCCGAGAAGGGCTTCGTCACCTCTTCGAGGAGCGAGTAGCCGACGAGCTCTTCGAAGAGCCAGTCCACTCCGCCGAAGATCGGACCCGCCTTCCAACGGATGCTCTCGATCTCGGGATCCTCTCCCTGGGGTCGAGGGAGGAAGGAGCGCACGTCCTGCTTCTCGGTGACCGTTCGAGACGCGGACAGTCCGTCTCCCACGCGGTCGGAGATTCCCGATGCCGTCCCGTCGGCCCACTCGACGGCCGAGTAGCCGTCCCAGAAGGCTTGATTGAACAGGTTCCCGTCGGGCTCGCCGTAGCGACTCGACGCCCCGCCCTGCGCAGCGCCGAGAGTCGGCGCGGTGCCCGGCGAAGAGGGCGGCGTGTCGACGCCGAGCGACGCGGCGACCTGAGCGATCGCATCGTGCGCCGTCTGCTCGGCAGCGCGATACGCGGCGACCGTCTCGCCCATCCGCTCGGTGCCGATGCCGAAGGCCTGCGACGACATGTCGGCGACGCGCTTTCCCACGTCGACGATGCCGTCGCTGATCGGCTGGAACAGCTGCAGGATGAGGCCCAGCTCTCCCGCATTCAGGCGGGCGTACGTTTCGAGGTGTTCCCCGATCGCCTGCCCGTGTCCGGCTTGCCTCTCCAGCACCTGCTGCGCAAGCGACAGCTGGTCGGTATCGACATCCATTCGGTCCCCCCGGTCCGTAGGTGAAGGTGTGAGCGAAGCGGGTTACGCGCTCCGTCGCTTCTGTGCCAGCACGATGGTCGGCTGCGCGCGGTCTTCGACGGCCGCGCGCGTAATGACGACCTTAGCGATGTCGTCGGCCGAGGGCACGTCGAACATGATCGGGCCCAGGACGTCTTCGAGGATCGCGCGCAGACCGCGCGCGCCGGTCTTCCGCAAGACGGCGAGGTCGGCGATCGCGCGCAGCGCGTCCTCTTCGAACTCGAGCTGCACACCGTCGAGCTCGAACATGCGCTGGTACTGCTTGACCAGCGCATTTCGCGGTGCCGTGAGGATCTCCATCAACGCGTCCTGGTCGAGGGGCGAGACGGATGCCACGACGGGCAGGCGACCGATGAACTCGGGGATCAGGCCGAACTTGTGAAGATCCTCGGGCAGGGCCTCGCTGAACAGGTCGGGCGCGTCTTCCTTGCGCTGCAGCGGAGCGCCGAAACCGACTCCGTGCTTGCCGACGCGTGCCGAGATGATCTCTTCGAGGCCTGCGAAGGCACCGGCCACGATGAACAGGACGTTCGTCGTGTCGATCTGAATGAACTCCTGGTGCGGGTGCTTGCGGCCGCCCTGCGGCGGAACCGAAGCGACCGTTCCCTCGAGGATCTTCAGCAGCGCCTGCTGCACGCCCTCGCCCGACACGTCGCGCGTGATCGAAGGGTTCTCGGCCTTGCGGGCGATCTTGTCGACCTCGTCGATGTAGATGATGCCGGTCTCGGCACGCTTGACGTCGAAGTCGGCGGCCTGCAAGAGCTTCAGCAGGATGTTCTCGACGTCTTCACCGACGTAGCCGGCCTCGGTGAGGGCGGTGGCATCGGCGACCGCGAAGGGGACGTTGAGGCGCTTCGCGAGGGTCTGAGCGAGGTAGGTCTTGCCGCAACCGGTGGGCCCGAGCAGCAGGATGTTGCTCTTGGCGATGTCGATCTCTTCGGCGCGCTGCTCCGCGGGCTGAAGGGTGCCGTGCGAGCGCACGCGCTTGTAGTGGTTGTAGACGGCGACGGCGAGGGCGCGCTTGGCGGCCTCTTGCCCGACGACGTACTCCTCGAGGAACGAGAAGATCTCGCGCGGCTTCGGCAGGTCGAACTCGGCGACCTCGCCGGCCGACGATTCGGCCATGCGCTCTTCGATGATCTCGTTGCAGAGCTCGACGCACTCGTCGCAGATGTAGACGCCCGGACCGGCGATCAGCTGCTGCACCTGCTTCTGGCTCTTGCCGCAGAAGGAGCACTTGAACAGGTCGGCGCTCTCACCGATACGTGCCATGGCCGGTTCCTCCCGTCACCCGGCCCCCGCCGGTGTGTTACCCGAGCCTAACCCGAGCCCGGGTGATCCAAGGGCATTCGCGCGCGCGGCGGTGTCGTGATCGCCCACGGCGGACTCCCGGCATCCGCTCTCCCACCCTGTCGTCGCGAACGTCGAGCTGCAGCGATGGCCACCCCGCCGCGGCGGCAGGCGGCGCCGAGACGGCATCTCGCTGACGAGTCCGTCGCATGGTGACGCCGGTTCGTCAGCCGGCTGCAATCTCGCGATCCGCGGTGCCCGCTGACCACGACGCCCCCCCCACGCACGACGACGCCCCGCAGACCGAAACGGGTCTGCGGGGCGTCGTCGCGTCGCGAGGGCGTCAGGCGGTGAGCGCCGCCGGGGTGCGCTTGCGGGTCGTGAGCACCTGGTCGACGATGCCGTACTCCGCCGCTTCGGCGGCCGAGAGGATCTTGTCGCGGTCGATGTCCTTATTGACCTTGGCGACGTCCTGACCGGTGTGGCGCGCCATGGTCTCTTCGAGCCAGGTGCGCATACGGAGGATCTCCTGCGCCTGGATCTCGATGTCGGACGCCTGACCGTGACCGGCCTCGCCCATGGCGGGCTGGTGGATCAAGATGCGGGCGTTCGGCAGGGCGAGGCGCTTGCCGGGAGCACCGGCGGCGAGCAGGACGGATGCCGCGGACGCGGCCTGTCCGAGCACGACCGTCTGGATCTGCGGCGAAACGTACTGCATCGTGTCGTAGATCGCCGTCATGGCCGTGAACGAGCCACCGGGCGAGTTGATGTACATGATGATGTCGCGGTCGGGGTCCTGCGACTCGAGGACGAGAAGCTGGGCCATGACGTCGTCGGCCGAGGCGTCGTCGACCTGCACGCCGAGGAAGATCACGCGGTCTTCGAAGAGCTTGTTGTAGGGGTCTTGACGCTTGTAGCCGTAGGCCGTGCGCTCCTCGAACTGAGGAAGGACGTAGCGGCTCGACGGCATGTGGGCTGCGGCGCCGCCGAAAGTGGGGATGTTCATGTCGGTGTCCTTTTCCTGTCGCCTCAGACCGCCGCGGTTCCGCCGCCGCCGGTGACGTCGGTGGCGTGTTCGCGCATGTGGTCGACGAAGCCGTACTCCAGGGCCTCTTGGGCGGTGAACCAGCGGTCGCGGTCACCGTCGGCGTTGATCTGCTCGACGCTCTTGCCGGTCTGGGCCGCGGTGATCTCGGCCAGACGACGCTTCATGTCGAGGATGAGCTGCGCCTGCGTCTGGATGTCGCTCGACGTTCCGCCGAAGCCTCCGTGCGGCTGGTGCAGCAGCACGCGGGCGTTGGGCGTGATGTACCGCTTGCCCTTGGTGCCGCTGGTGAGCAGGAGCTGCCCCATCGAGGCTGCCATGCCGATGCCGACGGTCACGATGTCGTTCGGCACGAACTGCATGGTGTCGTAGATCGCCATACCGGCCGTGATGGAGCCGCCGGGCGAGTTGATGTAGAGGTAGATGTCCTTCTGCGGGTCTTCTGCGGCAAGCAGCAGGATCTTGGCGCAGATCTCGTTGGCGTTGTCGTCACGCACCTCGGAACCGAGCCAGATGATGCGGTCCTTGAGCAGTCTGTCGAAGACGCTCGTTGCCATAAGGGGTTCGGGCATGTGTGCTCCTCTTCCGTGATCTGAAATGAATCTACCGGCGCGTTCCGGGGCGGGATGCCGTGTTCGCCGCGGGCGGATCAGCGCGGTTCCTCGGCGATTTCTCGCGCGTATCCGGTCACGGAACGGGTATAGCGCGGCAGGTGCGGGGCGAGGGCTTGAAGAGCAACGGATGCCGCTCGCTCGGGCATTCCGCTCGACACGAGGGCGAGGGCGTAGAAGGCGGCCGCCGCGTCGTGAAGGTCGCCGTGGGGTTCGCGCTCGTACTCGACTCGGAGCATCTCGAGCGCCTCCTCCGTCTTGCCGAGGTTGCGGATCGTGCTCGCGAGCTGGATCGTCGCCCGGGTGCGGCGCTCGTCGTCGAGCCCGATCTCCAGGGCGCGACGGTAGAGCTGCTCGGCCTCGTCCTCGACGCCGGCGGAGTCACGCGCCCCGGCTCGCTCGAACAGCGCGACGGCGTCTTCCGCGGGCCGCTCGGCAGCCAGCGCGTCAATGCGTTCGATCACGGCCTCGGGGCTGAGCGCCTCGTCGGCCCAGACGGCATCCACTCGACTTTGCCAGTCGTTCATCTCACGTGCTCTCTCTCGGGTTGGGTGTCCACAACACCCGGATATT
The DNA here is from genome assembly GCF_003385695.1 of Microbacterium sp. AG157. Lineage (NCBI taxonomy): Bacteria > Bacillati > Actinomycetota > Actinomycetes > Micrococcales > Microbacteriaceae > Microbacterium > Microbacterium sp. AG157. The sequence goes on from NZ_QRDK01000004.1 coordinate 279,974, forward strand.
TCTGAAACGTCTCCGGGTGTTCTGGACACTCGACACGCCGCAGCGGCGTGCGCGGCATCCGGGAACGGAAAAGGGGGCGGATGCCACGGCATCCGCCCCCTCGTCTCGACTTACTCGCTGTCTGCGGCCTCGTCATCGGCCTTCTTCTTCGCGGGCGCGCGCTTCTTGGCCGGAGCCTTCGCGGGCGCCTCGTCGGCGGGAGCCTCGTCAGCGGCGGGCTCCTCCGTCGCCTTCTTCTTGGCGGGCGCGCGCTTCTTGGCCGGAGCCTTGACGGGGGCTTCCTCGGCGGCGGGAGCCTCGGCGGCCTCCTCGTCGTCGTCGCCCTCGACGGGCTCTTCGCCCTCGACGGCGACGAAGCCGGTCAGGTCGACGGGCTTGCCCTCGGTGTCGACCACGGTGACCTTGCCGAGCGCGATGGCCAGGGCCTTGTTGCGGGCGACCTCACCGACGAGCGCGGGCAGCTGGTTGCCCTGCTGCAGGGCGTTGACGAAGTCCTGCGGCGCCATGTTGTACTGCGCAGCCGACTGGATGAGGTACTGGGTCAGCTCGTCCTGCGACACCTGGACGTTGGCGTCTTCGGCGATCTTGTCGAGAACCATCTGCGTGCGGAACTGCTTCTCGCTCGCCTCGGTGACCTCGGCGCGGTGCTCATCGTCTTCGAGGCGGTTCTCGCCCTCGAGGTGCTGGTGCACCTCGTCTTCGATGAGCTGCGGCGGAACAGGGATCTCGACGGCCTCGAGGAGCGCCTCGATGAACTTGTCGCGCGCGGCGGAGCCCTGCGTGAAGACGGACTGCTGCGACACGCGCTCGCTGAGCGACTCGCGGAGCTCGGCGATGGTGTCGAACTCCGACGCCATCTGAGCGAAGTCGTCGTCGGCCTCGGGAAGCTCGCGCTCCTTGACGGCGGTGATGGTGACCGAGACCTCGGCCTCCTCGCCAGCGTGCTCGCCGCCGACCAGCTTCGAGCGGAACGTGGTCTGCTCGTCGGCCGTGAGCGACTCGATGGCCTCGTCGATGCCCTCGAGCAGTTCGCCCGAGCCGATCTCGTACGAGACGCCCTCGGCGCGGTCGATCTCGTTGCCGTCGATGGTGGCGACGAGATCGAGCTCGACGAAGTCACCGGTCTTGGCGGGACGGTCGACCGTGATGAGCGTGCCGAAGCGGGCGCGCAGGCGGTCGAGCTCGGCGTCGATGCCGACCTCGTCGACCTCGGCGGCGTCGACCGTCACCGTGATCGAGTCGTAGGCGGGCAGGTCGAACTCGGGACGCACGTCGACCTCGACGTCGACGATGAGGTCGCCGGAGAAGTCCTTCAGCTCGGGGAGCTCGACGATCTCGGCGTTGGGGCGGCCGATCACGCGCAGCTCGTTGGCCTCGACGGCCTCGCGGTAGAAGCCGTCCAGGCCCTCGTTGACGGCGTGCTCGATGACGGCGCCGCGGCCCATGCGCTGGTCGATGATCGGCGCGGGCACCTTGCCCTTGCGGAAGCCGGGAATCTGCACGTCGCGGGCGATGTGCTCGTAGGCGTGGGCGATGCTCGGCTTGAGCTCGTCGGGCGAAACCGTGATGTGGAGCTTGACCCGGGTGGGGCTGAGCTTCTCGACGGTGCTGTTGACCATGCGGTTCGTTCTCCTCGTGTGGCCCGCGCGCACGCGGGGGCCGGCTAGGCCTGTGGTCTGTGGGGCCGTGACGTCGGGGCGACAGGATTTGAACCTGCGGCCTCCCGCTCCCAAAGCGGGCGCTCTACCAAGCTGAGCTACGCCCCGGGGCGGCGCGCGGTACGCGCCGACGAAACGACCGCTGAAAGTCTAGTCGATCGGCCTGGCTGCACCGATTTCGCCGCCGCTCTTGCGCGAGAGGGCCGATGGATGCCGACTCCCCGCGTTCGCGAGGCGCCTCGAGGTGTCGTAGAGTGGGTGTCGTCCGACTTCCCGGTTCCTCCGAAATCCGCGGAAATTCGGGGCTGTAGCTTAGTGGTAAAGCCTCTGTCTTCCAAACAGATGATGCGAGTTCGATTCTCGTCAGCCCCTCCACCTTCTGTTCGAGCCGATCCCATCGCATCGCGCATCACTGCCCGACGGCCTGCGCCTCGTCGGCAATGCGCTCGGGTTCGGCCGCTGCCGACGTCGGTTCAGGGGTCGAGCTCCCTCGCGAACGACTCCGGCAGAACCAGGTTGTCGCTCGCGCCCGCGAAGAAGCTCGCGACCTGCGCGGGTCGGTACCCGGCGATGCCGCAGCCCACCTCGGTCACGAGGAAGCTCAACTCGGCATGCTCCGCGGCGAAGGCGACGAAGCGCCGCGCCTGCTGCTCGAACACCTCGAGTCCCGACATCGTGTCGATCCCGTACGACTGTCCCTGCAGGCCTTCGCCCTGACCCCAGATCGCGCCGAAGCGGTCCATCGCGAACCGCGCCGCGCCCCCGCCGTGCGCCCCCGAGGAGTTCGAACCGAAGACGAAGATCTCATTCGGGGCGAGCGAGGTGATGTGCATGCGCGCAGTGTCACGCGCCCGAGCGGTCTCGTTCCGCCGGGGCTGCGGCATCCTGAATCTGGCGTGCCGAGCCGTGGCGCTCGACGTGCGCGAGGTACGTCTGCGCGTTGCGGAGGATCTTCGCCCGCTCCTCCGGCGTGAGCGCACGCCTCACCTTCGCGGGGACACCCGCGACCAGCGACCCCTCGGGAATGACGGTGCCCTCGAGCACGACCGCTCCCCCGGCGATCAGGCATCCAGGACCGATCTCGGCGCCTGACAGGACGACGCTGCCCATACCGATCAACGAGCCGTCACCGATCGTGCAGCCGTGCACGACGGCATTGTGACCGACCGACACGTCGGTTCCGATCGTGACCGGACGCCCGGCATCGACGTGGACCGACACGTTGTCCTGCAGATTGCTGCGTGCGCCGAGGACGATGCGCGCGCTGTCGCCGCGCACGACGGCGTTGTACCAGACGCTGGCCCGTTCGCCGAGAGTGACATCTCCGATGATGCGCGCACCGGACGCCACGAACGCGGTGTCGTGCACGCTCGGGGCGGCTCCACTGAGGGCGAGAACAGAGGCGTCGGGCGCGATCGGCATGAGCCCGAGGCTAGCCGCTACCGAGAAGCGCTGGGGCACTACCGAGCGCGGGCAAACACCGTAGCTCCGGCCTGCGGATCAGTAGCGGCGATCACGACCACGACTCGTAGTTTCGGTCCCACCACAGCCGCATCGCCCTTGGAGACCTCATGTCGCAGTCGACCGCACCAGCTGCCCGCATCCGCGCCGAGCGCCCGGCCCGGCGACACCGCCGCACCAAGGCGATTCTCGCGATCGCGGCCGGCACCGCCCTGCTTCTCGGCGGGGGCGGAACATACGCATTCTGGACTACGCAGACCGCGTTGACCGCGGGGACCGTGAGCTCCGGAAACCTCGCCCTGTCGCTCGGCACGGGCTCCTGGAGCCTCAAGGGCGTCCTCGGGCAGGCGACGTCGGTTTCGAACCTCACCAACGTCAAGATCGTCCCCGGCGACGTCCTCACGCTCACGCAGCCGGTGACCGTCACCCTCGTCGGCGACACCCTGGCCGCCGACCTCGCGGTCACCCAGGGCGCCAGCTTCGTCACGGGTCCCGCAGCCCCGTACGTGAAGGTCGCTGTGAACATCACCGGCCTGGGCGCGCAGACGGGGACGAACACCTATCGCGTGACTCCCGCCACGGCCGGAACCCTGACGGCCACCGTCACGGTCACCTTCGATTCGACGACCCCCAACCTCGTGGGCGTGAACACCCCCGTGGACCTCAACCAGCTCGCGTTCTCGCTGACCCAGGCCTCCAGCTGAGGGACGACCCATGCACCGTCGCGACGATCGCGTTCCACGGCGCGTCCGGTGGACCGCGGTCCTCGTCGCGGCGCTCGTGCTGGGCCCCGGTACCGTGGCGGCACACGCCGTCTGGTCGGACCGCCGCCCGCTCACTGCCGGGGTGAGCTCGACGGGCTCGCTCGGAGCGACCGCGAGCTGGACGGGAAGCTGGAGTGCGTGGCAACCGCTCGTGCCGGGGCGCTCCAGCGACACCGCAGCCCTGCGCGTGAGTGCGACCGGCTCGGGCGACACGTTGCGCTGGCGAGTGAACGCCACGGCGTCCGTGTCGACCTCGCTCGCGCCGTACGTCTCGACGCAGGTGTTCGTCGGCGCCTGCGGGACCGGCACCCCCCTCCCCGCGGGTGGGTTCGCGCCAGCCGGCGGATATGCACTCGGAGCATCGGTGGACCTGTGCCTGCGCGTCACTCTCGACGCGAGCGCTCCGTCGACGACCCAGGCGACCGCTCTCACCCCGCAGATCACCGTCACCGTCGATCAGGCGACGTCATGAGCCGTCGCCTCGCGATCGTCGCCCTCGCCGCCGCCCTGGCCCTGGCGCTCACCGTGCCCACCGCCGCCGCGGCCGCCTGGCGTGCGACCACCTCCGCGCCGGCGTTCTCGCTCAGTACGTCCGCGCTCGCGGCGCCCGTCACGACGTGCACGTCGAAACCGGCGGTGCTCGGTGTGTCGTCGTACGCGCAGATCTCATGGTCCCCGGTCACCGATGCGACGTCGTACACCGTCACCGCCACGAACTCGGCGAACGGCGCCAACCAGGTGGTCGCCACGGGCGTGACCGCGACGACGATCGATGTGACCGGCTCGGTGCTGACATCGCTCCTGTCGTCGGTGGTGAGGGCGCTGCTCGACGATGGCAGTGTGGTGATCACCGTCACCGCCGTCACCCGAAATTGGACGTCACCGCCCAGTAACGGGCAGCCGATCGTCCTCTCCAGTGTGGTCGGCGGACTGCTCGGGGGCGTCAAGTGTCAGAGCTGATCGAGGATCCCCGCACTCCCGGCTCCACCGCTTCGCCGCCGGAGCGGCCGGGGTGGACTCGGGCGCGCGCCATCGTGGGCAGCATCGTTCTCGTCGCGGTGTCGCTCTTCGCCCTGATCACCGTGGTGATCCCTCTGCTCCTCGGCGCGCAGACGTACACCGTTCTGACCGCGAGCATGCAACCCGGCATGCCACCGGGGACGTTGATCGCGGTTCGCCCGTCGTCGATCGACGACGTCCGGGTCGGGGACGTCGTGACTTATCAGCTGCGCTCGGGTGAGCCCGCCGTGGTCACGCACCGCGTCGTGGGCACGACCAGCAGCACCGGTGGCGCGCGGCTGTTGATCACCCGAGGAGACGCCAACGACGCCGACGATCCACCGGTGCAGAGCGAGCAACTTCGCGGGACGGTGGTCTTCGCGGTGCCCTATCTCGGTTACCCGGGGGTCGTCTTCGGGGGCCAGGAGCGCGGGATCGTCATCGCGGCGGTCGGTGTCGCGGTCGTCGGCTACGGCCTGGTGCTGCTCATCTTCGATCTCGTCCGTTCGCATCGCCACCGCAGAGCGACCACGGCATTCACTCTGATCCTCGTGATGGCATCCGTCCCCTTGCTCATGCCGACTCCCGCGTCGGCGTCATCCACCCGGCTGCTCGTGAGCGACGATGGGGCGCGCTTCGTCTCCGACGGAGCGGTGCGTCTGTTCGACCAGCCGGACCGCATCGTTCCGGGCGGCACGCTCACCTCCACCCTCTGGATCCGAAACGCGAGTCCCGATCCGGCGCGGGCGGGGCTGCGCCTCGATACCGCCCCCGTCGACACGGACCCCGTCGACACGTCGTTCGCGCGCTCTCTCACCCTGATCGTGGCCTCGACCCCGGTGCCACAGGGGGACCAGTGGGTGAGCTCGGTGATCGCGCCGGGTGACACGCTCCGCGTCGACCTCGGAGTGAGAATGGATGCCGCATCCGGCAACATCTCGCGCAACGCTGACGCCGTCGTGACTCCCGTCGTCCAGCTCACGGACGCGACAGGGACCGACCCCGTGATCGGGGAGCCCGGTCCGACCCTCGCGGCCCCGTCCCGGACCGGAGGAGCGCTCGCGTGGACCGGCATCCGCTCCACACCCTGGGGCATGCTCGTCGCCGGGGCCGCCGCGGTGGTGACCCTCGGTCTCGCCCTGGGACTGAGACGCGACCAAGGAAGGTGAGGATTGCCTATTCACCAGGGATTTAGCCGAGCCTCATCTTGCTTGCGGAATGCTCCCACGTGAGTAGCGTTGCATTCAACGAGACTTCGAACGTCGCCTAAGGAGCACACATGAGCACCGTCCAGACCCCCGCCGCCACCACCGTCGACCCGACCATGGCCGCCGGCACGGCGCAGTTCCTCTCCCCCGTCGTCATCGGCCTCGAGGCGCTTGTCGTCAACGGCAAGCAGGCGCACTGGCACGTCCGCGGCGCCAACTTCATCGGTGTGCACGAGCTGCTCGACTCGGTGGTCGCGCACGCGCAGGAGTGGGCCGACCTGGCCGCCGAGCGCATCGTGGCCCTGGGTCTTCCCATCGACTCGCGCCTGTCGACGGTCGCCGCAAAGGCGAAGGCCACCGAGGTGCCGGCCGGTTTCGCACAGTCCGACGTGGTCATCCGTGCCGTGATCGCCGACATCGACGCGGTCCTCGTCGACATCGAAGCCGCCATCGAGGGTCTCGACGAGATCGACATGTCGAGCCAGGACGTGGCGATCGAGATCAAGCGCGGCCTCGACAAGGACCGCTGGTTCCTCTTCGCGCACCTCGCCGCGTAAGACATTCCTCGAAGGGGGCGGTGCTTCGGCACCGCCCCCTTCGTCCTTCTCGGGCGTGGATCGTCCTGTCCCGTCCGCCGCCTCGTGGGCCCTGCCGCCCGCCGCGCGCGTGAGGGGTCACTCTCTGTCGCCGAGCGCCGCTCCCTGTGACACATCCCGACCTCTCACGCGAAGCCGAGATGGTGTTTCCGCGCCGCGCGTCAGGCGCCGTGCGTCACACGACCGGCCAGGAGCGTCGCGCGGACGGGCATCGCGCGCAGTCCACGCTCGTCGGCGGTCAGCGGGTCGGCCCCCACGATGACGAGATCGGCGACGGCGCCCGGTGAAATCTCCGCGGGTGCGGTCGATCCACCCGCCGTCGAGGCGGTGATCGCGGTGTCGATGTCGATCCGCTGATGCGGGTGCCACGCGTCGCGTCCGTCGCGCGTGCGGAACACCGCCGAGGCCATCGCGGCCCAGGGATCGAGGGGCGCTACCGGCGCGTCGGAACCGAAGCGGAGGTTGGCGCCGCTGTCGGCCAAGGCCCGCAGCGGATAGGGCTGTGCGGATTGCTCGGCCCAGATGGCATCCGTCATGTCCCGATCGTCGAGCGCGTGCTCGGGCTGCACGCTCGCGGCGACCCCCAGACGGGCGAAGCGAGGAATGTCGGCGTGCGCCACGAGCTGCGCGTGCTCGATGGTGCCCACCGCGCCGGTGAGGGCGTACGCGTCGAGCGCGTGCGCGTTCGCCACGTCGCCGATGGCGTGGATCGCGCATTCCAATCCGGCCGCCGTCGCCCGCGTCATCATCTCGATGAGCTCCTCCGGCGGGACGGTCAGCAACCCGTGGTTGCCGGTGTCGCCCGGATAGTGGTGGGCGCACGCCGCCGTGCGGGTGCCCAGCGAGCCGTCGGTGATCACTTTGAGCGGCCCGACCCGCACGAGACCGTTCGACGAACCCCTCACGGAATCGCCGGTGCGCAGGCCCTCGGCGATGGCCCGGTCCAGATCTTGCGGGTACGTGCCGTACGAGATGCGCAGGGTGTCGAAACCGCGCGCCGCTCGCCGCTGCCAGGGCTCGTCGTTCCAGGTCATGTCGAGGTCGACGAGGCCCACGACCCCGCGTGCCGCGGCCGTGCGGGCCATGCGCTCCACCGCGGCATCGGCGACGGCGGCGTCGACGGCGTTCAAACGGCGCGAGATCTCGAACGCGTCCTCTTCGACGAGCATCCCGGATGCCACGGGCTCGAAACCCTCGCGCCGGAAGGCCGCCGTGTTCATCCACACGCTGTGCACGTCGGCGTTGATCAGGTAGGTCGGGACGCCCGCGGTGGTGGCATCCAGCAGCTCGAGGCTCGGCACGTCGGACCAGAGCCCGTCACGGAATCCGGAACCCACACGGCGGCCGTCGGACTCGGGGGCGAGCGCCATGATCGTTGCGGCGTCGTGGGCGCTCGCCACCTCGCCGAGGGGCACACGATCCGCCGCGAGGGCCCACTGGAGCACGTGCACGTGGTGGTCCCAGAGCCCGGGGAGGAGCCATCCGCCCTCCGCGTCGATCAGGGCACCGGTGGGTCGCAGGTTGCCGGTCGGCGCGATGTCGACGATCCGTCCGTCGGCGATGACGATGTCGACCGGTTCGGACGTCGGGAGGAATTCGCGTCCGGGCCCGGCGACACGCACCGCGCGGACGAACCCGACGTTCTCGCCGATCACGGGCGGACCCGCGCGTCGGCCGCGCGACGCATCTCGGCGGAGAGCTCGTGACGCCCCTCGGCGGTCAGACCCTCGATGATCGTGTCGACGACCTCCGCGGAGCGGTTCTGGCTGAGCTTGCGCTTCGCCGTCACGCGCGTCGGCGTGAGACGGAACCCCACGGTCCCGCGTTCGAGCCTCTCGACGAAGGCGGCGTCGTTGGGCAGGGCGTACAGCCCTCTCGCGTCGTCACCGTGACCCTCGAAATGCTCGACCAGGCGCTCGAGTACCCGCAGATTCTCCTCCGGAGAGAGCAGTTCCGGGATGCCGCTGAGGTGCGCCGCCACGAAATTCCATGTCGGCACGGCCGGGACGTCCCCGTACCATCGCGGCGTGATGTAGCCGTGCGGGCCCTGAACGACGACGAGCAGTTCCCGGTCGCCGAGACCGAGGATCGCGTCGTCGGGCCTGCCGACATGACCCACGATCGTGAGGTCGTCGCGGGTGTCATCGAGCATGACCGCGTAGTGCGACGCGATGAGGCCGTCGTCGGTCTGACTGATGAGGGTCACCCACGGGTTGAGGTCGATGAGACGGCGGATCTCACCGACGTCGGTCATCGCGAAGCTCGGATTCTGACGCACCGGATCAGCCTAGAACGCGCCGCCTCGCGGCTTCGACAGGCTCAGCCGCCTCCGGCCCCGGTCGCCGAGCCCGTCGACGGACCGGAGCCCCGCGCGAACCGCTCGGGTCTCAGACCCTGTCGAAGGGACCGGAACCCACGCACTCACGCCTGGCACTTCGGGCACCAGTACAGCTTGCGCCCGGCGGCCTCCTCCATCACGATCGCCGTTCCGCACACGCGGCAGGGCAGTCCTTCGCGGTGGTAGACCCAGTGCCGGTCGTCTCGATGGGCCATCGCCCGACGGTACGCCTCGGGATCGAGGTCGTCCATGGTCATCATCTGGCCGGTCTCGACGCCGATCGGGAGCAGTCGCGCCCAGTCGCGCCAGAGGCCGCGCACGACCTCTTCCGGCACCTCGCGGCCGGGCGTGTGCGGATTCTGCCGCGCCCGGAACAGCAGTTCGGCGCGGTAGACGTTGCCGATTCCGCTCACGACCGACTGGTCCATGAGCAGCAGGCCGATCGCGGTGGGCTTCTTGCGCACGGTCGCCGTGAACTGCTCCTCGCCCTCGGCGAGATCGTCGACCAACGGGTCGGGTCCGAGTTTGGCGATCGTCGCCGCCACCTCGTCGGGCGTCTGCAGCGCACAGGCCGTGGGTCCACGCAGATCGGCACACGTCGTCTCGGTCAGCAGGCGCAGTCGCACCGCACCGACGATTGGCGGGGGCCACTCGTTCTGCTCCTCGAGCCCCGTCGTCTGCTCCGACATGCGCACCCGAGCGCGCCGCGGGGCGCCGATCGATGTCAGGGAGTTCTCGCCCGCGGCATCCATGATCGGCCCGTCGTCGAGCACGGTGCCGCGCTGATTGGTCTGGCCCATGCGCCCGTTCGCCGAGGCGATCGTGGCGTCGACGACCACCTCGCCCGAGAAGTCCCACGCCCCGTACATGCCGAGGTGCACGCGCAGCCACACGTCGCCGTCGAATCGCAGGAACATCTGCTTCGCGACGGCTCGCACCTCGAGGGCCTCGCGGCCGTCGATCACCTGTGCGCCCTCGACGAAACGCCCCTGCGGACTGGATGCCGAGACTGTGCGGCCCACGATGTTGCGCTCGAACTGGCGCGCGATGCGGTGGACGGAATGCCCTTCGGGCATCAGCCTGCCTCGGGGTCGAACGAGTCGCTGGCGTCGCTCATCGTGTTGCGCGTGTGCCCGGCGCGGGGGTCGGGGAGCAGCACTCCGTCTTGCTCGTACGCGGCGAGCTGGCCGATACGGCGCGCATGGCGCTCTTCGCCCGAGAAGGGGGTGGCGATGAAACGGTCGATGAACGACGCGGCCTCACCGAAGGTGTGCTGGCGCGCACCGATCGAGATGACGTTCGCGTCGTTGTGCTCGCGGGCGAGCTCTGCGGTGGAGATGTTCCAGACGAGCGCGGCGCGCACCCCGAGCACCTTGTTCGCGGCGATCTGCTCGCCGTTGCCCGAACCGCCGAAGACGACACCGAGGGCCTCGACGCCCGCGGCCTGGTCGCGGACGACCGCCTGGGCGGCGCGGATGCAGAACGAGGGGTAGTCGTCGAGGGCGTCGTACTCGATCGGACCGTGGTCGACGACCTCGTGGCCCTGCTCGGCCAGGTGGTGCTGGATCTGGGTGGAGAACTCGAGACCGGCGTGATCGGTGCCGATGTGGATGCGCATGCGGCAAGTCTATTGAGACCGTCCGACATCGCGGGCGGACATGACGACGCCGCCCGCTCCTCGAAAGGAACGGGCGGCGTCGAGGATGGTCAGGGGCGCAGCCCCGCGGCGACGGGCTTGAAACCGGCACGGATGTTCTCGCAGCATCCGGGGCGGCAGACGTCGTACCAGGGACCGAGGTCGGTGAGGTGCGGGCGCTCCGACTTCGGCGTGCCCTTCAGACGCTCTTCCACGAGGTCGATCAGGCCCGAGACGTACGCCGGGTCGATACCCGGGGTCGGCGTGCGCACCGCGCGGATACCGGCCTCATCGGCGGCCTCCATGGCCTCGGTGTCGAGGTCCCAGAGCACCTCCATGTGGTCGCTGACGAACCCGAGCGGAACGATGACGACGGCCTCGGCGCCGCGGCCCGGCAGCTCCGCGATCACGTCGTTGACATCCGGCTCGAGCCAGGGCTGCGTCGGCGGACCCGAACGCGACTGGTAGACCAGCTCCCACTCCACATCGGCGACGGCCGCGGCGACCTCGGCCATGACGAACGCGGCGACGGCCTTGTGCTGCGCCTCGTACGCTCCGCCCTCGCCGAAGTCGACATCACGGGGGCCGGAGCGCTGCGCGTCCGCCGTGGGGATCGAGTGCGTCGAGAACAGCACACGGATCTTCTCGGGCGCGATCCCCTCGGCGACGTACGCCGAAACGGCATCCGTCACTCCACGCACGAACGTGGTGACGAAGCCGGGGTGGTCGAAGAACTGGCGGACCTTGTCGATGGTGACCGTCTCGCCGAGACCGGTGGCCTCGAGCACGCGCGCGTAGTCCTCGCGGTATTGGCGGCAGCTCGAGAACGAGCTGTAGGCGCTCGTGGCGATCGCCAGAAGAGTCGTGTCCCCCGCTGCTGCTGCCTCGGTCACGGCCTCTTCGAGATACGGCGACCAATTGCGGTTGCCCCAGTACACCGGGAGCCCCAGTCCGCGCTTGGCGATCTCGGCCTCCAGGGCCGCTTTGAGCTCGCGGTTGTGCTGATTGATTGGGCTCACCCCGCCGAAGTGGCGGTAGTGGTGCGCGACCTCTTCGAGGCGCTCGTCGGGGATGCCGCGACCGCGCGTGACGTTGCGCAGGAACGGGATGACGTCGTCCTGGCCCTCGGGCCCGCCGAAGCCGGCGAGGAGGATGCCGTCGTACGCCACCGGCGTCTCGACCCACTTGGGCCCGGACGCCGCGGCGGGCGACGCGTAGAGGACGGTCTCGGGGCTGATATCCGTGTCGGTCGTGCTCACGATGACATCCTCCCACCTGCCCGACGAGCCCGGACGCGAGATATCTCGCTACTAGGCTTATACGGTTGTCAGCGACGTCAACCGCGTCACCCGCGACAATTCCACCCAGATCCCCGGGAGTACGCCAGTGCCAGGAGAGAACCTCACCCGCCTCGAAGCGCAGGAGCGCCGCGCGATCGTCGACACGCACTCCTACGACGTGCAGCTCGACCTCACCCGCGGAGACGAGACCTTCTCCTCGCGGACCGTCGTGTCCTTCGCCTCCACCGAGGGGTCCTCGACCTTCATCGACCTCATCGCACGGACAGTGCACTCGGTGACGCTCAACGGTCGCTCGCTCGATCCCGCCGCGGTCTTCGCCGACTCGCGTATCGCGCTCGACGACCTGGCCGCGCAGAACGAGCTCGTCGTCGAGGCCGACTGCGAGTACACCAACACCGGTGAGGGCTTGCACCGCTTCGTCGACCCCGTCGACGGCGAGGTCTATCTCTACTCGCAGTTCGAGGTGCCCGACTCGCGCCGCATGTACACGGTGTTCGAGCAGCCCGATCTCAAGGCCGAATTCACCTTCTCGGTCACGGCGCCCGCTCGGTGGAAGGTCGTCTCCAACTCCCCCACCCCGGAGCCGGTTCCCGTGACCGACGACACCGCCCGCTGGGATTTCCCCGCGACCCCGCGCATCTCCTCGTACATCACGGCTCTCGTCGCCGGCCCCTACGAAGCCACCTACAGCGAGCTGACCAGCGCCGACGGCCGCGTCATCCCGCTCGGTGTGTTCGCTCGCAAGAGCCTCTGGCAGTACCTCGATGCCGACTACGTCTTCGAGAAGACCCGTCAGGGCTTCGCGTACTTCGAGGAGAAGTTCGGTTTCCCGTACCCCTTCGCCAAGTACGACCAGCTCTTCGTCCCCGAGTTCAACGCGGGCGCCATGGAGAACGCGGGTGCGGTGACCTTCACCGAGACGTACGTCTTCCGCAGCAAGGTGACCGACGCCGTCAAGGAACGCCGCGTCGTCACGATCCTGCACGAGCTGGCCCACATGTGGTTCGGCGACCTCGTCACGATGAAGTGGTGGAACGACCTCTGGCTGAACGAATCGTTCGCCGAGTGGGCGTCGACCATCGCGACCGCCGAAGCCACCGAGTGGGAGGCCGCCTGGACGACCTTCAACGCGATGGAGAAGACCTGGGCCTACCGTCAGGACCAGTTGCCCTCGACCCACCCGGTCGTCGCCGAGATCAACGATCTCGAAGACGTGCAGGTCAACTTCGACGGCATCACCTACGCCAAGGGCGGCTCGGTGCTCAAGCAGCTCGCCGCCTGGGTGGGCATCGAGCAGTTCTTCGCCGGTGTCGCGGCGTACTTCCAGAAGCACCAGTGGTCGAACACCGAGGTCGGCGACCTGCTCGTCGAGCTCGAGGCCACCAGCGGTCGCGACCTGGGCGACTGGGCCAAGAAGTGGCTCGAGACCGCCGGCGTCAACACCCTGACCCCGCTCATCGAAGAAGGCGCCGACGGAACGATCACGCGCTTCGCCATCGTGCAGACCGCTCCGGCCGACTACCCCACCATCCGACCGCACCGCCTGGGTGTCGGCTTCTACTCGCTGAACGATGCGGGCGCCCTCGAGCGCGTGCACCGCGTCGAGATCGACGTCGACGGCGACCGTACCGAGGTCGCTGAGCTCCGTGGCATCCGTCGTCCCGACCTCGTCCTGCTCAACGACGACGACCTCGCGTACGCGAAGATCCGCCTCGACGAGCGTTCGCTTGCCACGGCCATCGCGCACCTGAAGGACATCTCCGACCCCCTCGCGCGCTCGCTCGTCTGGGGTGCGGCGTGGGATCAGACGCGGGATGCCGAGGCCTCCGCGACCGATTACCTCGACCTCGTCCTGCAGAACATCGGCTCCGAGACCGAGTCGACCACCGTGCGCACGACCCTCGGTCAGCTGCAGCTCGCGGCGAACTCGTACGTCGCCCCGGCGAATCGCGAGGCCGCGCGCGAGCGCGTCGCCGACGGACTCTGGGCGCTCGCGCAGTCGGCGGAGGCCGGCAGCGACAGCCAGCTGCAGTTCGTCACGGCCTTCGCCTCGGCTGCCGCGACCCCGGCGCACGCAGAGACGGTCCGGGCCCTGCGCGACGGCGACGCGACGCTCGAGGGGCTCGAGATCGACACCGACCTGTCGTGGCAGCTGCTGGTCTCGCTCGCCTCCGCTGGTGTGGTCACCGCCGTGGACATCGACGAAGCCCGCGCGGCCGACAACACCGCCAAGGGCGGCGAGTTCGCGGCCATGGCCAAGGCGTCGCTGCCCTCGCACGCGGCGAAGCAGGAGGCATGGGACTCGCTCATCGAGCGCACCGACGCCCCCAACACGATCGTTCGCTCGACGGCCGCCGGCTTCACGAACCCGGCGACGGTCGATGTGCTCGCCGATTTCGTCGAGCCGTACTTCGCGATGCTGCTGCCCATCTGGGAGTCGCGCAGCTACCAGATCGCGAACTACCTGATCGTCGGGCTGTACCCGGCCGCGCTGGCGAACACGGCGCTGCGTGACGCGACACGCGCATGGCTGTCGCAGAACGCCGACGCCGCGCCCGCGCTGCGTCGCCTCGTCGGTGAGAACCTCGCCGGTGTCGAGCGCGCGCTGGCCGTGCAGGAGCGCGACGCAGCCTGAGCGTCCGCCCCGATCGAATGCCCTCTCCCTCCGGGGAGGGGGCATTCGTCGTTCTCGGGATCATCCTCGCGACGGCGCGAGTCATCCTTTCGAGGGACGCGGCGACTGAGGCGTGCTTCATAGCGTGGAGGCATGATCGTTGCAGAGAACCTCACCAAGCGTTACGGCGACAAGACCGCCGTCGACGGCGTCTCGTTCACGGTGGCCCCGGGACGGGTGACCGGCTTCCTCGGGCCGAACGGCGCGGGCAAGTCGACGACGATGCGCATGATCGTGGGCCTCGACCGACCCACGGCGGGACGCGTCACCGTCGGAGGCCAGGACTACCGCCGGCTTCGCTCGCCTCTCACCGAGGTCGGGGTGCTGCTGGATGCCAAAGCCATCCACACCGGCCGATCGGCGCGCAACCATCTCCGCGCCATGGCCGCCACACACGGAATCGGCGCGCAGCGGGTCGACGAGGTCATCGAACTCACCGGCATCGGTGCCGTCGCCGGAAAGCGTGCCGGTGGCTTCTCGCTCGGCATGGGCCAGCGGCTCGGGATCGCGGCGGCCCTGCTCGGCGACCCGCACACGCTCATCCTCGACGAGCCGGTCAACGGCCTCGACCCCGAGGGAGTGCGCTGGGTGCGCCAGTTCGTCCGGCACCTCGCCGGCGAAGGGCGCACCGTGCTGTTGTCGAGCCACCTGATGAGCGAGATGTCGCAGACCGCGGACCACGTGATCGTCCTCGGTCGGGGCCGCGTGCTCGCCGACGCCCCTCTTCCGGAGCTCGTGCGCACCTGGACCACGACCACGCTGCTGGTGCGCTCCCCCCGCCTCTCTGATCTCGTCACCGCCCTTGAGATCCCGGATGCCACCATCTCCGCCGTCGAGCCCGGAGCGGCCCAGATCACCGGGATCACCCCCGAGACCGTCGGCGACATCGCCGCAGCTCATGGCATCCCCCTCTACGAACTCAGCCCACGGGTGGGTTCCCTCGAGGACGCCTACCTCGCCCTGACCGACGACTCCGTCGAGTACAAGACCAAGGAGATCGCATGACCGCCCTCACCGCCGCGCCCCGCCGGGCGACGCACACCGATACCCACCGACTGAGCTTCGCGCACCTGCTGAAGAGCGAGACGATCAAGATCCTCACGCTCCGCTCGACCTGGTGGTCTCTCGGGGTCACCGCGGCGCTGTCGGTCGGGATCTCGCTCTTGATCGCTCTGGCGACCAGCGGTCACAACGCCGGCATGGCGCCCACGACCATCATCCTGGCGCCCACCCAGTTCACGATGCTCGTCGCCGGCATCCTGGGTGCGATCGTGGTGACCGGGGAGTACTCCACCGGCATGATCCGCTCCACGCTCACCGCCGAACCGCGCCGCGGCGCGGTGCTGCTCGCGAAGGCGATCGTGGTGGCGCTCACGATGATGGTGACCACGGTCGTCATCTACGCCGTCGCGATCGCAGCCACTGCTCCTCTGCTGGGCACGAGCGTCGATTGGTCGACGCCGGCCGACTCCGTCGTACCGCTGGCGCTCGGCGTGGTCTCGATGGCCTGCTTCACCCTGATGGGTGTCGGGTTCGGCTTCCTGCTGCGCAGCGGCGCCGGCGCGATCGCCGTGACGGTCGGCGTTCTCTTCGTTCTGCCGATCATGCTCAGCCTGTTCTCGATCGCCGGCCCGGAGTGGATGTGGGTCGTCGAGTCCGGCAGGTACCTTCCGGTCAGTGCGGCGGGGTCCCTGACACAGCCCGGAGTGGAAGACGTCCTCGAGCCCGCCGTGACGATGGCCGGGTGGGTCGTCGGTCCCCTCGTCCTGGGATGGGCGGCCCTGCGCTCGCGCGACGCGTGACACTTCTTCCTCACGGATGCCTCGACGCTCAGCCAGCGCCGAGGCATCCGTCGTTAGTCTGAATCCGATGTTCGTTCTCGCCGAAAATCCCTCCCCCTCGCCCTCGATCACGTCGCCGAGCGACCTCACCAACCCCGATACGTGGGGCTGGATCGGCGGACAGCTGCTGAGCCTCGGCGGCACACTGCTGCAGATCCTCGGAATCGTCGTGGGCGTCGCCGTCGCCGCGTGGATCCTTCGTGTGATCATCCGCCGCGTCGTCGACCGCATCGTCAACGGTGCGAAGAGCAAGGCCCGCGTCGACGACACCCAAGCGCTCGACCGTTCGCCGCTGAGCGCCGTGCGCCTCGTGCAGCGCACGCGCACCCTGGGGACGATCCTGCAGAACATCGTCAACGTCATCCTCGTGATCGTGGCGCTCGTGTGGGTCGCCAGCATCGTCGCCCCCGATGCCCTCGCCTCCCTGACTCTCCTCACGGCGGCGATCGGCGCGGGTCTCGGCTTCGGCGCGCAGAACATCGTCAAAGACGTGCTGAACGGTATCTTCATCGTCGCCGAAGACCAGATCGGCATCGGCGACGTCGTCGACCTGGGCCTCGCGACGGGCATCGTCGAGTTCGTCAGCGTCCGCATCACCCACGTCCGCGACGTCAACGGCACGCTCTGGTACGTCCGCAACGGCGAGATCACCCGCATCGGCAACATGTCGCAGGGCTGGTCTCGCGTCATCATCGACCTCGCCGTGCCCGTGGATGCCGACATCGACGATGTCGAGAAGGCCATGCTCACCGCGGCGAAGACGATGGCGAAAGAGACGAAGTGGCGCTCGCGCATCATCGAGCAACCCGAGATCTGGGGTCTCGAGTCGATCAGCGGCGACGCCCTCGTCATCCGGCTCGTCATGAAGACGCGCTCGAGCGCGAAAGACGACGTGGCCCGTGAGCTCCGAGCGCGACTGAAGAAGGCGATCGACGCGATGGGCATCGCTCTCCCGCAGCTGAACTCCATCGTGCTGACGGGCGCCGAGGGTGCGCAGAGCGTTCGCGGGGCGCACCCGCCCAAGACCAAGGAGACCCAGGTCGCCGTCGGTTCCGGCCGCCCGATCTGGCGGCCGCGGCGCAACAGGCTCGACGTGTCCGAGACGGTCGAGGACCACACCACCGACGCCCCCGCGCCGAAGGTCACCAAGAAGCCCGTCCGCGATGACACTCCCACCGCCGTCGTCGATCTTCCCGCGGCTCCGGGCGCCGCTCAGCCCAAGCCCACGCCCCCCGCTGTGCGCGCCGACGACAAGGACGACTCATGACCGAGCCCGTCAGCTTCTACGACCAGGTGGGCGGCATGGACACGTTCCGCCGGTTGGTCGACGCGTTCTACCGGGGGGTCGCCTCCGACGACGTGCTCAAGCCGATGTATCCCGAGGAAGACCTCGGCCCGGCCGCCGAGCGCCTGACGCTGTTCCTCGCGCAGTACTGGGGCGGCCCGACCACCTATGGCGAGACGCGCGGGCACCCGCGCCTGCGCATGCGCCACATGCCGTTCCACGTCGACCCCGATGCCCGCGATCGGTGGTTGCGCCACATGCGCGCAGCCGTCGACGAGATCGCGCTGCCGCCCGCCTTCGAGGCACCCCTGTGGGACTACCTCGAGCGGGCGGCCTACGCGATGGTCAATACGTTCGAAGCCCGCGGGATCGGACCGCAGCAGGGCGGACGCTCCGAGGACGGTCTCCCGATCCGCGCGAGCGACTGATCACCGACCGAGGAAGTCGCCGAATCCGGGGATGTCGAGGTTCGACAGTCCTTCACCGAACCCGCTGAGGTGCTCCCCCGCCCCCGATACGGCATCCTGGGCGCCTCCGGCCCACTCACCGATGCCCGTCCCCTCCGCGAGCGACGCGAGATCGACCCCGGATGCCATCGCCTCCAGGTCGACGCCCTCCGCGAGTCCCGCGAAGTCGACGCCCAGCTGTCCGGCTTGCGCGAGCAGGGGGCCGGCGACGGCGCTGACGATAGCGCCGCCCGCTACCGCGGCGAGCAGTCCCCCGGCGCCCACCACGCCGGCGCCGACGAGTCCGCCGCGTCCCGCCTTTGCCAACAACCCCGACATGCGACCGGGGCGTGCAGCCTCCGCGCGTGCAGCGGTGCGCGCGAGGTCATCCGCGGTGTCGGTACGAGGACGCTCGTGCGGGGCCAGGTCGGCATCCATCCGCTCCTTCACGTGCGCGCGTTGCGCCGGTGTGAGCCGGGCGAATGCCTCGCGGTGCATCTGCTCGACCCGGTCGGGGTCGGCGGTGCGCAGAAGGTAGTCGTAGCGGGCGATCGCGGCGCGATCGTCGGTCGTCAGTGACGATGACGCACCGGATGCCGCGGGCGGGACGTACCGACCGTTCGATGCGGGCGGCATGGAGCCGCGCGACGCGGCAGGCGGAGTCTCGACGCGGCGATCGCCCGTCACGGCGTCCGCGGCGGAGCGGACCATGTCGCGCCAGTCCTTGCCCCCGGACGGGTTCGAGGTCCGCTGAGACGACGCGGCCTTGCCGGCGGCTTTGGTGGCCAGATCGAACAGGCGGGAGAACGAGACCATGAAGGTACCTCTCGACGGGCGGCACGCGGCCGCGACGTCAAGGTCTCCTCCGCCCCTTCGGGCCGACGTACCCGGAGTCCAACCGTGGACTCGTGATGACGGATATGCCGCGTCGGGAGTACTCCCCTTGCTGCCTTCAGCGTAAAGAGGCCACCTGTGCGCTTGCTGGATCAGCTCCCGGTGGTGCGCACGGCGGTGAGCCCCGAGCGCACCGGCCCTCGGACGAGCACGTGGCCGCGCGCGAGGCTCACGCGTGTCCACGCGCCGCTCCTGCGCACAGGTGCAATCTCCGACCCGGCGATGAAGCCGAGGGCGAAAGCCGCGAAGGCGGTTCCGAGCGGCAGACCACCCAAGGCGTCGTCGGGCTGGCCCCACACCTGCGCGCGGACGAGCCGCACGACGTCCTCGCCCGCGTCGGTGGGAAGAGCGTCGGCGACCGCGGCGACCCCGTACTGGGCTCGAGAGGCCAGGACGGCCGCGTCGATGGCATCCGTCTGCTCCCATCCCCCGCGCGGGGGTGAGATGCCCGCCCAGGCGGGAGACGTCGCCGTGGCGGGGAGCGCGACAGCGGACGCGTCGTCGGGAGCGGGAAGGAGCGCAGAAGCATCGACGACCAGATCGCACTCGAGGTCGGGGTCGATCGCCGACACCCGCAGCCCCAGGACCGTCGGGGTCGCGTCGAGCAACCCGCGCGGAGCGAGCGGGGCCGCGGTCGCGACGAGCACTCCCCCGTCCGCGCGCAGTCGCACGGTGCCGTCGCCGAGGCGGATCGTTCGGGCGGCGAAAGTGAGCAGGTCGGCTGCCGCCTGCGGGTCGGGAAACAACAGGCGCGCGGACACCCGCCCTAAACTATCAAGCGGTGCGGGTTCGTCGTGCCGGAACGGGAGTCCGTGTGTCCGAAGCCATCGATCCCGTGGCGTCCCTGCTCTCCGTGCTCGATCTGCGCGACGCTGGAGCGCGCACGACCGAGGACATCTTCACGGGGGTGTCGCAGCCTATGCCGACCGGCCGCGTCTACGGCGGTCAGGTGCTTGCTCAGACCATCGTGGCAGCTTCGCGCACCCTCCCGCCCGAGCGCTCCGTGCACTCGATGCACGGGTACTTTCTGCGCCCCGGCGATCCGGCCGACGGCATCACCTTCTCGGTCGATCGCATCCACGACGGCCGGTCGTTCTCGACCCGCCGCACGCAAGCGTTCCAGTCCGGCGTGCCGATCTTCTCGATGATCGCGTCGTTCCAGGACGAGGACCCGGGTCTCGAGCACTTCGAACCGATGCCCGACGGCATCCCACAGCCCGAGGACGCCCCCGTGCTCGACGTCGAAGCGCTGCATCCGATCAGTCGGCGGATCTTCTCCGAGAGCCCGGTCGACGTCCGCCACGTGACCTCGCCCCTGTACGCCTCGGTCGAGGGTCCGCACGTTCCACGTCAGGCCGTGTGGATGCGGCTGCGTCGTCCGATCACCGACGACCCGGCGGTACACCGCGCCGCCCTCGCCTACCTCAGCGACCTCACGATCCAGGAGTCGATCATGCGCGCGCACGGCGTCGCCTGGAACGCCGCCGGGCTCAAGGTCGCCAGCCTCGACCACGCCATGTGGTGGCATCGTCCCGGCCGTGTCGACGACTGGCTCCTGTACGTGCAGGAGTCACCCAACGCGCGCGGCGGCCGCGGTCTCGCCACGGGCCGGATCTACGCGCGCGACGGCGCCCTCCTCGCCAGCGTCGCGCAGGAGGTCATGGTGCGCGTCCCTCGCGACTGATCCGGGATGCCGCGGTCCCGGCGCGTCTGCTCGAGGGTGCGGGCACGGTCCGGGGTCGACGATCGGTGGGACGGCACCGGGTCGTGTTGCGGGCGGTGTGCAGATCGCGGAGCGGAGCCGGCGCCCCGTGTCAGCCGCGCGACGAACGGCGGCGGTACTCGATCGGGTCGCCGATGTACGGGGCCCAGGCGGTGCGCTCCGCCTCGGTCCATCGCGTCGGCCGTCCGGTCGCCGTGTCGACGAGCACGGTGACCGCGGTCGCGCGCGCATACAGAACGGGCTCGGCGTCTCCGACGGGAGAGTAGACCTCGTAACAGATGTCGGCGCTGGATCCGCCCATGGCTCCGATCCACATCCGCACGTCGAGGGGACGCTGGGTGTAGGGAACCGGGCGCAGGTACTCGATCTCCTGCCGCGCGATGAGCGTGGCACGGTCGCCCCCGCTGTCGAGCACGTCCATGTCGAAGACTGCTGTCGGGAGCGGTTCTCCCTCGCCGTCGCTGAACCAGAACGCGCGCAGACGAGCCTCTTCGAGGAGCTTCAGCATCGACGTGTTGTTGACGTGCCCGAGTGCGTCGAGATCGCCCCACCGGAGGTGGATCGGCACGTGTACCCGCGAGGGACCGGCGGATGCCGGGCCCTCGCGGGGGGTGCTCGCGGCGGAGTTCTCAGTCACGCGTGAGCTTGCGGTAGGACGACCGCGACGGGTTGGCGGCATCGGCGCCGAGGCGCTCGATCTTATTCGCCTCGTACGCTTCGAAGTTGCCCTCGAACCAGTGCCACTGGTCGGGATGCTCGTCCGTGCCCTCGTAGGCGAGGATGTGCGTCGCGATGCGGTCGAGGAACCACCGGTCGTGAGTGATCACCACGGCGCAACCGGGGAACTCGAGCAGCGCGTTCTCGAGCGAGCTCAGCGTCTCGACGTCGAGGTCGTTCGTCGGCTCGTCGAGGAGCAGCAGGTTGCCGCCCTCTTTGAGCGTCAGGGCCAGGTTGAGGCGGTTGCGCTCACCGCCGGAGAGCACGCCCGCCTTCTTCTGCTGGTCGGGGCCCTTGAAACCGAACTTCGACACATACGCACGCGAGGGGATCTCGGTCTTGCCGACGGTGATGATGTCGAGACCGTCCGACACGACCTCCCACAGCGTCTTCTCGGGGTCGATGTTGGCGCGGGACTGGTCGACGTAGCTGATCTTGACGGTCTCGCCGATCTTGAGCGAACCACCGTCGAGCGGCTCGAGGCCGACGATGGTCTTGAAGAGCGTGGTCTTACCCACACCGTTGGGGCCGATGACCCCGACGATACCGTTGGGAGGCAGGTTGAAGCTCAGGTTGCTGATGAGCGAGCGGTCGCCGAAGCTCTTCTCGAGCTTCTTCGCGTCGATCACGATGCTGCCCAGGCGGGGGCCCGCGGGGATCTGGATCTCGTCGAAGTCCAACTTGCGCGTGCGCTCGGCCTCGGCGGCCATCTCTTCGTAGCGGGCGAGGCGCGCCTTCGACTTGACCTGGCGGCCCTTCGCGTTCGAACGGACCCACTCGAGCTCTTCCTTGAGGCGCTTGGCGAGCTTCGCGTCCTTCTTGCCCTGGACGTCGAGACGCTGGCCCTTCTTCTCGAGGTAGGTCGAGTAGTTGCCCTCGTAGGGATACAGGTGACCGCGGTCGACCTCGGCGATCCACTCCGCGACGTTGTCGAGGAAGTAGCGGTCGTGGGTGATCGCGATGACGGCGCCCTTATAGGCCTTCAGGTGCTGCTCGAGCCAGAGCACGCTCTCGGCGTCGAGGTGGTTGGTGGGCTCGTCGAGGAGCAGCAGATCGGGCTTCTGCAGCAGCAGCTTCGCCAGTGCGACGCGACGACGCTCACCGCCGGAGAGCGGGACGACCGAGGCGTCGGCGGGCGGGGTGCGCAGGGCGTCCATCGCCTGGGCGAGCTGCGAGTCGAGGTCCCAGCCGTCGGCCGCGTCGATCTCTTCCTGCAGCGTTCCCATCTCGGCCAGGAGCGCGTCGAAGTCGGCGTCAGGATCGGCCATCAGGGCGGAGATCTCGTTGAAGCGGTCGAGCTTGGGCTTGATCGCCACGCCGTCCTGGATGTTCTCCAGCACGGTCTTGGTGTCGTCGAGCTCGGGTTCCTGCATGAGGATGCCGACGGTGAAGCCCGGGCTCAGCCGCGCCTCACCGTTGGACGGGACGTCGAGCCCGGCCATGATCTTCAGGATCGTCGACTTACCCGCACCGTTCGGCCCGACCATGCCGATCTTGGCACCGGGCAGGAACGACATGGTGACGTCGTCGAGAATCAGCTTGTCGCCCACAGACTTTCGGGCGCGGACCATGGAGTAGATGTATTCCGCCATAACCCGTCCAGTCTAGGGGCGGTGGAGCGGTCCGCCGACGAGACGTCGGCGCGGGTTCACCAGTCGATCGCTCGGGTCTGACCGATCAGGCACCCTCCGGACGACAGACCCGGCAGCACCGCGGTGACGGGATTGCCGATGGAGGGACCGACCTGGCCGACGAGGCATTGATCGCCGATGCGGACGGAGAACTCGATGCTCTCCGCCGGATTGTCGACGGTGGTCTGATCGGCGGTCACCTGCATCGCGGCCTTGTCGAAGCCCGCCGCCGTCAGGGCGTCGATGTAGGCACGCCCGGCGACCTGGTTCGGTCCCGACCAGACTCCGTCGACGACCGTGGTGAAGAACGGCAGGTTCTCGGCGGCCGACCCTCCCGGGATCAGCGCCGGCGCCGCGGGGGTCGTCGGCGCCGACGACGGAGTGTCGGTCGCTGACGCTGACGGCTCCGTCGTCTCGACGGGCGCGGGGGTGGGCAACGGGCCGGTGCACCCGGCGAGGCCCAGCGCCGCGACGAGGGTCAGGGCGGCGAGGGGACGACCGAGGAGGCGAGACACGCGAACGAGTCTACGGACCCTCCCGCGTCGCCCCTGTCCGCCGCACGCGGACGCGCGCCGACTCGACCCCCACGCCGACTCGACCCCCGCGCCGCCTCGACGACCGCCTCAGAACGGACGGCTCTCCCCCGCGACCGACAGCGGGGCACCCCCGCCTGCGCCGGCTTCCGCGCCGACCGTCTCGGCGCCGCCCGCGCCCTCGTCGCCGCCGCCGGGGAGGGCCCACGCCTCGTCGGTGGGCTCGTCCGCGTCCTGGCCGTTCGCGGCGGCGGAGGAGTCCGATGACCTGGCCGCCTTCTCGAACCGCGTGGTGCCCCACCGCAGGTCGTGCCCGATGGCATCGGCCACGACATCGGCGCTGACCCCGCGCTTGGCCTCGTTCTCCCACTCGCGCAGGCGCAAGCGGCCGGCGAGGACGACCCGCTGTCCCTTTCGAAGCGAATGCAGGGCGTGAGCGCCGAGGTCGCCGAAGGCGGAGACGTTGTAGTAGTTGGTATGACCGTCCACCCACTCTCCGCGCTCGCGGTCGAGCCTGCGCTCGCCCACTGCGATGCGGAAGGCCGCGATGGGGCCTCCCCCGCGTGTCGAACGCTGTTCCAGCTCGCCGACGATGTTCCCCACCAGGGTGATGTGATCGCTCATGTCCGTGCTTCCTCTCGACGTGGTGTGCGCTCCGGCATCCGTGTGCCCGACGGATGCCGGAGCCACGCCCAGAATGACCTCTTCCACCCGCCCGAGAATCGTCGTATCCGCTCTTCTGGGGAGGGATTGCGACGTCGCCCGCCTGGGGAGGAGTCGACGGTTCACGACACCCGGTCGATGTCGGAGGTTGGTTCTACCGTCATCGCATGAGCACCGCACTGTGGAACGACCTCGCTCCGGCCCCGCGTCCGGCCGGGTGGGGAGCGGCGACGCACGTCGCCGCGGGCCTGTGGCGTATCGCCGACCCGCGCGGCATCGTGGTCGGTCACGTCCGCGCGATCGCCGCCGAAGGGGGCTGGCGTTACGCCGCCGAGCGCTTTCACACCGCCTCCGGCAGTTTCCGACGGCTCGGAGAGTTCTGGTCGTCCGCCGACGCCGTCGAGTGCCTGCGCTACCTGCGGTGAGTGGCCGACCGGTGGGGACGGCACCGCGGCGCGCACGGGGCTGCACCGGTCATCACACGACCGTCGCGAAGTCGGTCCGCGCAGGCACCGCGCTTCCTCCTCGCACGTCGTCCCACGCCCCACGAAGGATGCCGACCGCTCGGCGCAGTGTCGCCGGCGACGCCGTGAACGGCATCCGCAACCGGCGGTCGTGTCCGCCTTCGACCGCGAATCGCGAACCGGCCGACAGTGCCAATCCTCGCGCACGCGCCGCCATGACCAGAGGAGTGCTCAGCGGCTCGCCGATGCTCACCCACAGGGAGACACCTCCGTGAACCTCCGGGATGTCCCATTCGGGGAACACCCGGCGCAGCTCCTCCACGACACAGTCACGACCTTCGCGCAGGAGCGTTCCTCGCTGTGCGGCGATCTCGCCGAGACGAGGAATGAGCCGAGCGGCGATGGCCTGCTCGAGCTCAGGGGTGCCCAGGTCGTGCACCGGACGGCCGCTCGCCAATCTGCGGACGATGTCGGGCGCGGCCCGCACCCACCCGACGCGCAACCCGCCCCACACCGTCTTGCCCAGGGAGCCGACGCGGATGACACGCTCATCGTCGATGAAGGGCGCAGGCCCCGCTGCGCGGTCGATGTCCAGTTGGGCGGTGGTCTCATCGATCACCAGCAGAGTGCCGACCGATTGCGCGCCGAGGAGGAATGCCTCGGTCTCGGTGGTGTCCATGGTGCGGCCGGTCGGGTTGTGGAAGTCGGGCATGAGATACGCCAACGAGGGCAGTGTCCGCGCGAATGTCTGCTCCGCTCGTTCCAGGTCCCACCCGTGAGCGGAGTCGACCGGCACCCCCACCAGGCGAGCGCCCACGCGGCGGAAGGCGTCCGCGGCGTGCGGGTAGGTGGGCGTCTCGATCATGACCCGGTCGGCCCGGTTCAGGAGCACCGAGGCGATCAGGTGGATCGCGCTTTGGGCGCCCGTGGTGACGAGGATCTGGTCGGGAGAGGTTGCGAAGCCCCGGTCGCGATAGTGCTCGGCGATCGCCGTACGCAGCCCGAGGTCGCCGACGACGTCGTAGCCGATCCGCGCCACGAGGGCGGGAGCGTCTTGGACGACCTCGGCAATGACCCCCGGAAGGCCAGGCCACGCCGCCGGGCTCGCCTGCTGCAGGTCGATGGTCTCGGCGTCCAGCTCGTGACGACCGGGATCGGTGCGGCGCAGGGGCAATGTCACGCTGCCACTGCCGCGGAGGCTCTCGATGTGTCCGCTGTCTCGGAGGCTCCGGTACGCGGCCGCAACCGTCGTCCGGCTCACCCCGAGGGCTGCGGCGAGCTCACGCTCGGCGGGAAGCGCGGTGGCGGGAGCGAGCCGGTTGTCCAGACAGAGCAGGCGGACCGCATCTGCCAGAGCCTCATAGGCCGGGCCGTTTCCGCGCCAGCCGCCGAGAGACGAAGCAAGAGTGCGAGCGGATACGCGAGAGTCCATGCGGCCACAATAGTCAAATTGGCATCACTGCAGAAAGCCAATCGGATGATTGGATCGGTCCATGCCTTCTCGGATCGTGCGCCTCTTCGTCGGACTCGTGTTGTACGGCTTCGGCTGTGCCGTCACCGTCGCCGCCGGTCTCGGTGTCGACCCCTGGACCGTCTTCGCGCAGGGACTGTCGCGCGTCTCAGGAATCGGCATCGGCTGGATCACCAACATCGTCGGCCTGGGCGTCCTCCTCCTGTGGATCCCCTTGCGACAGAAGCCCGGTGTCGGAACTGTCGCCAACATCCTGCTCGTCGGCACGAGCCTGCAGCTCGCCCTCGGGTTCCTCCCTCACCCCGACGTGTTCTGGCTCCAGGCGGTCATGCTCGTCGTAGGCGTCGTGCTGGTGGCCGTGGCATCCGGTCTCTATATCGGAGCCCACTTCGGCCCCGGACCGCGCGACGGCCTCATGACGGGAATGAACGCGCGCTTCGGTTGGCCCATCTGGGCGTGCCGGCTCTCGGTCGAGGGGTCCGTCCTGGCCTTGGGATGGCTCCTCGGCGGAACCGTGGGAATCGGCACCGTGGTGTTCGCCGTCGGGATCGGACCCCTGGTCCACCTCGCTCTGCCGCTGTTGGCCGCGCCGAAGCCCGTTGGTCGTCGGCACGACGTGGTGAACGCCTGACCGCGGACGAGCGTCCGACCTCAGTGCTCGCGGAACTCCGGCCGCTCACTCCCGGGTTTCAGGTGCGAGTGCACCGCGTTCTTCGCGATCTCCATGGAGGGGTACACGCCCAGCGGCTCGTCCTTCCCCGCCATGTGGACGCGGTAGCCGTCGGCATCCTTCTGGATCTTCCCGACCACCCCATTGGGCCCGTACGCCACCCAGATGCGTCGTGTCACCGTCTCGGACATGAGTGCTCCTTTGCTCTCGTTGCGCGAAATGTACCGCCGCCCGGCCGGCCGCGCCAGGGGCTGGCTCGGCGGAAGGCGGTCGAGCGATATCCTGATGACGACCCCCAGTAGCTCAGTGGATAGAGCAGCGGCCTTCTAATCCGCCGGTCACACGTTCGAATCGTGTCTGGGGGACCAGAGCCGGCGTCGGGACCCCTCACTAGGATGTGGGGATGGTAAACGCCTCCGAGAACGACCGGCTCGTCTGGATCGACTGCGAGATGACGGGCCTCGACCTCGGCGTCGACGAGCTGGTCGAGATCGCTGTCGTCATCACCGATTTCGAGCTCAACGTGCTCGATCCCGGTTTTCAGATCGTCATCAAGCCCGACGATTCCGCTCTCGCCAACATGGGCGAGTTCGTGACCGACATGCACCGCTCGTCGGGACTGCTCGACGAGATCCCCAACGGCGTGAGTCTCGCGGATGCCGAGTTCCAGACGCTCGAATACATCCAGCGGTTCGCACCCGTCGAGGGCAAGGCACCCCTCGCCGGTAACACCATCGGCACCGACCGCATGTTCCTGGCCAAGTACATGCCGCGGGTCGACCGCTGGCTGCATTACCGCAACGTCGATGTCTCGAGCATCAAAGAACTTTCGCGCCGGTGGTATCCGCGTGCGTACTTCCAGGCGCCGGCCAAGAACGGCGGACATCGTGCCCTCGCAGACATCCGCGAGTCGATCCGCGAACTCGCCTACTACCGCGCCGCGGTGTTCGTGCCGCAGCCGGGCCCCACGAGCGAAGAGGCCAAGGCAGTCTCCGCGGCGGCCGTGTCGTCGTTCGCGCTCGACGTATGACATAATCGTTCAGTTGTCTGCTTCGGCAGACACATGGTGGCTATAGCTCAGTCGGTAGAGCACCGCGTTGTGGTCGCGGGGGTCGCGGGTTCAAGTCCCGTTAGCCACCCCACTACTCGAAGGCCCGGAAGAGCAACGCTCGCCGGGCCTTCGTCGTTCGAGACCGGCACTCCCCCGAGCCATAGAATCGACGAGGGGATGCCGGAGCAAGATGCCGGCCGCCCTCAGACGGCTCGAGACCCCCGGGAGGCCCGCCGTGAACGATGACGTCGACGCGCGCCCGGCGCTCGAGATGGACGCCACGACGTTCGAGAGGCTCGTGGTCGACGAGCTGGATCGGCTTCCCGACGATATGGTCGACGGGCTCGACAACGTGGTGTTCGTCGTCGAAGACCGCCCGGAGGACGGCTCGCTCGATCTGCTCGGCCTGTACGACGGCTGGGCTCTCACCGAGCGAGAGAGGTACGGGGTCGGCGAACTCCCCGACCGCATCATCCTGTATCGCGAACCGCACCTCGCCGCGTGCGACGACGAGACCGAGCTGAGGGACGAGATCCACACCACGCTGGTCCACGAGATCGCGCACTTCTACGGAATCGACGACGAGCGCCTGCACGAGCTGGGGTGGGCATGATGGCGGGCCTGGCCACTCCCGATCTCGACATCGAACGCGAAACGAACCTGTCCGCCGCACCCCCGTCGTCCTGGCAGACGGTCGTGTGGAACGACCCCGTCAACCTCATGAGCTACGTCACCCACATCTTCCGCACCTACTTCGGCTACGACGCCTCCACCGCGAACAGACTGATGCTCGCCGTACACCACGACGGTCACGCCGTCGTCGCCCGCGGGCCCCGAGAGGTCATGGAAGCGCACGTGCAGGCGATGCACGACTTCGGTTTGTGGGCCACCGTCCGGAAGGATCCCGCGTGAGCGAGCGGATCGTCGTCCTCGAGATCAGTGGACTCGAGGCCCTTCACCTCGCCGGCATCGTCGGACAGTTCCGCGATCTGCTTGCGGACTCGCACTCCGAGAACGACCCCGCCATCGAGCGTCTGCTCCCCGACGCGTACCCCGACGACGCTGCCGCGAGCCGCGAGTTCCGCCGCCTCACCGGTTCCGACATCCTCGAGCGCCGGTCTCAGGATGTCGCGACCGTGCTGCACACGCTGGGGCTCGACGGCGCCGATCTCGACCCCGACAGCGACCCCGACGCGACGATCGCCGTGGCCCTCGGCGAGACGGAGGCGCTCGCCTGGATGCGAACCCTGTCGGCGCTCCGGCTGGTCATGGCGACGCGTCTCGGCATCCGGAACGACGACGATCACGACCCCGAGGATCCTCGATACGGCGTGTACGACTGGATCGGATATCGCCTCGACGGCCTCATGGCCGCTCTCGACAGATCCTGACGCCCCTTCTCGTCAGTCGCCCCGACCCGTCGGCCATTCCGGTGCTTCCGGGGGACACTCGATGGGCTCACTCGTGACGCGAGAGGGCTGGACCACGTACCGCCGGCACGCCTGGCCCCAGTAGTCGCCTGTCCGCCAGAGGAGGCTCGCGTCTCGTTCTAAGCGGTAGGCGTCCGCCACGAAGACGTCGCCTTTTTGCGAAAGCAGCCGCAGGTCGAAGGGGAAGAGTGTCTCGCCGGGCGATGCGGGACGGCCGAAAAAGGCGGCGACGTCGCCAGGGGAAGCACCGGGGACGGCAGCCAGGCGTCGCAGCTGTTCAAGGACCTCCCCGTCTGCGTAGGCCGACGCGGCCCGATCTCCCTCGCGCTCGAGCGGAGCGGGTGCTTCTGCGACCGCCCGAGACGCGATCGATGCCACCACGACGGCAACGCCCAACGACGCAAGCCACACGCGCCTCGTTCTGGTCAGCCGGACCATGCCGTGTGACCGATCGTCACGGGATGGTGACGACGAGGTCGGCGAGGTGCGCGGGATCGTGGGCGGCGAGGTGGTGCTCCTCTTGCGCGGCCCACCGGTCCCAGTGAGGGCGGTAGGTCTCGCCGTCGCGACCGAGGGCACGCGTCTTCCGCGACGACAGCGGGGCATCCACCCACACCGACACGTCCGCGACCCGAGCGACCTCGGGAGTCAGAAGGCCGGCGCCCTCCACGAGCAGCGGCAGCGAGGGATCGACGGCATAGGCCTCCGCGCGCGAACCCGTCTCCCAATCCCATCTCTCCCAGACGCCGACGAGACCGCGCGCGTGAGGCGAGAGTATCGTCCGTCGGGCGTAGTCGACGCCGTCGGCCAGGCCATCCCACCCCGGGTAGACATCGTCGAGCGCAACGAGCTGCACGCGACTGCGGCCCGGCCACGTCGCGACGAGGCGCCGGGCCAGGGAGCTCTTCCCCGCGCCGCTGCGGCCGTCGAGGACGACGACGGGATTCGCGGCGCCCACCGCGACGACGCGTGCCGACACGGCAGCCACCGCCGCCGTGAGGGCGTCGTCGACCGGGTCTGCGCTACTTCTTGAGAGCGCGGATGACACGGCTGAGGGCTCGGCCGGCCACCCACACGAACGGGATGCCGACGGCGAGCAGCGAGACGAGATTCGGGTCGAACCGCAGGTCGTCGCCGCGACGGATGTAGGCGCCGAGCGGAAGCGTGTAACCGCCCCCGCCGCCACCGCCGTTCCCCTGCTCGTCGGATCCC
This sequence comes from Microbacterium sp. AG157, assembly GCF_003385695.1. NCBI lineage: Bacteria > Bacillati > Actinomycetota > Actinomycetes > Micrococcales > Microbacteriaceae > Microbacterium > Microbacterium sp. AG157. The sequence goes on from NZ_QRDK01000004.1 coordinate 310,640, forward strand.
CCGCCATAGCCGGCCCAGACGAGGGCGACGGGGACGATGCGCACGCCGTCGACGTCCTGCTGCTCGCCGTAGGCGGAGGTGACGCCGAAGCTCGTGGCCTGCTTGCCGAGTTCCAATGCGATGTTGGGCATGAGCCCACCGTAGCGGCCCGCCGGCGAGCAGCCCAGGGGCGTTGCGTCCGGTGTCCGCGCGTGCCATCGGCGGCGACGGACCTCGCCCGGTGTCGCCTCAGTGGTCGTAGGACGGTCGCGGGTTCGTCGGCAGGGCTCCCCCGCCGCGCGACGGGCCCAGGAGCGATCCTCTCGTCACCGCTCCGCGGCCGAAGCGCGCGGTGGCGCCGTCGAGAGCGCCCTCGACGCGGCGCCACTCGGCGTCGTCGTCCCACAGCGTCGCCGCCATCGCCGCGGGCTTCAACTTCTCGCCTCGCACACCGACCAGGCGCACGGCCTGTCGCCGGTCGAGGGAGTCGAAGAGCTCGATCGCGGCGTCGCCGATGCGTTGGCCGACAGAGGTCGGTTCGTTCAGCGTGCGCGACCGGCTCAGCGTCGTGAAGTCGGAGAAGCGGACCTTGATCGCGATCGTCGACGCCTCGTACTGCTGGCCGCGGAGGCGGGCTCCGACGCGGTCGGCCAGTCGTCGCAGCTCGACGTGCAGCAGGCGCGTGTCGGAGATGTCGGTGTGGAACGTCTCTTCGTGTCCGATGCTCTTCTCGGAACGCCCCGTGTGCACCTCGCGCGCGTCGATCCCGCGGGAGAGGTGCCAGATGCGCTCCCCCATCGCCGACCCGAGGACCTGGTCGAGCGCATGCCGCGGGGTGTCGAGGATGTCGGAGACGAGACGGATGCCGCGCGATTCGAGCGCCTCGGCGGCCTTCGGCCCCACGCCCCACAGCGCCCGCACCGATCGGGGGCGGAGGAAGGCCTCGGTGTCGGCGGCGGCCACGACGAGCAGACCGTCGGGCTTCGAGATCGTCGAGGCCATCTTGGCGACGTGCTTGGTGGCGGCGACACCGATGCTGCAGGTGAGACCCGTCTCGGCCTTCACTCGCGCGCGGAGGTCGCGCGCGATCGTGCCGGGACTCCCCCACAGCCGGCGTGCGCCGCGGACGTCGAGGAAGGCCTCATCGATCGACAGCGGTTCGACGAGCGGCGTGACGTCGTGGAAGATCGCCATGACCTGACGCGACATCTCGGTGTACCGGTGATACGGCGGGTTCACGACGATCGCCGTCGGGCAGAGGCGCAAGGCGATGGCGACCGGCATGGCCGATCTCACCCCGTAGCGGCGCGCCTCGTACGAGGCGCTCGAGACGACACCGCGCCCCTCGGACCCGCCGATGATCAAGGGCTTGCCCGCGAGCGAGGGGTCGTCGAGCACGGCGACCGACGCGAAGAACGCGTCCATGTCGACGTGCAGGATGCCGGTCCCCGTGTCGTCGGCGTCGGGGCGCGAGACGATGCGTCCCGATCCGTCGCCTCGTCCCATGGCATCCATTCTCCCTCGGACCTCCGACATCGGCCCCGGTGCGGGCGTCGAAGCCCGGAATGACGGATGCCACGACCCCGAGCCGTGCGAGACGGCCGAGGTCGTGGCATCCGGTGTCCTACTGAGCGGCGCGCTCGAGGACCAACTCACGCACGCGCGCGGCGTCGGCCTGGCCCTTCATCGCCTTCATGACCGCGCCGATGACGGCACCGGCGGCCTGCACCTTGCCGTCGCGGATCTTGGCGAGCACATCGGGCTGAGCCGCGAGCGCTTCGTCGATCGCGGCGATGAGCGCTCCATCGTCGGAGACGACGGCGAGACCGCGCGCGTCCACCACCTCTTGCGGGGTGCCCTCGCCGGCGATGACGCCCTCGAGCACCTGACGCGCGAGTTTGTCGGTGAGCGTTCCGGCGTCGATCAACTTCTGCAGCGCGGCGACGTTCTCGGGCGACACGAGGTCGGCTGCGTCTCGCTCCTGCGCGTTGGCGACGCGGGTGATCTCCCCCGTCCACCACTTGCGCGCCGACGCGGGCGCGGCGCCCGCGGAGATGGTGTCGGCCACCGCGTCGAGCAGACCACCGTTCGCGACGTCCTGGAACTCGAGGTCGGTGAAGCCCCACTCGCCCTTTAGACGGCGTCGGCGCGCGGCCGGCGGCTCGGGAAGAGCAGCGCGAAGCTCGTCGATCAGCTCGGGCGCGGGCACGACCGGCAGCAGGTCGGGCTCGGGGAAGTAGCGGTAGTCGTCCGCATCGGACTTCGGACGACCCGGGGACGTGCGGCCGGTGTCCTCGTGCCAGTGGCGGGTCTCCTGCGTGATCGTGCCGCCCTTGGCGAGGATGGCCGCCTGACGCTGGATCTCGTAGCGGACCGCGCGCTCGACGGATCGCATCGAGTTGACGTTCTTCGTCTCGGTGCGGGTACCGAGCTTCTCCTGGCCCCGGGGACGCAGGGACACGTTGGCGTCGCAGCGGAGGTTTCCGCGCTCGAGCTTGGCCTCGGAGATTCCGAGACCGCGCACGATGTCGCGGATCGTGGCGACGTACGCCTTCGCCAGGGCCGGGGCCGAGTGCTCGGCGCCGAAGATCGGCTTGGTGACGATCTCGACGAGCGGGACGCCGGCGCGGTTGTAGTCGACGAGCGAGTACTCGGCGCCCTGGATACGACCGGTCGAGCCACCCATGTGGGTGAGCTTGCCCGCGTCTTCTTCCATGTGCGCGCGCTCGATCGGCACGGTGACGATCGTGCCGTCTTCGAGCTCGACCTCGACCGAGCCCTCGAAGGCGATCGGCTCGTCGTACTGCGAGATCTGATAGTTCTTGCCGAGGTCGGGGTAGAAGTAGTTCTTCCGCGCGAACCGGCTCGACGGTGCGATGGAGCAGCCGAGGGCGAGGCCCAGGCTGATCGACGAACGGATCGCCTCGGCGTTCACCACCGGCAGGGCGCCGGGAAGACCCATGTCCACCGGCGCGACGAGGGTGTTCGGCTCGGCGCCGTGGTGGGCTTCGTTCGCCGGATTCGGCGCGGCCGAGAACATCTTGGTCGCCGTGTTCAGCTCGACGTGCACCTCGAAGCCGAGGACCGGCTCGAACAGCTCGAGCGCCTCGTCGAAGTCCATGAGTGCGTCTTTCGCCATCAGAGCGACGCTCCGTTCGTGAGGGAAGGGGCTTTGTCGAGAAGAGGTCCGCCCCACTGGTCGACCAGCAGCGCCTCGAGAGCCGCGCCGACGCGGTACAGACGCGCGTCTTCGCGAGCGGGAGCGAGGAACTGGATGCCGACGGGCAGGCCGTCCTCGGCCGCGAGACCGCTGGGAACCGAGATGCCGGGAACGCCCGCGAGGTTCGCGGGGATCGTCGTCACGTCGTTGAGGTACATCTGCAACGGGTCGTCGATCTTCTCGCCCAGGCGGAACGCCGTGGTCGGCGCCGAGGGGGTCGCGATCACGTCGACCTGCGCGAAGGCGGTGTCGAAATCCTGCTGGATGAGCGTGCGCACCTTCTGCGCGCTGCCGTAGTAGGCGTCGTAGTAACCCGCCGACAGGGCGTACGTGCCGAGGATGATGCGGCGCTTGACCTCGGGGCCGAAGCCGGCGTCACGCGTCGCGGCCATGACGTTCTCTACCGTGGCTGCTCCCTGCGGGGTCACCCGCATGCCGAAGCGCACGGAGTCGAACTTCGCCAGGTTGCTCGAGGCCTCGGCGGGCAGGATCAGGTAGTACGCGGCGACGCCGTACTCGAAGTGCGGGGCGCTGATCTCGACGATCTCGGCGCCCTGCGCCTCCATGGTCGCCAGCGACGCGCGGAACGAGTCCGACACGCCTTTCTGGAAGCCGCGGTCGTCGAGTTCGCGGATGACGCCGACCTTGAGGCCTGTGAGCACCTGACCGGTCGCTCCCTCGCGGGCGGCCGCGGCGAACGAGGGCCACGCGTCCGAGAGCGACGTCGAATCGTTCGCGTCGTGCCCTCCGATGACGTCGTGCAAGAGCCCCGCGTCGAGCACGGTGCGCGTGACCGGCCCGACCTGATCGAGGCTGGATGCCAGAGCGATCGCGCCGTACCGGCTGACCCCGCCGTACGTGGGCTTCACGCCCACCGTGCCGGTGACGTGCGCGGGCTGACGGATCGAGCCACCGGTGTCGGAGCCGAGGGCGAGGGGCGCCTCGAAGGCGGCGACGGCAGCGGCGGATCCTCCGCCGGACCCGCCGGGGATGCGATCGAGGTCCCAGGGGTTGTGCGTGGCGCCGTACGCCGAGAACTCGGTCGAGGAGCCCATGGCGAACTCGTCCATGTTGGTCTTGCCGAGCGGCACGAGACCCGCGGCGCGAGACCGCGCGACGACGGTGGCGTCGTAGGGCGACATGTAGCCCTCGAGGATCTTGGAACCACTCGTCGAGGGCATGTCGGTCGTGACGAGCACGTCCTTGATCGCCAGCGGGACACCCGCGAGCTCGTGGAGCTGCTCGCCGGCAGCGCGGCGGCGGTCGATATCGGCCGCGACCTCGAGAGCGTGGTCGCTCACGTGCAGGAACGCGTGCACGGCGCCGTCCACGGCGGCGATGCGATCCAGGTGAGCCTGCGTCGCCTCGACGCTCGAGACCTCGGACGACGACAGCTTGGCAGCGAGTTCGGCGGCGGACAGGCGGGTGAGATCGGTCACTGCTCTTCTCCCAGGATCGCGGTCACGCGGAATCGGCCGTCGGCCTGGTCCGGGGCATTCCGCAGCACCTGCTCGCGCGTCAGCTGCTGCTGCACGACGTCGGGGCGGAAGACGTTCTCGAGCGGGATCGGGTGGCTCGTCGCGACGACCTCGGGGGTCGCCACCTCGGACACCTTCGCAATGTTGTCGACGATGGCATCCAGCTGGCCGGTCAGGCTCTGGACCTCCTCGTCGCTCAACTGGATCCGGGCGAGCACACCGAGATGGCGCACGAGATCAGGAGTGATTTCAGACACTCAGTCAGTCTAGTTCGCGCACCGTGCCGCGCCCGCCTCGACCCCGTCGCGCGCTCACCCTAGGCTGGCCGCGTGACGAGTTTCGATCCGCCGCGCCCCTGGACCTCGAGCTACGCCGCGGGGGTGCCCGAAGATCTGGACCCTCAGAGCGGGTCTCTCGTCGACATCGTCGACGCCTCGGTACGGGATTATCCGGACGCCCCGGCCCTGCAGTTCTTCGGCCGCGAGACCACCTACGCCGAGATGTCAGCCCAGATCGCCCGCGTCGCGGCCGCTCTCGCCGAGCGGGGAGTCGTCGCAGGAGACCCGGTCGCCATCGTGCTGCCGAACTGCCCGCAGCACATCGTGGCGTTCTACGCCGTGCTGCGCCTCGGTGCGGTCGTCGTCGAGCACAACCCGCTCTACACGCCGCGCGAGCTGCGCAAGCAGTTCGAGGACCACGGCGCCAAGCACGCGATCGTGTGGAGCAAGGTCGTCGCCACCGTGCAGGACTTCCCCGCCGATCTACGAGTCGACACGCTCGTGTCCGTCGATGTGACCACGGCCATGCCGATGCGCACCCGCCTCGCCCTGCGCCTGCCGATCCCCCGGGCGCGCGAAGCCCGCGCCGCCCTGACGACGAAGACACGGGATGCCGACGACTGGGCGGACCTCCTCCGCCACGCCCCCCTTCCCGAGACGCACCCGCGGCCGGGCTCGACGGACCTGGCGATCATCCAGTACACGAGCGGCACGACCGGAACCCCCAAGGGGGCGATGCTCACCCACGCGAACCTCCTCGCCAACGCCGCTCAAGCGCGGGCATGGGTGCCGCAGATCGTGCGCGGTGAGGGCTGCGTCGTCTACGCGGTGCTCCCGATGTTCCACGCCTACGGGTTGACGCTGTGCCTGACCTTCGCGATGTCCATGGGCGCGCGTCTGGTGCTGTTCCCGAAGTTCGACCCCGACCTCGTCCTGGAGGTGACGAAGAAGCACCCCGCGACCTTCCTGCCGCTGGTCCCTCCGATCGCAGAGCGGCTGCTCGCTGCGGCGGACGAGAAGGGGGTGTCCCTCACCGGAACCGACGTCGCCATCTCGGGGGCCATGGCGCTCCCGCACTCCCTCGTCGTACCGTTCGAACAGGCGACGGGTGGGTTCCTCGTCGAGGGGTACGGGCTGAGCGAGTGCTCCCCCGTGCTCATGGCCAACCCCGTCGCGGCCAACCGGGTTGCGGGCACCGTCGGTCTGCCTCTCCCCGGTACCGAATGCCGGGTCGTCGACCCCGACGACCCGCGCATCGACGTCGAGCGCGGCGAGCTGCTCGTGCGCGGCCCCCAGGTGTTCTCGGGCTATTACGGCAAACCAGAAGAGACCGAGGCGGTCTTCGTCGACGGGTGGTTTCGCACCGGCGACATCGTCACGATCGACGATGGCGGATTCGTCCGCATCGTCGACCGCATCAAGGAGCTCATCATCACGGGCGGGTTCAACGTCGCCCCGACCGAGGTCGAGAACGTGCTGCGCCAGCATCCCTCGGTCGCAGATGTCGCGGTCATCGGAATGCCGAGCGAGCACTCCGGCGAGGAGGTCGTCGCAGCCGTGGTGCCGTCGACGCCGGACGACTTCGACGCCGAAGCGGTGCGAGCGTTCGCACGCGGCATCCTGACGCCGTACAAGGTGCCCAAGCGCATCGTGGTGGTCGATGAGCTCCCCCGCTCGCTGATCGGCAAGGTGCTGCGCCGCCAGGTACGCGACCGACTTCTCGAGGGCTGACGATTCCCCTGCTACATCCGGGCCCCGCGCGCAAGGGCAGGGGTGAATTGGCGTGCGCGCGCCCCGGATCGATACCGTCGGAGTAATCCGGGCCATGTGACGCCCGGACGTGACCTTTGGGGGGACTCACATGATCATCAAGCGCGCTCCATTCGCTCTCGTCGCAGCCTCGGCGCTGCTCCTTCTCGCTGGCTGCTCGGGCGGCTCAGGAACTGCCGAGTCGAGTGACGACAGCATGGCCGACGGCGGCACCACGACGACACAGGAGACGACGGCACCCGCGACGCCGTCGGCGCCCGCCGGTGACCAGACCAAGGCAGAGGCCTGCGACATCGTGCGCGAACAGTTCCAGGCCGTCAGCGGTGCGGGCAGCACGGTCAACAGCTCCGACCCGCAGGCGACGTTGACGGCGTTCAAGCAGCTCGCTTCCGACGTGGGCACGCAGTTCTCGTCGATCACGAACGAAGAGATCGCGCCCTCTGCCCAGAAGGCGAGCGGCGCACTGAACGACTACGCCGCGTACCTCGAGACCGTCGTGGCCGACCCGTCCAAGGCCAGCGGCCTCAGCGACCAGATCAGCACGCTGCAGGCGAGCTTCACCGAGGCGGCTACGGCCTGCGCCGGTTGACGCGACGCACGACGGAACGACAGGAGGGCGGGGGCTTCAGCTCCCGCCCTCCTCGTCTCTCAGCCCTCGGAAGCGGCCGGCCCGTCCTCGGCGTCGAGCCCATCCGTGGATGCCCGGCCCGTTGCAGCGTCGAGAGCCGCAGGGCCCTGCTCCACGAGGATGCGGAACTGCGCAGCATCCAAGATCCGCAGACCCAGTTCTTCCGCCTTGGCGAGCTTCGACCCCGCGCCCGGACCTGCGGCGACGAAGTCGGTCTTCTTCGAAACGCTCGACGCTGCCTTGCCACCCGCCGAGAGGATCGCCTCTTGCGCACCCTCACGGGTGTATCCCTCCAGCGAGCCGGTGGCCACGACCGTCAGACCCGCCAGCACCCCGCCCGCGGCCGCCGCCGCCCCCGGCCCGGGATGACCGGGGATCGAGAAGCGCACCCCGGCGGCCTCCCACCGCTCGACGATCTCGCGATGCCAGTCGACCTCGAACCAATCGATCACGGCATCGGCGATGATCGCCCCCACGCCCTCGACGGCGGCGAGCTCTTCCCGCGAAGCCGCGCGAATGGCATCCAGCGATCCGAACCACTGCGCGAGAGCGCGGGCCGCAACGGGACCGACGTGTCGGATGTTCAGCGAGACGAGCAGCCGCCACAGATCTTTCGTCTTGGCCTTCTCGAGTTCGACGATGAGCTTCGTCGCCTGCTCCGAGGGGCGGACCTCGCGATAGTCCTTGCGGATGCCGCGCCGACGGCGCTCCGCGGGATCGAGGTCTTCGGAGCCCGGAGGGTACGTCGCGGGCGAGAGCTTCTGGAAGGGCAGACGCCGCACGAGCTCGCCGGAGTCGGGGTCGACTTTTCGCTCGCCCGTCTCGGAGTCGCGCACGACGACCTCGATCGGCACGAGTTCCTCGACGGTCAGGTCGAACAGTCCCGCCTCGGTGTCGAGCGGAGGCTCATCGGGTACCTCGGGCTGCGTCAACGCTGCTGCCGTGACCTCGCCCAGCGCTTCGATGTCGAGCGCGCCGCGCGAGCCGATGTGCTCGACACGTCCGCGCACCTGCGCGGGGCAGGAGCGCGCATTCGGGCAACGCAGGTCGATATCGCCCTCTTTCGCCGGGCGCAGAGGAGTGCCGCACTCAGGGCAGTCCGCGGGCATGACGAACGCACGCTCGCTGCCGTCGCGCAGCTCGACCACGGGCCCGAGAACCTCGGGGATGACGTCGCCCGCCTTTCGCAGCACGACCGTGTCGCCGATCAGCACGCCCTTGACCTTCACGACGTCCTGGTTGTGCAGGGTGGCCTGGCGGACGACGCTGCCGGCGACCTTGGCGGGCTCCATCACAGCGAAGGGGGTCGCGCGACCCGTGCGTCCGACCGACACCACGATGTCGAGCAGCTTGGTGTTCACCTGCTCGGGCGGATACTTGAAGGCGATCGCCCAGCGCGGAGCCCGGCTGGTCGCCCCGAGCTCGTCGTGGAGCGCGAGCTCGTCGACCTTGACGACGACGCCGTCGATCTCGTGCTCGACGTCGTGGCGATGCTCTCCGTGGTGCGCGACGAAGCCCAGGACGCCGTCGATCGTCGACTCGACGCGGGAGTACGGCGAGGTGGGCAGTCCCCAGGAAGCCAGCAGATCGTAGATCTCGCTCTGGGCGGCCACGGGAGGGTTCTGCCAGGCCCCGACGCCGTGCACGTAGAGCTTGAGGGAGGCGATGCGCGCGAGACCGGCCTCGAGTTCGAGGCCCGTCTTCTTCTCGATCTGCTGGCGCAGTCCGCCGCTGGCCGCGTTGCGGGGGTTGGCGAACGCGGGGAAACGTCGGGCCGCGGCGATCTCGGCCTTCTCTTCGTCGAAGGCGCGCCCCCCTCGTCGGCCGGCGGCCCGCTCGCGCGCCTCGGCGAACGCCCGCCGGCGGAACTCGTCCTGCATTCGGTTGAGGTTCTCGAATGCGGCGACGGGGATGAAGACCTCGCCGCGCACCTCCACCATCGGCGGATGCCCTTCTCCCGCGAGCTCGCGCGGGATGTCGGCCAGACGCAGAGCGTTCTCGGTGACGATCTCTCCGACTCGCCCGTCGCCGCGGGTCGCGGCGGAGGTGAGCACGCCGTCTTCGTAACGCAGACTGATGGCGAGCCCGTCGATCTTGAGCTCGCTGAGCCAGTGCACGGCGCGCCCCGCGGCGGCCTCGGTCTTGACGGCCCAGTCGCGCAGCTCCTCGGGTGAGAAGACATTGTCGAGGCTGAGCATGCGTTCGGCGTGCTCGATCGTCGCGAGGTCGGTGGCCTCGGCCGCACCCACCGACAACGTCGGACTGTCTTGCCCCTGGAGCTCGGGGTGCAGACGCTCGAGGGCCTCGAGCCGGTGCATCCATCCGTCGTACGTCGCGTCGTCGACGACCTCGGCGTCTCGCCCGTAGTACGCGTCGCGCGCCCCGATGATCCGCTGAGTGAGGTCCGCGGCCTCGGCGCGCGCCTCGTCGAGGGTGATATCGGGAAGCTGATCGTGCTCGGTCACGCATCCAGCTTAGGGAGGGGTTCCGACATCGACCCCGAGCTGCCACCTGTCCACCACACCCTCGACAGCTTCTCGGGGTTCGATACGCGTCGGACCCCGGCGATCAGTCCACCCCTCATCTCGAGGGAGATGACGTCGGCCATCCCGCCCACCGAGAGCGAGAGCCCCCTCTCGCCGTTGACGTCGACGACCCCGACGGAGATCGCGGCGCCGGAAGCCGCCGCCTTGTCCAGGATGCCGACGAAGAAGCGGACGATCCTCTCGGCGCCGAAGATGGGATTGAGAGCGCTCTTGACCCGCCCGCCTCCGTCCGCCCAGAGGATCGCGTCGTCGGTGAGGATGCCCGCCACGCCCGCGACGTCTCCCGTCTCGATGGCGGTGACGAGAGCACGCACCGCCGCGACGTCAGCCCCTGACGCCGACGGCTCGTCGCGCAGCTGGAGCCTTTTCTCTCCGCGCGAGATCAGCTGTCGCACCGATGCGGGTGAGCGATCGAGGATTCGCGCGATCTCGACGGACGTCATTGCGAACGCCCGATGAAGCACCACCGCGGCACGTGCCGCGGGCTCCAGCTGCTCAGCGAGGTGCAGGACCGCCAGCGACAGCATCTCGCGGTCCGCGACCACGTCATCGGGCAGACGCTCGGTGGCGACCGGCTCCGGCAACCACGGCCCCGGATACTCCTCGCGAGCGGACTGCACCCGACGCAACTGGTCGATGGATCGTCTGACACACACCGTCGTCAGCCATGCCGCCCACGAGCGCACGTCGTCACCGCTGCTCTCCGCCCGCAGTGCCTCGAGGGCGACGTCCGAGACGATGTCCTCGGCAGCGCCGAAGTCGCCGAGCATTCGATAGGCGATTCCCACGAGTCGATTCCGCTCCGTGCTCCACGCGAGGCTGGCCGTGGTCACGTCGCCGAGGCTACCGGCACGGCTGACGAAGCTCATGCGACGGGGTGGGCGGCGTCGACCGGCGGCGTCATCCCCGTCGCCAGAGCGATGCGATTCCACACGTTGATCGTCGCGATGGCGACCACGAGGGAGCCCAGCTCCTTCTCGGAGAAGAAGACGGCCGCTCGTTCCCACACCTCATCGGTCACGCTCTCCGGCCCGACGAGCGTCACGGCATCGGTCAGCGCGAGGACCGCGCGTTGACGGTCGTCGAGAAGCTCACCGGCGTGCTGCCAGGCCGCGACCGCATGAAGCGTCCGCGCGGGTACGCCGTGCGTCGCGGCAGCGGTGGCGTGCATGTCGACACAGAAGCCGCATCCGTTGAGGATCGAGGCCCGCAGTTTGAGCAGCTCGTAGAGCGTCTTGTCGACGTGGGTGCGCGCGTACGCCTCGAGGGCGAGCACGGCGGCGTAGCCGCCGCGGTTGGTGCGGGACAGGTCGATACGGGTCATCGGGGACTCCTCGCGGTAACGGACGCGAACATCGCGTCTCTGAGAGGAGTCGGATGCCGACAGCGAAGTGTGACAGCCCTCAGGCCTCGACCGGGACCGCCGACACCGTCCGGTCGATCGTGAACTGTCCGAGCACGCGCGTGCCGTCGTAGAGCACCGCGGTCTGCCCGGGCGCGACGCCGTCGAACGGCGTCTCGGGGCGCACCGTGAGGACGCCGTCGGCGATCTCCGCCGTCGCGGGAACGGGATCGGCGTGCGCGCGGATCTGCGCGTGGCACGCGAACGAGCCCGACGAGGGCGCCCGCCCGGCCCAGGTGAAGCGCTCCCCCGCGATCTCGGAGCACGCGAGCGCCTCCTTGGGGCCGACGACGACGGTGTTGTTGATCGGACGCACTTCGAGGACGAAGCGGGGCTTGCCGTCCGCCGCCGGGACGCCCAGCTGCAAGCCGCGGCGCTGCCCGACGGTGAAGGCGTGCGCTCCCTCATGGGTGCCCACGACGGCGCCCGTGCGGTCGAGGATCTCACCTCGCTCGGCACCCACCTTGTCGGCGAGCCAGCCGCGCGTGTCGCCATCGGGGATGAAGCAGATGTCGTGACTGTCGGGCTTCTGCGCCACGGAGAGCCCGCGCTGCTCCGCCTCGGCGCGCACGAGCGCCTTCGAGGGGGTCGATCCGAGCGGGAAGTACGTATGGGCGAGCTGCTCCGCCGTGAGCACGCCGAGCACATAGGACTGGTCCTTGGCGTTGTCGGAGGCCCGGTGCAGCTCGCGCCCCTCGGGCGTGTCGACGAGCGTGGCGTAGTGCCCGGTGCACACCGCATCGAAGCCGAGTTCGAGCGCACGCTCGAGCAGCGCTGCGAACTTGATCTTCTCGTTGCACCGCATGCAGGGGTTCGGCGTGCGGCCCGCGCGGTACTCCGACACGAAATCGTCGATGACGTCGTCGCGGAACCGCTCCGAGAAGTCCCACACGTAGAACGGCATGCCGAGCTTGTCAGCCGCCCGCCGCGCGTCCATCGCATCTTCGATCGTGCAGCACCCACGGCTGCCGGCCCGCAGCGTGCCGCCGGCGCGAGAGAGCGCCAGGTGCACGCCGACCACGTCGTGACCCGCCTCCACCGCGCGGGCCGCAGCCACCGCGGAGTCGACTCCACCGCTCATCGCCGCCAGAACTCGCATCGTCCCAGTCTACGAACGTCGGTCTGAACGGGCGCCGGATGCCACGGCACGGGCGTACGCATCGGGAAGACGGGTGAGGACGGCGTCGACGTCGGCGTCAGTGGAGGTGCGGCCGAGGGTGAATCTCAGCACCGAACGGGCCGCGCGATCGTCGAGCCCGAGAGCGAGCACCACGTGCGACGGCTCCGCGACACCGGCCTGACACGCCGACCCCGTCGAGACGGCGATCTGCTCCATGTCGAGCAGGAACATCAGCGTCTCGCCGGCGGCATCCGGGAACAGCACGTGAGCGTTGCCGGGAAGGCGCTCGGTGGGGTGCCCGAGCAACCGGGCCGAGGGAATCGACGACAGGATGCCGGAGACGAGGCGATTCCGCAGCGCTTCGAGACGCACGGCCTCGTCGCTCCGCTCGCGCTCGGCCGCGGTGACCGCGGCGGCGAAGGCCGCGGCTCCGGCGACGTCCTGCGTACCGGCGCGCAGGGCACGCTGCTGCCCGCCGCCGTGGACGAGCGGGGTCAGCCGACCGTGACGCGACACGACGGCCGCGCCGACTCCGACCGGACCGCCGACCTTGTGCGCCGACACCGACATCGCGACGAGCCCGGACGAATCGCCGCCCGTCCCGCGCCACGCGGCGAAGTCGACCGGAATCTGGCCGAGCGCCGAGACGGCGTCGAGATGCAGAGGTACTCCGGCGTCACGTGCGCGGGCCGCGAGGTCGGCGGCATCCTGGATCGTGCCCACCTCGTTGCTCGCGGCGAGGGCCGTGGCGAGGGCCGCACCGGGAAGGGCGCTCGCGAAGGCATCGACGTCGATGCGTCCGAGCGGGTCGAGGGGCACCGCCCGCACCTGCGAGCCCTGCGTCGAGGAGAGCCATGCCACGGCGTCGAGCGTCGCGTGATGCTCACCGTCGGGCAGCACGATCACTCCCGCCCCGGCCGCACGCGACCACCACAGGCCCTTGAGAGCGAGGTTCGCGGCCTCGGTGCCGCCGGAGGTGAAGACCACCTCGATGGGCTGGCACCCGAGGACCGCCGCGACGGCCTCGCGCGCGTCTTCGAGCAGACGGCGGGCCTCCTGCCCCGCGGCATGGATCGAGGAGGGGTTGCCGAGCACGTCGTGCGCGGCGAGCCACGCCTCGCGCGCCTCGGGGCGCAGGGGGGTGGTCGCCGCGTGATCGAGGTAGATCCGCATCGTCGCCCTCCCGGTATCGCCAGCGCCTTTCACTACCCTAAGACGCATGGTCCGACCCGAGACTGTCCTGCCCGCCCGCCCCGCCCTGCTCCGTTCGTCGCTCGACGACCTGGGTGTGCGCCTCGACCCCGACGGCGGCACCCTGCGCGTCTGGTCGGGCTCCGCCGACGCGATGCAGCTGCTCGTCTTCGACGAGGTCGATCTCGACTGGGCGACCGAGACCATCGCCATGACCCCCGTCGGGGGCGGCGTCTTCGAAGCGCGCACTCCCCTGCTCCGGCCCGGTGCCCGCTACGCGATCCGCGTCGGCGGCCCGCACGGCCCGGGGCACACCTTCAATCCGCAGTCGCTGCTCATCGAGCCGTACTCGCGCGGGCTCGTTTCGGGCAGCTACGGCGATTGGCGCTCGGTGGTGGTGGAGGGCTCTTTCGACTGGGGCAGTTCGACGAAGCCTCGCGTACCGCTGGACCGCACGGTGATCTACGAGGGGCACGTGAAGGGGCTCACCAAGCGGCATCCGTTCATCCCGCCCGCCCTGCACGGTACCTACGCGGGACTCGCGCACCCCGCGATGATCGACCACCTGCTCGGGCTCGGCGTGACCAGCGTCGAGCTGTTGCCGGTGCATGCGTTCGCCACCGAACCGCGCCTTCTGCAGCTCGGCCTGTCGAATTACTGGGGGTACAACTCGCTGAACTTCTTCACGCCGCACGCCCCCTACGCCACGGCCGCGAGCCGCGCCGAGGGGCCCGAGGCGGTGCTGCGCGAGTTCAAGGGCATGGTGAAGCTCCTTCACGAGGCCGGCCTGGAGGTGCTCCTCGATGTCGTCTACAACCACACGGCGGAAGAGGGCATCGGCGGCCCCCGCACGAGCTTGCGCGGCATCGACAACAAGGCCTACTACCGCCAGACCGCCGACGGCGCGTACATCGACGAGACCGGCTGCGGCAACGCGCTGAACACCTCGACGGATGCCGCCGCGCGTCTGGTGCTCGATTCGTTGCGGTACTGGAGCGACGACGTGCAGATCGACGGCTTCCGCTTCGATCTGGCGGTCACGCTCGGTCGTGACGAGAACCACTCGTTCACGCCGGACCATGCCCTGCTGAAGGCGATCCGCGACGACGAACGCTTGGCGGGCACCAAGCTCATCGCCGAACCGTGGGACGTCGGCATGGGCGGTTGGCAGACCGGCAACTTCGGAGACGGCTGGTTGGAGTGGAACGACCGCTACCGCGACCGCGTACGCAACTTCTGGCTGAGCGACATCGACTACGCCCGCCGAGCCGACACCGCGCCGGTCGGGATCGGCGGCTTCGCCACACGCCTCGCGGGCTCGTCGAACACCTTCAGCGAGGAGCGCGGCCCCCTCGCGAGCGTCAACTTCGTCACCGCGCACGACGGCTTCACGCTGCGCGATCTCGTCTCGTACGACGTCAAGCACAACCTCGGAAACGGCGAGCAGAACCGCGACGGCGCCGACACGAACCGCTCGTTCAACCACGGCGCCGAAGGCCGGACCGAAGATGAGGGGGTGCTCGCCACGCGGCGCAAGGCGATGCGCAACCTCATGGGCACCCTGCTGCTGTCGGCGGGCGTGCCCATGATCACGGCGGGCGACGAGATGGGACGCACGCAGCGCGGCAACAACAACGCGTACTGCCACGACTCCGCTCTCACGTGGCTCTCGTGGGATCTCGCGGAATGGCAGCGCGACCTCTTCGCCCACACGCAACGGCTGACGCAGCTGCGCCGCGACAACCCCGCGCTCCGCCCCAGGCGGTTCGCCCGGCTCGGCGAGGTCATCCCCTCGGCATCCGTCATGGACTGGTTCGACGAACACGGCGAGACGATGTCGAGCGACCGCTGGAACGACCCCGCGCACCGGACCCTGCAGTACCTGGCCACCTCGACGCCCGAGGACGAAGAGCCCAATCGCGTCCTGCTCGTCGTGCACGGCACCGAGTCCGCCACCGAGATCGTGCTGCCCGGGATCGACGGGGCCGAATACGTCTCCCTCTGGTCGAGCGCTGACGAGAAGCCGTCCGACGACGTCGAGCGCTTCTCACCCGGAGACCTCGTCCCGATCGCGGGTGCCTCGATGCGTCTGTTCCGCGTCGACTGATCCGGACCCGCTGTCAAGGCCGAGCGAAACCGTACGGCGAGGTGGGCGGCCCGCGATAGGTTCGGACCGTGGCCACCACGACGACTCCCTCGCCCGAGCTGCCCTGGCGCAGCGCCGCCTCGATTCCCGTGCGTCCGGTCAAGCCGACGCCCACTTCGCGCAGCGTGGTCACCCCGCGCATCCCCCTGGCTCTCCCGCACCCGAGCGTGCCGGGCGGGCAGTTCCGCCCGTCCGCGTACGTCGGCGAGGCGGTGCCGTTCACCGTCACGGCTTTCCGCGAGGGGCACGACCGGATCGGCGTGCAGTTGCGCCTCTTCTCGCCGTCGGGCGACGAGTCGCTGCACCGCTTGAGCCCGCTGAACGACGGCTTCGACCGCTGGTCGACGCTCGTTGCGCCGCTCGAACAGGGCGTGTGGCGTTTCCGCTTCGAGTCGTTCGCCGACGATTTCGCCACGTGGAAGCACGCCGCCGAACTCAAGATCGCGGCGGGCGTCGACGTCGCTCTCATGCGCGAGATGGGTGCACAACTCTTCGACCGCGCGCGGGGCGAGAAGAAGCGTCCGGGCGTCGACAAAGACCGTCTGTACGACGCGGCCCGCGCGCTCCGCGATCCCGACGTGCACGACGACACGGCCCTTCAGATCGTCCGCGACCCCGAGATCGCCGCGCTGTTCGACGCCCGACCGCTGATGGGTCTGGTCTCGGTCGGACGGGATGCCGAGCTGCTGGTCGAACGCGAGCGCGCCGGCGTGGGCGCGTGGTACGAGTTCTTCCCCCGCTCCGAGGGTGCGCATCGCGCCGAGGACGGATCCGTCATCAGCGGGACTTTCCGCACCGCCGCGGAGCGTCTCCCGGCCGTGGCCGACATGGGCTTCGACGTGGTGTATCTCCCACCGATCCACCCGATCGGTCAGACGAACCGCAAGGGCCCGAACAACACCCTCGTCACCGAGCCGGGAGACCCCGGTTCGCCGTGGGCCATCGGTGCCGCCGCCGGCGGGCACGACACCGTGCACCCCGATCTCGGCACGCTCGACGACTTCCGCGCATTCGTCCAGACCGCTCGGGAGAACGCCATCGAGGTCGCGCTCGACCTGGCGTTGCAGGCCTCGCCCGACCACCCCTGGGTCACGGAGCACCCCGAGTGGTTCACGACCCTCCCCGACGGCTCGATCGCGTTCGCCGAGAACCCGCCGAAGAAGTACCAGGACATCTATCCGATCAACTTCGACAACGACCCCGAGGGCATCCGCGCCGAGGTCCTGCGGATCGTGCGGCACTGGATCGCGCAGGGCGTCACGATCTTTCGCGTCGACAACCCGCACACCAAGCCCCTGCAGTTCTGGGAGTGGCTCATCGCCACCGTCAGCGCCGAGGAGCCCGCAGCGGTGTTCCTCGCGGAAGCATTCACCCGCCCGGCGCCCCTGCAAGGCCTCGCGATGGCCGGATTCCAACAGAGCTACACGTACTTCACGTGGCGCAACACGAAGGAGGAGCTCGAGGAGTTCCTCGGCGGTCTCGCTCACGAGACCTCCGACTTCCTGAGGCCCAACCTGTTCGTCAACACCCCCGACATCCTCACCGAATACCTGCAGTTCGGAGGCCGACCGGCGTACAAGGTCCGCGCCGCGATCGCCGCCACCGCCGCGCCCACCTATGGGGTGTACGCCGGCTACGAACTCTTCGAGAACGTGGCGCGCCCCGGAGCCGAAGAGAACATCGACAACGAGAAGTTCGAATACAAGTTCCGCGACTGGGGCGCCGCCGAGGCCGCAGGAGACTCGCTCGCCCCCTACCTGCGAATGCTCAACGGGGCACGTCGTGCGCACCCGGCGCTGCGGCAGCTGCGGAACCTCGACATCCACTGGAGCGACGACGACTCGATCCTCGTCTACTCCAAGCACCTGGCCGCCGCCCTCTCCCCCACCGGCGAGAGCGACACCATCATCGTCGTCGCCAACGTCGATCCGCATTCCGCCCGCGAGACCACCGTGCACCTCGACACGACCGTGTTCGGCATCGAACCCGGTGCCTCGTACGAGGTCGAAGACCTGGTCACCGGCCAGGTCTGGAGCTGGGCCGACCACAACTTCGTCCGCCTCGACGCCTTCGTCGAGCCGGTGCACGTCCTGCACGTCAAGGAGAACCGATGACAGCTCTTCCCCCCGAGATCCTGGACGCCGTCGCTCACGGCGCCCATCACGACCCGCACAGCGTGCTGGGCGTGCACGAGACGGGCGCGGGGTGGGTCATCCGCTCGCGTCGCCCCCTCGCCCGCGAGGTGGTCGCCGAGCTCGCCGACGGTACGTCTGTCCCGCTCGCGCACGTGCGCGGAGGAATCTGGGAAGCACCCGTCGCGGCCTACCCCGGTGCCTACACCGTTCGCGCGTCCTACGACGGTTCCGAGCACGTGTCCGACGACGGGTACCGGCACGCACCCTCTGTGGGCGAGCTCGACCTGCACCTCATCACCGAGGGCCGTCACGAGGAGCTCTGGCGCGTTCTCGGCGCTCACGTGCGCGAGCTCGACGGTTCGACCGGCACGGCTTTCACCGTCTGGGCTCCCGACGCGCGCGCCCTTCGCGTGATCGGCGACTTCAACGGCTGGGACGGCTCCGGCCACGCCATGCGTTCGATGGGCGGGAGCGGCGTCTGGGAGGTCTTCATCCCCGGTATCGGCGCCGGCACCCGCTACAAGTTCGAGATCCTCACCCGCGCAGGGCAGTGGATCGAGAAGGCCGACCCCATGGCCCGCCTCGCCGAGGTGCCCCCCGCCACGGCATCCGTCGTCACCGACTCGGAGTACGTCTGGGCCGACAGCGACTGGATCGACGAGCGTTCGCGCACGGCGCCGATCGACCGACCGATGTCGATCTACGAACTCCACTTCGGCTCCTGGAAGCCGGGCCTGTCGTACCGCGAAGCGGCAGACGAGATCATCAGCTACGTCGGCGCCCAGGGCTTCACCCACGTCGAGTTCCTCCCCCTCGCCGAGCACCCCTTCGGCGGATCATGGGGCTATCAGGTGTCGGGCTACTACGCCCCGACCAGTCGCTTCGGCTCGCCCGACGACCTGCGTTACCTGATCGACCGCCTCCACCAGGCGGGCATCGGCGTGATCATGGACTGGGTCCCGGGCCACTTCCCCAAGGACGACTTCGCCCTCGCCCGCTTCGACGGCGAGGCACTGTACGAGCACCCCGATCCCCGCCGCGGCGAGCACAAGGACTGGGGAACGCTCATCTTCGACTACGGCCGCAACGAGGTGCGCAACTTCCTCGTCGCGAACGCGCTGTACTGGTTCGAGGAGTTCCACGTCGACGGCCTGCGAGTGGATGCCGTGGCATCCATGCTCTACCTCGATTACTCCCGCAACGACGGCGAGTGGGCGCCCAACCAGTTCGGCGGCCGTGAGAACCTCGAGGCCATCCGCTTCCTGCAGGAGGTCAACGCGACGTCCTACAAGCGTTATCCCGGCATCGCGCTGATCGCCGAGGAGTCGACCAGCTTCCCGGGCGTGACCGCCCCCACCTCGCACGCGGGCCTCGGCTTCGGGTTCAAGTGGAACATGGGGTGGATGAACGACTCGCTGCAGTACATCGGGCGCGACCCCATGTACCGTTCGCACCACGAGGGCGAGCTGTCGTTCTCGTTCGTCTACTCGTTCAGCGAGAATTTCGTCCTGCCGATCAGCCACGACGAGGTCGTGCACGGCAAGGGAAGCCTCTTCGGACGGATGCCGGGCGACCACTGGCAGAAGCTCGCCAACATGCGCGCGTTCCTGGCGTACATGTGGGGCCACCCCGGCAAGCAGCTGCTCTTCATGGGCCAGGAGTTCGGCCAGATGTCGGAGTGGTCGGAGTCACGCAGCATCGACTGGTGGATGCTCGATCAGCCCTCCCACAAGCAGCTGCACTCGTTCGTCGCCGAGCTCAACCGCGTCTATCGCGACCAGGCGGCGCTGTGGGCGCGCGACCACGACGGCGCCGCATTCTCGCGCCTCGGTGCTCCCGCGTGGAACACGAATGTGCTGGCGTTCGCCCGCCGCGACCACCACGGGAACACGATCGCGGTCGTCTGCAATTTCTCGGGTGTCCCGCTGACGGACTTCCCGCTCGATCTGCCCGAATCGGGCATGTGGACCGAGATCCTCAACAGCGACGCCGAGGCGTTCGGAGGTTCCGGTCAGGGTAACTTCGGCGCCGTCGAGACGGACGACCGCGGGAGCGCCACTCTGACCCTCCCGCCCCTCGGCGTGCTCTGGCTCCACCACCGCGCGGGGGGCTGACACCGGCACCACAGACCCCGGGTACGGGACCGCGAGCTGCGTCCCGGTACCCGGGGTGTCTCATGGAGGTACCTTCGCGAACGACGACGGCCCCGTCCTCCCGAGGGAGTCCGGGGCCGTCGTCGCCCGGGCGTCAGAAGAGCAGCGACGCCAGACGCGAGCGCGCACGGATGACCCGGGCGTCGTCGTCGCCGACAAGGCCGAACAGGTCGAGCAGACGCTCGCGGACCGGCGCGCGCTCCTCCGCAGGCAGTGCGGCGAATAGATCGAGCAGACGGCCGAAGGCGTCATCGACGTGACCGCCCACGACATCGAGGTCCGCGACGAGGAACTGCGCCTCCAGACCGGTCGGCGCAGCGGCCGCGGCAGCACGGGCCGCGTGAAGGTCGGCACCCTGAACACGATCGAGCAGGCGCACCTGTCCGAGACCTGCCCGTGCGTCGGCGTCGCGAGGGTTCTCCGCGAGAGCCTGCTCGTACGCGCTGATCGCGCGGGCGTAGTCGCCCTCTTCGATGGCGGCGAACGCCTCTGCGTGCAGCGGGGGAAGCTCGGGCTCTGCGGCAGGAGCATCGGCGGCGGGGGCCCCGCCGACCGGCACGGTTCCCGTCACGCCGTGCTGGGCAGCGAGCTGCAGGAGCTGTGCGAAGACGTCACGTACCTGCTGCTCGGGCACAGCGCCCGTGAACAGGGGGACCGGTTGGCCAGCGACGAGAGCGAGCACCATCGGGATCGACTGCGCGCGGAACCCCTGAGCGAGCTGCGGGTTCGCGTCGACGTCGACCTTCGCCAGAACGAGGCGTCCGGCGAGGTCGGTCACGACCTTCTCGAGGACGGGGCTGAGCTGCTTGCACGGTCCACACCACTCGGCCCACAGATCGATGACCACCGGTACCGTGCGCGAGAGCTCGAGCACCTCTCCGAACGTGTCATCCGTCGCGTCGAAGACGAGCGGCAGCGCGCCGGCAGGGCGGGCGGGGGCAGCGGGATCACCGGCCGCGGGAGCGGCGGGCGGCTGAGGGCGGTTGCGCAGGGACGAGAGGTCGACGGCGCCGCGCATCACGGAACCGGGGGCGGGAATACTCACGGGGACACCTTCGCTTCGAGGAGGCTGGATCGGTAGCCGAGCAGGCGGATCTGGTCGTCGGAGCCCTGACTGGGCACATAGAAGAAGACCTGATCGGAATAGGTCGTGGTGAAGCCTGTCGCAGACTGGTCGACACCGGTGAGGGCCTTGACCGCGGGGTTGTTGTCCAGCTTGATCACGGCGTCTTTGTTCGTCGGCTTGGCCGTATCGCTCTCATACACGTTGACGGCGACGATGGCCCCCGTGTCGAGCGTGGCCAGGGCGATCGGTGTCGCCGTTCCGGCCGAGGCGGAGAAGCTGATCTCGGCAGTTCCCGCACCGGTCTGGTTCAGCTCGTCGGTGCGCTTGGTCTTGTTGTCCTGGATCGCGGCCAGCAGGAGATCGTTGGCGGTGTCGAATTTCGCGAACGAGGCACTGTTCTGCCCGTTGTTGATGACGTCGGCGTAGGCCGCAGCGACCTTCTCGGGCGCCATGACGAGGAACGACGAGTCCGGCGGCACCTGCGTGGCGCCCACGTACGGCGCCGCCAGCTCGGGCAGGTTGGTGGAGGCCTCGAGGTTGCCGACGTAGGACGCTTTGTACTCCTCCCACGGCGTCTGCTGGGTCATCATCATGATCGTGGTGGTGGGGGTCGCGGCATCCGCCGACTCCACCACCGTCATCAGCGTGCGGGGCCACGTTCCCGTGGTCTGTGGCAGGACGATCTGAACGGGCTCCGCCGGGATCGCGGGCAGGGCCGGACGGTCCGCGATCGCGGCTCGCAGCTTGTAATTGGTCTGACGCTCGGCCAGGGCCGGGCCCGCGAGGCGCTCGGCGACGACGTTCGCGTCGAGGGAGGCGTCCGCCTGAGCAACGGTCGACGACACCTTCGACACGATGCGCTGAGCCTGCGCTTCGGTCACCGCGGGCGGGAACTGTCCCTCGGGAACGATCACGGTGGGCGTGGGGCTGGGAGACTCGGTCGCGGCGAGCTGCGGCCACGCATCTGCGGAGCATCCCGCGAGCAGGGCCACCGACACACCGAGGGCCGGCACGGCCACCAAGGCCCGACGACCGCCGAGGGCACCGCGGACCCGCGATCCTCCCCGACGAGCGGGGCTCTGGCTCACGACGCCCTTGCTCTCGGCATCCGCGCCGACCGTCGAGATGGGCTCGGTCACGGGCAGGGGAAGACCCTTGCGGCGCGGGCGACGCTGTCGCCGAACGTGACGGATGCCGAGCAGGTACAGAATCAGTCCGATCAACAGCACGATGCCGCCGCCGACGATCAGGGGCCCGGCCCACGGCGTGGAGTCGTCTATCGGCCAGGTGAGACTGATGTTCGCGGGCGCCGGAGCGGTGCCGTCGGAGGCGACGAGGACACTCATGTCGCGGGGAAGCTGGAGGGTGGTCGACAGCGACCCCGTCTGCTCGAACTCGTCGAGCCAGAGATCGGAGTCCACGGGCGAGCGACCCGTGGTCGCGGTGCCGGAGGCGGGGGTCACCGTCGGCTCGACCTCCGAGGTCTGCACCGTGCCCGCGTCGTCGAGCGTGACGGAGGTGTACGCGACGTCGGCGAGCCATGCTTTCACGTCGGCGGTGCGACCGTACGAGGCGAACACCGCACCGTCGCCCTGCACGCGCAGGGTCTGGGCGCCCGGCACGCTGTTGAGTACCGCGCCGTCGATCAGCGTGAACGCCGTCGACCCCTCGGTCTGCACGTTCGCCGAGGTCTCGGACGGTCCGTGGAAAACGGTTCGTTGAGCGATACCGGCACCGATCATGGCCGCAGCGATGACGAATGCCACCACGGCCCAGACGAATCTCACGCTTCACACCATCCCCACCGGTGGCTCGGGCGCCACCGAATCGACGTTTCAGACTATCCGAGGGTGCCTGAAAGTTCCCGACAAGGCCCGTCGCGCGCTCCGACGCGCCGACGGCTCAGTATCCTGACGACACGGGCGCACCTGCCCGGCTGATGCGGGAGTCGTTCGGCATGAAGATCCACAACCCCTTCCGGGTCGCTCTGCTCGCCACACTCGGCGTCGGGGTCGGCCTTCTGCTCATCGGCAGCGTGCAGAACCTGTCGACGATCCTGCTGTACGTCGGAACGGCACTGTTCCTCTCCCTCGGGCTCGATCCGGTGGTCTCGTTCCTCGAGCGACGAGGTCTCCCCCGATGGGCAGCCGTGCTCGTGACGATCCTGGCGGTGCTGGGCGTCTTCGCCGGCATCATCTTCATGGTCGTGCCGATCATCGTCAGTCAGATCGCGCAGCTCGTGACCCAGATCGAGCAGCTGCTCCAACCCGGCCGCTGGAACGAGATCGTCACCGACGTACAGACGTGGGTCTCGCAGACGCTCCCCTGGCTGAAGATCGACGAGGTCTGGGCCGGAATCCAACACTGGTTCTCGACGCTCGACGTCGGGAGCATCTCGACCATGATCGGCAACAGCCTGCTGACGATCGGCGGAGCGGTCGCGGCGGGCCTCGGCGGCGCGTTCATCGTGCTGATCCTCACGATCTACTTCACGGCATCCACCCCGTCGCTGAAGTCGGCCGTCTATCAACTCGTACCGGCGTCGAAGCGCGCGCGCTTCATCGAACTCGCCGAGAAGATCACGGATTCCGTGGGCTACTACGTGATGGGACAGGTGAGTCTCGGCGTCATCAACGGTGTCCTGAGCGCGATCTTCCTGTCGATCATCAACGCCCCCTTCCCCGCCGTCCTCGCCGTGATCGCGTTCTTCTTCTCGCTGATCCCGCTCGTGGGTACGCTCACCGGCTCGACGATCATCGTGCTCACCTGCCTCATCCCTGGTCTCGGAACGCCCACGTGGGCCATCCTGGCTGCGGCGATCTACTACCTCGTCTACATGCAGGTCGAGGCCTACGTGATCTCGCCGCGCATCATGAACCGCGCCGTGTCGGTTCCGGGATCGGTCGTCGTCATCTCCGCGCTGGCGGGCGGGGCGCTGCTGAACCTGCTCGGCGCGCTCATCGCGATTCCGGTGGCGGCGAGCATCCTCATCATCTACCGCGAGGTCATCATCCCCCGGCAGAACGAACGCTGAGTCTCAGCCCGCGAGCTCGCCGTCCCACTCGACGGGAAGCGGCAAGGCGTCGGGATTCACCGCGGCGACGATCTCGGTGAGCACACGGCGGGTCTGCGTCTCGCCGACCCACAGGTGCTTGCCGCCCTCGACCGCGATGAGGGTGGCATCCGGAACCGAGGCGAAACGCTCCCGAGCCTCGTCCGGACGCAGGTAGTCGTCGTGTTCGGGAACCAGCACGACCATTCGGCGCGGGTCTCCCGCCCAGGCGGCGACCTCGTCGGCGGTCGCCCGGTGCAGTGGAGGCGAGAGCAGGATGACGCCCTCGATGTCGTGGTCGCGTCCGTACTTCAGCGCGAGCTCGGTGCCGAACGACCATCCCACCAGCCACGGACGCGGAAGACCGCGCTCGCGCACGAAATCGACCGACGCGGCGACGTCGAAGCACTCTTTCGCACCCCCGTCGAAGGAACCCTCGCTCGTGCCCCGCGGGGACGTGGTGCCGCGCGTGTTGAACCGCAGGACCGCGAGGTCGGCCAGCGCCGGAAGGCGACCGGCGGCCTTGCGCAGGATGTGCGAGTCCATGAAGCCGCCCGCGGTGGGGAGGGGATGAAGCGTCACCAGGGTGGCCGCGGGTTCGCGGTCGGCGGGCAGAGCCAGCTCTCCGACGAGGGTCAGCCCGTCCACCGTGCGCAGCTCGACATCTTCGCGGCGGGCGGGGAGCAGAACGGGTCCGCGAATCTCCATCAGGCAATCCTCCAACAGTGCGTGTGCCAGTGGCGTCGGGCGGCGAGGTCCGCAGCGTCTCCGAGGACGCCGTCGGCGCGCCAGACGACCACGTGGGCATTTCCGGCGGCAACCGTGCGGCCGCAGCCCGGGCACACATAATCTTTGACGGCCTGAGGAGCCGAGATCGGCTGCACCGTCCACTCCCCGCCACGCCTGACCTCGGTGCGCTTCCACCCCGCGATCAGACGGTCGAGAGAGTCGTCGCCGCGCGATGAATCGGTGCGTCTCTTACGTGAGCGGGGCATGGATGCCGCTCACCACCAGTGGTTCGCGGTCCAGAAGGCGTAGGCGCCGGCCCAGCCGCCGTACCGGCCAGTGGCGTATCCGGTTCCCCAGCGCAGGTTGTCGACGGGGTCGTAGCCGTTGCCCGGTACCTTGCCGCACGGAAGAGCCTGGACCAGACCACACGCCCCCGACGAGCGATTCGTCGCATTGGGATTCCAACCGCTCTCGCGGCTGACGATGTAGTCGACGAAACCCATATCGGACTCGGAGATGCCCGCCGCGGCCATCCACTCGGCGGGGGCGCCACCGCCGGAGTACAGCACCGGACCGGAGCTCCCCGACGACGACTCCGAGCCCGTGTCCTTCGAGCGCGACGGAGCCGGAGTGGGCGTCGGGGTCGGCTTGGGCTTGACGTAGACGTTGTAGCTCGCACGATCGAGCTGGGGGGCCTGCTTCTCGCCCGACGTCGAGACGGCCTGCGTGTCGCCGAGCCCCTCGGCGTAGAGAGTGACGGTGTGCGGCTCCTCGGCCTGAGCGGGGAGCAGGGATGCCCCCATAGGGCCGACGTACGCTCCGACGAACAGCACCGCGGCGGCGGCGCCGAAGACCCCGACCACGCCGCGGCGGCGCGACCATCGCGGCCCGGAGCGACGAGGGAGCGTCGGCGGGACCACGTCGACCGATGCGCCCCGGCGGCCGACGGGGGAAGCGGATGCGCGCGAAAGTTCCGAACCTGAAGTCACAGTGCGCTCGATTCTACCGACGCTCGAGCAAGGATGCCACGCGCGGTGGTCATCCGACGGCGAGCATGACTTCGACGACCGCATCGAGCACCGCATCGACCTGCGTCTCGCGATACCCGCCGCGCTGCATGCGGAACGCGACGGAGCGGACCTGTTCCGGTGTGATCGGATCGCCCGCCGCCAGGTAACGTGCGATGCGATCCGCGACGACGTCGACCTCGTCCACGCGATAGCCGTACCGGAAGAACCCGACGCGGTCGAACCGCGACCCCCGCGGTCGACGGAGACGGTCGAGCACCACCTGCGCCGTATCGCGCGTCTCCGCGACCCAGGCGCGCGCACCGAGACGCGACAGGGCGTAGTCGCGTTCACGCGCGGCGAAGGCGTCTTCGACCCGTCCGAGGGCGGCGTCGACCGCGTCGACTCTGTAGCCTCCCCGGACGAGGGGAAACGCCGCGATGCGCACCTCGGACGAACGCAGCGCTCCGAGGTCGTCAGCCTCGAACGCCTCGCGCGCGCGGGCGAGGAACACGTCGACGGCGCGCTTCTCGTACCCCTTCGTGCGACCGGAGGTCGTCGGGAACGGTGTCGCTGCCACGGTGTCGTGGATCGGCGTCTCGGTCATGACACTCCCAACGGGGCGAGCAGATAGAACATCACCAGGGCGGCCGTCGCCGACGGCAGGATCGAGTCGAGGCGGTCGAGTACTCCCCCGTGGCCCGGGAGCCACGAGCTCATGTCCTTGATACCCAGGTCGCGCTTGAGCATCGACTCTCCGAGGTCGCCGACGGTGGCCGTCGCAAGCACGACCGCCCCGAAGATGAGCCCGGCCCACCACGGCACCTGCAGCATGAACGCGGCGAGCAAAGCGCCGGCGACCAGGGCGGCGAGGCATGCACCCGCGAAACCCTCCCACGTCTTCTTCGGGCTGATGCGAGGGGCCATCGGATGCCGCCCACCCCGTCCGAAGGTCAGGCCTGAGACGTAGGCACCGGTGTCGGCGGCCACCGCGAGGATGAGGAACGCGAGCACCCACCACTCGCCTCGAGGCTGGGCGAGGAGGATCATCGCCACGCTGGTGAGGAAGGGGACGTACAGCTGCACGAAGCTCGCGACCAGGACGTCGCCGATGACCTCGATGTGCGCGCGACCGTCGGACGCGAACATCTGCGCCGTCAACCGCCACACGACCACCACGACGACAGCGACGAGGGTCGCGATCCAGTGCACCCAGGGTCCGAGGAAGAACCCGCTGAGCAGCAGCAGGAAGCCCATGGCGAGCTGCGGCACGACGTCGACGCGACGGCCCGACACCTGCAGGGCGCGCGAGAACTCGAGCACGCCCAGCACCATGGCGGCCGCTGCGAACAACACGAACAGCCACTTGATGAAGATGAGCGAAGCGACGACGATCGCGCCGATGCCCACACCGATCAGGGTCGCGACGATGAGGTCGCGGCCGGTTCGCTGCTTGAGCCGCTCGTTCGCCTGGTCGAACTCCGCACGCGCGTGAGCGATGTGCTGCTCGGCATCCGATCGCATAGAGCGCAGCTGCGACTCGATGGCGGTCACGCCCTCGCCTGTGGTCGGCGAGCGGCGAGCCGAGTCGGCCCGGCGAGGCGAGGCGGTCGGATCGACCGGCTCGCCCTCGCCGATCTCAGGGGCTTCGGGCATGGGGGGTCAGACCTCGAGAAGCTCGGCCTCTTTGCGCTTGAGCGCCTCGTCGATCAAGTCGACGTGCGTGCGCGTCACGGTGTCGAGCTCCTTCTCGGCGCGGACGAGCTCGTCTTCACCGACATCGCTCTTCAGGGCGTCGAGGTCGTCCTTGGCCTTGCGTCGAAGGTTGCGCACCTGCACCTTGGCGTCCTCGCCCTTACCGCGCACGATCTTCACGTACTCTTTGCGGCGGTCCTGGGTGAGCTCGGGCATGGTGACTCGAACGATGGTGCCGTCGTTCGTCGGGTTGACCCCGAGGTTCGGCATGTCGCGGATCGCCTGCTCGATCGCCTTCAGCGCCGACTTGTCGTACGGGTTGATGACGAGGGTGCGGGCCTCGGGGTTGTTCAGCGAGGCGAGCTGAGCGAGAGGGGTGGGCGACCCGTAGTAGTCGACCAGCACCTTCTGGAACATCTGGGGGTTCGCGCGCCCGGTACGGACGGTCGCGAAGTCTTCCTTGGCGGCCTCCACGGCGCGATCCATGCGCGCTCCGGCATCGGCGAGGACATCGGAAATCACGGTGACTCCATTCGTTGGGACTGACTGTCGAGTCTAGTCGCGCGCGAGCCCGGCTTCCCGGGCTCGCGCGGCGCGTCATGCGGTGACGAGGGTACCGATCGTCTCACCGAGCAGGGCCCGGGTGACGTTTCCGGCCGGCTCCATACCGAAGACTCGCATGTCCATACCGTTGTCCATGCACAGGCTGAACGCGGTGGAGTCCACCACCTTCAACCCCTTCTGCAGGGCGTCGCCGTAGGTCACGTGGTCGAGCTTGGTCGCGCTCGGGTCCACGTTCGGATCGGC
Organism: Microbacterium sp. AG157; assembly: GCF_003385695.1. Taxonomy (NCBI): domain Bacteria; kingdom Bacillati; phylum Actinomycetota; class Actinomycetes; order Micrococcales; family Microbacteriaceae; genus Microbacterium; species Microbacterium sp. AG157. Next base: position 339,042 of record NZ_QRDK01000004.1, read on the forward strand.
GGTGTAGACGCCGTCGACGCCGTTCTTGGCGACCAGAACCTCGGTCGCGCCGATCTCGAGAGCTCGCTGGGCGGCAACGGTGTCGGTAGAGAAGTATGGAAGACCCGCGCCCGCACCGAAGATGACGACGCGGCCCTTTTCGAGGTGACGCACAGCACGGCGCGGGATGTAGGGCTCGGCGACCTGCGTCATCGAGATGGCGGACTGCACGCGCGTGGCCGCCCCGGCCTGCTCGAGGAAGTCCTGCAGTGCGAGCGAGTTCATCACGGTGCCGAGCATGCCCATGTAGTCGGCGCGCCCGCGGTCCATGCCGCGTTGGCTGAGCTCGGCGCCACGGAAGAAGTTGCCGCCGCCGACGACGATGGCGACGTCGACGCGGTCGACCGCCTCGGCGATCTCGCGGGCGATCTGTCCCACGATGTCGGGATTCACGCCCAGTTGGCCCCCGCCGAACGCCTCCCCCGACAGCTTCAGCAGAACTCGGCGGCGCTTGGTGGCTTCATCGATCACGTGTGATGTCCTCTCGTCTTGAACAAACTATCCCCCGCCTCCCGCCACCGGAATGCCGGAGGCGACACGAGGCGCGGGCAGGGAAAAGGCCCGGAATGCCGTGGCATCCCGGGCCTCATGACGGGCCCTGAGCCTGTCGAAGGGTTACGCGCCGACCTTGAAGCGGGCGAAGTCGGTCAGCGTGAGACCGGCGTCGGACGCGACCTTGGCGACGGACAGCTTGTTGTCCTTCGCGTAGTCCTGGTCGAGCAGCGAGACCTGCTTGAAGAACGCGTTGACGCGTCCCTCGACGATCTTCGGCAGGGCGGCCTCGGGCTTGCCCTCGTTGCGCGAGATCTCGGTGACGATCTCGCGCTCCTTCTCGACGTCTGCCTCGGGCACGGCGTCACGGGTGAGGTACGAGGGGTTCGCGAACGAGATGTGCTGCGCGATCGAGCGAGCGGTCTCGGCGTCGTCGCCCGAGTAGGCGAGGACCACGCCGACCTGCGGGGGCAGGTCCTTGCTTGTCTTGTGCAGGTAGACCTCGAACTTGTCGCCCGAGATGGTGCGCACGCGACGGAGCTCGACCTTCTCACCGATGATGGCGGCTTCGTCCGAGATGAGCTGCTCGACGGTCTTGCCGTCGGCGTCGGCGGCCAGGGCGGCCTCGACCGAGTCCGCACCGGCGGCGGCGGCCGCGTCGACGACCTTGTCGGCCAGAGCGATGAAGCGCTCGTTCTTTGCGACGAAGTCGGTCTCGCAGGCGAGTTCGAGCAGGGTCACGGATCCGTCGTTCTCGCGCGCGGCGACGAGGCCCTCGCTGGTCGAACGGTCGGCGCGCTTGGCGTTGCCCTTGGCACCCTTGAGGCGCAGGATCTCGACGGCCTTCTCGACGTCGCCGTCGGCCTCTTCGAGCGCCTTCTTGGTGTCGACCATGCCCGTGCCGAGCTGCTCGCGCAGAGCCTTGATGTCGGCGATCGTGAAGTTTGCCATGGTGTGGCGTCTCCTTGTCGTTTGCGTTCTAGATGTGAGCCCGGCGGGGCCGTGTCGCTCCCCCAAGAGGGAGCCATCACGACCCCGCCGGATCGTAGCCTGTGCGGGTGGCGCACCGATCACGCGAAGGCGAACGGAATGCCTCGCGGCTTACTTGCTGTCGGTGGCCTCGGCGTCAGCAGCCTCGGTCTCGGCGGCCTCGGTCGACTCAGCGGCGGGCGCCTCGGCCGACTCGGCAGCCGGAGCCTCGGTCGACTCGGCGGGCGCCTCGAGGAGCTCGCGCTCCCACTCGGCGAGAGGCTCGGCGGCCTCTTCCTCACCGGCGGGCTGGTGACGCTGGATCAGGCCCTCGGCGGCGGCGTCGGCGATGATGCGCGTGAGCAGGCTCACCGAACGGATCGCGTCGTCGTTGCCGGGGATCGGGTACTGGAACTCGTCGGGGTCGGCGTTCGTGTCGAGGATGCCGATCACGGGGATGCCGAGCTTCTTGGCCTCGTCGACGGCGAGGTGCTCGCGCTTGGCGTCGACGACCCAGATGGCCGACGGGGTCTTCTGCAGGTTGCGGATACCACCGAGCGACTTGTGCAGCTTGTCGAGCTCGCGCTTCTTGAGCAGGAGCTCCTTCTTGGTGAAGCCGCTCTCGGCGGGGTTCTCGTAGTCGAGCTCCTCGAGCTCCTTCATGCGGGCGAGGCGCTTCGACACCGTCTGGAAGTTGGTGAGGAGGCCACCGAGCCAGCGCTGGTTGACGTAGGGCTGGCCCACGCGGGTCGCCTGCTCGGCGAGGACTTCCTGCGCCTGCTTCTTGGTGCCGACGAAGAGGATGGTGCCGCCGTGCGCGACGGTCTCCTTGACGAACTCGTACGCCTTGTCGATGTACCCGAGCGACTGCTGCAGGTCGATGATGTGGATGCCGGAGCGCTCGGTGAGGATGAAGCGCTTCACCTTCGGGTTCCACCGGCGGGTCTGGTGTCCGAAGTGAACGCCGCTGTCGAGCAGCTGGCGGATGGTGACGACGGCCATGGTCGTACTCCTGTTTCTGGGCGCTTTCGCGCCGTGGTTGTGGTTGTTCGCGCCAGACGGTCCGTCTGACGAGCCTGGTGCCCGGCGCACACCCGCCACTCGCCGAAGCGAAGGACCAGGGGGTGTGGATGCCGCGCGGTGCGCTGCCCCGAGAGGCCACGCGGTGCGCTGTGGGCACGCGGAGTCATCCCGACAAGCGAGATGCAAGGTCCAGCATACAGGACCGCTCCTCCCCACCCGCATGCCGGGGTCAACCTCTCCCCGGTTCCGCTCCTTCGCCCGCGGACGAGACGCCCGCGCGCAAGACTTCCCGGATGATCTCGGCATCCCTCCGCTGTGTGAGCCTGATCGCGCTGATCGCGGTGATGCTCGCCGTGACGCGAGCCGACGCCGTGGAAGGCGATCGACTCGCCGATCTCGGATGGGTGTGGCCCGTGACGCCCGTCGAGGTGACACGACCGTTCATCGCGCCCGCGCACGCGTACGGTCCGGGGCACCGGGGCGTCGATCTGCGAGCGGACGCGGTCCGTTCGCCCGCGGACGGACGCGTGGCGTTCGTCGGGATGGTGGCCGGTCGCAGCATCGTCACGATCGACCACGGCGGCGGTCTCGTGACGACGTTGGAGCCCGTCAGCACAGATCTCGCCGCGGGCGACCCGGTCGCCCGCGGTGCGCCGGTCGGCACGGTCTCCGACGAGGGCCACACCGGGCCCGGTACCGTCCACTTCGGCGTGCGGTTACGGGGCGAGTACGTCAACCCGCTGAGGTTGCTGGGCGGCGTGCCACGGGCCGTGCTTCTGCCGTGCTGCTGAGTGGGCTCAACCGATCTGGTTGCCGCGGCCCTCGACGGTCTGCGTCCCGACGCCGCCCGAGGCTCGAACGACGTTGTCCTGCCCGCGGACGGTCACGGAAGACACCGCGCCTTTGGCGTCGACCGTCGAGCGGTCTCCGCTCACGTCGACGCTGCCGATGGCACCCGCGGAACGGACCGAGCCGTCGTTGCCCTGGACGACGAGCGCGTCGATCGCGGCGGCGTCCACACGCGCGCGGTCTCCCGAGATTCGCAGGGTGCCGATGGATGCCGCCGAGGCGTCGACCGTGAGGGCGGAGCCCGAGACCGTGAGTTCGGCACAGGTCCCGACGACTCGGACGGTCTGCTCGGACCCCGACACCGATTGCGTACCGCCGTCACCGCAGGACACGGTGTCACCCGATGCATTCGCGGGGGGACCGCTGGGGGCGCCCGTCAAGACGGGGGCGGGAGAGATGGTCACGACCGACGGGGACGGGACCGCGGCCGAGGACGGAGCGCTCGACGCCGCTCGTTCCGGAGGGAGTCGGGTCTCGACGGGCTCGGGAGTCATGCTGCAGGCGCTGAGCACACCGGCGAGGGCGAGCACGCCGAGAGCGGCAGGCACCGAGCGGTGAAGGTTCACGGCTCCACGCTAGGGCGTCACGCGCAGGTTCGCACGCGTTTCACCGTCGGCACGGCAGGCGGTCATCCGGTCGCGGGGACGCGGGCGCGAAACACCACCCGGCGACCCGTCCGTCAGGCTCTCGGGTGCGCGAGGCGGTAGGCCTCGCGCAGTCGTTCGGCCGAGACGTGCGTGTAGATCTGCGTCGTCCCCAGGCTCGCGTGACCGAGGATCTCCTGGACCGCGCGCAGGTCGGCGCCGCCGTCGAGCAGGTGCGTCGCCGCGGAGTGGCGGAGCGCGTGCGGACCGAGCACCTCCGCGCCGACACTCGGGGCGACGGTCCTCGAGACGAGCTCGTGAACGGCTCGCGGACCGAGCCGGGCTCCTCTCGCGCCGAGGAAGACGGCGCGACCCGCGGCGTCGGTGCGCGCGCGGGCGGCGTGTCGCTCGCCTCGAGCTGGCCCGCTCCCCTCCGAAGGGCTCCCGTTCCTGGCGCTTCCGATCGATACGGTCGCCTCGAGCGCGCGAGCCCGCAATACCGGCCGCGCCCGCACCAGGTACGCCTCCAGCGCCCGCGACGCCGGCAGCCCGAACGGAACGACCCGGTCTTTGTCGCCCTTGCCGCGGAGCAGAAGGGTTCGTCGCTCGTGGTCGACGTCGTCGAGATCCAGACCGCAGATCTCGGAGACGCGCGCGCCCGAACCATAGAGGATCTCGAGCAGGGCGTGATCTCTCACAGCGACCGGATCTCCGCCGTCGGCGCGTTGGGCCGCGGCGGCGAGCACGCCCTCCAATGCTTCCGCAGTCGCCACAGCGGGGAGCGTTCGTCCGCGCTTCGGCGACACCAGTCGCTGCGACGGGTCGGCGACGACGATCTCTTGCTCGACCGCCCATGCGAAGAGTCCTCGCAGCGTCGAGGTTCGACGCGCCGATGTCGCCTTCGACCGACCGGACCGGGCGGCCTGCCACTGCCACTCGCGCAGGTCTTCCACATCGACGTCAGCGAGGGGGCGATCGCCCAGAGCCGAGACGAGGTCGGCGAGATCGGACCGATATGCGCGCACCGTTGCGGCGGACAGCCGACGCACGTCGGCGAGATGGGCGAGGTAGCCCTCCACGGCCTCCGACAGGTGCATTCACCCAGAGTGCCCGCTGATCGCCAACGGAGGCGGGACGACGCGCGACGCCCATGCATTCCCCCGTCACTCTGGTCTCGAATGCATCGCCATCCAGAGACCGTCGTCGTCGCGACGGGCTCTCCCCTCGAGTTCGGCGAACCCGAGGACGGCTCCGGTCTCCGCGACAGACAGGCCGCTCCGGCGTGCGACCTCCGCCGTCGAACGAGGCGACCTCGGGGAAAGGGCATCGCACACCCTCGTCGTGTCGTCTGTGCGATCCGTGAGACGCTCCGGCTCCCGCGCGCCCCTGCCGAGCATCTCGAGGACATCCGCCGCGGAGGTCACGCACGCCCCGCCGTAGTCGCGAAGGATGCGGTGACAGCCCGCGGATGCCGCGCTCGTCACCGGGCCGGGTACTGCCCCGAGCGCTCGGCCGAGGCTCGCGGCATGAGCGGCGGTGTTGAGCGAACCACTGCGCCACCCCGCCTCGACGACCACGACCGCGTCGGCCATCGCGGCGATGAGACGATTACGCGCGAGGAACCTCCATTTGGTGGGCGCCGCGCCGCAGGGCGTCTCGCTCCAGACCGCACCGGTGCTCGCGATCCTCGTGAGCAGGCTCTCGTGCCCGCGGGGGTACGCGCGATCCACACCGCCGGCGAGGAACGCGACCGTCATGCCTCCCGTCGACAGCGCCGCGCGATGAGCCGCCCCGTCGATTCCGTACGCCGCCCCCGAGACGATCACGGCCCCCGACGCCGAGAGATCCGCCGCGAGGTCGGCCGCCACGCCCTCGCCGTAGGCCGTGGACGCCCGCGCGCCCACCAGTGCCACTGTCGGACGATCGCTCGTGACCCCTCCCCCACGTCGCCAGAGAGCTACGGGCGCATGAACGCCGAGATCGTCGAGCCGCTCCGGCCACTGGTCGTCCCCCGGCACGATGAGCGAGGCACTCGCTCGACGCGCGGCGTCGAGCACCGCGTCTATCGCCTCAGGCCGCAGTCGAGGAAGCCAGCGAGCGCGCGCCAGCCGGACCTCCTCGTCCTGAGCCGACGTCGCGACATGCAGGGCCCCGGCCGCCCCGTGCGCGGCGATGAGCTCACCCGCCGCTCCGTCGCCCGGCTCGACGAGAACGCTCCACACCGCCCGGGCATATGCCTCGGCGGCCGCTCCATCGGTCGATCTGAGTCCCTGGAGCGCCCTCCGGGCTTCGTCGCGATCGACGACGAAGCCCGTCATACGCCCGCTCCTCGGCGCAGGTACAGAGCGCGACCGACATCGTCGGAACACAACTCGTCATGCCCGGCGATATCGGCGACCGTCCACGCGACGCGCAGCAACCGGTCGTACCCGCGCAACGTCAGGGCTCCACGACGGAGGGCGGTGTCGAGGGGCCGCACGACCTCGGGGGACGGTGCCGCCGGTCCACGCAGCCAGGTTCCGGGCACGTCGGCGTTTCGGTGCCACGGCGTCGCGGCCCACCTCCGCGTCGCGCGCGCACGCGCCTCGGCGACGATATGCCGTGCCCGTTCCGACGACACCGATCGCGCACCGCCCTCGTGACGCGCTGTCGACACACGCTGCAGCCGCAGATCGATGTCGATGCGATCGAGCAACGGCCCGGACAGGCGTCGCGTATACCGGCGAATCGCCTGCGGAGCGCACTCGCACGAACCGCCCGGTACCCCGTACTGACCGCAGGGACAGGGGTTGGTCGCCACGACGAGCTGGAACCGCGCCGGATACGTCGCCGCGACTCCGGAACGGTGCAGCTGGATGACGCCGTTCTCCAGCGGCTGTCGAAGAGCATCGAGAACGGACGCCGGGAATTCGCCGCCCTCGTCCAGGAACAACACCCCCTCGCTGGCGCGTGCGATGGCACCGGGCCTGACGACGCCGGATCCCCCGCCGATCAGCGCTGCGGCGGTCGCCCCGTGGTGCGGGCTCTCGAACGGAGGCGTACGGGACAGGCGTGTCACGGCCTCGCCCGACAAGGAACGGATAGAGGCGACCGACAATGCCGCCTCGTCATCGAGAGGTGGCAAGATGCCGGGAAGCCGACGGGCCAGCATCGTCTTCCCTGCCCCCGGTGGCCCGCTCATCAAGAGGTGGTGCCCACCCGCTGCTGCCACCACCAACGCGTCGACCGCATCCCCCTGCCCCACGACATCAGCCAGTTCGAGCGGCTCGTCCTCGCCGCCGCCGAGGGCCGGTGCCGCGACCGGCTCGAGGTCTGGAGCATCGCTCGCCCCGCCGTGCCACCGCACCACCTCGGCGAGGCACGAAGCCGCGAACACTTCGATGTCGCCGATGAGCCCCGCCTCCGCGGCGTTCGCTGCCGGGACCACGACGCGCCGATAACCCGCACGCTGGGCCGCGACCACCGCCGGGAGCACTCCGGGCACGGGACGAAGGCGCCCATCGAGCCCCAGCTCGCCGATGTGCACGGTCTGCGCGACGCGGACGGCATCCATCCGTATCGACGTGGCGAGAGCGGCGACGGCGATCGCCACGTCGAAACCCGACCCGCGCTTGGGAAGGCTCGCCGGAGAGAGGTTCACGGTGATCCGCCGCTTCGGCAGGTCGAGCCCGCGGTTGGTGCAAGCGCCGCGTACGCGTCGTCCCGCCTCGCCCAGAGCCTTGTCGGCGAGGCCGATGATCGAGAACTCCGGAGTCTGAGAGGACACATCGGCCTCGACCTCCACCAGGTCGCCGTGGAGGCCCGACAGCGCGACGGCCCAGGTGCGCGCGAGGGTCACAGCGCGTCCTCGAGGTGCTCGAGGCGAGCCCGCGCAGGATCGGGTCCGACCAAACCGATCGCGTCGACGCGAAGCGTTCGCCCGCGCGCCTCGTCAGGGTGGGCTGCGAGCCACGCCATCGCCAGACGCCAGAGCCGCTGCGCCTTGCGCGCGTCGATCGCCTCGAAGGGGTGTCCGTAGTCCTCGCTGCGTCGGGTCTTGACCTCGACCACGACGAGCGTGTCCGCACGGACGGCGACGATGTCGATCTCGCCCTGGGCGCATCGCCAATTACGCGTGAGGATGCGGTAGCCGTCGTCCGTCAGGTACGCGACGGCGCGGTCTTCGCCGGCTCTGCCGAGTTCGTCTTTCGCTGCCATGCCCGAGAGCGTGGCATCCGTCCCACCACGCCCGAGGAACGGAGACCGCTATCCGGGGACAGCGGCGGGAACCGACCGGCTGGGGAGGACCCTCAGTTGTCGAGGGAGAGCTCGTCGGGCAGTTGGAAGTCGTGACGCGAGAGCTCTTCGACGTTGACGTCCTTGAAGGTGAGCACGCGCACGGACTTCACGAACCGGTCGGCGCGATAGATGTCCCACACCCATACGTCGGTCATCGAGATCTCGAAGTAGAAGTCGTGCTCGGTGTCGCGGCGGACGACGTTGACGTCGTTCGCGAGATAGAACCGGCGCTCGGTCTCGATCACGTAGGTGAACTGGCGCACGACATCGCGGTACTCGCGGTACAGGGCCAGCTCGAGTTCGCGGTCGTAGTCCTCGAAGACGTCGTCATCCATGGTTGTTCCATCCTAGGCGCGCGCTGTCGTCCCGGCCGCACGGCAAGACACCTCGGGCGCGTCCGTCCGACTGCGCCCGCGAAAGCTCAGAAAAGGGTCGGTGCGGCCGCGATCGCCCAGGAGTGCCGGTGGTGCACACTCATGCCGTGAGCGCTGATCGCGTCGCGATGGTCGAGGCTCGCGTACCCCTTGTTCCGGGCCCACCCGTAGGCGGGGTGATCGTCGTGCAGACCGGTCATCAGGGTGTCACGAGCCACCTTGGCGATGACGGATGCCGCCGCGGCGCTCGCGCAATCGCGGTCGGCCTTGATGATCGGACGCACGGTCAGCCCGGTCTCCCCCGCGGGGGTGATGTAGTCGTGGTTGCCGTCGAGGATCACGAGTGCCTCTTCCGGCACGACGCCGTGCGCGCGCAGGTCGGCGATGGCGCGGACCGCGGCGAGGCCCAGCGCCCGGATGATGCCGATCTCGTCGACTTCGACCGAGCTGGCCCACCCGACGGCGCTGTGCTGCACGAAGGCGGCCGCTCGCGCGGCGACCTCGGGTCGACGCGCCTCGGGGACCAGCTTGGAGTCCCGGAGCCCCTGGGGCACCCGCTTGCGCGAGCGCGCCGGGTCGATCACCGCCGCACCCACCGCGACCGGACCCGCCAGTGCTCCGCGTCCGACCTCGTCGCACGCGATGACGATCGCGTGCTCTTTCAGCAGGCGACGCTCGAGGGTGAGGGTGGGTTCGATCACTTCGCCGCCGGCGCGGGAACCCCCGCGAACACCTCGTGGTGGAAGTCGATCATCCCGAAGCGCGTGAACGGCCAGGTGATGAGGAAGGCACGACCCACGACGTTGTCGACGGGAACGAAACCCTGCCCCGGCTGATCCTGGTTGAAGCGCGAGTCGCGCGAGCTGTTGCGGTTGTCGCCGAGCACCCACAGCGAGCCGTCGGGCACGGTGATGTCGTACGGGACGGGTTCTGGCGCGGTGGCGCCGGGGGCGAGGCGGACGTAGCTCTCGTCGAGCGGCACGCCGTTGACGGTCGTCTGTCCCAGAGCGTTGCAACAGACGACATGATCGCCCGCCGTGCCGATGACTCGCTTGATCAGGTGGTCGTCGCTGTCGGGCGCCGACAGGCCGAAGAGCGAGAGCACCCAGTCCGCGCCCTCGACGATGGGTGACCGCTGCTCAGAGGGGCTGGGGGGAAGCCACCCACCCGGGTCGCGGAACACGACGACGTCACCGCGCGAGTACTGTCCGAACTTCGGAGTCAATTCGTCGACGAGGATCCGATCCTTGATCATCAACGTGTTCTCCATCGATGCGGACGGAATGTAGAACGACCGGACGACGAACGTCTTCACCACGAACGACACCACGAGCGCGATCAGCACGATCACGAGGAGGTCGCGGAAGAACGCCCCCCATCCGCGTCGACGCCGTCCGGCGGAGCGGGATGCCACGGCATCCGAGGTCGAGGCGGTCTGATCGCTCATATGTTCCTTCACCGGGTTCGACGCACACCGACCGAACCGCACGAACCAGGGTCGCACATCGCGGAGCCGCCCCGTGACCGACCTCGCCGTGAGAACGCCGAACGCCCCGCGGGTGTGACCCACGGGGCGTTCGAGAGAGCGGACTCAGCGGTCGCGCTTCTCCTTGATCTTGGCCTTCTTGCCGCGGAGGCTGCGCAGGTAGTACAGCTTGGCGCGACGCACATCACCGCGGGTGACGACCTCGATGTGGTCGATCACGGGGCTGTGGACCGGGAAGGTGCGCTCGACGCCGACCTGGAAGCTGACCTTGCGGACGCAGAAGGTCTCGCGGACACCGTCGCCCGAGCGGCCGATGACGACGCCCTGGAACACCTGGATACGCGAGCGGTTGCCTTCGGTGATGTTGACGTGCACCTTGACGGTGTCGCCGGGGCCGAAGGCGGGGATGTCGGAGCGGAGCGAAGCCGCGTCGACGGAGTCGAGGATCTGCATGATCATCACTTCCTGCGACCGCCACAGGTCGATCGCACGATAAGAGGGAAAAAGGTGAGGCGTGCCCGCGGCCGCGGATGCGGCATGACTCCCCTGAGGCAGAGCCGGTCAGGGCACAATCGTCTATTCTGCCACGCCCGCACCGACGGGCCAAAACGGTACCGTCGGCGGTATCCGCCCGCGCGGCGTCATCGGGGGCGGGGGGACTCCGAGACGACGATGACCTCGGCATCTACCGGCTGCGTCGGCCGCTCACGGACCGGCGGGATGTAGGCCGTTCCGTCGGTCGCGTGCAGCACGGTCACCGCACCGCGCGCCTCGTTCCAGAGCTGAGCGAGCGTCGACCAGAAAAGGACGAGCGCGCCCGCGATCGACAGCACGAGCAGGGGGAAGAAAACCCGCGAATCGAACAGGCCGAGTACGACGATCACCAGGTGCCAGGCACCGAGACCGAGCAGATCGCGCCAGGACACCGCGCGGTTCTCGCGCACGCTCCCGCGCGCGCGGATGAGCAACGACAGCACGAGCTGGGAGACGAACACGGCGGGCACGGCGACGAAGAGCCACAACAGACCCCAGGCGCTGCCTCCCGAGAACACGATCCACCCGACGAACAACCACAGCGGAAGAACGAAAGCGGCCGGGAACAGCCAGTGGAGGAACAGTCTTCGCAGCGCCATGACCCGATGCTACGGCTCGACCATGTGCTCCGCCTCTGAGAAAGCTATGGCGCCGTTCGGTCGGGCGGTCGCACCGCGGATCGGGGAGAATGGGGGTTCGACGCGAGAGGAACCACCCATGATCGAACTGCGCACCCCGGCCGAGATCGACGCGATGCGCCCCGCCGGACGCTTCGTCGCGGAGGTGCTGGCCACGCTGCGCGCCGAGACGAAGGTGGGGACGAACCTGCTGCAGCTGGACCGACGCGCGCACGAGATGATCCGCTCGGCCGGCGCGGAGTCGTGCTACATCGACTACCACCCCTCGTTCGGTGCGAGCCCGTTCGGCAAGGTGCTCTGCACCTCGATCAACGACGCCGTGCTGCACGGACTCCCCCACGATTACGTGCTGCGCGACGGCGACCTCGTCTCGCTGGACTTCGCGGCATCCGTCGACGGCTGGGTGGCCGACTCAGCCGTCTCGTTCGTCGTCGGCACCCCCCGCGACGAAGATCTCGCGCTCATCGACACGACCCAGCGCGCCCTGGCCGCAGCGATCGAGGCGGCGACCGTCGGCCACAAGATCGGCGACATCTCCGCCGCGATCGCGTCCATCGCCCGCGCGGACGGCCTCCGCATCAACCTCGACTTCGGCGGTCACGGGGTGGGCCGCACCATGCACGGCGACCCGCACGTCGCGAACGACGGCAAGGCCGGGCGCGGCTACCCCCTGCGCGCAGGCCTCGTGCTGGCTCTCGAGCCGTGGTTCCTGCAGACCACCGACGAGCTCGTCACCGACCCCGACGGCTGGACACTCCGCAGCGCCGACGGCTCGCGCGGCGCGCACTCCGAGCACACGGTGGCCATCACCGCCGACGGGCCCATCATTCTGACCGACCGCTCGTTCCTCGGCGTCGACTGAAGACCGGTTCCGGATGCCGCGGCCTCGAGGTCGCGGCATCCTTATGCCGCCGCTCGGTGAGGTGCTCGCCGAACGGGAGGAGGTTTCGCGACGGGAGGACCGCCAGGGGTTCCGGCATCCTCCGCTCCTGGAATCTCCTCCCCGCAGCACGACTTCCCGGCGGCCCGCCTTCGTCGTGAGGCACCGAGGTACCCCCGCCTGCCGAACGCCGGATGCCGTGCGTCAGTCGGCGAGCAGGTCGGGCCGACGCTGGCGCGTACGCTCGAGCTGTTGCTCTCGCCGCCAGGTCGCCACGGCTCCGTGGTTGCCGCTGAGCAGCACGGGCGGGACCTCTCGCTCCCGCCACACCGCGGGCTTGGTGAACGAGGGGTACTCGAGGAGGCCGTCTTCGTGAGACTCCTCGACGAGGCTCTCGGGATTGCCGACCACACCGGGGATCAGGCGGCCGATCGCCTCCACCATCGCCATGACGGCGACTTCGCCGCCGTTCAAGACGTAGTCACCCAGGGAGATCAGGCGCACGTCGCCGAGCTCGGCGGCGTAGTCGAAGACGCGCTCGTCGATGCCCTCGTACCGGCCGCAGCCGAACACGAGGTGCGGGGCGGTGGCGAGCTCGCGGGCCGTCGCCTGCGTGAACCGCTCGCCCGCGGGCGACGGGAAGATGATGACAGGCCGGCTCGCGGCGTCACGCGTGACGTCGTCAAGCGCCTCGCCCCAGGGCTCGGGCTTCATCACCATGCCGGCGCCGCCACCGTAGGGGGTGTCGTCGACCGTGCGGTGACGATCGTGCGTGTAGTCGCGCAGGTCGCGGATGCGAACGTCGAGAAGGCCGCTCTGTCGAGCCCTGCCCAGCAGAGACAACTCGAGAGCGTCGAAGATCGCCGGGAAGATCGAGACGACGTCGATGCGCACGTCAGTCCTCGGGGGCGTCAGTGGTCTCGTCGTCGGAGTCGTCCGACGACGAGGCGGGCTCGGGCTCGTCGTCGGCCTCGGCCGGGAGCTCCTCGAACAGTCCCGCGGGGGGCGTGACGACGACGCGGCCACCGTCGATATCGACCTCGGGCACGATCGCACCCACGAAGGGCACGAGCACCTCGCGGTCCTCACCCGCCATACGCACGATCAGCAGGTCTTGAGCGGGGAAGTGGTCGACGCGGGCGACGCGGCCGATCACTGCTCCGTCGCGCACGACATCCAGGCCCACCAGCTGGTGGTCGTACCAGGCGTCGTCCTCGGCCGGGGCGGCCTCGGAGTCCTGGTCGATCCAGAGGATCGCCTTGACGAGCTCCTCGGCCGCATTACGGTCGTCGACACCCTCGAAGAACGCGACCGGGTGAGAGTTCATCCACCGGAATTCGCGGACCTTCAGCTCGCGGCCGTGCCAGGGAGAGGACTCCGGCACCTGCAGGGTGAAGGTGCTCCCCGGCGTGAAACGCCCGTCGGGATCGTCGGTGTACAGCTCGAGCTTGAACGCGCCCTTCAGGCCGTGGGCCTTGACGAGTCGTCCCACGCGGAGCTGGGTCTTGGCGGGCTGAGCACCCGCGATGTCGCCGTTCGCCATCAGTCGTCGGCGACGTCGACGCGCACGCGGCGGCCGTCGGCCAGAGCCGACACGAGCGTGCGCAGTGCTTTGGCGGTGCGTCCGCCGCGCCCGATCACGCGACCCCGGTCATCGGGGTGCACGCGAACCTCCAACACGTCGCCGCGAGGCGAGGAGCTGGAACGGATGGTCACGGCGCCGGGGTGATCGACGATCCCCTTGACGACGTGTTCGAGCGCGGCAGACAGCACGGGAATTACTCGGCCGAGGTCTCGGCGGCGTCCTCAGCGGGCGCCTCGGCGGGAGCTTCGGCCTTCTTCTCGGCCTTCGGCTTGACGACGGACTTCTTCGAAGCGTCGGCCTCGAACGCGGCCTTGGGCTCGCGGACCTTGACGGTGGAGACGGCGTTCTTGTCGCCCTTGAACTTGCCCCAGTCGCCCGTCAGCTTGAGGATGGCGGCAACCTGCTCGGTGGGCTGGGCGCCCACGGAGAGCCAGTACTGCGCGCGCTCCGAGTCGACCTCGATGAACGAGGGCTCCTCGGTCGGGTGGTACTTGCCGATCTCCTCGATGACACGACCGTCGCGCTTGGTGCGCGAGTCGGCGACGACGATGCGGTAGTAGGGCGCGCGGATCTTTCCGAGGCGCTTGAGACGGATCTTGACAGCCACGATGACTCCAAATGATGAAAATTAACGAACCGAACGCCTGGAGAGTGGGGTGCACACCCGGCGGAAGCTCAAAAGGGTGGACCGACACTGGATAGAGGGTCGAGTGGCGGGTCCAGCCCTCTATTCTGCCAGATACTCAGGCCCCACGCTGACACGCGACGCACCGCGACACGCGGTGTCTCGGAGGGTAGCGGAGGATCCCGGCATCCGACCCCCGTGTCAGACTGAGCCGCATGAGGCTGCCGTTCGCTGCATCGACGCGTTCGTCCGTGGGTCTGGAGTGGGAGCTCATGCTCGCCGACCGCGAGACGGGCGACCTGGTCCCCCGCGCACCGGAGATCCTCGACCAGCTCGAGGAGAAGACGGCTCTCGAGCGCTTCACCGTCACCGGCGAGCTTCTCACCAACACCGTCGAGGTGACCAGCGGCGTGGGTCACACGGTCGCCGAAGCCGTCGACGACATCGCCGACGCCATCTGCGCCCTCCGGGACGAGACCGAGCCGCGCGGCGTGGAGATCCTCTGCGCCGGCAGCCACCCCTTCGCGCAGTGGTTCGACCAGGAGGTCACCGACAAGACGCGATACCACTCGCTCATCGAGCGCACGCAGTGGTGGGGGCGAAACATGATGATCTGGGGCATCCACGTGCACATCGGCGTCGACGACGTCGAGAAGGTCGTGCCGATCGTCAATGCGCTGAACGTGTATCTCCCGCATCTGCAGGCATTGTCGGCATCCAGTCCCTTCTGGGCGGGCGAGCGCACCGGTTACGCCTCCAACCGTGCTCTCGTCTTCCAGCAGCTGCCGACCGCGGGGCTCCCCTGGCAGCTCGACTCCTGGGGCGACTTCGAGAGCTACCTCGACGACATGGTTCGGACGGGGGTGATGGCGGATGCCAGCGAGGTGCGCTGGGACATCCGTCCGGCGCCCAAGTGGGGCACGGTCGAGATCCGCGCCTGCGATGGGATGTCGACCCTCCCGGAGCTGGCCGCCGTCGCCTCCCTCGCGCAGACGCTCGTCGAGCATTTCTCGCGCCTGCTCGACGAGGGGCGCGAGCTTCCCGGCATCCCGGCGTGGTACGCCCGCGAGAACAAGTGGCGCGCCGCGCGCTACGGCCTCGACGCCCGTGTGATCGTCGACCGCGAGGGTACGCAGCGCCCGGTGGTCGATCACCTGCGCGAGACGATGGAAGAGCTCGCCGACGTCGCACTCGAGCTCAAGTGCGCGAAGGAGTTCGCGAGCCTCGAGACGATTCTGGCCACGGGCGGCAGCTCGGCACGTCAGATCGCGGTGGCCGAGGCCGCAGACGGGGATCTGCGCGAGGTCGTTCAGCATCTCATTCGCGAGTTCCGCGGAGGCCCCACGTTGAAAGAGCATCTCGCGGCGCTCCGCGTCTAGGGGTCGAGCTCGGCGCTCGTTCATAGGTGCGCGATCTTAGGATCGCGTCATGACGTTCGGACGCCGTATCAGGGGGGCCTCGATGGTCGCGCTCTCCGCGGGCGTCATCGCGATGGTCGCCGGGTGCGCGTCCGATCCCTCACCGCCCGCAACCGTGCCCACCTTCGCGGCTCCCGTTCTCGAGGCCACACCGTCGCCTTCACCCAGCCCTGGGACACCGCTGCGCGTGGTGACCCTCGGAGACTCGCTCATGTCCGGCTTCGGCCTGGAGCCGCAGCAGGCGTGGCCGACGCTGCTCGCTGGACGTGCGCACCTCTGGCTGACGAACCTCGCCTGTCCGGGCATGGGCTTCGTCGTCCAAGGAGATTGCGGCACGACCTACGCCGGGCTCGTTCCCGCGGTCGCGGCCCTGCAACCTCAGCTGCTCATCGTGGAGTCGTCGAGTAACGACTTCTGGGAGGACGAGGACGAGATCCGCGCCGACACCGAGGACACGGTGGACCAGTTGCGCTCAGCCGCCCCCGACGCGCGGATCATCGGCCTGAGCACCATTTGGAACGACGACCCCGATGTTCCCGGCGACACCAAAGTCACCTCCGACGCGCTGAAGAACGCCGTCGAGAAAGTCGGAGGGTCGTTCATCGACGTCGGTCAGCCGCTCGCGGGCCATCCCGAGTGGATGCAGGAAGACGACGTCCACCCCACTCCGCGGGGTCAGCGCGCGATCGAACAGACGGTCATGTCGGCTCTGCAGGACGCCGACGTCCTGCCCTGACATCGCAACCGGTGCACCCCGGAAGACGGGTCAGCCGCGACCGAGCATCTTCTGCAGTTCGGCGAGGTCGGCCTCGCTCGGCGCCGCCTGACCGCCCAGGCCGAAGCCCGAACCCGTGGCCGGAGCGGAAGCCGCGATGCCGGCGTTCTCGGCCGCCCGCTTGGCCGGGTTGCCCGAGCGCGAGCCCTTCGCCTTCTGCTGCTTGCCGCGCTTCGACGACGCACCGGGCTTGCCACCGACGGGCCCCATGCCGGGGATGTTGGGCACACCTCCGCGAGCGACGGTCTTCATCATCTTCGCGGCCTGCTCGAAGCGCTGCACGAGCTGGTTGACGTCGGTGACGGTCATGCCCGAACCGCGCGCGATACGCAGACGACGGGAGCCGTTCAGCAGCTTGGGGTTCCGACGCTCGGCGACCGTCATCGAGCGGATGATGGCCTCGGTGCGGTCGATCTCGCGCTCGTCGAAGTTCTCGAGCTGTTGCTTCATGTTTCCCATGCCCGGGAGCATCCCGAGCATCTTCTTCATGGAGCCCATCTTCTTCATCTGCTGCATCTGCTCGAGGAAGTCCTCAAGAGTGAAGGTCTCCGTCGCGAGCTTCTCGGCGACCTTCATCGCCTCGGCCTCGTCGAAAGCCGACTGCGCCTGCTCGATCAGGGTCAGGATGTCGCCGAGGTCGAGAATGCGGGATGCCATGCGGTCGGGGTAGAAGGGCTCGACGTCGTCGAGGCCTTCACCTGTCGAGGCGAAGATGATGGGGCGTCCGGTCACCGAGGCGACCGAGAGCGCCGCACCTCCGCGGGCATCGCCGTCGAGCTTCGACAGCACCACGCCGGTGAAATCGACACCGTCCTGGAACGCCTTGGCCGTGTTCACGGCATCCTGACCGATCATCGCGTCGATGACGAACAGCACCTCGTCGGGGTTCGTCGCGTGACGGATGTCGGCGGCCTGCTTCATCAGCTCGGCGTCGACACCCAGACGGCCGGCGGTGTCGATGATGACGATGTCGTGCTGCTGACGCGTGGCGTACGCGACGCCGTCACGGGCGACCTTGACCGGGTCGCCGACGCCATTGCCCGGCTCCGGCGCGTAGATGGTGGCACCGGCGCGCTCGGCGACGACCTGGAGCTGGTTGACGGCGTTCGGGCGCTGGAGGTCGCACGCGACCAGGAGCGGCGTGTGTCCGTCCTTCTCGAGCATCTTGGCGAGCTTGCCGGCGAAAGTGGTCTTACCCGACCCCTGGAGGCCGGCGAGCATGATGACCGTCGGCGGGTTCTTCGCGAACTCCAGACGACGCTGCTGTCCGCCCAGGATTCCGATGAGCTCGTCGTTGACGATCTGCACGACCTGCTGCGCCGGGTTGAGCGCACGGTTGACCTCGTCGCCGAGCGCACGCTCGCGCACGGCAGCCGTGAACTCCTTGACCACGGGCAGGGCGACGTCGGCGTCGAGAAGGGCACGGCGGATCTCGCGCACCGTCCCGTCGACGTCGGCGGGCGTGAGCTGGCCCTTCTTCCGGAGATTGCGGAAGGTCTCTGTGAGCCGGTCGGAGAGGGTGCCGAAAGTCGCCATGATGAATCGAGTTTACGCGGGGCGGGGGTCGTTCGCCGCCCTCGTCGTCGGTGCACGGCCACCCGGCGCGCGCGCGACCTCCGTGATCCGCGTGATCTTCGCCGGAATCGACCGGATGCCAGGTCGCTCGCACCCATCAGGAGGCGAGACGACCCGCCCCACCTGCGTCACGCCAGGGCGAGCGCGGCTTCGAGCACCTCAGCGAGCGGGCGCCCCGTCGCGGTGCGGTCGGCCCATGCCCAGACCGCGGCCAGCACCGCGGCCGAGAGGGCGCCCGCACGGACCTGAGCCACCAGCTCCGGTTCGCCGTCGCGCCCGAACCGCAACGCCAGATCCCGCTGGAGACGGAACTGGCGAACCGCACGATCGCGATCCAGCTCGGCCGCGATACCCATCGCCTCCGCGTTCGTGATCGCCAGAGCGAGAGCGTCGGGGGCGAGACCCGCACCGATGCCCGCGAGGCACTCATCGACGGCCTGTCCCTCGCGCAGCCGCGCGACCGCGGCATCCGCCTGCTCGTCGAACCCGGACCACAGGACGTCGCTCTTCGCCGAGAAGTAGTTGAAGAAGCTCGAGCGACTGACACCCGCGCGGCGGGTGATGTCGGACACGCTCGTAGCGTCGTACCCCTGCTCGAGGAAAAGCTCGCACGCTGCTTCCGAGAGCACTTCGCGCGACGAGGCGCGCGGTCGTCCGCTTCGAGATTCGGGGGTCACGGCCCCAGCCTACGGTTCGCCCTCATGTGTATTGTTGGACGCCATCCAACATTGGAGGCGGTCGATGATCGACATCCATCACATGGGCCTGGCCCCGCACTACGTCCCCTACCTCGACGGGTGGGCGCATCAGCGACGCGTGCACGCCGACGTCGTGTCGGGCGCCCGCGCAGACACCCTGCTGCTGCTCGAGCACGAGGCCGTCTACACGGCCGGCAAGCGCACCGAGGCGCACGAGCGCCCCGACGACGGCACACCGGTGGTCGACGTGGATCGCGGCGGCAAGATCACCTGGCACGGGCCCGGTCAACTCGTGGGTTATCCGATCGTGCGCCTTCCCGAACCGCTCGACGTCGTCGCCCACGTTCGCCGCCTCGAAACCCTTCTCATCACCACCCTCGGCACGCTGGGTGTCGACGGCTTCCGCGTCGAAGGACGCAGCGGCGTGTGGGTGCGCCGTCCGCTCGGCGTCGACAAAGTCGCGGCGATCGGGGTCCGCGTCGAAAAAGGAGTGACCATGCACGGCTTCGCCGTCAACTGCGACAACACCCTCGCCGGTTTCCGGCACATCGTCCCCTGCGGGATCACGGATGCCGGGGTGACCACGATCAGCGAGGTGCTCGGCGCCGACATCTCCCCCGCCGACCTCGTCCCGGCAGTCGAGCGCGTGTTCCGCGCCGAGTACGCGGCGGTCGCCGCGTGACCGCCTGCGGGACCGGCAACGCCGGGGCACCGGCATCCACCGCTCCGAACGGTCGGAAGCTCCTGCGACTCGAGGTGCGCAACGCGGAGACGCCGATCGAGCGCAAGCCCGAGTGGATCAAGACCAAGGCCAAGATGGGCCCGGAGTACACCGCCCTGCAGAACCTCGTCAAGACCGAGGAACTCCACACGGTCTGCCAGGAGGCGGGCTGCCCGAACATCTTCGAGTGCTGGGAGGACCGCGAGGCGACCTTCCTCATCGGCGGCTCGCAGTGCACGCGTCGGTGCGACTTCTGCCAGATTGACACCGGCAAGCCCGCCGACTACGACCGCGACGAGCCGCGCCGCGTGGCCGAGAGCGTCACGCGGATGCAGCTGCGCTACGCCACCGTCACGGGCGTCGCACGCGACGACCTGCCCGACGAGGGCGCGTGGCTGCACGCCGAGACCGTGCGCCGCATCCACGCCGACAACCCGGGTACCGGGGTCGAGATCCTCGCGACCGACTTCTCGGGTAACCCGGCACACCTCGAAGAGGTCTTCTCGTCGCGACCCGAGGTCTTCGCGCACAACGTCGAGACCGTCCCCCGCATCTTCAAGCGCATTCGCCCGGCGTTCCGCTACGAACGCTCCCTCGGCGTGCTCACCGCCGCGCGAGAGGCGGGGCTCATCACCAAGTCCAACCTCATCCTCGGCATGGGCGAAGAGCCCGAAGAGGTCGTCCAGGCCCTCGAAGACCTGCACGCTGCGGGCACCGACATCATCACGATCACGCAGTACCTGCGCCCCACCCCGCGCCACCTCCCCGTGCAGCGCTGGGTGAAGCCGGCCGAGTTCGTGGAGTTCAAGGAAGAGGCCGAGCGCATCGGCTTCCTCGGCGTGCTCGCCGGGCCCCTGGTGCGGTCGTCATACCGCGCCGGACGCCTGTGGGCGCAGTCGATGGTGTCCAAGGGCCGCGAGATTCCGCCGCACCTCGCGCACCTCGCGAAGGACATCGCGTCCGCCGACGCGGGCTTCGCGCAGGCGGTGTGAGCGCGCAGAGCGGAGAGTAGACCTCTCCGCTCCCACGGGATAGGGAACACTTCGTTCACCGCCGAGGTCTACCGTGTCGCCGGGCCAACCGACCCGCTTCCGGTATCACTTCTCGATCGGAGTCGCGGTGGATCTCACCGTCCTCGTCCCCGTCCTTCTCGTCGTCGCCCTCTCGATCTTCTTCGACTTCACCAACGGCTTTCACGACACCGCCAACGCCATGGCGACGTCAGTGGCCACGGGCGCGCTGAAACCCAAAGTCGCGGTGCTCATCTCCGCGATCCTCAACCTCGTCGGCGCGTTCCTGTCGACCGCGGTGGCCAAGACGGTGTCGGAGGGGATTCTCGCCCAGAACGACCAGGGGCTTCCGCAGATCACCGCGCCGATGATCTTCGCGGGGCTCATGGGCGCCGTGGTGTGGAACCTGCTGACCTGGTGGCTCGGGCTGCCCTCCAGCTCCACCCACGCGCTTTTCGGCGGACTGATCGGGGCGGCCGTCATCGGCGTCGGCTTTCAGGCCGTCGAGTGGGGAGGGGTGCTGTCGAAGATCGTCCTGCCCGCTCTGCTCTCGCCCTTCATCGCCGGGATCGTGGCCCTCGCCGCGACCTATCTCGTGTACCGCGTGACGAAGATGGCGACCGTCGCCGGATCGTCCACCGCCTTCCGTCACGGCCAGACGGTCTCGGCCTCGCTCGTCTCGCTCGCGCACGGCACCAACGACGCCCAGAAGACGATGGGCGTCATCACGCTGACCCTCATCGTCGCCGGCTTCCAAGAGGCGGGCACCGGCCCGCAGCTGTGGGTCATCCTGTCCGCGGGGCTCGCGATCGCCCTCGGCACCTACCTGGGCGGCTGGCGCATCATGCGCACGGTCGGCAAGCGCATCACCGACGTGAAACCTCCGCAGGGCTTCGCCGCCGAGACCAGCGCCGCCTCGACCATCCTCATCTCGTCGACCCTCGGCTTCCCGCTCTCGACCACGCAGGTGACCTCCGGCGCCGTGATCGGCTCGGGGCTCGGCAAGCGCCTCGCGTCGGTGCACTGGAACGTCGTCACCCGGATCGCCTTCGCGTGGGTCGTCACGCTGCCCGCGGCCGCCGTCGTCGGCGGAGGCGCCGCATGGGCGGCCTCGTCGGGCATCGCCGGCCTCGTGGTCGTGCTGGTGGGCGGCCTGGCCGTCTGCGTGGGCCTGTTCCTGCTCGCCCGCCGCCGCCCGGTGTCGGCCGAGAACGTCAACGATGAGGCGGTGGATGCCGATCGCATCGGCCAGCGCCAGACCGAAGGAGAACGCGCGTGATCACTCCCCTTGAAAGCGCCGGCGCCTCGGGCTGGCTCGGCACCGAAGCAGGGTCGATTCTGCTCGTCTTCGTGGTGGGCCTGGCCGCCACCCTCATCATCGTGGGGCTGTACGCCCTCGGCATCCGATTCTTCGCCGTCGGCGCCCCCGACGTTCGAGTGCCGGATGGAGACGACCCCGAAGGACCGACCGCGGTGGTCGCGCCGCGCGAGACGCCGCGACCGCTGCCCGCCACCATGGCCGGTCTCGTCTGCTTCGCCGGCGTCGCCGCCGCGGTGGTCTACGGGATCTACCTGGTGATCCCGCTTTTCCACGGAAAGTGAATCAGACCGGCCAGACGTACGGCAGGTCGTCGGGGACGTCCCCGAAACGGGGGATGTAGAACTCGGGGTCCTTGCGCACGAGGTTGGAGCGGTGGGCGAGGTGGAACGCCTCGTCTCCGATCCAGGGCGGGAGGTCGAGCTCGTTCTGCGTGAGGCCGTCGACCTCGGGCGCGAAGACGCGGATCTTCTCTCGGACGGTGTCGGCCCGGCCCTGGGCGATCCACTCGTCCGTCACGACGAGGCCGTACGACACGAGCGCCGGCAGATGTCCGTCCCACATCTGCGCCGCCGGATGATGACGCCAGCCATGGTCGGGCACGGTCAACGCGCGCAACAGCTGGAACGTCTCGACGCGCTGCTTGCCCAAGCGCTTGAGGTCGAGAGCGGCGGCGGATGCCGTGAACGAGGGGTACGGCAGAAAGGTTTGCACGCGCTCAGTCGGCGCTAGTGACCGACTGGACGCTGCCGTCCGAGGCGAGGTTCACCAGGAGTACGTCGTCGGTCGCGTCGGGGTCCAGCGCATACTCGAGGACGGCGAAGGGGTCGGCTCCCCCGTGTTCGTCGGCGAGGATCGTCATGCTCATCAGCTGCAGCGCCTTGATGACGTCGATGTGCGTGTCGCCCGAGACATCCGTCAGCAGGTCTTCGAGCTCCTCGCCCAGGGTGGCCTGCTGCTGCAGGATGTACTCGGTCACCTCACTCGTGCGCGAGTCGAGCTCGTTCACCATCGCGTTCCGCGCGGCGAGGTCGATGGCCTCGAGCGACGAGACCATGGATGCCGCCACGTCCAGGGCCTCGGCCGACACGTCGTCCTGGTCGGGAGCCGTCAGATCGACCGTGACGCTCTGATCGCCGAACTCGACGTTCTCACTCCAGAAGATCGACCCGTCGGGGCCCGACTCGAGGAGTCCGAAGAAGTCGTGCTCGATGGCCATGACTCCATGTAAGCATTCCGCCCGGTGTTCGGGAAGACGACCCGCCCGGGTCGATGCGTGCGAGAGAAGTCAATCGACGAGCGAGGCGGCGAACACGTGCGGGGTGAAGCCCGTGAGGTCGTTGATGCCTTCGCCCTGACCGAGGAGCTTCACCGGGATGCCGGTGCGCTCCTGGACCGCCAGCACGAACCCGCCCTTCGCGGAACCGTCGAGCTTCGTGAGCACGAGGCCCGTCACCCCGGCGCTGTCGAGGAACGCCTGCGCCTGCATGAGGCCGTTCTGGCCGGTGGTGGCATCCAGCACGAGGAGGACCTCGGAGATCGGCGCCTGCTTCTCGATGACGCGCTTGATCTTGCCGAGCTCGTCCATGAGCCCGCCCTTGGTATGAAGTCGACCCGCCGTGTCCACGAGCACGATCTCGGTACCGGTCTCTTTCGCGTGGGCGACGGTCTGGAAGGCCACGGATGCCGGATCCTGGCCCTCGTGCTGGGGGCGCACGATCGTCGCTCCCCCACGCTCGGCCCAGGTCGCGAGCTGGTCGACCGCCGCGGCCCGGAAGGTATCGGCCGCCCCGACCGTGACGGTGCGACCGTAGCGCTGCAGGAACTTCGCGAACTTTCCGATGGTCGTGGTCTTGCCCACACCGTTCACCCCGACGACGAGCACGACCGCCGGACGCTCGGTGAGGCGCAGCGTCGTGTCGAACTTGGCGAAGTGCTCCTCGAGGGTTTCTTTGAGCATGCGCTGCAGATCACGCGGGTCGGTCGTACGAAAGCGCTCGACCTTCTCACGGAGTTCGTCGACCAGACGCTCGGTGACGTCGGGACCGAAATCGGCGGTCAACAGGGCCGTCTCGAGGTCGTCCCACGTGGTCTCGTCGATCGTGGGTTTGACGAACAGTCCGCGAAGAGCGCGGCCCAGCGACCAGGAGTTCTCAGCCATTGCTTCAGCTTACGGGGGCGGCCTCGTCGGGGGCCTTCTCGGCCGGCGCTCGCGACGCACGCACCGTCGCTCGATCGCCGACCCTCTGACCCACCACAGCCGACACACCGTCTTGACGCATGGACACTCCATAGAGCGCGTCGGCGATCTCCATCGTGCGCTTCTGGTGTGTGATGACGATGAGCTGACTGCTCGCTCGGAGCTTCTCGAAGACGCCGAGCAGGCGCCCCAGGTTCGCGTCGTCGAGCGCCGCCTCCACCTCGTCGAGGATGTAGAACGGGCTGGGACGGGCCGTGAAGATCGAGGTGAGGAACGCCACCGCCGCCAGCGACCGCTCGCCGCCCGACAGGAGCGACAGTCGCTCGATTTTCTTGCCGACCGGGCGCACCGAGACCTCGATGCCGGTGGTCAGCGGGTTGTCGGGATCCGTGAGCGAGATGCTGCCCGCCCCACCCGGGAAGAGAATCGGGAAGATCTCGGTGAAAGCCGCACGCGTGTCCTCGAAGGCGGCAACGAAGATCGTCTGCATGCGCTCGTCGAGGTCGGCGATGATCGTCTGAAGATCGGCACGCGTCTGCTGCAGATCGGCGAGCTGCTCGGTGAGGAAAGCATGTCGCTGTTCCAGTGCGGCGAACTCCTCGAGGGCCAGCGGGTTCACGCGACCGAGTTGCGACAGCTTGCGCTCGGCATCCTGGAGCCGACGCTTCTGAGCGGCGCGCTCGAAGGGCACGCCCTCCTCCGCGTTCTCGGTGGGGATCGGCTGGTCGGGGCCGTATTCCGAAACGAGAATGTGCTCGTCCAATGCGAGCTCGGACTGAGCACGCTCGAGAAGTCCGGTCACGTGGAGCTTCTTCTCATGCATCTGCAGCTCGAGCCCGTGGACGCTCTCGGTCAACCGTGCCAGACGCTCCCGGACCAGGGACTCGTCGGCTCGAGCACGAGAGAGCTCCTCCGTGATCGCCGTGCGGGCGGACTCCGCGGCCGCCAGCTCGACGCGCGCCTGACTGACCGACCGATCGACCGAGTCGAGCAGGGTCGGGAGCTGGCCCGCGACCTCAGCCGCGATCTCACGCTGTGCGCGGCGAAGCACAGCACGGCGGGCCGCCTCGGCGGCCGCGGTGCGCTCGCGATCCCGCTGCTGCTCGAGTTGCACGACGCGCGCCTCACCCGCACGGACGCGTTCTTTCAGCGTCTCGATGTCGAGGCGGGCGCGCATCTCGGTCTCGCGCGCGGCGTCGACCTCTGCCGCCATTCCTTCGCGCGCTGAGGCGTCGAGGAGCGGGCGTGGCGCGTCGAGGGCCCGGGCCAGCGCGTCGTCGGCCCGACGTGCCGCGTCCTCCGCCTCGGCGACCGCGCTCTCGGTCTGCGCGAGCCCGGCGACAAGCCGGTCGCACTCGGCGACCGCGGCTTCATGGCGTACGGTCACGCGGTTGACCTTCTCCGCGTGGGCGGCCAGGGCTGCGTCATGCGCGCGAAGGGTCGAAAGAGCGTCTTTCGTGCGCTGGCGCGCATCGACCTGCAGACGCTGTTCGTCGGCGAGGGCTTCTCTCAGCGAATCCACGATCACGACGACCTCGTCGAGCCGTTCCACGGCGGCGTCGCGCTCGGCGGCGAGTTCGAGGCGCGACCGGCCCGAGCCCGAGCCGGCGCGAACGGTCCGTGCGGTCACGACCTCGCCCGCGCGAGTGACGACCGTGAGCCCGTCCGACAGACTCGACTGCGCCGATCTCGCGGCGTCGAGGTCGTCGACGATGAGGACGCGAGCCAGGATGCCGAGCACCCCGGGCGAGGCCGTGACGACATCCGCTGCGAGCACCGCACCGTCGAGAGCGGGCGGGGACTCCCCCGGCCCGGGGGCGTCGGCCAGAGCGATCTCGACCAGACCCAGATCGGCCTCGGCGGCCGTGCGGGCCGCGGTGAACGCCGCTTCCGCGTCGTCGACGAGCAACCCTTCCGCGAGGGTGCCGAGCACCGCGGCCACCGCCGCTTCGTATCCGGCCCTGACCTTCAGATCGTCGCCGACGAGACCCCGGATGCCGGAACCCCCGGCCGAGATCAGATCGGCGGCCGCGTTGCGGACGTCCAGCGCGCGGCCGAGAGCCGTGGTCTGCGCGGTGAGCGCGTCGCGCTCGCGCTCGGCGGCGTGCAAGCGTTCGCGCAGGCCAGACACGCGCGCCTCGACGTCGTTGGCGTCGCGTTGAGCTCGCTCGTAGGCGGCCGCGTGCTCGGCCGTCGAGGCCTCGGGGACCACGTCGGGATCCAGCTCGGCGACGGCTTGCTCGGCTTCCGCCCGTCGGATCAGCGCGGCGTCGAGCGCCCGCTGCTGCCGGTCGACACCGGCGCGCACGGCGGCAAGAGCCGAGCTCGCCGCATCCGCCGCTCCCCGCAGACTCGTGATCTTCATGTCGTGTTCCGACACCAGCGCGCTCTGCGCAGCGATGTCGACGTCGAGCGCGTCGAGGTCGGCGCGGGCACGCGCCACCGCTCGGGACGCCTCTGCCGCGGCATCCTGAGCCTCGCCGAGACCCGCGGCGATGTCGTCGATCTCGGCGCGGACGTCGTCGATCATCGACTGTGTCACCGTCGGGGCGAAGCCCGACCCGTCCGTCTCGTCGTCGCCGAGAAGCGTCAGGCGCTGGCCGGCCAGTGTGTAGAGCCCTCGCAGTCGCTCCTGCACCTGCTCGAGCGCGAAGGCGACACCGCGCGCGCGGTCGACGGCGTCCGAGCGCTGATCCTTCTCGAGGCGCTCCACCCGGCCGCGCAGCCCCTCCGACTGCTCCTGCAGGCCCAGCCGCTCGGTGTGGCGCTCACTCTCGGCTCGAGCGGCGTCAACGAGTTCCGCGCGCAGACGGACGAGCTCATCGGCGTAGAGGCGCGCTTTCGCGTCCCGGACCACCGCGGCGATCGTCGCTGCCTCTCGGGCGATCTCGGCCTGCTTGCCCAGCGGCTTGAGCTGCCGGCGCAGTTCGCCGGCGAGATCGCTCAAGCGAGTGAGGTTCGTCTCCATCGCCTCGAGCTTGCGGACGGTCTTCTCTTTGCGTCGGCGATGCTTGAGGATTCCTGCGGCTTCCTCGATGAACCCGCGACGGTCCTCCGCCGATGCCTGGAGCACGGTGTCGAGGCGGCCCTGCCCGATGATCACGTGCATCTCACGCCCGAGGCCCGAATCGCTCAGCAGCTCCTGCACGTCGAGAAGGCGGCACGTCTGCCCATTGATGGCGTACTCGCTCGCGCCGGTGCGGAACAGCGTGCGACTGATCGTCACCTCGCTGTAGTCGATCGGCAGAGCACCATCGGCGTTGTCGATCGTCAGCTGGACCTCGGCGCGCCCCAGGGGTCCCCGCGTCGAGGTGCCGGCGAAGATGACGTCCTCCATCTTGCCGCCGCGAAGGGTCTTCGCCCCCTGCTCCCCCATCACCCAGGCCAGGGCGTCGACGACATTGGACTTGCCCGACCCGTTCGGTCCGACGATGCATGTCACGCCCGGCTCGAGGGCGAAGGTGGTCGACTGCGCGAAGGACTTGAAGCCCTTGAGCGTCACGCTCTTTAGGTGCATGTCACCCGCCCTCCGCTCGATCGACCCGCGTGTTCACGGTATCCGAGAAACCGCAGGATTCCGCGGCGGCGGGCCGGTGGGCGCGGTTCGACGCGCCCGGCACCCGCCCCAATCTGAGCGGGAGCTTGACATTCGCTGACAGCCTTCGCTAGCGTCTGAGGTCGCAACCGACGTCGAAAGGAGGTTACTTCCATGATTCGCACCACGACTGGCTTCACCGCCATTGGCTTCAACGCCGTCCCCGTGCTCTCCGCATACGCCACGGGAGTGACCACCGCCGTCGGCATGCCCCCTCGTCAGGGCTAGTTCGCCGCGTCGAGACGCCTTGTCGTCTCCGCTTCCCGTGAGCCCGTCTCCTCGACGTCGGCCACCCGGACCCTCTGCGTCCGCCCCCGCGTGAGCTATCTGCTCGACGCGATTCCTCCTCGCCAGATCTTCTTTACGGAGCTTCCGCATGAACGCCCTGTTCACGCGCGCGCCGCAGCACTCCTCGGCCGCGCCTTCCACCCCTCCCACTCCCTCCACGGTCACGTTCGACACGACGGCGTACCGACCTCTCGGCCTCTTCGACCGGCTGTCGCTGCGCCTGGGGCTGTGGCTGCTGAACCGCCATGCCAACCGGGCTCGCGCCCTCGACCACCGCGCGGTCGAAGCCCTGCGAGCTCGCGACGCGGCCGCCGAGCGGGACCGCCGCGAGCGGGCCTGGCAGAGCACCGCAGCATTCAGCCGCCCGCCGTTCTGATCCCGGTGGGGTCGGCCTCTCGGCCGGCCCCACCCCTTCCCCGTCTCATCCGACGAAAGACCTTCGAATGACTTCCTTCCCCGCCGGCCTCGAGCTGCGCCCGCTTCACATCCCCGCCCGCATCGACGATCCGGATGCCGCGGACTTCCGCGAGATGGTCCGCCTCCGCAACCTGGTCTACGCCGAGATCTCGGGGCACGACGATTCGTTCATGCCCGCCGACGAGCTCCTCCCCCTGTACCAACCCCAGCCCGAGATGAAGCGGTACGCGTGGATCGCCGTCTTCCACGGCGAGGTCGTCGGGCGGGTGGGCCTCGACTTCCCGCAGGAAGAAGGCGCCCGCACCGGATTCTGGCTCATCGAACTGCGCCGCTCCGCGTGGGGCCACGGCATCGGACGCGCCGCCTATGCGCTCATCGAGAACACGGCGCGCGAGCACGGACGTACCGTCCTGCAGTCGTGGGCCGAGCATCCCGCCGCGGACGGACCGCGCCTCGACGCGCCGACGGGATTCGGCTCGATCCCGCGGGATCACGCGGCGCGGTTCCTCCTGGCATCCGGCTTCTCGCTCGAACAGATCGTGCGCGTCAGCTCGCTCGATCTCGCCGGGGCACGACCACGTCTTGATCAACTCCTCGCGGACGCCGAACAGGCGGCCTCGGGCTACCGGATCGTGCAGTGGACTCTGCCCACGCCCGACGAGTTCGTCGATGCGTTCGCGTGGATGAAGTCGCGTATGGTGACCGACGCCCCCTCGGCGGACCTCGAGTTCGACGAGGAGGTGTGGGATGCCGGTCGGGTGCGCCGCTACGAAGCCGGCTACATCGACGCCGGACGGCACATGCTCGTCACCGCCGCCCAGCACGTCGACACCGGTGAGCTTGCGGCCTTCAATGAACTCGTCATCGGCAAGGACCGCACCGCTGCCACCAGCCAGGAGGACACCCTCGTCGTCGCGGCCCACCGCGGCCACCGGCTCGGCATGCTCGTGAAGTGCGCGGGACTCCTCGCGTGGCACGACGTCGCACCGGAGTCACCCCGCGTGCTGACCTACAACGCCGAAGAGAACCGCCCCATGCTCTCGATCAACGAAGCCATCGGCTTCGCCCCGATCTCGTACGAGGGAGTGTGGAAGAAGGTGCTGTGACCCGAGAGGGGGACGGGTTTAGCGTCCCGTCCCCCTCTCGCGTCATGACCACAGTGCGGTCACATCTGACTCGGTCTGGGTGAGACGGTCACCGGCGTGCTGCGCCGCTCCCGTCGCATCACCCAGCGCGGAATGCAAGCGACCGATGGAGTCCGCCCATTCTCGGTGAGTACGCTCGTACGCCGCCTTCGCGGCACCCGACCACTGCCCACGCAGTACGGTGACCTCCCGATCGAGGCCGTCCAGCTGATCCTGGATGCCAGCGATCACCCGTCGCAAAGCGGCGATCGTCTCCGCGTGCCGCTGGGGATCGAACCTGAGGGTCATGGGGTCGGCGTGGGGCTGGTGAGTTCGAAGATGTCGCCGGGTACGCAGGCGCTGGTGGCCTGGAAGTAGACAGCGCGATCGCTGACGTCCAGCAGATAGTAGCTGCCATCCGGTTCGGTGCCCGTGAGGTAAGGCGGATCAGAAAGAATCCACCGTGGCGGAGTCAGGTTCGTGTCGCGCTCGACCGTCACGTCGTGTCCTCGCTCCTGCCACACTTTCTGCGCGTTTGCTATGAGATCAGCGGCAGCGCTCGGCAATGGCTCGGAGCGGGACGCGGCAAACGACAACTTCACACGCGGTCCCGCGGAGTCGTCGGCGCAAGCTAGCCACGAGGCGTCATCTACTTTCCAGCCCTCAGCCGCGACCGCGGCTGCGCTCGCCTCGTAGAGATCGAGGATCTGCGCCTTGACATCTTCTGGGGTCACGTCGGGTCCCTTCGAGTTCTGGTCGCCACCGGGTGAGCAAGCGGTGAGCAGGACGACGAGCAGCGCGCTGACTGCGATGTAAGTGCGTCTGTTCATAGTCAACGAATGCCGTTCCACCCGACCGGGTACTCATTCGATCCGCTCGAGTGGTGCGGCCCGATGAGGTCTGATTCTGTCAGCGGTTGGTCGACGATGACCTCGACCCCGCGGCCCGTCGTTGCCAACGCCGTGTTGAACTGCGCGGTCGTGTTCGCATCGAAGTAGCTGAATGTCTCCGAGCCATCGCCGAACGGTCCGTGTTTGTCAACCGCGCGCAGCGTCTCGCCGCCGGGGGCGATGCCCGCTTCCGAGGAGAACTCGCGCGCCCCGAACGATGTCGCTGTCGGGTCGACGCGTCCGTCTAGGACGACGTACGAGGTGATCTGCCCGACAGGCGCCCAGCCGTCGTGACGGGCTTGAGATGCGAACACCTGTCCGGGAGGCACATTCAGGTCCGCGACGTTGTCTACTTGATTGTCTACACCGGCCGAGCCGAGCAGGACGACGTGGTCCGCGTGAGCGTCGGTGAGTGCGAGTGCCGCGACATCGGTGCCATAAGAGTGGGCGATGACCGAAACCGAGGCAGGGATGCCCGATGCTTCGTGAACAGCAGCCATCGACGTGAGGTCTTTCGATAAGGCGGGTGCGCCCGCCTCGGCTTTCCCGTTGAATGCCACGTCCACCGGCATATCGTTCGTCGGGGGGTGGTAGCCCAGCCACGCGATAACGGCGTAGTCGCCGAGCTCTCCGCCGCCTGCACGGCGCTGCGCGTACTGGAGTTGCTTCGCAGCATCGACGTAAGTCGCCATGTCACCCGCCACGTTCGAGTTCATCCCCGGCACGATGAACGACACATTCCTCGCGGCATCCAGGTCGCCGACGGCGACCTGCGCGAGCGGAGGTTCGTCAAGCACAACCGACACCAACGTGTGACTCTGGGCCGACTTCTTCAACGCCTCTAGCGCCGCGATCTGCTCCGACTTGTCGAGGGGGCTGCGCTTGGCATCCGCGATCGCTTGGTCGAGCACGATGCGATTGGCCTCATCACGCGCGCGGTAGGCCACTCCGCCGAGGTTGCCGATGGCGGCGGGGGCAGCGTGGACCAGCGCTTCCTGCTGGCCACCGTCGAGACCCGACCACCAGCTCGCGACATCGGCGGGCGACGCCTGCGAGAGAAGAGCGGCAAGGTCGGGACGCGCCGACAGCAGCGACGTGAGGTCGTCGCCGCGCAACGACTTCAGGACCGACAGCGCCGTCGCCGGCGTCACCGGCCCGCTTCCGAGGGCTGCGCTCGCCGACGCCCACACGGATCCGCTGTCGGCTCGGAGCACCGCGGTCGCAGCAGCCACAGCCGCGGTTGCGGTGCGTGCCGCATCGGCTACCCATGTCCGCCCCTCGGCAAGCCAGCTGTCAGCCGTTGCGAACGCCTCCGCACTCGTGCGCGGCGGAGTCGTGTCGGCGCCCCCGGCGAACACGAGGGGCCACGCGCCGGAGAACGGCTCGACGAAGCCCGGCAACTCCGCACCGGCCGTCTGCTCCGTGCGTTGAAGGGACCGCGCATAATCCCAACCCTCGATCGCGGTCGCAGCTCTCGCCTGTGCCCCCGCCAACGCCGAAGCGTATGCGCGCATCGCGGCGCCGACACGGGCCAGCGCCTCGTCCGCGTCGGACCACGCGGTCGCCACCTGGGTCACGCGGGCGGTGTAGGCGTCGGCGGACTGCCCCACCCAATCGTCGATGTTCTTCTTCCTGCCCACCGTCTCGGCGGCCTGCCGTGCGACACGCGAGCGCCGGGCGCACAGCTCGACGATCGCCTGGACGTCTCCGACCGAGCCCGGCACCAAGGAAATCGGATCGGAGGTCTGCCCCAGTTCCGCCATCAGAAATTATCCGCCTGGCGCACGTCACGAACACCTTCTTCATCGGCTGTTTCATACAACGTCGCCGAGGCCGCCAATGTCTGACACACACCCTCGGTCGCGGACACCCGCTGCATCCACCCACCTGTCAGAGCCTGCATGAACGCCGACAAGGCCGCGGCGAGCTCAGCATCGCCGACACGTGCGGTCGCCGCCGTTGCCGTCTCCGGCTCAGTGATCTGTACGGCGTACCGGACGACCGAAGCCGCGAAACGCAGTCCTTCCGGATCCACCGACCACTCGTTCATCGCCAACACTGTACCGATTACGCAACGTTACCGACGAGCACGACGACAGAAATCACCCGACGAATCAGCCGCTCTGGAGCGCGCGGCCCACGGTCCTTTCAGCGCCGCTTCTGGCAGTGCGGGCAGAAGTGGCTCGACCGGTTCATGAACGACACCCGCACGATCGGTCGCCCGCAACGCGGACACGGCTGGCCGGTGCGCCCATAGGCGTTCAGCGAGTGGGCGAAGTAGCCGGCCTGACCGTTGACGTTCACGTACTGCGCGTCGAAGCTCGTCCCGCCCTCAGCGAGGGCCTTTTCGAGCACCGCCTGGATCTCACCGAGCAGACGGTTGACGGCGCGCGTCGAGAGATCGGATGCTGCGGTCTCGGGGTGGATACGCGCGGCCCACAGCGACTCGTCGGCGTAGATGTTGCCGATACCGCTCGCCACTGTCTGATCCAGCAGCACGCGCTTGATCCCCGAGGAGGTCCGCGCCACTCGCGCGCGGAATCGCGCGGCATCGAACGCAGGGTCGAGGGGATCTCGACCGATGTGCGCAACCTGCGTCGGCACGCGGGCGAGCTCCGAGCCGCGACCGCCCGCGGCTCCATCGGGCGTATCGACGAGCCGGTCAACGGCGAGCGAGCCGAAGGTGCGCTGGTCGGCGAAGACGACCGAAAGCGACCCGTGCACCGGATGCTCCAACTCGATGCGGATGCGCTCGTGCCGCTCCTCCGGCGCCCCGGGGGTACGCAGGAGCATCTGGCCGCTCATTCCGAGATGGGTGACGATGGCCTCATCGTCGGCCATCGGCATCCAGAGGAATTTGCCTCGCCGCACGGCGGACGCGATGCGCCGGCCGGTCAGCTCCGCCTCGAAGTGCGCCGCTCCGCCGGTATGCCGGGTCAGCGCTCGGTCGTCGCGCACGTCGACAGAGGCAACGAGTGCACCGGACACGGCGGGCTCGAGCCCGGCGCGGACGACCTCGACCTCGGGAAGCTCAGGCACGTGCGTCGAGCTCGCGCCACGCGGTCAGCGCCGCTGCCATCTCGGCGTGCTTCTTGCTCGAGCCGACGCCCGTGGTGACGACGTCGCCCGTCGTGACGGTGGCGGTGAACCGCCGGTCGTGGTCGGGGCCGGTGGCCTCGACCACGTACGCGGGTGCCGCCAGTCCCAGGCGGGCAGCGATCTCTTGCAGGCTCGTCTTCGGGTCCATCGCCGCGCCGTAGCGCTCCGGGTCAGCGAGAAGCGGTTCGACCAGGCGAAGCACCATCCCGGTCGCCGCATCGGGGCCGGCCGACAAGAACGTCGCCCCGATGAGGGCTTCCATGGTGTCGGCGAGGATCGAATCCTTGTCGCGCCCACCGGTGAGGATCTCGCCCCGACCCAGTCGCACGTGGTCGCCGAGACCGATCGTGCGCGCGACCTCGGCCAACGCCACCGTCGACACGACGCTCGCGCGACGTTTCGCGAGGCTTCCTTCGTCGAGGTCGGGATGCCGTGTGAACAGCCGGACCGTGACGGCCTGGCCGAGCACGGAGTCGCCGAGGAACTCGAGACGCTCGTTGTGCGGGATGCCGCCGTTCTCGTAGGCGAACGAGCGGTGCGTCAAAGCAAGAGAAAGAAGCTCGGGGTCGATCTCGACCCCGAGCTTCTCGGTGAGCGCTGTGCGCTCGACGTTGTTACGCGTCACGAATCGCCGATCAGACGTCGGCGACCTTGCGGCCCTTGTACTCGAGGAAGAGCTCGGTGCCCTGCGAGTCGGTGACGACCTTCGCCTGGTGGGGACGGCTGTAGACGACCTTGCCGTTCTCGATGGTCTTGACCAGCGCGGGGGCTTCAGCCTTCCACTGCGCACGACGCGAGCGGGTGTTCGAGCGGGAGACCTTCCGCTTCGGGGGGTTACCTGCCATGACTAGCTCTTCTCTGTCTTAGGGGCGGCGCGGAGCGCATCGCCGTCGTCTGGGGTGTACTGCTGGAGCGCAGCCCATCGAGGATCGACAGGCTCCTGCTCCGTGGTGCCGGGGCTTTCCGTCAGCCTCTCGCCCGTGTTCGGGTCGAGCCCGGGGCAGTCCGGCTGACACACCGGCTGGAACGGAAGCGACAGGACAATGGCATCCCGGACCAGATTTTCAAGATCCACGTGGTCGTCTTGAACGTCGAAGTCACTCGCTTCGTCCCCAGGATACGCGAAAAGTTCCTGGAACTCGACTTCGACAGGCTCGACGATGTCGATGAGGCAGCGTCCGCACACCCCCGTGGCGCTGGTGTCGACCGTGCCCGACACGAGGATCCCCTCGTGGACGGACTCGAGACGCACATCGAGTTCGAGCATCTCGGCCTCGGGGACGGAGAGCAGGCCCTCCCCCCATTTCTCGGGGGTCGGGATGTCGAGGGTGTGTTCGCGCATCTCGCCCGGGTGGCGCTCGATGTCGCGTACGGGGAGCTGGAAGGGTCCGGGTCGGCGAGTTCTCACGGTGGTCAATGCTACCCGTGCGCCCCTGAGCAAGGGCCGGGCGGACGCGCCGGTGCCGCACTCGCAGAGCCCACATCACGCATAAACGCTCTCAGCGCTCGCAAACGCGAGGAGCGCGCGTTTCCGAGCGCGGATCGCGTTTATGCGTGGGGGGACGGCGCGCGTCAGATGCCGCGGGCGCCGGTATCGAGGAAGCGCGCGACGGCGGGCGGGACGTAGGGCGACACGTCGCCGCCGAGCCCGGCCACCTGACGTACGAGCGAGCTCGAGACGAGCGCGTGCGAGGGGTCGGGCAGCAGGAACACCGTCTCGACGTGCGCGAGGTCGCGGTTCACGATCGCCATCGGCGTCTCGTAGGCCACGTCGACCTGAGAACGGATGCCCTTCACCAGCACCTTCGCCCCCACCTCGGTGCAGTAATCGACGAGCAAGCCCATGCTCCACGCGGCGACGATGACGTCGCCCTCGACGCCGGCCTCGGCGATCGACCGCTCGAGCAGGCTCTGCCGCTGCGCGATCGGGAGCATCGCCTCTTTGCCCGGGTTGTGGACCACGAGCACGTGCAGCTGGTCGAAGAGCCCGGCCGCGCGGCGGATGACGTCGAGGTGGCCGAGGGTGGGCGGGTCGAATGAGCCGGGAACGACGGCGATCCGGGGGTCCATGCGGCCAGCCTACCGATGCGACCCTCGGAACGACCCGACGGTCAGGACTTCGCCAGAGCGGCGCGCTCCTCGACACCCACGCGCCGTTCGAGTGCTGCGGCGAGGCCGGGATGCCGAAGCAGAGCCGGATCGTCGGCGAGAAGCCTCTCACCCTCGGCGCGGGCCTCGGTGATGAGATCGGCGTCGGTGACGACGCGCAACAGACGCAGCGACGAACGGGCCCCCGACTGCGCGCCGCCGAGCACGTCTCCCTCTCCGCGCAGCTCGAGGTCGACCTCGGCGAGGGCGAACCCGTCGAGCGTCGCAGCCACGGCTTCGACGCGAGAGCGCGCCGACGTACCCGGCGCGGCCTCGGTCACCAGCAGGCACAGGCCCGGGAGGCCGCCCCGGCCGACGCGCCCGCGCAGCTGATGCAGCTGCGAGACGCCGAAGCGGTCAGCCTCGAGGATGACCATGGTCGACGCGTTCGGCACATCGACGCCGACCTCGATCACGGTGGTGGCGACCAGCACGTCGATGTCGCCGCGCGCGAAGGCCTGCATGACGGAGTCTTTCTCGTCGGAGGGCATCTTGCCGTGCAGGATCTGCACGCGGATGCCGTCGAACGTGGGCAACCGTGACAGAAGCGCCTCGACCTGAACGACACCCCACCGGGTGCGCGCTCCCTCGGCCGCGGCAGCGGGCACATCGGCGGGTTCGTCGGTCTTCTCGTCGGCGGTGAGCTGGTCGGAGTCGATGGCGGCGCACACGACGAAGGCCTGGCGGCCCAACGCGACCTCTTCGGCGACGCGATCCCACACACGGGCGAACCACGCGGGTTTCTCGGCCAGCGGCGCGACGAAGGACTGGATGCCGGCACGCCCGGCCGGCATGGTGCGAATGGTCGAGACGTCGAGGTCACCGAACACCGTCATCGCCACCGTGCGCGGAATCGGAGTGGCCGTCAGCACGAGCGTGTGCGGGGAGCTTCCCTTGGAGCGCAGCGCCTCGCGCTGGTCGACCCCGAATCGGTGCTGCTCGTCGACGACGACGAAGCCGAGGTCCGCGAAGGTGGTGCTCGCACTCAGCAGCGCGTGGGTCCCCACGACGATCCGCGCCTGACCCGACGCGACGCGCAGAGCCGCCTTGCGTCGTTCGGCGGCGGGCATCTGCCCGGTGAGCAGCGTCGGCATGATCTCGGGCGCGAGCTCGGGGCCGAGCATGCGGGCGATCGAGCGCAAGTGTTGACCGGCCAGCACCTCGGTGGGGGCGATGAGGGCGGACTGCCCGCCGGACTCGGCGACCTGCAGCATCGCGCGAAGCGCCACGAGCGTCTTGCCCGAACCCACCTCACCCTGAACGAGACGGTTCATGGGCCAATCGGCCACGAGGTCGGCCTCGAGCTGAGCTCCCACGCTCTGCTGGTCGGCGGTCAATTCGAACGGAAGGATGGCATCGAACCGCTCGAGCAGACCGCCGGCCTCCGCCGGCCGCTTCGTCGCCGACAGAGCCCGCACGAACTGCCGCTGCTGGAGCAGGGCTGTCTGCAGAACGAAAGCCTCATGCATGCGCAGGGTCGCGACCGCGGGAGGGATGTCGTCGTCGGTCTCGGGGCGATGGATCTGCTCGAGCGCCGCGCGCGCTGGGAGGAGACCGCGGCGGGCTCGCAGGTCGTCGGGCAGAGGGTCTTCGACCTCTCCGAGTCCGTCGAGCACGAGGGAGATGGTCTTCTGCACGAGCGTGCTCGGGATCGAGCTCGTCGCGGGATAGATCGGGATGGGCCGCTTCGCCGTCACCTCGGCCTCGGCACGAGCCTCGGCGATGTCGTCGAACAGCTCATAGTCGGGGTTCGTCAGCTGCGTCTGGCGGCGGTACTCGCCGACCTTGCCCGAGAAGATGCCGCGGCGCCCCGGAGTGAGGTCTTTCAAGCGCCAGGGCTGATTGAAGAAGGTCAGCGACATGCGCCCGTCTCCGTCGCTGATGACGACTTCGAGCAGGGAGCCGCGGCGGTTCTGCATGCGACGCTCGTTCGCGCTGACCACCTCGGCGACGATCGTGACCGGCTCCCCGAGCGGGAGGGAATCGATGGGCGTGAGCTCACCCCGACGGGCATAGCGCCGGGGGTAGTGCTCGAGCAGCTCGCCCACCGTCTTCACGCCGAACGCCTTCTCGAATGCCGTCGCGGTCTTGCCGCCGATGGCGCCGTCCAGGCGCGACGCGAGCGAGAATCCGGGCATGCTCCGAGTCTAGGCAGGCCCTCGGACATCGCCGTTCGCGTGCGCGCACGGGACCGCCGCGCCGGGGACCCTAGGCTGGAGAGGTGACGCGCATCATCTCGGGCCGGGCCGGAGGCACGGTCCTCGACGTCCCACCCAAGGGCACCCGTCCCACGAGCGACCGCGTCCGCGAGTCGCTCTTCGGAGCTCTCGAATCCGCGGGCCTACTCGACGACGCGCGCGTGGCCGATCTCTTCGCGGGCTCCGGCGCCCTGGGGCTCGAGAGCCTCAGTCGCGGCGCCGCCTCTGCGGACCTCGTCGAACTGTCGGCGCCCGCCGCGGCCCTCATCCGCAAGAACGTCGAACGGGTGAAGACGGCCGGCGTCACCGCCCCCGCGCGCGTGCACAAGGCGAACGTCACGACGTTCCTCTCGGCATCCGTCCTCGAATGGGACCTCGTCTTCCTCGATCCGCCCTACGACCTCGCCGACGACGAGCTCACGAAAGCGCTCGTCGCGCTCGCGCCGCGCCTGCACCCCGACGCCACGGTGATCGTCGAGCGGGCGAAACGATCCGCCGCTCCCGAGTGGGCCGCCGCGGGACTCGAGGCCGAGCGCGACCGCGCCTACGGCGACACCACGATGTGGTGGGGACGACCGCAGAGCGTCTGATCCCTCAGCCGCGGCCGGCGTCCCAGTCGCGGTACGGATCCCAACCGCCCCGGCCCGACCAGCGCCGATCGTCGACGGTGACGGCTTCGCTCCTGCGTGCCACGACCGTTCCCACGCGACGGCCCAGCGGGCGCGCCTCGGCGGCGAACGTCACGAGGAACCCGTGGTCCTCTCCCCCGCCGAGCGCCCGGTCGGGGTCGTCGCCGAGGGTCGCGGAGTCGAGGGCGATCGTGACCCCCGAGGCATCGGCCATGCGTGTTGCGTCGAGGACGAGACCATCGGAGATGTCCATCATCGCGGTGGCCCCCGCGTCCGCGGCGCGCAACGCCTCCGCGATCGGCGGTCGCGGCGTGAGCTGGCGAGCCAGCCCGCGCGCGTCGTCGGCACCGAGCGCCGCCCGGGCCTCGGGCGTGATCACGAGGGGAGTGCCGTCGGCATCCCGGAACCGCCCGAACAGCACCTCGAGTCCCCTCGCGGCTTCGCCGAGCTCGCCGATCACGTAGACGCCGTCTCCGACGCGGGCACCGGAGCGACGCACGGGCTCGCGCCCGTCGAGGCTCCCCAGGGCCGTCACGGCGATCGTCAGGGTGTCCGAGACGGTGAGATCGCCGCCCTCGACCGCGCAGTCGGGGGCGAGCTCCGCGCAGGCGGCGGCGAGACCGTCGGCGAACCCGCGGACGAAGGAGATCGGCGTGTCGTCGGGCATCGCGAGCGCGACGAGCAGAGCGATCGGGCGCGCACCCATGGCGGCGACATCGGCGAGGTTCACCGCCGCGGACTTGAAGCCGAGATCGAACGGCGACGACCACGCCAGCCGGAAGTCGGGCCCGTGCACGAGCGTGTCGGTCGTCGCCACGACCCGCCCGTCCGGGACAGACAGCACAGCGGCATCGTCACCGGGCCCGACCGGGGCGGTCGACGGCGGAAGACGGTCCAGGATGCCGCGCAGGATCTGCCCCTCGCTCAGGTCGCCCACAGTGGTTGCACGGGTGGTCTCGGCGTCGGTCACTCCCCCACGCTATTAGCCTGGAGGGGTGCCCCGCTCCTCCCGCCTCCTCGCGCTCCTCGCCGCCGCCACCCTCCTCCCCGGGCTCGCGGCGTGCAGCACCACGGTCGCGATGCAGCCGGCCAAGAACGCGAACGACCCGGCGTGCGCCGAGATCACCTCGCGACTGCCCCAGACGATCTCGGGGCAGAACCGTCGCTGGACCGATGCGCAGTCGACCGGTGCGTGGGGAGATCCCACCGCGATCCTCATGACGTGCGGGCTCGAGACCCCCGGCCCGTCCACCCTGCCGTGTCGCCCGTTCAACGGCGTGGACTGGCTTGTCGACGAGTCGCAGGCAGCCGAGAACCGGTACACGCTGACGACGTTCGGGCGCAGCCCCGCGGTCCAGGTCTACCTGGATTACAAGGAGGCCAGCAGCGCCGATGTGGCGCAGGCCCTCGGACCGCTGATCAGTCAATACCTGCCGTCGACGGGCGCCGTGTGCACCTCGGCATCCGACGCCACGCCCTCGCCGAGTCCGACGCCGTAGCGCGCGCCGCGTCCGACCCCCGCGTGCACAGCCGCGGGACGATCCCCGACGCACCGGCGTCACCGGCCCCGGCCACGGCGCGCCGCGGACCCGGCCCGCCGGTGTGCACGACGGACCGAGCCGTGACTCAGGTCTTCGCGAGCCCCGCGTCGAGCAGGTCGGTGATGAGGTCGGGATACGACAGCCCCGAGGCGATCCAGCAGGTGGGGAACATCGAGATCGGGGTGAACCCGGGCATCGTGTTGACTTCGTTCACATAGAACTCGGTGCCGGTGTAGAAGAAGTCCACGCGAGCAAGGCCC
Source organism: Microbacterium sp. AG157 (assembly GCF_003385695.1). NCBI lineage: Bacteria > Bacillati > Actinomycetota > Actinomycetes > Micrococcales > Microbacteriaceae > Microbacterium > Microbacterium sp. AG157. The sequence continues at coordinate 379,302 of NZ_QRDK01000004.1, forward strand.
TGACCGCCGATCGCTTCGAACGCCTGGGCGGCGATGCGCTGCATCTCCCCCAGCTCGCCCTCGCGCAGGTCGGCGGGACACACGAGGTCGACGCCCGCGGCTCCCAGGTACTTGGCCTCGAAGTCGTAGAACTCGCGGCCCGTCACCACGATCTCGCCGGCCACGCTCACGCGCACCGGTCCGCCGTCACGCCCGGGAAGCACGCCGCACTCGACCTCGCGTCCGACGATCGCCTTTTCGATCAGCACCAGGCCGTCTTCGGCGAAAGCGGTGTCCAAAGCGGCATCCAGGTCTTCCCAGCGCGACACCTTCGTGACGCCCACGCTCGATCCGGCCTCGTTCGGCTTCACAAACACCGGCAGGTCGAGCGCGCGGATACGCCGCTCCCACAGCTCGCGGTCGCGGGCGAGGTCGGCGCGGGTGACCGCCACCCACGGCACGACCGGCACGTTCGCCGCGCGGAGCACCTGCTTGGTCACGTGCTTGTTCATGCCGATCGCCGACATGAGCACACCGCCGCCGGCGTACGGGATGCCGAACAGCTCGAGCAGACCCTGCACCGTCCCGTCCTCGCCGAAACGCCCGTGCAGGATCGGCAGCACGACGTCGACGTCTCCGAGGGAGCGCGTGCCCTCGCCGTCGGTCACGGTCCACTCGCGCGAGAGCGTCGAATCGGGCAGCCGTACGCGCGTTCCGTTGTCGCGCACCTCGGGCAGCGCATCGGGGATGAGCGCGAACTTGTCGGGGTCGTCGTCTTCGAGGACGAAGGCGCCGTCGCGGGTGATGCCGACAGGGATCACCCGGAAGCGGTCACGGTCGATCGCTCGCAGCACCCCGCCCGCCGTGGCGGAACTGATCGAATGCTCGCTGGAGCGCCCGCCGAAGAGCACCACCACCACCGGTTTGGTCATTCTGCGTCCTCTCGCCCTGCGGCTGGTCGTCGTCTGTCGTCAGGTGCGGTGCGATGTCGCGCGGGTCCATCGTCCCGTCGAGCACCATCTTCACCTGCTGCACGATCGGCATGTCGACGCCGACCTGCTTCGCGAGCTGAAGAACGGGAGCCACGGATGCCAGCCCCTCGGCGGTCTGCTGCATCTGAGCGACGACCTCCTTGTAGCCGTAGCCCTGTCCGAGCAGGCGCCCCGCGGTGTTGTTGCGGCTGAGCGGCGACTGGCACGTCGCGATGAGATCGCCGAGTCCCGCGAGGCCCTGGAGCGTCTCGGGCTGCGCGCCCTGCGCGACCGCGAAGTCGGTCATCTCGACGAGGCCACGGGTGATGATCGAGGCCTTCGTGTTCTCGCCGTACCCGACGCCGTCGACGATGCCGATGGCCACCGCGATGAGGTTCTTCAGCACTCCACCGAACTCGGTGCCGATCACGTCGGTGTTCACGAACGAGCGGAAGTACCGGTTGCGCGCGCGACGGGCCACGGCCTCGGCGGTCTCGGGGCTGAGCGAGCTGATGACGGCTGCGGTCGGCTGCTCGCGCGCGATCTCGAGGGCGAGGTTCGGGCCGGATGCCACCGCGATGCGCGCAGGATCGCACTGCAGCACCTGCTCGATGACCTGGCTCATGCGCAGGCCCGTCGACTTCTCGACGCCTTTCATGAGCGACACGATCGGCACGTCGGTGCGCTCGACGAGCGGCTTGATGGCGGCGAGGTTCTCTCGGAGAGACTGGCTCGGCACCGAGAGGTAGATCTGCTCCGCACCGTTCAGCGCCTGGGCCAGATCCGTCGTCGCGGTCATCGTGCGTGGGAGGTTGATACCCGAGAGGTACCGGCTGTTGCGCTTGGACTCGGTGATCTCGGCCGCGAGCTCCGGGCGGCGCGCCCACATGACGACCGACGCACCGCCGTCGGCCAGGATCTTGCCGAAGGTCGTCCCCCAGCTTCCGGCGCCGACGACGGCGACTCTGGGGCCCGCGACGGGCAGGGCGCTCTTACGGCTCAAGGCGGCCCGTCTCGTTCTGCCCGTGCTGCGACGGGTTCCAGCGCTCCGCGGGGGCAGGAAGGCCCCGGATGCCGGAGAGCATCGCCGTGACCTCGTTCATCATCGCGTCGGTCGCTTTCGTCAGTGTGGCCGGTTGCGTGGGCGTCGCCGCGTAGGCGCTCATGTCCATCGCGGGGCCGAACTCGACGATCACGTGCGAGCGGCGGGGGAACCTCAGCTTCCCGTAGCGCGGCAGGATCTGCTGGACGCCCCACTGCGCCATGGGGATGAGCGGCAGGTCTGCGGCCAGGGCCAGGCGCACCGCGCCCGTCTTGCCGCGCATCGGCCAGAGCTCGGGGTCGCGTGTGAGGGTGCCCTCGGCATAGACGATGACGCCGCGCCCGTCGCGCGCGATCTGCTCGGCGGCCTTCATCGACTGGTTCGCGCTCGTCGAGGCTCGGGGTACCGGAACCATTCCGGTCGCGCGGAGCGCGGCCCCGAGCACGGGAACCTTGAACAGGCTCTCCTTCGCCATGAACCGGGGGGCGCGGCCCAGCCGCCAGACGGCGACCGCGACGATCACCGGATCGAACTCCGAGTTGTGGTTCGGCGCCAGCACGTACGCTCCCTCGCGCGGGAGGTTCTCGGCGCCGCGGATCTCGATCCGGGCGAAGAGTCCCGTGAGGGGGACGATGATCGCCGCGAGCGGCCAGAAGGCGCTCGGGCGGCTCTTCTCGGGATTCGAGACCACCGGCGTCAGCCCACGACGTCGAAGTCGGCGTCGAGAGCGGTGAGCTTCTCGAGGAACTTCTCGTACCCGCGACGGATGATGCCGATGTTGCGCACCGTCGATTCGCCCTCGGCCGCGAGAGCCGCGATCACGTAGCTGTAGCCGCCGCGGAGGTCGGGCACTTCGACGTCCGCGCCGTGCAGCGGCGTCGGTCCGTTGATGACGGCAGCCTGCTCGAGGTCGCGTCGAGGAACGCGGCGGTCGGGGCTCGAGATGCCCTTCGGGTGCACGACGATGTCGGCCCCCATCTTGTTCAACGCCTCGGTGAAGCCCAGGCGGTTCTCGTACACGGTCTCGTGCACGGTCGAGGTGCCGGGAGCCTGCGTGAGAGCGACGATGAGCGGCTGCTGCCAGTCGGTCATGAAGCCCGGGTGCACGTCCGTCTCGACCATCACGGGCTTGAGGGCCTCACCGCGACGGAACAGGATGCCGTCCTCTCGGACGTCGAACCATCCGCCGGCCTTCCGGAACACGTTGAGGAAGGTCAGCATGTCCTGCTGACGGGCGCCCTTGGCGAAGATCTCGCCGTCGGTGGCCAGGGCCGCGCACGCCCAGGAGGCGGCCTCGTTGCGGTCGAAGATCGCGCGGTGGTCGTAGCCGACGAGCTTGTCGACGCCCTCGATGAAGATGACGCGGTTCGGCTCGTACGAGATGATCGCGCCCATCTTCTGCAGCACCGCGATGAGGTCCATGATCTCGGGCTCGATCGCGGCGTTGCGCAGCTCGGTGACGCCCTTCGCGCGCACAGCGGTGAGCAGCACCTGCTCGGTCGCACCGACGCTCGGATACGGCAGCGTGATGTTGGCGCCGTGCAGGCCGTTGGGGGCCGTGATGCGAATGCCCTCGTAGCTCTTGTCGACGACGGCGCCGAACGCGCGCAGCGCGTCCATGTGGAAGTTGATCGGGCGGTCGCCGATGCGGCATCCGCCCAGGTCGGGGATGAGCGCCTCGCCCAGCAGGTGCAGCAGCGGCCCGCAGAACAGGATCGGGATGCGCGACGCGCCGGCGTGCGCGTCGATCTCTTCGAAGTGCGCGGCGACCGCGCCCGAGGGGTCGAGGTGGAGCGTGCCTTCCTCGTCGCCCTCGGTCACGGTGACGCCGTGCACCTCGAGGAGCGAGCGAACGACCTTCACATCGCTGATCATCGGTACGTCGCGCAGCGTGCTCGTGGTCTCGCCCAGGAGCGCCGCCACCATGGCCTTGGTCACCAGGTTCTTGGCGCCCTTGACCTCGACGGTCCCTCGGAGGGGCCGACCGCCGCGAATCGCGAGGGTCTCTGCCGCCTCCCAATCGGGCTGTCCGGGGTTCTGGTCTCCGGAGTCGGTGACGAGTGTGCTCATGGGGGGTGGACCTCACTTCGTGGACGAGGGGCGGCAGATCGACCCGATCGGGTCGATCGGGCTCAGCGGACCGGAAGGGTCTGCGGCCGCCATGCCTCGCGGCGCGCCTCGAACTGCGTGATCTTGTCTTCGTCACGCAGCGTGAGCCCGATGTCGTCGAGCCCTTCGAGAAGCCGCCACCTAGTGTAATCGTCGATCTCGAACGAGACCTGGAGGTCGCCCACCGTGGCGGTCTTCGCGGTAAGGTCCACGGTCATCTCGATGCCCGGATTCGCCTCGATCACCGCCCAGATCTGCTCGACCTGGTCTTCGGTGATCACGCCCGTGACCAGGCCCTGCTTGCCGGAGTTGCCGCGGAAGATGTCGGCGAACTTGGGGCTCAGCACCACCTGGAAGCCGTAGTCGCGCAGCGCCCACACGGCGTGCTCGCGGCTCGACCCCGTTCCGAAGTCGGGACCGGCGACGAGGACGGATGCCGAGCGGTAGGCGTCCTGGTTCAAGACGAAGTCCGGATCCTGGCGCCAGTTGGCGAACAGCGCGTCGTCGAAACCGGTCTTGGTGACGCGCTTGAGATAGACGGCCGGGATGATCTGATCGGTGTCGACCGCCGAGCGCTTCAAGGGCGCGGCGACACCGGTGTGCGTCGTGAACTTCTCCATGTCAGGCCTCCGCCCCGGTCGAAACGGACTCTGCGGGGACAGGGCCGAGGTCGGCCGGACTCGAGAGCGTCCCCCGCACGGCGGTGGCCGCGGCGACGAGAGGCGACACGAGGTGCGTGCGTCCGCCCTTGCCCTGGCGCCCTTCGAAGTTGCGGTTCGAGGTCGAGGCGCAGCGCTCTCCCGGAGCCAGCTGGTCGGGGTTCATCCCCAGGCACATCGAGCAGCCGGCGAATCGCCACTCCGCGCCGAAGTCGGTGAAGACCTTGTCGAGGCCCTCGGCCTCGGCCTCGAGCCGGACGCGCGCCGAACCGGGAACGACCATGACCCGCACGTTCTCGGCCTTGGTGCGGCCCTGGATGACCGAGGCGAAGGCGCGGAGGTCTTCGATGCGACTGTTCGTGCACGAGCCCATGAAGACGGCATCCACGGGGATGTCCTTCATCGGCGTACCGGCCTGGAGGTCCATGTACTCGAGTGCGCGTTCGGCGGCGGCGCGCTCGTTGGGGTCGGCGATCTCGGCCGGGGTCGGAACGACGTCGGACAGCGAGACGCCCTGTCCGGGGTTCGTGCCCCAGGTGACGAAGGGCTCGAGCTCGGCGGCATCCAGGAACACCTCGGCGTCGTAGACGGCGCCCTCGTCGCTGGGCAGCGTGCGCCAGTAGGCGACCGCGTCGTCCCAGTCCTGGCCCTGCGGGGCGTGCGGCTTGTCTTTGACGTACGCGAAGGTGGTCTCGTCGGGGGCGATCATCCCGGCTCGGGCGCCCGCCTCGATCGACATGTTGCACATCGTCATGCGCCCCTCCATCGAGAGGGAGCGGATCGCGCTGCCGCGGAACTCGAGCACGTAGCCCTGTCCGCCGTTCGCGCCGATCTTGGCGATGATCGCCAGGATGATGTCCTTCGCGGTGACGCCGGGCTTGAGGTCTCCCTCGACCGTGATCGCCATCGTCTTGAAGGGCTTGAGCGGCAGAGTCTGCGTGGCGAGCACGTGCTCGACCTCGCTCGTGCCGATACCGAAAGCCATCGCACCGAACGCACCGTGGGTCGAGGTGTGCGAGTCTCCGCACACCACCGTGATCCCCGGCATGGTGAGTCCGAGCTGCGGGCCCACGACGTGGACGATGCCCTGCTCCTTATCGCCGAGTGAGTGGATGCGCACGCCGAACTCCTCGGCGTTGCGGCGCAGGGTGTCGATCTGCGTGCGGCTGGTCAGATCGGCGATCGGCTTGTCGATGTCGAGCGTGGGGGTGTTGTGATCTTCGGTGGCGATCGTCAGATCGAGTCGCCGCACGGGGCGCCCCTCGGCGCGAAGGCCGTCGAAGGCCTGGGGGCTGGTGACCTCGTGCACGAGGTGCAGGTCGATGTAGATGAGATCGGGCTGACCGTTGTCACCCTTGACCACGAGGTGGTCGTCCCAGACCTTCTCGGCCAGGGTGCGCGGACGGTCCGGGATCCGGATGCCGTCGATCGGGGTGGTGCTCATGTTTGCGTTTCTCCTCGGAAGGGGTGTGAGGCCCGCGACGAACTCCGCGACGAGAAAGGCCTAGGACAAGGTCTCGTCGCGGCCGCTAAGGAGGAGGCGAGCGATCCGCACCCGGTCACGATACCACCGGGCACGCCCGTGCCAGCCGCGCCACGGCGTCCGCGACGCGGGTGCCGCCCGTAACAGAGCGCCGCACATTTCGTCGTCGACGACTCCCCCGTGCGAGCCTGGCCCGATCCCGAACACCCCTCGGACCGGGCCCGCGCCCCGCGAGCCCGCCCCGCCCCCGCGAAACGGAGCGTGACCCATGGCCGCGAACGCCGACACCGGATTCTCCACCCGCCAGGTACATGCGGGCTCGGCCACCGCGCACGCCTCGCCGCGGGCCATGCCCATCTACCTCACGGCGGGTTTCACCTTCGACGACCTCGACGCCTCGGCAGCGCATTTCGGCACCGGCGCCGGTTTCGGCTACACCCGAACGGGCAACCCCACGATCCAGGCCGTCGAAGAGCGTCTCGCCTCTCTCGAGGGCGGCGACCAGGCCGTCCTCGTGTCGAGCGGCCAGGCCGCCGTGACCGTGGCTCTGCTGGCCCTCGCCGGGGCGGGTGACCACGTCGTCGTCTCGGAGCACATCTACGAGGGCACGCGCGGCCTGCTCCTCGACAACCTCGCGCGGCTCGGCATCGAGGCCACCTTCGTGCCCACGGGGGATCTCGACGCCTGGAGGGATGCCATCACCCCGCGCACCCGTGCCCTGTTCGCCGAGACGCTCTCGAACGCCCGCAACGACGTCCTCGACATCGCCGCCGTCTCGGCGATCGGCAGAGAGCGAGGGATTCCTCTCGTCGTCGACAGCACCTTCACCACGCCCTACCTGCTTCGCCCGATCGAGCACGGTGCCGCCGTCGTCGTGCACTCGGCGAGCAAGTTCCTCGCGGGGCAGGGGGCAGTGCTCGGCGGGGTGATAGTGGACGACGGTCGCTTCGACGCCGCGGCATCCGGTCATCTCTTCCCGCATCTCGTGCAGACCGACCGTCTGGGCGGGGCGAGCTACGCCGAGAAGCACGGGCCGCGCGCCCGCGGGGCGTACATCCGCGAAAGCGTCGCGCCGCGGTTCGGCCCGTCGCCGTCGCCCCTGAACGCCTTTCTCATCGGTCAGGGCATCGAGACGCTGAGCCTTCGTGTGGAACGCCAGTCGCAGAACGCCCTCACCGTCGCTCGGTGGCTCGAACAGCGCCCCGAGGTCGAGCGCGTCGACCACGTGGGTCTCGAGTCGCACCCGGACTTCGACCTCGGGCGGCGGTACCTCACGCGCGGCACCGGGTCGGTGTTCACCGTGACCCTGCGCGGCGGCCTCGAGGCGGCGCGCCACGTCGTGCAGTCGGTCGAGGTGATCACGCACATGACCCACCTCGGCGATGTGCGTTCGCTCGTGCTTCACCCGCAGAGCACCTCGCATTCCGCGCGGACCGTCGACGAGCGCGAGAGGGCGGGGGTGTTCCCCGGCACGATCCGGCTGTCGATCGGGATCGAGGACATCGACGATCTGCTCGCCGACCTCGAGCAGGCGCTCGTGGGCGTCCCCGTCGTCGAGCGCGAGACGGTCGTGCTGTGAGCCGTCTGCAGCACTTCGGCTGGTTCCTCGCGCGCGGCTTCGGTCCGCACGGATGGGGGCACCCCTACCTGCGCTGGAACCACCGCTGGACCGAGCCGGGGCTCTATCAGGACTCGGCGCGGACGCTCGAGCAGGCCGGCTTCGACCTGCTGATCATCGAGGACGCGCCCTCGCTCGGCAGCGCCGACACGATCGACCTGCGGGTGCGTCACGCCTTCGGCGGGCCCAAGCACGACCCGCTGCTGCTCGCGCCGTACCTGTTCGCGGCGACGCAGCACCTGGGCGTGGTGCCGACGGTCAACCCGGCCGCCTACCTGCCGTACACGGCGGCCCGGCAGTTCGCGACGCTGCAGCACCTGAGCGGCTCCCGTCTCGGCCTGAACGTCGTGACCGACACCGGCAGCGCGCGCCACTTCTCGACCGCGCCGCAGCTCGGGCACGACGCGGCCTACGACCGGGCCGAGGAGTGGCTCGACGGCATCCGGAAGCTCTGGGACAGCTGGGGCGAGGGCGCCCTCGTCGCCGACGAAGAGACGGGGATCTACGCCGACGGGACGAAGCTCGAGGCGGTACAGCACCGGGGTGAGCACTTCGGCTTCGACGGGCCGCTGAACGCGGTCCCCTTCACCGACGGCGCGCCCGCGATCGTCTCCCCCGGCGGATCCGGTCGCGGCCTGTCGTTCGCGGGACACAACTCCGACGTGCAGTTGGCCCTCGCGCCTCTCGACGAGCAGAGCATCCGGGCCTATCGCGCCCGCATCCACGCGGCAGCCGAGGCCGCGGGACGCGCCGCGTCCGACATCAAGATCCTCTTCGCGATCCAGCCCGTGCTCGTGTCTTCCCCGGAAGAAGCCGATCGCCTGGTCGCGGCATCCGTCACCCCCTCCGAGGACGCGCTCGTCGCCATCGCCCGCAAGCAGTCGAGCGATCTCGAGACCGATCTCACCGGCCTCGACCTCGACAAGCCTCTCGACCGGTCGATCTTCGGCGAGCACGTGTCGGAGGGCAGCATCAACCGCCTCGTCGGAAAGCACGACGCCGACACTCCGCTACGGACGCTTCTGGGCGCGCACGCGCGCTTGGGGCGCCTCCGCGACGGCTCGGGCTTCGTCGGCACGGCGGACGAGTTCGCCGACCGCATCGAGGAACTGGGCGAGTGGGGCAACGACGGCGTCCTTCTGTGGGGAGACCTGCACCCTGTCACCGTGCACCGCGTGCTCGACGACCTCGTGCCGATTCTCCGCCGACGCGGCATCCTCCGCGAGGAGTTCGTCGACGGCGGCCTGCAGGCGAACCTGCGCGCGTTCTAGGTCCCGGATGCCGGGGCCGGCGCAGACGGCTCGACGCCGGATCACCCCCATGTCCCAATCGTGGTTGTCTCGGGGCTGCTCGGGCAACCACTTCTGGGACACGCAGCGCATCCACCGGGACAAGCGGAGTGTGCTGCGACGCGTCAGTCGCCCTTCGGCTGATCGACCGTGCGCGGCGTCCCCTTCTCGTCGGCGACATCGGCCGCGGCATCCTGGGGGCCCTCGACGGACGCGGGCTCCCGGCGCGCGGCGATGAGGCTCGCGATCGTCGCGACCGCCATCGACAGCACGATCACGGCGAGCGACACCCACGTCGAGATCTCGGGAGCCCACTCGATCGGCTCGCCGCCGTTGATGAACGACAACTCGTTGACGTGCATCGCGTGCAGGATCAGCTTCACGCCGATGAAGGCGAGGATGAAGGCGATCCCGTAGTGCAGGAACTTCAAGCGGTCGAGCAGGTCGCCCAGCAGGAAATACAGCTGACGCAGACCCATGAGCGCGAACAGGTTCGCCGTGAAGACGATGAACGGGCTCTGCGTGATGCCGAAGATCGCGGGAATCGAGTCGATCGCGAACAGCAGGTCGGTCACACCGATCGCGACGAACACGATGATCATCGGGGTGAAGAGCTTCTTCCCGCCGATTCGCGTGATGACCTTCTTGCCGTCGTACGCATCGCTCATCGGCAGCACCCGACGCAGTGTCCGCACGATGAGGTTCTCTTTCTGCGAATCGTCGTCGTGGTCGTCGCCCGGGAACGCCTGGCGGATCGCCGTGTAGACGAGGAACGCGCCGAAGAGGTAGAAGATCGGACTGAAGTTCTCGATGATGGTCGCGCCGACCAGGATGAAAGCGCCGCGCAGGATGAGCGCGATGATGATGCCCACCATCAACACCTCCTGCTGATACCGGCGCGGCACCGCGAACTGCCCCATGATCAGCACGAACACGAAGAGGTTGTCGATCGACAGGCTGTACTCGGTCAGCCAGCCCGCGACGAACTGCCCGGCGACCTCTCCCCCGGCGACGATCCACAGCACACCCGCGAAGATCAACGCCAGCGTCACGTAGAACACGACCCAGAGCGTCGACTCCCTCGCCGCAGGGATGTGCGGGCGCTTGAGGATGATCAGCAGGTCGGCGACCAGGATCAGCACGAGCACGACGAGCGTGATCGTCTGGAAAAGGGGGTCGAGCTGCAGCTCCATCGCGGGGCCTTTCATCGGGGGAAACGCTCGAGTTTATCCGTCGGCCCCGTTCGCACAGGGGCTTGTGCACGTAGAGCTCATTGCGTGCGTACATCCGCGAGACGATCCGGCGCGCCCGGACACCCCTGAGTGAGAGAGTGCTTTTCCGGGGCTCACCCGGAAGGCGGAACGGATGCCATGACCCACGGAGTCATCGACGACAGGGCCCTCGTGGCGCGCGCCGCCGGCGGGTCGGAGGTCGCGTATCGCGAGCTGTATCGGGCGTACGCGCGGCCGGTCTACTGGATCGCCTTCGGTCTGGTCGGCAATCCCGCGGATGCCGAGGACGTGGTGCAGGAGACCTTCGTGGTCGCGTGGCGGAAGATCCCGTCGCTGCGGCTCGAGGGCGAGTCCCTGCTGCCCTGGCTCGCGACCGTCTGCCGTCTGCAGGCGCAGAACCGTCTGCGCGCTCGCCGCCGTCACAGCTCGCACGCCGCGCTGAGCGATGAGATCCCGTCAGCCGTCGACGTCGAAGCCCAGGTCGTGCAGGCGCACACGGTGTCGGCGATCCTCGCCGAGGTCGACCGGCTGAGCGACCTCGACCGCGAGATCTTCCGCCTGTGCGCCGCCGAGGGCTACGGATACGAAGCGGCCGCCGTCTCGCTGGGCGTCTCGCACGGCACCGTCCGCAACCGGCTCTCGCGCATCCGCTCCCGGGTGCGCGCCACAGCGATCGAGACGGAGACCCCATGACCGCGCCCGCTCTTCCCCCTCTCCCCGCCGATCGGATGGATGCCATCGAGGCCGCGGTCTTCGGAAGGATCGCCGACGAGCGCGAGCGTACGCGCCGCCGTCGTCGCGGGATCTGGACGGGCGCCGGGGCCGCGGCCGCCGTGGTCGCGGTCGCCGCGTTTGTGGGCCCCTCGCTGGCCGCCACCTCGGGGTCCAGCGGATCGAGCGCCATCGTCGGGGCCAGCGAGCAGCACTCGAGCGGAGCCGCCCAGAACCCACCCCTCGTACCGGTGGACCCGGGTCAGGATGCCGGGGGGTCAGCCTCGTCTTCCGAGGCCGCTGCGGGTGATGCAGCGGCGCGCGACACGGCGACCCGAGACATCGTCGCCACCGCGTCGAGCACCGTCGAGGTGGACGACATCGCTGCGGCGATCGCCGCGATCGGCGCCTCCGCGACCGAGGCGGGTGGATACGTCGAGTCTTCGCAGCTGGGCGGCGCGGTCGGCGCGGTGCCGTACGAGGGCGCGGCGACGGGCCCCACGGCATCCTCGGGATGGATCACCGTGCGCGTTCCGGCGGCCGCCCTCACGAGCACGATGGACGACCTGCGCCAGGTCGGTGAGGTCACCGCCACGACGGTCAGCCGCTCCGACGTGACCGAGCAGACGGTCGACCTGCGCGCTCGCGTCGCGGCCGGCGAGGCCTCGGTGGCGCGCTTGACGCAGCTGTTGGCGCAGGCCGGGTCGGTGTCGGACCTGATCACCGCCGAGTCCGCTCTCGCCGAGCGGCAGGCGCAGCTCGACTCCGACCGCCAGGTGCTGCAGTCGGTCGAGTCGCAGGTCGCGATGTCGTCTCTGAGCGTGCAACTCGTCGAGCGCTCCCCCGCGGTCGCCGCCGACCCCGCCGGTTTCGCCGACGGGCTCGGCGCCGGCTGGAACGGACTGGTGGCCACGCTGAACGGGATCGTGATCGGCCTCGGGTTCCTGCTGCCGTGGCTCGCGGTGGCGGGCGTTGTCCTGGCGGTGGTGTGGGGGGTGCGCCTCCTGGTGCGGCGCCGCCGAGCCGAACGCGAAAGCTGAGCCGCGCCTCTTCCGCACCGGATTCGGATCGGAGCAACGGAATCGGATGCGGGGAGCCTCGGCATCCGAATCCGTTCGACGTATCCGAACCTGTCGCGGTGCGCGTCCACCCCGAGAAGCTCGTAAACGCTTTTCTCCCGGTTCCGCGAGTGCCCGCAGGAGCCATTTGCGGTGACGGGTGCTCGCTCGGATCCCTTGCCGTAATGACCCGCATGGGAGGCGCACAGCGCCTCCCGGTTACCTTTCTGGGGCGACTGCACGTGTGTACCCTGGCCGCATGGAAATTCGGGCTGATTTTCAGGCGCTCGTTTCGGAGACGACGCGTCTCGATGAGGCTTCGGACGACCTATCCGCTCGAGTCCGGCACGTGCGCGAACACGTCGAAGACCTCCTCGCTGTCGGGTGGACAGGGGATGCGGCCTCCGCGTTCCGGCCGCTCTTCGACGCGTGGTTCACAGCAGCAACGGGAAGTACGGAGGAACTCTCCCGCCTGACCGCCGCGTTGCGAGGCGCAACCGCTGACATTGCCGCCGCTGAGCAGGCCAGCCGCGATGCCGCCCGCACCCTGGGATCGAATCTGCCGGCGGGCGGTCAGCGATGAGGCACTCGGTCCATCTCGCTCAGCTTTCGGAGTTCGTCGAGGAGCTGACAAGCATCACCCGCAGCGTCACGCAGGCTCTCGAAGACGCGAACGCAGCCTCTCATCGCCTTCACGGGACGTGGGACGGTGAAGCGTCGGACGCCCACACGCTCGCCCACACCGCCTGGGCCGACGACTCTCGCGAGATGGCGGAGGCTCTGGCCGGGATGCGCCGACTGCTCGACGGCGCACGAGCGAACTACGACGCGGCGGTGGATGCCAACTCACGGATGTGGGGGTGACCAGTGCTCATCACCGTTGACCCCGACGCCTGGTACGCGGCGTCGACGAAGTTCGGCGCCAACGTCGCCCGGACGCTCAGCGACGCTGAATCTGCCCTCGGCGCTACCCTCGCTGACTCAGGACGCATCGCGGGCAATGACCCCTCGGGGGCAGCGTGGGCGCAGGCGTACGACCAGACCGCTCCCGCCGTCGCTCAGGCCATCAACGACGCGGTGGCCGCCGCGCTCACGGTGAGCGGGTTGCTCAGGCAGACGGGCTTGAATCACGCGTCCGCGGATGCGGACTCGAACGCGCTCGGCGCTATGCTCCAGGCGCCGATCGCCGTCGATGCACCGGCGTTCGGTGTCTGCGTCTCCGTTCCCAGCGTCGCGGGTGGCTCGCTCGGCCCACCAAATGGCTGGCTGGACATTCAGAAGTATGTAGCGGTCATTTGGCCGGACGGCGACCCTACGAAACTGCGCGCCCTCGCGCTCGCCTGGAGAGACTGCGCCACCACGCTCGAAAGCGCCTGGCCCTCGATATCGTCTGCCCTCACCGCGCTTGCGGATGAGGAGTCGCCGGAGGTGGATTCCGCCCGAGGTGTCTGCATCACGGTGGGCGATTCGCTGACCGACATCGCCGCGCAGGCACGAGCCATCGCGGACTCTGCCGAGACGCTTGCTCAGCACATCGACGATGCGCAGAACGAACTGCGCAAGCAAGTCGCCCTCCTCCTCGCAGAGACCGCAGCCATCGAAGCAATCGCCCTAGCTGCTGGCGCGGCTACGGAGGGAGCAGGCCTTCTCGTTGGACACGGCGTCGCCGTCTTCAACGCATCGAAGTACACAGCCCGTTTCATCGAAATCATCGTGCGCCTGGTCGAAGGCGCGAAGACCGCCACTGCCGGTCTTGCCTGGCGCTCCCTCGATGCAACGAGCGATGGACTACGAGCTGTTGCTGCGCGCACCCCGTCCGTCGCAGCCACGGCCAGCGTGACCGGTGCAGCAGAGAGGCTCACGGCACTCGCGAACAAGCTCGCCCACTCCCCCTGGCTTTACGGTCCCTCCCCTCGGGGGTTCGCCATCGAGGCCCGCCTGGGAGGAAACCTCCCCGCATCCTTCCCCACCATCGACCGATTCGACCGCCTCACGGGCGTCGCGACGAGTATCAAGAGCGTTGACCTTGGCGCCGCGACGTACCAGTCGGACAAAGCTCTGACGAGGTTGCTTACGGGCTACATCGACAAGACCGCAGGGTTCACGGGCGCGTCGTGGGGCGGTGAAAGAATCATCGCTCGCGATGTCACTGAACGCGTTCTCCAGGTGGCGGTCCCTCGGGGTGCGACGGACGCGCAGTCCGCGGTGCTGGCCTCTATGGCTCAGTACGCTGAGCAGAACGGTGTCAAGCTGATTGTGGAGGTCGTCCGGTGAGTGACCGTTTGGTGAGTGTGGAGCAGCAGCGAGACGGACGCGTGTTCGTGGTGACCTATTCGAAGACCGTGGACGGGCATCGGCTCATAGACGGCACGCCTGTGGTGGTTTCTGATGCCTCCGACGCGGCGCCGCTCGGTGAAGCCGTCGTAACGGGGTTGCAACGCTCCTCCGAAGGCAAGCTCCCTGCACGCGATACCGGCGCGTTTCCCCCTGACGCCGATTTTCTCGCATGGGTGGGCGCGCCCTCGTTCGCCCACTATTCGAAGGGTGTGCGAAGCGTCAGCGTCTGGGCGGCGAATGGTCAGGGTGAAGACCTGACCTCGGTGGAGGTCACCCCGGAGGCCAACGGTGGCCCCCGGAAAGGCTTTACGCCCATGGACGGCGAACTAGAGACGCTGCAATCGCCGAGCGCCATGGAGCTTGGTCAAGCGGTCCAAGCCGCTCTAAGAACCGCCACTGCATGACGCGGGACCCGTCATGCCTCTCGGTGCCCAACTCCGAGGTCACTGTGGAGGTCGTCCGGTGAGGGACCGGTTGGTAAGTGTAGAGAAGCAGCGCGACGGACGCGTCTTCGTGGTGACCTACTCGAAATCTGTTGATGGGCGTCGAATCATCGACGGCAGGCCTCTGGTCGTCGCTGACGCCGCTGATGTGTTGTCACTCGGCGAAGCAGTCGTGACGGGCTTGCAGCGTTCCACCGAAGGAAAGCTGCCCGCGCGCGATACCCGCGAGTCCCCGCCTGATGCCGTTCTTCTCGCATGCGTGGGCGCGCCCACATTTGCTCATTACGCGAAGGGCGTGCGAAGCGTCAGCGTCTGGGCGGCGAATGGTGAGGGCGAGGACATCACTTTGGTAGATGTCGCCCCGGAGGCCAATGGTGGTCCACAGAAGGGCTTCACCCCCATGGACGGCAAAGAGGAGACACTGCTATCGCCGGGCACCGTGGAGCTCGGACAGGCAGTCCAGCGAGCCCTCACCGTCGCCACGCCCTAGGCGTATTGACCGAACACGCCCAGACGACCCCAACGGTACCGAGCAGCCCGCCATCTACGACACCGCCCTCAGCGTCGAGAAAAACTCTCGACCCGCACCGGATGGGCCGGAAGAGCCTGACACGCACGAGCCATCCGCACGTTCTTGCCCACACGCCAACCCTCTCCCTCGGCCACACCCGCCAACACGACGAAGAGCTCCGACCAATTCGGTCGAAGCTCTTCGTCGTGTTGGTGACCCCAGCGGGATTCGAACCCGCGTTACCGCCGTGAGAGGGCGGCGTACTAGGCCGCTATACGATGGGGCCGCGTCGTCAACCATTCAAGTATGCATGACAGTTGACGCCCACGCAAAATCGAGGCCGAGGCGTCGACTTCTCGGGCGTGTCCGGCCACGGTACCGCGAGATGGCCTCGCGCGGAAGAGCCGTTAGACGCTGTTCACCCACCGCGCCAGCGCTTGCTCCACTCCGGCGTGCAGGAGTTGACTCGTCTCATGCGCCTCACGAAGCACGAACACGCCGCCCTCGTCCTCGCCGAATCCGGTCACTCGCTCGTGATCGACCCGGGCAGCTTCACCTCGCCCCTCGAAGAGCTGACGAACCTCGACGGCATCGTCATCACCCACGAGCACGCCGACCACTGGACGCCCGAGCACCTCACCCGCCTGCAGAAGGCCCACCCCGGCGTGCCGATCTACGGCCCCGAAGGGGTGCGCGACGCCGCGGCCGGTTTCGACGTCACCGTGGTGCACCCGGGCGACACCCTCGACCTCGGGCCCTTCCACCTGGAGTTCTTCGGCGGGAAGCACGAGGTCATCCACTCCTCCATCCCCGTGGTCGACAACCTCGGCGTTCTCGTCAACGACGCGGTGTACTACCCGGGCGATTCGTTCGCGGTCCCCAAGCACAAGAAGGTCGAGCTGCTCGCCGCCCCCGTCGGCGCCCCGTGGCTCAAGGTCGGCGACGCCATCGACTACGTGCTCGCGGTCAAGCCCGAACGCGTCTTCGCTACCCACGACATGACCCTCTCGGTCGCCGGAAAGCAGATGGGCGACGCGCGCCTCACCTGGGCCGTGGAGCAGAACGGCGGCTCGTTCGTCGACCTGAAGCCGGGCGACTCCGTCGAGGTCTGACGGCCCCAGCGTGCCAAACTCCTGAGAAGTTCACGGGCGTGCGTCCCGAACCGCCGAACATCAACATCCGTCGTTGACTTCTCAGGAGTTTCGTACGCCTCGATCTCGCAGAAACACCGGATGCCACGAGCCCTGGGGCCGTGGCATCCGGTGTTCTGTGAAGAGGTGCGTTACTGCGCGTCGAGATCGGTCTCGAGAAGGGCGACGAGCTCGTCGAGCGCCTGCTCGGCGCCGTCGCCCTCGGCCTTCAGCGTCACGACGGTGCCGTGACCGGCGCCGAGGCCCATGAGCGAGAGGATGCTGCCGGCGTTGAGGTCGGCACCGCCCTCGGCGGCGATCGTGACAGGGATCTTCTTCTCCTGCACAGCCTGCACGAAGAGCTTCGCGGGGCGTGCGTGGAGGCCCGAGGCGCTCGCGATGGTGGCCTGACGTTCTGCCATGGTGAATCCTTCCGATTCGACGGGGTGTTACGCAGCGACCGTGGCTACGGGAGCAGCCTCGGCGACGGCGGCGTCCTGCGTGCTGCGGCCGATGCCCTTGAGGGCGACGACGATCAGCGCAGTCACGACGGTACCCGCCACGATTGCGAGGGCGAAACCCCAGAAGGGGTTGATCGCGAAGAACACGAAGATGCCGCCGTGGGGGGCGAACGACTGCACCGACAGCAGCATGCTCAGACCACCCGTGATCGCGCCGCCCACCATCGAGGCGGGGATGACGCGCAGCGGGTCGGCAGCGGCGAACGGAATCGCGCCCTCGGAGATGAACGAGGCGCCGAGCAGCCACGCGGCGGCGCCGTTCTCGCGCTCGACCGGGGTGAACTTCTTGCGGGCGAGCAGCGTCGAGGCGAGGGCCATCGCGAGCGGCGGGACCATACCGGCGGCCATGACCGCGGCCATGATGAGGTACGGCGTCGTGTTCGTCTGGGTCGCGGCGGCCAGGCCGGTCGTGGCGAAGACGTAGGCAACCTTGTTGACGGGGCCACCGAGGTCGAAGCACATCATGAGGCCGAGGATGACACCGAGCACGATGGCGCCGGCGCCGCTGGCGGCGAGCGAGGTCAGGCCGTCGGTGAGGGCGGCCATGAGAGCGGCGATCGGGCGGCCGAGGAACAGGATCATCAGGCCCGAGGCGAAGATCGATCCCAGGAACGGCACGATCACGACAGGCATGAGGCCGCGCAGCCACCGCGGGGCGTCGAAGCGACCCAGCCACCAGGCGATGAAGCCCGCGAGCAGACCGCCGATGATGCCGCCGATGAAGCCGGCGTTCATGAGCACGGCCACGGCGCCGGCGACGAAGCCGGGGGCGATACCGGGGCGGTCGGCGATCGCGTAGGCGATGAAGCCGGCCAGCACGGCCACGATGAAGCCCATCGAGGTCGCACCGATCATGAAGGCGACCGAACCCAGGTACTGCCCGACGGGGCCGAACGACGAGGTGATGTTCTCGGTCGGGAGATCCCACAGGGAGTTCTGGATGATGACGTTCGAGGCGTTCTTGGTGACCTCGTAGCCGCCGAGCAGGAAGCCCAGGGCGATGAGCAGACCACCGCCGGCGACGAACGGGATCATGTAGCTGACACCGGTGAGCAGCCACCGCTGGATGCGACGGCCCACCGACTGCTGCGCCACGGGAGCATCGGACGCGGATGCCGCGGCGGCACCGCCCTGCACGCGTGCGGCGTTCGGGTTGTCGCTCGCGGCGAGGGCCTCGGCGATGAGCTGCTTCGGCTGCTCGATGCCGCGCTTGACGCCGGCGCGGACGACGGGCTTGCCGGCGAAGCGCTGGGGCTCGCGCACGTCGACGTCGACCGCGAAGATCACGGCGTCGGCGTCGTCGATGACGCTCTGCGGAAGCGCCTTGTAGCCGCTCGAGCCCTGGGGCTCGACGACGAGCTCGACCCCCTCGGTCTCGGCGCCGGCGGCGGTGAGTGCGTCAGCGGCCATGAAGGTGTGGGCGATACCGGTGGCGCAGGCGGTGACGGCGACGATCTTCTTCGTCTTCACGGCCGTGCGGGCCTCGGCGCGCGTCGCGGCCGGGGCCGCTGAGGCGGGCGCTGCGGCCGCGACCGGCGTCTCGGCCGGGCTGATGGCATCCGTGATGATCCGGACGGCCTCGGCGGGCGTCTGCGCCGAACGCAGGCCCGACATGAAGTCGTTGTTCATGAGGCTGCGCGCGAGCTGCGACAGCACCGACAGGTGGGCCTCGTCGGCACCTTCGGGGGCCGCGATGAGGAACACGATGTCGGCGGGGCCGTCGGGGGCGCCGAAGTCGACGCCCGGGGTCAACCGCGCGAAGGCGAGGGTGGGCTCGGTGACCGAGGCGCTGCGCGCGTGCGGGATGCCGATGCCGCCGGGCAGGCCGGTCTCGTCCTTCTGCTCGCGGGCCCAGGCGTCGTCGAACAGCTCTTGCGCACTGCGCGCGCGGCCCTGCGCGACGACGCGCTCGGCCAGAGCGCGGATCACCGACTGCTTGTCGGTGCCCAGGGGCACGTCGAGGGTGACGAGCTCCGGAGTGATGATGTCGGACATTGTCAGTGACCTCCGTGGTCAGGATGTTGCGATGGGGGTGGGGAATTCGGTGACGGCGATCGCACCCGCGGGCAGATCGTCGGGAGTCGGCGCCTGCGTGCCCGGAAGAGTGGCGGCGGCCGCTCCGTAGGCGATGCTGCGCGCGAGACGGTCGGGGGCCGAGGCCCCTTCGAGGTCGGCCAGCAGGTAGCCGGCGAGCGAGCTGTCGCCCGCGCCGACGGTGCTGGCGACCTGGATCTTGGGGGCGCGTCCGCGCCAGGTTCCCTGGGCCGTGAACAGCAGGGCGCCGTCGGCGCCGAGGGTCACGAGGGCGGATGCCACACGGTCCGGCACCAGGGACTGGGCGCGGCGCGAAGCCGTCGCGAGGAGGTCGTCGTCGGACGCAGGATCGTCTCCGACGAGTTCCGCCAGCTCTTCGTGGTTCGGCTTGATGAGGTCGGGCCGGGCGGTCTCGACGACCGCGGCAAGAGCGGGACCGGAGGCGTCGACCGCGATGAGCGGGGCCGCGCTCCCCCACTTCGCACGAACGGCGGCGATGAGATCTGCGTAGAACGTGAACGGGACGCCGGGAGGCAGCGACCCCGCGAGGACGAGCCACGTGGCGCCCTCCGAGGCGGCGACGACGCCGGCGACGAGCGCTTCGGCCTCGGTGACCGAGAGCTCCGCGCCGGGCAGGTTGAGCTTGGTGGTCTCACCCGCGGGGTCGGTGATCGTGAGGTTGGCGCGGGCACGGCCGGCCACCTCGATCACGTCGAGCTCGATACCGGTGTCTTCGAGGAGCATGCGGTACGGGTCATGGGCGTTGACCGGCACCACCGCGCGGGCTGGGGCACCGGCCGCCGAGACGACGCGGGCGACGTTCACGCCCTTGCCGCCGGCATCTTCGCGCGAGGACACAGCGCGCTGAACCTCCCCGGGCTGGAGGGCCTCGGACAGCACGACGGCCCGGTCGGCGGAGGGGTTGGCGGTCAGTGTGACGATCATGCGACGCGCACCTCGATGTCGGCGGCCTCGAGGGCCTCGGAAAGCGCCGCGGGAGGAGCGGCGTCGGTGACGAGCACGTCGAGCTCGTCGAGTCGGGCGAAGCGCACGAGCAGCTCCTCGCCGAACTTGGCCGCGTCGGCGACGAGAACGACGCGACGGGCGGACTGGATGATCGCCGCCTTGACAGCGGCCTCATCGGGGTCGGGGGTGCTCAGGCCGAACTCCGCGCTCAGGCCGTTCGTCCCCACGAACGCGATGTCGGGACGGAGCTGGCCGATGGTGCGCACCGTGTGGGCGCCGACCGCGGCCGCGGTGACACCTCGGACGCGCCCGCCGATCGTGGTGAGCGACAGGCGTTCTTCGCCGGCGAGCAGGTGCGCAGCCTCGAGCGAATGCGTCACGACCTCGACTGCGCTGATACCCCCACCGAGAGCGGACGGCAGAAGCGAGGCGACAGCTGCGGGCGTGGTGCCGGCGTCGAGGAAGATCGAACCGCGGAAATCGGAGCCGAGCAGGGCCACGGCCTCGGCGGCGATGGCACGCTTCGCGTCTCGGTGACGCTCTCGACGCTCGGTGAGCGGGGACTCCGCCGTACTGGCACGGCCGATATCGACCGCGCCGCCGTGGACACGACGGAGAGAACCGAGCCCCTCGAGCCGGTCGAGGTCGCGACGAACGGTCTCCGTCGTGACGTCGAAGCGACGGGCCAGATCGACGACGCTGACGCGTCCGATCTCGCGCAGTTCGCGCTCGATGAGCTGCTGGCGCTCCATTGCGTACACGGGGATCCCCTTCGAAGATTCCCACACGATACAACACGAAACCACACACGGCAACAGATTCGCGACACCCCGCACGACGCCGCGGGCGACGGCACTCCCACACGAACGAAGAGACCGGTCCGGCGCGCGCAGCGAGTGAGGCTATCCTTACCCGTGGTCCGCCGTCGGGCCGCTCGTTCCACGATCCCTACGGAGTTCCCGGATGCCACGCGCCCGCGCCCTCGCCTTCCCGCTCGTCCTCGTGACCGCCGCCGCCCTGCTCGCCGGGTGCGGCGCCTCGGAGGTCGTCCCCGAAGCTTCGGCCTCCTCGACCGGAGAGGGCGCCACCGCCTACCCGCTGACGCTTCAGAACTGCGGGCGCGAGATCACGGTCGACAAGGCGCCCAGCCGGGTCGTCTCGCTCGACCAGGACTCCACCGAGATCCTGTTGTCGCTGGGCCTGCAGGACCGGATGGTCGGCACGGCATCCTGGACCGATCCGGTTCTCGACACGCTCGCCGACGCGAACGCCGCGGTCCCGCGCCTGTCGGACAACGCTCCCTCGTACGAGGTCGTTCTCGGCACCGACCCCGACTTCGTGACCGCCTCGTTCGGTCGCCACTTCGCCCAGGGCGGCGTCGCGACCCGTGACCGCTTCGCCGAGACCGGCGTCGCGTCGTACCTCTCTCCCACCGATTGCGACGGCGACGCGAGCTTCAACGCGGGCGGCAAGCGCACCTCACCCCTCACGGTCGACACGCTCTACGGCGAGATCCGCGACCTCGCGCGCATCTTCGACGTGTCAGATCGTGGCGAGACGCTGGTCCAGTCGCTGCAGCAGCGTGCCGCGGCCGCGACCGAGGGCATCGACTTCGAGGGCCACACCGTGGCCTTCTGGTTCGCCGACACCAAGACCCCGTACGTCGCCGGAGGCTTCTCGAACGCGGCTCTGTTGGCATCCACCACCAAGATGACCAATGTGTTCGCGTCGCAGACGGACGACTGGCCCGCGGTGGGCTGGGAGAGCCTGGTGTCGGCCGACCCGGACGTGCTCGTGCTGGGCGACCTGCAGCGCGACCGTTTCCCCGGCGACCGGCTCGCCGACAAGATCGCCTTCCTCGAGAGCGATCCGCTGACCAGCACCATGACCGCTGTGAAGAACAAGCGCTACATCGCGCTGCACGGCGCCGAGCTCAACCCGTCGATCCGCTTCGTCGACGCGCTCGACAAGATCCGCGCCTGGTGGGATGAGAACGGGAGCACGCTCTGAGTACGGGGCTCGTCTCGCGCGCGCGGCTCGGACGGGGCTCAGCGGGTCTCGGCGTCGTGCTCGCCCTCGTCGGGCTCGTGGTGCTGGTGGTCTCCGTCGGCGTCGCCGTCACGTTGGGACCAGCCGACGTCTCCCTGGTGAACGTTCGTGACGTGCTGCTGAATCACCTCGGACTCGCCGACATCCCGGTCAAAGCCGCGAAGAACGCGATCGTGTGGGAGGAGCGCCTCCCCCGCGCCCTCGTCGCGGCGTGCGCCGGGGCCGGGCTCGCCCTCTGCGGCGTGGTCATGCAGTCGCTCCTGCGCAACCCCCTCGCAGAGCCGTTCGTGCTCGGCGTGTCGTCGGGAGCGTCGACCGGCGCCGTCGTGATCGGCGTGCTCGGAATCGGCGGCGGAGTGCTCGGCCTCTCGGGCGGGGCCTTCGTCGGCGCGCTCGTGGCCTTCGGCCTCGTGCTGCTGCTCTCTCGCTTCACCTCGGGTGGCACCTCCGGCGTGATCCTGGCCGGTGTCGCCAGCACCCAATTCTTCTCGGCACTGACCTCGCTCGTGGTGTTCGCCGTGGCCGACAGCGACGAGACGCGCGGGGTGATGTTCTGGCTCCTCGGCTCGCTCGAGGGCATGCGGTGGGACAAGGTCGCGCTCTGCGCCGTGGTGGTCGTCGTCGGCGGCGCCGTGTGCCTGTTCGCCGCGCGCGCCCTCGATGCCTTCACGTTCGGCGACGATGTGGCCGCCTCCCTCGGCATCCCGGTCGCTCGCACGCGCATCGGCCTGCTCATCGTGACAGCGCTCATGACCGCCGCCCTCGTCAGCGTCGTCGGCGCGGTCGGCTTCGTCGGGCTCGTCGTGCCGCACGCAGTCCGCCTGATGGTCGGCCAACGTCACGCGCGCGTCGTTCCGCTCGCAGCGGTCGTCGGCGCCGTCTTCATGGTGTGGGTGGATGCCGTGACCCGCACCCTCTTCGCGCCCACGCCCCTGCCTGTCGGTGTAGGAACGGCGCTGGTGGGCGTCCCGGTCTTCGTCGCCCTGCTCGTTCGACGCAAGGGGCGCGCATGACGCTCGAAGCCCGCGAGGTGCGCTGGACACGCGGGGGAACCCTCGTCGTCGACGGCGTCTCGCTGCATCCCGAGCCCGGGACCACCGTGGGCCTGCTCGGGCCAAACGGATCGGGCAAATCTTCGCTGCTGCGCCTGTTGCAGGGCGCGGCGCGACCGGACTCCGGCGACGTCCTGCTCGACGAGCGGCCCCTGACGCAGTGGCGCCGCCGCGATCTCGCCCGCACGGTCGCGGTGGTCACGCAGCACGCCGAGACCGACGCCGACATCGTCGTGCGCGATGTCGTGCGCCTCGGTCGCACGCCGTACCGCCCGGTGTGGGGCGGGTCGACCAGCGGCGACGAGGAGGCGATCGACGCGGCGCTCGAGCGGGTCGCCCTGACGGACAAGGCCGATCGCCTCTGGCACACCCTGTCCGGCGGAGAGCGTCAGCGTGCGCAGATCGCCCGCGCTCTCGCGCAGGAGCCCCGCGAGCTGCTGCTCGACGAGCCGACGAACCACCTCGACATCCGCCATCAGCTCGACGTCCTCGCCCTCGTCGCCGCCCTCCCCGTGACGAGCATCATCGCGCTGCACGACCTCAATCTCGCCGCGACCTACTGCGACAGCGTGCTCGTGCTCCGCGCCGGCAGTGTCGTGGCGGCGGGGGCTCCCGCCCAGGTGCTCACGCCGGCGCTCATCGCCGACGTCTACGAGGTGAAGGCACGAGTGATCCCGGATGCCGAGACGGGGCGCTCCACGATCCTGTTCGACGGGCCGCTGGCGTCCTGATCCCTGTTCTGCGGCCTCAGGGTGCCACCACGGACAGGGTGAAGCGGATCGTCTTGCCGTCGGGGCCCGTGAGGGTGGCGGCGGTCTTACCGACAGCGTGCGGCAGGAAGCCGGGGCGGAACACCGAGCCCTCGGACGGTCCCCCCGGCGAGAAGTCGGCGATCGCCACATCGGCCGTCGACCCGGTCCATTCGGCTTCGGTGCCGTCGGGGACGGCGAGCACGAGCGAGGTGCCGATCTTGACGGTGGCGTCTTTGCCGTCGAGGTCCTCGGGAGAGACGACCGTGGGCGCGAAGGCCTGGTCGTCCGCCGATGCGGAAGGACTCGGCGCTTGCGCCGCGGGTGCGACGGGAGTGTCGGATGCGGCGGGCGCGCAGCCCGCGAGCAGAACGCCGGCCGTCACGACCAGGGCGAGCCGAAGAGCGAGGGAGCGCTTCACGAGGACCTTCTTCCGCGAGGAGGGGGACGGCCCGCGTCCCCGCTCGGATGCTAACCCGCGAAGTCTTTGATCGCGCCGAGCGCGCGCCGGGTTCAGTCGCCGAGAGGGATCTCTACCGAGGTCACCGACGAACCACCGAGGTCGAGCAGCCCGGGCACGGCCGCAGGCTGCTCGTCGTCGGGCAGGAGTTCGGCCCGGGTCTTCGGCCGCGCGGGTTCGCCGGGGAGCCCGGCCCACTCGCTCGGTTCCTCGGGTCGCTGTACGAAGAGTCCCATGGAGCTATCCTCCCCCCGATCCGCGGCTCACGGCAGAGGGTGGGCTGTGAAGAACGTTTCGATCAGGGTCGTCGCCGAGATCGCCGTCTCGCCCGAGCCCGCCGCTCCCGGCCACACGTGCCCTCCCCCGTCGATCCGGTAGTGCACCAGGGCACCGCGGTCGTGGCATCCGGTCCACGTCTGCCTCTCGACTCCCGTCGCGACCGATTCCGAGCGCGGATCGGTGGCGCAGCCGTTGCGCGTCGCCACCTGCGACAACCAGAGCGACACCGGGGCGACGGTCGCGTCGTGCCGGATGCCGCCGTCGTAGGGGATGACGTCGTCGGCGGTGCCGTGGAACTCGACCACCGGCACCGGGGAGCCACTCGCGCACGGCGGATTGGTCGCGGGGTAGATCGCCCCGGAGACGACGGCGAAAGCGGCGATGCGTTCGGGGAGGGCGCACGACAGCAGCGACACGAACCCGCCGCCGTTCGAGATCCCGGCGGCGAACACGCGTTTCGGGTCGATGCAGAGACGCGACTCCACGTCGTCGAGGAGGGCGGTGGTGAAGGCCACGTCGTCTGCGCCCGACGAGTACGGCGCCCCCTGCCAGCCGACGCCCGCCGCGGTGCTCGCCGCCTGCGGGTAGACGACGATCGCGCCGCTGCCGTCGAGGCCGCTGAGCTGCTCGAGCTGCCCGGGCGGCATGCGGTATCCGGCGAAGGCGAGGATGAGCGGCGTCGGAATCTGCGCCGTCATCGTCGCCGGGACGTGCACGGTGTATCCACGGGCCGCGCCGTCGACCGTCACCGCGAGCGGGATGCTCATGCCCGGCTCCAGGGACGGATTCGCGTCGCAGCCGGATGCCGTGGGGGGCTCGCTCGTGCCCGCCCCGCATCCCGCCAGCACCGTGCCCGCCACGACCAGGGCGGCGAGGGCGACGAGCGGGCGGAGGCGCATCGCGTCATCCTACGGTTCGCCCGCAACGGCGCGGAGAAGCCTCACCCATGCGGCCACCTGCGGCAGCCCCCATGGCACGCGAAAGGCCCGGGATCTTTCGATCACCGGGCCTTTTCGCAAAGCTGGGGTACCTGGACTCGAACCAAGAACAACGGAACCAGAAACCGCCGTGTTGCCAATTACACCATACCCCAATGGCTTCGAGCCGTAACTCGTGCCGAGGATCAAGCTTACGTGACGCGGAGCCATGCGCCAAACCGGGGCCCCGCCCCGCGCGTCCCGGGCGCGTCCAGGGCGGCCCGTATGGAGGGCGCCGACTTCAGAGAACCGCGCGAAGATCGGACCTCCGACGGGAGATCTTCGATCCGCGTCGCATGCTCCGAGTTCCGCTCCCCCGCGCGCCGGAAACCAGCGATCCCCGCGACAGCGAAGTCGCGGGGATCGCTGGGGCGTCTCAGCCCAGGTGCGCCACCAGCGCCTCGAGGCGACGGATCGACTCGGCCTTGCCGAGCAGTTCCATCGACTCGAACAGCGGCGGCGAGATGCGACGTCCGGTGAGGGCGACGCGGGGCGGACCGTAGGCCACGCGAGGCTTGAGCCCCAGGTCGTCGACGAGCGCACCCGACAGCGCCTCCTGGACGGCAGCGGCGCTGAAGTCGTCGACCCCCTCAAGAGCGCGGACGGATGCCGCGAGCACCTCGGCCGCGTTCGCAGGAAGGCCCTTGAGCGCGTCCTCGGCGTAATCGACGTCGGAGACGAAGAGGAAGCCGAGCATGCCGGGGACCTCCCCCAGCAGCTGCACGCGCTCCTGCACGAGCGGCGCCGCCTGGGCGATGATCGCGCGGTGCTCGTCGCTCGGCTGCTCGGCGATGTATCCCGCACCCGCGAGATAGGGGACGATGCGGGCGGCGAAGTCCTCGGCATCCAGCATCCGGATGTGGTCACCGTTGATGGCTTCGGCCTTCTTCTGGTCGAAGCGTGCGGGGTTGGGGTTCACGTCGGCGATGTCGAAGGCGGCGATCATCTCGTCGAGCGAGAAGACGTCGCGGTCGGCGGACAGCGACCAGCCGAGCAGCGAGAGGTAGTTCAGCAGCCCCTCGTGGATGAAGCCCTTCTCGCGCTGCAGGAACAGGTCGGCCTGCGGGTCGCGCTTGGAGAGCTTCTTGTTGCCGGTCTCGCCGAGCACGAGCGGCATGTGCCCGAACCGGGGCAGGTAATCGGTCACGCCGGCGTCGAGGAGGGCGCGGTACAGCGCGAGCTGACGGGCCGTGGACGGCATGAGGTCCTCCCCGCGGATGACGTGGGTGATCCCCATGAGCGCGTCGTCGACCGGGTTCACGAAGGTGTAGAGCGGGATGCCGCCGGCGCGAACGATCACGAAGTCGGGGAACGAGCCCGCGGGGAAGGTCACCTCGCCGCGGATGAGGTCGACGAAGGTGAGGTCTTCGTCGGGAACGCGCACGCGCCACGCGGGCTCGCGCCCCTCGGCACGGAAGGCGGCCTTCTGCTCGTCGGTGAGGTCGCGGTCGTAGTTGTCGTAGCCGAGCTGCTTGGCGCGGCCGTTGGCCTCGTTGCGCGCGTCGATCTCTTCGGCGGTGGAGTAACTCTCGTACACCGCCCCCGCGGCGATGAGCTTGTCGAGCACGCCGCGGTAGATCTCGTGGCGCTGCGACTGGCGGTACGGCGCGTGCGGGCCGCCGACCTCGACGCCCTCGTCCCAATCGATGTTCATCCACCGCAGCGCCTCGAGGAGCTGCTGGTAGCTCTCTTCGCTGTCTCGCGCGGCGTCGGTGTCTTCGATACGGAAGACCAGCTTGCCGCCGTTGTGCCGGGCATAGGCCCAGTTGAACAGGACGGTGCGGATGAGACCGACGTGCGGCAACCCCGTGGGTGAGGGGCAGAAGCGGACGCGAACGTCGGCGCCGGTGGCGGTCGTGGTGCGGGGATCGGGCGTGGCAGACATCCCCTCGATCCTATCGGCGGGCGCTGTCGCTTCCCGAGTGCCGCAGATGATCGGCCAGGATCTCGCCCACGACCTCGAGTGCGGCTCCGACCGCGGGCACGTGCTCGGCTCCCCGAGCGGTGATCACGTGCAGGGTCCGCGCTTCGGCGGCGGGCAGCCGGGGAGCAGCGATCCCCGACAGCATCGGGAGCGATGCCACGGCCATCCGCGGCAGGATCGCCATGCCCACCCCCTGGGCGACGAGGTTCTCGACGGCGATGAAGTTGTCGGTCTCGAACGCGATATCGGGCGTGAATCCGGCACGGCCGCACGCCTCGAGCAGGTGCCCGCGGCACTGCGGGCACCCCGCGATCCACCGCTCCCCCGCGAGTTGCGAGAGGTCGATGGGGTCGTGGGCGGCCGCGGGGTGGTCCGTGGGCACGACCACCACCGTGTCGTCGTCCCCGATGAGTCGGGACGAGAGTCCGGATGCCGCCGACTCCAGGTGTTCGCGTCGATCGCCCGGATAGCTGTAGATGAGCGCGATGTCGGCGCGATTCTCGCGCACGGCGGCGATGGCCTCGGGCGGCTCGGCCTCGACGAAGCTGATGGACACACCCGGCCGGCGAGCGGTCACGGCGGCGATGACGCGCGGAACGACCGTCGACGACGCCGACGGGAAGGCGGCGATCCGTACGCGACCGGCCCGCAGACCACGCAGCTCGGCCAGGTCTCCGGCGGCGGCGTCGAGCGCCGTGGTGACGGCGGCCGCGTGACGGGCGAGAATCGACCCCGCCTCGGTGAGACGCACGCCTCGACCGACACGCTCGACGATCGGCATCCCGGCGCGCCTTTCGAGGCGGCGAAGCTGCTGGCTCACCGCGGGTTGACTGTAACCGAGCGCTCGGGCAGCGGCGGTGATCGAACCGGTGTCGGCGATGGCCTTGACCACCCGCAGGGCGTTCGCGTCGAGGGAGTCGTCGATCTCGGCCATTCCCACACATAAGCAGAGGTGATGGTTCTCATGCAACACCTGTTCTAGTGCAATGTCAGGCGCGAGGCGATCCTGGTTTCATGAGCAGCCTCGCCTCGCACTTCGCCGGTGGCCGCGACTACCTCGCGGCCTGCACCCTCGGCCTGCCCTCGCGCGCCACGGTGGCCGCGGTCCGCGCCGACCTCGAGTCCGCGGCATCCGGACGCCCCGATGTCGTCGCCGCGTCGCAGGCCGTCGAAGAGGCGCGGGCCTCGTTCGCGCACCTCGTGAGCTCCCCGGTCGGTGACGTCGCGATCGGCTCGCAGACGTCGGTGCAGGTCGCACTCCTCGCCGCCGCCGCACCCGACGGCGCCGAGGTGCTGTGCGCCGAGGGCGACTTCTCGTCTCTCATCGCCCCCTTCGCTCACGCGGGCCGGGGCGTACGCCTGCGCACCGCTCCCCTGCACGAGCTCGCCGCCGCGATCTCACCCGACACCTGGCTCGTGGCATTCTCGCTCGTGCAGTCGGCGACCGGAGATGTCGCGGACGCCGCGGGCATCGCCGCCGCAGCGGCTCGTAGCGGCGCCCGCACGCTGTGCGACCTGACACAGGCCGCCGGATGGCTCCCGGTCGACGCGACGATGTTCGACGCGACCGTCTGCCACGCCTACAAGTGGCTCTGCTGCCCGCGCGGGGTGTCGTTCCTCACCCTCGCGCCCGCCTTCGCGAGCGAGATCCGCCCCGTGCAGGCCGGGTGGTACTCGGGCGACGACCCGTGGGCGTCGTGCTACGGCACCGGCGGCCCGCTCGCCCCCGACGCTCGTCGATTCGACGTCTCGCCCGCATGGCAGGCGTTCGTCGGAGCGGCGCCGGCCCTGGCCCTGTTCGCCAACGCCGACATCACCGCGACCTACGCCCACGTCACGAGCCTGGCCGCCCGCTTTCGCGACGGATTGGGCCTGGAGCAGCCCGAGCGTCCCTCGGCGATCGTGACCTGGCCGGATGCCACGGGCGAAGCGCTCGCGCAGCTCACGGCCCACGGGATCACGGCGTCGGGCCGCGCGGGCCGCGCCCGCGTGGCGTTCCACGTCTTCAACGACGAACTCGACGTCGATCGCGCGCTGCACGCGCTCGGCGTGCGTGGCGCCGAGGACCTGTCGCCGTTCGACGGTCTGGTCTACGCGATCTGAAGGGCGCGTCTCACAGCTCGGACGCCTCGACCGTCGCCGCCACGACTCACGCGACGCCCGAGGACTGGCGCGAGCGGACGACGACCGCGCCCACGCAGACGGCGGCGACCGGCACCAGCGCCCAGAGCGCGAGACCGTCGTAGCCGACCGCCCCGAGGACCAGGCCGGCCAGTACCGAGCCCGCGGCCGCACAAGCCGTCATGAGCGTGTCGCTCCGGCCCTGACGGCGCGGGCGAAGCGAGAGAGGCGACGCTTCGGTCAACAGGGCCGAACCCGAGACGGTGGCCGCGCTCCAGCCGAGACCGAGCAGCACGAGAGCCACGAGCACCCCGGCCTGCGAGTCGGGCAGTAGCGCCGCGACAGCCAGCGACGCCGCGAGCAGTACCTGGCCGAGGACGATGACGCCGACGCGCCCGACGCGGTCGGCGAGAACACCGAAGACGGGCGAGAGCCCGTACATTCCGAACACGTGCGCGGAGATCGTGATGCCGACGGCGAGGGTCACGGCATCCGGAGCGACGATGTGCGAGAGGTGGACCGGAGTCATCGCCATGACCGAGGCCATGGTCACGTGCGACGCCGCGACGGCCAGCATCGCGAATCGCGCGACACCCGGTCGGTCGGCCTGGGGAGCGGGAGCGGTGACGGATGCCGAGGCCTCCCGCTCGACGCGTTGGGCCAACAGCAACGGGTCGGGTCGCAGCACGAGCACGTACAGCGCGAACGCGCAGACCTGGGCCGCGAACGAGAAGAGGTAGGCGCCGGTCAGGCGCGGCATCCCGATGCTGGCCCCGATGAGCTCGCCGGGCGCGAGCAGGAGCGGGCCGACGACCCCGCCGACGGTCGTCGCCCAGACGACCGTCGCCAGGTCGCGCCCGCGGCGGGCGGTACTCGCGAGGTCGGTGGCGGCGAAACGCGACTGCAGGGTCGCAGCGTTCCCCGCGCCGATGAGGGCGATTCCGACGAGCAGCAGCGGGAACAGGCGGAGTGCGGCGGCCGCGATGACCACGGCGATGCCGATCAGGGCCGCGACGTTTCCCGTGGTGAGCGCCACACGCCGACCACGACGACCGGCCAGGCGAGCCAGCGGGATCGCGGTGAGAGCCGCGCCAAGGGTGACCGAGGCCGTGGCGAGGCCCGACAGGGCCTCCTGCCCCGATAGGTCAGCGGCGAGCAGTGCCCCGAGCGAGAGGGTCGCCCCGAAAGCGACGCCCGTGAGCACCTGGCCCGCGGCGAGCACCCGGACCGTCCGGCGCTGGGTGACGGCGAGGTCGCGCTCGGTGAGCGCGGCGCCCGCCGCCACAGGGGAGTCAGGCATCGCGCGCCGTGTTGCGCAGGATGCCGATGCCACTCACCTCGACCTCGACGGTGTCGCCGGCCTCGAACGGACCGACGCCGGCCGGCGTGCCCGTGAGGATGAGGTCGCCGGGGAGGAGAGTGAACACCGCGGAGGCGTACGCGACGAGCGCGCCGATGCCGTGGATCATGTCGGAGACCGGGCCCTGCTGACGCACCTCGCCGTTGACGCGCGTGGTGATCGCCGCGGAGTCGAGGTCGAGATCGGTCTCGATGACGGGCCCGACGGGGCAGAAGGTGTCGAATCCCTTGGCGCGCGACCACTGACCGTCGGTGCGTTGCAGGTCGCGAGCCGTGATGTCGTTGGCGACGGTGTAGCCGAAGATGTAGTCACTGGCGCGCTCGGCGGGAACGTTCTTCGCGATACGGCCGATCACGACGGCGAGCTCGCCCTCGTAGTCGGTGTGCGAGCTCAGGCTCGTGGGGCGCACGATCACGTCGTTCGGCCCGATGACCGACGTGTTCGGCTTGAGGAACATAAGCGGTTCGGCCGGTGCCTCGCCGCCCATCTCCGCGGCGTGGTCGTGGTAGTTCTTGCCGATGCAGACGACCTTCGAACGCGGGATCACCGGCGCGAGCAGGGCCGCATCGGCGAGCGGGACGCGCTCCCCCGTCGTCTCGAACCCGGCGAACATCGGGTCTCCGGCGAGGACCACGAGTTCGCCGTCGTCGACGATCCCGTAGCGAAGGGCATCCTGGTAGCTGAATCGAGCGATCTTCACGGAGCCAGCCTATCCGCGGCCCCCGACATCCCCCGGGTCCGCCGAGGCCTCACCCACGCTCAACCACCCGCACGTGCGCCCGACGTGGCGCCGCTCCCCCACGCATAAACGCGATCCGCGCTCATAAACACGCGCACCACGCGTTTTTCGCCGCAGATCGCGTTTATGCGTGGAACCCGCTGCCGCTCCCCCACCGCCGCCGCGCTCGACACACGACAGCCGCGCCGGGCGCCGCTACCCCGGGCGTCACGCCGCACGCCGCCACCCCAGGCGCCGCCACCCCACGCATAAACGCGATCCGCGCTCATAAACACGCGCGCCACGCGTTTATGAGCGCAGATCGCGTTTATACACGCTCGTCGGGCCAGGACCCCACCGCACGCCGTCGCGGACGGTGAGCGGATACGACGGAGGGACCCCCGGCATCCGGGAGCCCCTCCGTGTGCGCGACGCTCAGGCGTCGAGGCGGTACAACCAGCCGTGCTTGTCTTCGGCGCGGCCGTACTGGATGTTCGTGAGCTCCTCGCGCAGTTCGAGCGCGAGAGTGCCGGTGGGCTGCTCGTCGATGAAGTCACGGCCCTTGAGCACACCGATCGGGGTGACGACCGCGGCGGTGCCGCACGCGAACACCTCGACGATGTCTCCGGATGCCACTCCCTGGCGCCACTCGTCCAGCGAGACGTTGCGGCCCACGACGTGGTGACCGCGGTCGCGAGCGAGCTGCAGGAGCGAGTCGCGCGTGATCCCCTCGAGGATCGAGTCGGACTGCGGGGTCACGATCGTGCCGTCCTTGTAGACGAACACGACGTTCATACCGCCGAGCTCCTCGACATTGCGGTCTTGGTCGAGGAAGACGACCTGATCGCACTCGTTCTCGTAGGCCTCCGACTGCGGCAGCAGGCTGGCGGCGTAGTTGCCGCCGGTCTTGGCCGCGCCCGTGCCGCCCTTGCCGGCGCGCGAGTAGTCCTCGCTGAGCCAGATCGAGACGGGCTTCACGCCACCCTTGAAGTACGCGCCCGCGGGGCTGGCGATCAGGTAGTAGGCGACCTTGTGCGCGGGGCGGACCCCGAGGAACGCCTCTTTCGCGAACATGAACGGACGCAGGTACAGGCTCTGGTCCTCACCCGAGGGAACCCACGCGCCGTCGACGGCGATGAGCTCCTTCAGCGACTGCAGGAAGTACGGCACCGGCAGCTCGGGAAGGGCGAGTCGTCGCGCAGAGCGCTGCAGGCGGCGACCGTTCTGGTCGGGGCGGAAGGTATGCACCGAGCCGTCGGCGTGGCGATAAGCCTTGATGCCCTCGAAGATCTCCTGGCCGTAGTGCAGGACCGCGGCGGCCGGGTCGAGTGAGATCGGGCCGTAGGGCGAGACGCGCGGGCGGTGCCAGCCGCCGCGGACCGACCAGCAGATGTCGACCATATGGTCGGTGAAGCTCTGCCCGAAGCCGGGATTGGCGAGGACCGCGTCGCGGTCGGTCGTGCTCTTGGCCGCGAGGTTGCGCGTGACGGAGAACTCGAGCGGTTCGAGTCCGGTGTCGGGATCGGTGTCGATGGTGGTCATTCGTTGTCCAAAGCTTCTCGAGTGCCGGAGGCGATGCTCGCCGATCGGTCCAGGTTACGCCTGGACGCGTTCGGCGATGGCGTCGCCGATCTGGGCGGTGGTGCGGACCCCGTCGCGGCTGGCGATGTCGTCCTCGACCGCGCGGGTCACGCGGGCGGCCTCGTCGGTCAGCCCGAGGTGATCGAGCAGGAGGGCGACGGAGAGGATCGCGGCCGTGGGGTCGGCCTTCTGGCTTCCCGCGATGTCGGGCGCCGAACCGTGCACGGGCTCGAACATCGAGGGGAACGCGCCGTCGGGGTTGATGTTGCCCGAAGCGGCGAGGCCGATGCCACCGGTGACGGCGCCGGCCAGGTCGGTCAGGATGTCGCCGAAAAGGTTGTCGGTGACGATCACGTCGAAGCGGCTCGGGTTCGTGACCAGGAAGATGGTTGCCGCGTCGACGTGCAAGTAGTCTACGGCGACACCGGGGAACTCGGATGCCACGGCGTCGACGATCCGCTTCCACATACCGCCCGCGTGCACGAGCACGTTGGTCTTGTGCACGAGCGTGAGCTTCTGCCGGCGACGCTCCGCGAGGGCGAAGGCGTAGCGGACCACGCGCTCGACGCCGTAAGCGGTGTTGACGGAGGTCTCGTTCGCGACCTCGTGCGCCGTCCCGCGGCGGATCGAGCCGCCGTTGCCGACGTAGGGCCCCTCGGTACCCTCGCGCACCACGACGAAGTCGATCTCGCCCGGCTCGGCGAGCGGCCCGGTGGCGCCCGGGTAGAGCTTCGACGGGCGGAGATTGACGTAGTGGTCGAGCTCGAAACGAAGCTTCAACAGCAGGCCGCGCTCGATGTTCGCATCTTTGAGTCGGGGGTCGCCGGGCACTCCCCCGACGGCGCCGAGCAGGATCGCGTCGTGCGCGGCGATCGCGGCAAGGTCGTCGTCGGTGAGCGTGTCGCCCGTCTCGAGGAAGCGACCTGCGCCGAGGGAGAACGGCGTCTTCTCGAACGAGACGTCCGATGCCGCGGTGGCGGCGTCGAGCACCTTCACGGCCTCGGCGACGACCTCGGGACCGATGCCGTCACCGGGGATGACGGCCAGCTTCACGACACGCGACATCGCTCTCCTCAGAGCTCGGGCACGTCACTGCTTCGACGTGCTGCGGGATCCTCCCAGGGTAGTGGCAGCGATGACCGCGGCCACGACGATCAGCGCCGCGCCGATCAGCGCGGTGACGACGACGCCGGAGTCGAAAGCGTGTGCAGCGGCGGTGCGCAGGGCATCGGCCAGGGCGACGTCGTCGAGGGTGTTCGAGACGGCCACCGCGCCGGCGAGGGTCTCTCGGGCGGCGTGGGCCGCGGCATCCGGAAGCCCGGCGGGCAGGACGAGCTGCGCCCGGTAGAACGCGGCGAGGATGCCTCCGAGCACAGCTGTGCCCAGGACGGCACCCACCTCGTAGGCGGTCTCGGAGACCGCGCTGGCCGCGCCGGCCTTCGCAGAAGGGGCACTGGAGAGGATCAGTTCGTTCGAGACCGTCTCGGCGGCGCCGATTCCGATACCCAGCAGGGCGAACGCGACGATCAGCAGCGTCAGGTCGCCCGTGGAGACCGCGACCATGATGTACGCGACGACCGAGAACGACAGGGCGACGGGCACGACGATCTGCGACGGGAATCGCTTCGCCACGGGCACGACCGCGAGCCCCGAGATGATCATGAGAACGAGCCCCGGCAGGAGAGCGAACCCCGCGACCATCGGGGAGAGACCGACCACCAGCTGCAGGTGCTGAGCGACGAAGTACAAGAAGCCGACGAGTCCGACGACGCTCAGCAGGTTCACCAGGATCGCGCCGGAGAACGTGCCCTGGCGGAACAGTGTCATGTCGAGCATGGGCGTCGTCAAGCGGCGCTGACGCCGGACGAACAGCCACCCGAACACCACCCCGACGACGAACAGCACCGGAGCGAGCGACATCGGGCCGTCGACGGCGAGCTTCTTGATGCCGTAGACGATCGGCACCATGGTCGCGAGCGAGAGGAGAACACTGAGGGGGTCGAACCGGCCCGGCTGGGGGTCGCGGCTCTCGGGCACGAAGAACGGCGCGAGAACGACGAGCGGCACGAGCACGGGCACGGCCATCAGGAAAACCGAGCCCCAGGTGAAGTGCTCGAGCAGGAACCCGCCGACGATCGGACCGAGTGCGGCCCCCGCAGAGAATCCGGAGGCCCACACGGCGATCGCGATCCGGCGCTGGTCGCGGTCGCGGAAGATGCTGCGCAGCAGAGACAGGGTGGACGGCATGAGCATGGCGCCGAAGACGCCCATGAGCGCGCGCCCGGTGATCAACAGGGCCGCGGTGGGGGCGAACGCCGACAGCGCCGACACCGCCGCGAAACCGGTCGCACCGATGAGCAGCATGCGGCGGCGACCGAAACGATCGCCCAGCGTGCCCATCGTCACGAGGAGTCCGGCGAGGACGAGCGGGTAGACGTCGATGATCCACAGCTGTTCGATGCTCGAGGGCTGGAGCGACAGCGCGATCTCAGGCAGCGCGAAGCTCAGCACCGTGTTGTCGACCGAGACGAGCAGCACGGGCAGCATGAGCACCGCCAGCGCGAACCATCCCCGCCAACCGGCGCGGGTCACGGAGATTTCCGAGGTGGGCAGCGAGGTGAGCATGAGGGAGTCCGTTTCTAAACCGTCCAGCCGGTATAGTAACAGAGCACGCCACCCCGCCGCCAGTACGATCGAGGAGTCATGAGCCGCCCCCCTCTCGCCCGCGAAGCCGTCCTCGACGCCTTCAGCCGCATCCTCGTCGACGAGGGCGAGCGCGCCGCCACGATGGATGCCACCGCGCGCAGCGCCGGGGTGTCGAAAGGTGGACTGCTCTACCACTTCAGCTCGAAGAGCGCTCTCGAGGCGGCGCTCGTCGAACGGCTCGAGCGGCTCGCCGACGAAGACGTCGCCGAGATCGAAAGGTCGGACGAGGGGGTCGTCGCGGCACACCTGCGCTCCTCGCAGAACACCGGGTCGCCGCTTGACGTCACCATCCTCGCCGTGTCCCGCCTCGCCCAGAACGGCAGCGACGCCGCCTCGGCATCGCTCCGCCGTGTCCGCGAGCTGTGGGAGGAGAGCCTGCGCGCGCACACCCGCGACGAGACGGCGCTGCAGATGGTGTTGCTGGTCAGCGACGGGCTGTACTTCAACGCCGTTCTCGATCTGAACGCACTGCCCGGGCCGACTCTCGAGGGTGCCGACCTCGATGCGCTCATCGCCCGCGTCGTCGCCGCGACCACGTAAAGCGCGGCCGAGGGCCCGGGTCAGTCTCGCTGCCGCTCCGCCCGCCGTTCGCGGCGCTCGCGCCGAAGGTCCATGACCACGCCGAGCAGGATCAACACTCCCCCGATCACGCCGAGGAGGCCCCAGGGGGTGCGGCGCACGACATCGGCCACCCCCGCGACGAGGAAGAGGATGCCGAGACAGGCGGAGACGACGCGAAGGACCAGGGCCACTCGCGCAGTGTGAACCCCTCGATTTTGCGCGGGCCCTGAATCTCCGACGCGCCGGCCCAGAACAACGGAAGAGGGGGCCGCCGCAGCGACCCCCTCCCCCTGACGACCGGGCCTCAGCCCTCGACGATGTCGATCTGCCGAAACAGGTCGGCGCCGACGGCCTCGCGCATGGCGCCGAGGATCTCGTCGGGAACGGGCGAGTCCACCGTCAGCACCGAGAGCGCACGACCCGTGGCATCCGGTGCCGCCACCTGGAGGCCCGCGATGTTGATGCCCGCCTCCCCCAGCTTCTGGCCGTAGATCGCGACGATGCCCGGACGGTCGGCGTAGCGCATGACGACGTGGTGCTGTTCGATGGGCACCTCGATCTCGTAGCCGTTGATCGAGACGACCTTCGGGACCATCCGTGTGCCGGCGAGCGTGCCCGCGACCTCGAGCGTGGACCCGTCGGCCAGGGTGCCGCGGAGGATGGTGATGTTGCGGTAGAGCGGGCTCTCGGCCTCGACGACCAGACGCGCCTCGACACCGCGCTGTTCGGCGAACAGCGGGGCGTTGACGTACGAGACGCTCTCGCTGACGATCCGGCTGAAATAGCCCTTGAGCGCGGCCAGGCGGTAGACGCTGACGTCGTACTGCGCGAGCTCTCCGCGCACCTCGATGTCCAGGCTCGTGAGCGCGCTGTCCGCGAGACCGCTGAAGAACTGGCCGAGCATTTCAACGAGGGCGATACCGGGGCGCACGAAGGGATCGATCGCACCGCCCGCGACGTTCACGGCATCCGGGACGAGGTCTCCCTCGAGCGCCAGCTTGACCGAGCGCGCGACCGAGACGCCGGCCTTCTCTTGCGCCTCCTCGGTGCTCGCGCCGAGGTGGGGCGTGACGACGACGTTCGGCAGGTCGAGGAGCTTGCGAGCGGGGCCGCCCTCGACCGGGGGCTCGGTCGTGAAGACATCGAGTCCGGCGCCCGCGATCTCACCGGCCGTGAGCGCGTCGAAGAGCGCCTCTTCGTCGATGAGACCACCGCGAGCGACGTTGACGACATAGGCGGTCTTCTTCATGCGACGCAGCTGCTCGGCGCCGATCATGCCCGTCGTCTCGGGAGTCTTCGGCATGTGGATCGTGACGAAGTCGCTCTGCTCGAGCAGTTCGTCGAGAGAGACAAGCTGCACGCCGAGCTGCTGCGCGCGAGCCGCGGTGACGTACGGGTCGTACGCGATGACGCGCATGTCGAAACCCTGCAGACGTGCGGCGATGAGCGCGCCGATACGACCGAGACCGATGATGCCGATCGTCTTCTCGAACAGCTCGGTGCCGGTGAACGAGCTGCGCTTCCACAGGCCCTGCGCGAGCGAGGCGTGCGCCGCCGGGATGCGGCGCGCGAGGCTCAGGACGTGCCCGACCGTCAGCTCGGCAGCCGAGATGATGTTGGAGGTCGGCGCGTTGACGACCATGACACCGGCCGCGGTCGCCGACTTGATGTCGACGTTGTCGAGGCCGACACCGGCGCGGGCCACCACCTTCAGCGACGGCGCGGCCGCGAGGGCCTCGGCGTCGATCTGAGTGGCCGAGCGCACGAGCACCGCGTGCGCCTCGGCCAGAGCCGAGAGCAGTGCGGGGCGGTCGGTCCCGTCGACGTTGCGCACGTCGAAGTCGGGGCCGAGCGCGTCGATCGTGGCGGGAGAGAGTTCTTCGGCGATGAGCACGACGGGCTTCGTCACGGATGCGTCCTTCGAAACGGTGCTGGGGGCTGCCGCGCACCGTCGCACACCACCGGCGCGAACCGGGCGCGCGACCCGTGCGGGCCGTCTGCCAGCCTAGCGCGGGGGCGACGCCGCACCCGACCGTGTGACGGCGGACGACAGGGCAGCGGGCGGACGCTCAGCATCGCGAGACGGCATCTCGCTGACGAACCCGCGTCAGAATGACGCCCACCTGTCAGCGGGGTGCAGTCTCCCGGCCATGGGCGCCACACCGGGCAGAAGGAGGTCCCGGATGCCGGAAACCCGCCGCGTCAGCCGCCGTACAGACCGTACGACGTGGTGCCGTAGCCGACGATCGCGAGCCAGAACGCGGCGGAGAGCGTCAAGCCAGCGAGCAGAACGACCGCGAGTTCGCCCGCCTTGCGGCGCTGGCCGATCGCGAAGGCGACGCCGAACGCGAGGAGGGGGAACACGATCGGCAGGATGTAGACGAACCAGCCCAGGCCGTTGAGCCCGAGCGGGCCGTTGACCTGCTGGATGAGCAGAGCGACCGAGCTCCAGACGACGTAGGCGTAGAAGAGTCCGAACAGGCTCGAGATCGTGACGAGGAGCCAGGTCGGCAGGTGGCGGGTGCGGGCGGGGGTGCTCATGCGAAAGCTCCCAACGACAGGAAGGGCCAGGGAACGAGCAGCACGATTCCCACGATCAGCAACAGGAACCGCTGCCAGGTGCGCCACTTACGGGTCAGTGCGAGCACCGCGACGAACCACACGACGGGCGCGAGGGCGGCACCGATCGTGAGCGCGATGACGGTCACCGACGGGATGGGAAGCCCCAGCCCGTTCAGGCGGAGTCCCGCGAGCAGCCACCCGATCGCGAAGAGAAGGAAGGTCGCCGCGACCATGCCGATGCCGACGAGGCCGACGTTTCCGAGGGGCGCCGCGTGGCCGACATCCAGCTCCTCGCCATCGGTCACCGCGACGGCGGTCGGCTCGGAAGCGGCAGGCTCAGGATGCCGGGCGACCGGCGCTGCGGCGGGCGCTTCGGGCTGCAGGGGCTCGAGGGGCTCGGCTTCGACCCGCGGCTCGGTCTCGGCGGAACGCGTCGGCGCAGGCTTGTCGCCGACGTCGAGGGTGGGGTCGTCGTCACCGCCCCAGGACAGGGCGTCGTCATCGCGCGGAGTGCTCACGGGACCACGCTAGCGGCGCTCCCCCGCGCCCGGGTCGCGCCCCGCCGATCGCCGGGGTCCACGGCATCCGGACCCGAACGACGCCGCGGAGAACGCGAACGCCCCGGAACCGCGGGGTCCCGGGGCGTTCGCGTCGGACGGATCAGCGCGCGGCCGAACCCTCGACGTAGTCGGTGTCCTGCTGCTTCCACGCGAAGAGGCCGCGGAGCTCCTTGCCGGTCGCCTCGATGGGGTGACCCTGCTCCTTCTCGCGGAGCTCGAGGAACTCGGGGGCGCCCTTGTCCTGGTCGGCGATGAAGCGCTCGGCGAAGGCACCCGACTGGATGTCGCTGAGGACGGCCTTCATGCTGGCCTTGACGTCGGACGAGATGACGCGGGGGCCCGAGACGTAGTCGCCGTACTCGGCCGTGTCGGAGATCGACCACCGCTGCTTGGCGATGCCGCCCTCCCACATGAGGTCGACGATGAGCTTGAGCTCGTGCAGCACCTCGAAGTAAGCGATCTGGGGCTGGTAGCCCGCCTCGACGAGGGTCTCGAAGCCGGCCTGCACGAGGTGGCTCATGCCACCGCAGAGCACGGCCTGCTCACCGAACAGGTCGGTCTCGGTCTCTTCGGTGAACGTCGTCTTGATGA
Organism: Microbacterium sp. AG157; assembly: GCF_003385695.1. Lineage (NCBI taxonomy): Bacteria > Bacillati > Actinomycetota > Actinomycetes > Micrococcales > Microbacteriaceae > Microbacterium > Microbacterium sp. AG157. The sequence continues at coordinate 419,645 of NZ_QRDK01000004.1, forward strand.
CGCCGGCGCGGGTGCCGCCGATGGCCTTCGCATACGAGAGGGCGGTGTCCCAGGCCGAGCCCGAGGCGTCGCGCTCGACGGCGATGATGTCGGGGATGCCGCGGCCCGCGACGTACTCGCGACGCACGGTGTGACCGGGAGCCTTGGGGGCGACGAGGATCACGTCGACACCCTCGGGGGCGTCGATGTAGCCGAAGCGGATGTTGAAGCCGTGCGCGAAGGCGAGCGTCTTGCCCTCGGTGAGCTTGTCCTTGATCGAGTCGGCGAAGATCGAGCGCTGGTGCTGGTCGGGCGCCAGGATCATGATCAGGTCGGCCCACTCGGCGGCGTCCGCGACGTTCTTGACCTCGAAGCCGTCTTCCTGCGCCTTGGCGGCAGACTTGGAGCCGTCCTTGAGCGCGATGACGACCTCGACACCGGAGTCGCGGAGGTTCTGCGCGTGCGCGTGACCCTGCGAGCCGTAGCCGACGATCGCGACCTTCTTGCCCTGGATGATCGAGAGGTCGGCGTCGTCGTCGTAGAAGATCTCTGCCATGAGGATGTTTCTCCTTGAATCGTGGCCCCCGCTCAGGGGCCGCTGGTGAGTGGAAGTTGAGGAATTCAGCCGCGCAGGACGCGCTCGGTGATGCTCTTGCCGCCGCGACCGACGGCGAGCAGGCCCGACTGCGCGAGTTCTTTCACGCCGAACGGCTCGATCGCCTTGAGGAAGGCGGCGACCTTGCCCGAGTCGCCGGTGATCTCGATCACGATGGCGTCAGGGGCGTAGTCGACGACCGACGCGCGGAAGAGATTGACGACCTCGAGCACGTTGGAGCGGCTGGCGTTGTCGGCGCGCACCTTGACGAGCACGTGTTCGCGCTGCACGGAGCTGGCCGGGTCGAGCTCGACGATCTTGATGACGTTGATGAGCTTGTTGAGCTGCTTGGTCACCTGTTCGAGCGGCAGACCCTCGACGTCGACGACGACCGTGATGCGCGAGAGACCCGGCACCTCGGTGACACCCACGGCGAGCGACTCGATGTTGAAGCCGCGACGGGCGAAGAGGCCCGCGACGCGCGTGAGCAGACCGGGCTTGTCCTCGACGAGGAGGCTCAGAACGTGGCGGGACATCTCAGTCCTCCTGCTCGTTGAAGGTGGGCGAGTGATCGCGCGCGTACTGGACGTAGCTGTTGCTGACGCCCTGCGGGACCATCGGCCACACCATCGCGTCGGCGCTCACGACGAAGTCGATGACGACCGGGCGGTCGTTCGTGTCGAGCGCGAGCTGGATGGCCGCATCGATCTCGTCTTCCTTCTCGACGCGGATCGCCAGGCACCCGTACGCCTCGGCCAGCTTGACGAAGTCGGGGACGCGGCGCGTGCCGTGACCCGTGTTCAGGTCGGTGTTGGAGTGGCGTCCGTCGAAGAACAGCGTCTGCCACTGGCGCACCATGCCGAGCGAGGAGTTGTTGATGATCGCGACCTTGATCGGGATGTCGTTGATGACGCAGGTCGCGAGCTCCTGGTTGGTCATCTGGAAGCAGCCGTCGCCGTCGATCGCCCACACGGCACGCTCGGGCTGGGCCACCTTGGCGCCCATGGCCGCGGGCACGGCGTACCCCATGGTGCCTGCGCCGCCGGAGTTCAGCCACGCGTTGGGGCGCTCGTACTTGATGAACTGCGCGGCCCACATCTGGTGCTGGCCCACGCCCGAGGCGAAGACGCCCTCGGGTCCGGTCATCTCGCCGATGCGCTGGATGACGTATTGCGGCGAGAGCAGACCATCGGTGGTGGGCGTGTACCCGAGCGGGAATTCCTCGCGGAGGCCGTTCAGGTAGGTCCACCACTCGGTGTAGTCATGCGGGTTCTCGGCGTCGGCGGCCCGGAAGGCGGCGTCGAGGTCGACGAGCACCTCTTTCAGATCGCCCACGATCGGCACGTCCGCCGTGCGGATCTTGGAGATCTCGGCGGGGTCGATGTCGACGTGCACCACCTGGGCGTGGGGGGCGAACAGCGCCGCCTTGCCGGTCACCCGGTCGTCGAAGCGGGCACCCAGCGAGACGATGAGGTCGCTCTCCTGCAGCGCGAGCACCGCGGGAACGGTGCCGTGCATACCGGGCATGCCGAGGTGCTGCTCGTGCGAGTCGGGGAACGCACCGCGCGCCATGAGAGTCGTGACCACCGGTGCACCGGTCGCCTCGGCCAGCACCTTCAGCTCGGCCGACGCGTTCGCTCGAATGGTGCCGCCGCCGACGTAGAGCACGGGCTTCTTGGCGGTGGCGAGCAGCTGGGCCGCGGCCTGGATCTGCTTGCCGTGGGCCTTGGTGACGGGCCGGTAGCCGGGGAGCTCGACCTTGGGGGGCCAGACGAACGGCGCCTCGGCCTGCTGCGCGTCCTTCGTGATGTCGACGAGCACGGGACCGGGGCGACCGGTCGAGGCGATCTCGAACGCCGCGGCGATCGCGCCGGGGATCTCGTCGGCCGACTTCACCAGGAAGGAGTGCTTGGTGATCGGCATGGTGATGCCGACGATGTCGGCCTCCTGGAAGGCATCCGTTCCCATGAGCGTCGAGAACACCTGGCCGGTGATGCACACGAGCGGCACCGAGTCCATGTAGGCGTCGGCGATCGCAGTGACGAGATTGGTCGCGCCGGGGCCCGACGTCGCGATGGCGACGCCGACCTTGCCGGAGGCGGCGGCGTAGCCCTCGGCCGCGTGGCCGGCGCCCTGCTCGTGACGCACGAGGATGTGGCGCACGTGCTCGTCGTCCATGAGCGGGTCGTAGACGGGCATGATCGCCCCGCCCGGCAGACCGAAGACATCGGTGACGCCGAGCAGGTCGAGCGATCGGACGACCGCCTGCGCGCCGGTCATCACGGGCGCCGGAGCGGTGCGGGCGGGCGGCCGCGGCACGGCCGTCGTTGAGGAATCGATGGACATGGGAGTACCTCGAGAACCGGGAGAAGGTGAGAAGGGGGACGGCCGTCAGCCCGTGACCGCGCCCTCCGCGGCGGAGTGCACGAGCTTGGAGTACTTGGCCAGAACGCCACGGGTATAGCGCGGGGGAAGCGGTTCCCAGCCTTCGCGGCGGGAACTCAGCTCGGCGTCATCGACGATCAAGTCGAGAGTGCGAGCGGCGATATCGACCCGTATCAGATCACCATCGCGCACGAAGGCGATAGGACCTGCGTCCACCGCTTCGGGAGCTATGTGGCCGATGCACAGGCCGGTTGTGCCGCCTGAGAATCGTCCGTCCGTCAACAGTAGTACATCTTTTCCGAGCCCCGCGCCCTTGATGGCGGCGGTGATCGCGAGCATCTCGCGCATACCGGGACCGCCCTTGGGGCCCTCGTAGCGGATGACCACGACGTCGCCGGCGGTGATCTCGCCCGCCTCGAGGGCGTCCATCGCGCCGCGCTCGCGCTCGAACACGCGAGCGGGACCCTCGAAGACGTTGCCGTCGAAGCCCGCCGACTTCACCACGGCACCCTCGGGGGCCATCGAGCCGTGCAGGATCGTGATGCCGCCGGTGGCGTGGATCGGGTCGTCGAACGAGTGGATGACCTTGCCGTCGACCGGGTCGGGGTTCAGGTCGGCGAGGTTCTCGGCGAGCGTCTTGCCCGTGACGGTGAGCGCGTCGCCGTGGAGCAGACCCTCGTCGAGCATGGCCTTCATGATGACCGGGATGCCGCCGTGCCGGTCGACGTCGTTCATCACGTACTGACCGAAGGGCTTCATGTCGGCCACGTGCGGCGTGCGGTCGCCGATGCGGTTGAAGTCGTGCAGGTTCAGCTCGACCTCGGCCTCGTTCGCGATGGCGAGCAGGTGCAGCACGACGTTGGTCGAGCCGCCGAGCGCCATGGCGAGGGCGATGGCGTTCTCGAACGCCTCTTTGGTGAGGATGTCGCGCGTGGTGATGCCCTGACGCAGCAGGTTGACGACGGCCTCTCCCGAGCGGTGGGCGAAGTAGTCGCGACGGCGGTCGGCGGAGGGCGGCGCGGCCGAACCCGGGAGGCTGAGACCGAGCGCCTCGGCGACCGATGCCATGGTGTTGGCGGTGTACATGCCACCGCACGCGCCCTCACCGGGCGCGATCGCGCACTCGATGCGCTTGAGGTCGGCCTCGCTCATCTTGCCCGCGAGACACGCGCCGACGGCCTCGAACGAGTCGATGATCGTGACGTCCTTCTCGGTTCCGTCGCTGAGCTTGACCCAGCCGGGAGCGATCGAACCCGCGTAGAGGAAGACGCTCGAGAGATCGAGTCGAGCGGATGCCATGAGCATGCCCGGAATCGACTTGTCGCAGCCCGCGAGCAGCACCGAACCGTCGAGGCGCTCGGCCATCATGACGGTCTCGACGCTGTCGGCGATGACCTCGCGCGACACGAGCGAGAAGTGCATGCCCTCGTGGCCCATCGAGATGCCGTCGGAGACGGAGATGGTGCCGAACTGGAGCGGGTAGCCGCCGCCGGCGTGCACCCCCTCTTTCGCGCCCTGCGCGAGGCGATCGAGGCTGAGGTTGCAGGGGGTGATCTCGTTCCAGCTCGACGCGATGCCGATCTGGGGCTTGTCCCAGTCCTCGTCGCCCATCCCGACCGCGCGGAGCATTCCGCGGGAGGTGGTGGCTTCGATGCCGTCGGTGACGACGCGACTGCGGGGCTTGATGTCGAACTCGCCGGTGTTCGGATTCTGCGGTGCGGGCATTGTCGAAGTCTATTGCGCGCGCCGACGACGTGACGCGAACGGGGCGGGTCGAACCGGCGTCGATTCAGTGGATGTGCGCTCGGCGCAGGCGTGCGACGTCATCCAGCACCGCCACGAAGGCGTCGATGTCCTCCACGCGCAGCGTCGCCGCGGTGTCTCCCCCGCCCACGCGCACGCCGAGGTCACCGGCATCCAGGGAGCTCAGAGCATCTTCATCGGTGACGTCGTCGCCGGCGAAGAGCACGGCCGTCGCCCCGACGCGCTCGCGCAACCGTGCCACGGCGGAATCCTTGCCCTCGTGGCGGAACGAGAACTCGAGGATGTCGTGTCCGGTGCGTCGACGCCACGACGGCGCCTCGTCGGCGAGCAGCTGATCGACGAGCGAGCGCGCGGCGTCGGCGGTGTCGGCATCCGCGGTGCGCGTGTGCACGCCGAGGCCGTACTCTTTCGGCTCGATCCAGACCCCCTGCATGTCGGCGGTGCGGTCCGTGACCTCTTTCTGCAGGCGGTCACGCAAGGCGATGTCGGTCTCGTCGTCGCCGGCAGCCTGGGCACCCGCCCCGGGAATCCAGAACTGCGCGCCATGCGAGCCCGCGAGCCAGATGGGCGAGGAATCGTCGTGCTCGGAGATCTCGCGCAGGTGTCCGAGCGAGCGCCCCGAGACCAGCGCGACGACCGTGCGCGGAAGCATCGCGAGGGCGTCGACCGCGGCCCGGGCACCCGGGGTCATCCGCGCCGACATCGGCTCGTCGACGAGCGGCGACAGCGTGCCGTCGAAGTCGAGGGCGACGAGGAGCGTGTCGGTGGTGGCGACGGCCTCGACGGTCGCGTCTGCTGCGGTCACTCGGCATCCACCCCTCTCGTGACGCCCGGAGCGGTCACGTCGAACGTCACGTCGGCGGCGGTCATTCGGCATCCGTTTCGTCGATGGGCTCGCGTTCGGGGACCGAACCGTCGTCGCCCTCGCCGACCTCGGCCGCCGCGGCGGCGCTCGACGATTTCTCGTGGAAGACCGACAGCGCGTCGAGGAACTCACGCGACCAGTCCTCGACGTCGTGGTCGCGCACGCGCTTTCGCAGGGCGCGCATGCGGCGGCCCTGCTCGGCGGCGGGCATGTCGATCGCCCGCAGGATCTGGTCTTTCAGGCCGTCGATGTCGTGAGGGTTGACGAGCAGCGCGCTGCCCATCTCGTCGGCGGCCCCCGCGAACTCGCTCAGCACCAGCACGCCGCGGTTGTCGATGCGGCTGGCGACGTACTCCTTCGCGACGAGGTTCATCCCGTCGCGGAGCGCCGTCACGAGCATGACGTCGGCGGCGAGGAACAGGGCGACCATCTCTTCGCGCGGGTACGACTGGTGCAGGTAGCGAATGGCCGTGTGGGTGGTGGTGTCGTAGTCGCCGTTGATGCGCCCGACGGTCATCTCGATCTCGTCGCGCAACTGCACGTAGGCATCGACCCTCTCGCGGCTCGGGCTCGCCACCTGCACGAGGGTCGCGTCCTCGACGGTGGCCCGACCGTCTTCGAGCAGTTCGCCCCACGCCTTCAGACGGTGGCGAATGCCCTTGGTGTAGTCCAGGCGGTCGACGCCCAGGAGGATCTTGCGGGGGTTGCCGAGACCCTCGCGGATCTCCTTCGCGCGCTGCTGGATCTCGGGCTTCTGCGCGAGCTCGATGTAGGAGTCGGCGTCGATCGAGATGGGGAACGCCTTCGCGAGAGCCACGCGCGTGCCGCCCGCGGAGTCGGGGACCAGGATGCCGCTGGCTTTGGTCTCGTATCGCAGCTGACGCCGCACGGCCCGGGCGAAATTGCCGGCATCCGCCACGCGCTGGAAGCCGATGACATCGGCGCCGAGCAGCCCCTCGAGCACCTGTTTGCGCCAGGGCAGCTGCGAGTACAGGCCGTAGGCGGGGAACGGGATGTGGTGGAAGTAGCCGATCGTCAGGTCGGGGCGGAGTTCGCGCAGCAGTTTGGGAACGAGCTGGAGCTGGTAGTCCTGCACCCAGACGATCCCGCCTTCGGCGGTGACGTCGGCGGCGGCACGGGCGAAGCGCTCGTTCACCTTGACGTAGGCGTCCCACCACGCGCGCTTGTACGTGGGCGCGGCGATGACGTCGTGGTAGAGCGGCCAGATGGTGTCGTTCGAGAAGCCCTCGTAGTACAGCTGCACGTCTGCGGCCGACAGGGGCACCGGAACGAGGTGCGTGCCCTCGAAGTCGAAGGGCTCGACGGTCACATCGGCTTGTCCCGCCCACCCGACCCACGCGCCCTCGGCGCTGCGCATCACCGGTTCTAGAGCGGTGACGAGACCGCCGGGTGAGCGTCTCCACCCCTCTCCGTCGGGGGTGCGATCGACGGGCAGTCGGTTGGCGACGACGACGAAATCGGCCTGGGGCACAGGTCCTCCTCGGGGATCTTCCTCAGGCTAACAGCGGGTGCGATCGCGTCGAGGGGGTGGACGGATTGCGCGAGGTCGTTCCGGGAATCGACCCGCTCCTGTCAAGGTCCGACGCCGGAGCGCCCCGCTCGATAGGTTGGGCGCATGCGGCAGTACATCTTCGGAACCGGTCTTCTCAGCGCCATCACCGGCGGCATCACCCTCTTGAGGGGCCTCAAGAACGACGAGCCGTTCACCTGGCGCACGGCGCTGGCATGGCTCAGCTGGGGCATCACGCTGGCTCTCGCGATCGGCGCGGTCGTCGACACGCGTCGCGCGCGCCGGGGGCGCGTGATCGCGGGCGACTCCCCCGTCTCCAAGAAGCAGGACAAGCTCTTCAAGAAGCGCCTCGCACGCTGACTTCACGACGGCCGGAGGGATGCCGTGGCCTCGAGGTCGCGGCATCCCTCCGCCGTGGGTGCGGGTGACGTCAGCGGGTCAGGATCAGCGCGTCGCCCTGACCCCCACCGCCGCAGAGCGCGACCGCGGCCGTACCGCTGCCCCGCCGCACCAGCTCGTGCACGGCGTGCACGACGAGGCGGTTGCCCGACGCGCCGATCGGGTGACCGATCGCGATGCCGCCGCCGTGCGGGTTGACGACCTCGTCGGAAAGGCCGAGCTCGGCCTGCGAACGGGCGACGACCGCGCCGAAGGCTTCGTTGATCTCGACGAGATCGAGCTCGGAGGCCGAGATCTGCTGCTTCTCGAGCGCCCGGGCGATCGCGCGGGCGGGCTGGTCGTGCAGGGAGTTGTCGGGGCCGGCGACCTGACCTGAGGCGCCGACGACGGCCAGCACGTCCCACCCGCGCTCGGCGGCGATCGCTCGGGTGGTGACGACCACCGCCGACGCGCCGTCGGAGATCTGCGAGGCGTTGCCCGCGGTGATCGAGCCTCCCTCGGTGAAGGCGGGGCGCAGCTTCGCGAGCGTCTCGACCGTCGTGTCGGCGCGGATGCCCTCGTCGGCGGTGACCACGACCGGGTCGCCCTTCCGCTGCGGGATCGACACCGGCACGATCTCGGCGTCGAAGATCCCCTCCGCTTGCGCGGCGGCGGCGCGCTGGTGGGAGCGCGCGGCCACGGCATCCTGAGCTTCGCGCGTGACCTCGTACCGGGCGTTCGCGCGCTCGGTCGACGCGCCCATGCTCTCGCGGTCGTAGGCGTCGGTGAGGCCGTCGAACGCCAGGTGGTCGAGCACCTCGACCGAGCCGTACGCGTAGCCGTCGCGCGAGTTCATCAACAGGTGCGGGGCGCGGGTCATGGACTCCATACCCGCGGCGACGACGACGGTGGCGTCGCCGAGGCGCAGCATGCGCGCGGCGTCGATGATCGCCGTGAGGCCCGAGAGGCAGACCTTGTTGATCGTGGCGCTGTGCACGTCCCATCCGATACCCGCGGCGATCGCGGCCTGTCGCGCGGCGTTCTGCCCGGCCCCGGCCTGCAGCACCTGGCCGACGAGCACCGCATCGACAGTGTCGGCCGGGATGCCGCCGCGCTCGAGCGCCCCGCGGATCGCGGTGGCGCCGAGCTGCACCGCGGTGAGCGGGGCGAGCTGGCCCTTCAAGCGCCCCTGCGGGGTCCGGGCGGCGGCGACGATGACGACGTCGTTCTCGGTGGTCATGCGATCTCCTCGGTGAGTCTCACGGTCAGTGCGGGCTCGGTGGCGGCCCGCACCTCGTCGACGCTCACCCCGGGGGCGAGCTCGACGAGCACGAGTCCATCCTCCGTCACATCGAGGACGGCGAGGTCGGTGATGATGCGATCGACGACGCCGCGGCCGGTGAGCGGCAGCGAGCACTCTTCGACGATCTTCGGCGAGCCGTCGCGGGCGACGTGCTCCATCAGCACGATCACGCGGGCGGCGCCGTGGACGAGGTCCATCGCTCCGCCCGGGCCCTTCACCATCTTGCCCGGGATCATCCAGTTGGCCAGGTCTCCGGATGCCGACACCTGCATCGCCCCGAGGATCGCGGCGTCGATCTTGCCGCCGCGGATCATTCCGAAGCTCAGCGCCGAGTCGAAGAACGCCGACCCCGGGAGGGTGGTCACGGTCTCTTTGCCGGCGTTGATGAGGTCGGCATCCACGGCATCTTCGGTCGGGTAGGGACCGACGCCGAGGATGCCGTTCTCTGACTGGAGCACGACCGTCACACCGTCGGGCACGTAGTTGGGCACGAGGGTGGGCAGGCCGATGCCGAGGTTGACGTAGGAGCCGTCCGCGAGCTCGCGAGCGGCGCGGGCGGCCATTCCGGTGCGGGAGAGAACCATCAGCGGGTCTGCTCACTCACGGTGCGCTTCTCGATGCGCTTGGGGATGTCGGGGCCGACCTCGACGATGCGGTGCACGTAGACACCGGGGAGGTGCACGGCATCCGGATCCAGCTCGCGGGGTTCGACGAGGTGCTCGACCTGAACGATGCAGGTGCGGCCGGCCATCGCGGCGAGGGGGTTGAAGGCGCGCGCGGCCTTGCGGAAGACGAGGTTGCCGTGACGATCGGCCTTGTAGGCGTGCACGAGCGAGAAATCGGTGGTGATGGCCTCTTCGAGCACGAACTCGCGTTGCTCGCCGTTCACCTCGAACGTGCGCACGTCCTTGACCGGCGACGCCACCGCGATGCCGCCTGCCCCGTCGTAGCGACGCGGCAGGCCGCCCTCGGCGACCTGGGTGCCCACGCCGGTCTGCGTGTAGAAGGCCGCGATCCCCGACCCGCCGGCCCGGAGCTTCTCGGCGAGGGTGCCCTGCGGGGTGAGCTCGAGCTCGAGTTCGCCCGAGAGGAACTGCCGTTCGAACTCCTTGTTCTCGCCGACGTACGACGAGGTCATCTTGCTGATGCGGCCGGCCCCGAGCAGGACACCGAGCCCCCAGTCGTCGACGCCGCAGTTGTTCGACACGACCGACAGGTCGCGGGTCCCCTGGGCGAGCAGAGCCTCGATGAGAGCGACGGGGTTGCCCGAGAGTCCGAACCCTCCGACGGCGAGCGACGCTCCGTCGGGGATGTCGGCGACGGCCTCGGCGGCCGAGGCGACGGTCTTGTCGATCACGCGAACTCCTTCGTTTCGTGCTCCTACGCTGCGCCGGGTGGGCCTGCGGAGTCGACCGCGCTCTTGTCATGTGGATGACGTGGGGCATAGCGTCCACATCGTGGACACTGCATCGCGATCCGTTCCCGGCGCCCAGGCCATCTCGCGTGCCGCTCGACTCCTGCGCCTCGTCACGGCCGCGGGCGAGACCGGCGCGCCGGTCGGCGACCTCGCGCGCGACGCCGATCTGACGCGACCGACCGCGTATCGCCTCCTCAGCGCCCTCCGCGCCGAGGGGCTCGTCGACCGCGACGAGCCGACCGGGCACTGGCTGCCGGGGCCGGAGCTCTACCTGATGGGGAGTGTCGCGGCATCCCGGTTCGACATCACCTCGACCGCGCGCGACATCGTGCGCTCCCTGGCGGTGCGAACCGAGGAGAGCGCCTTCCTGTCGGTGCGGCGCGGCGACGAGACGGTGTGCCTGGTGCGCGAGGACGGGAGCTTCCCGATCCGCTCGTTCGTGCTGTCGGAGGGGGTGCGCTTTCCGCTCGGGGTGGCCTCGGCGGGGTTGGCGATCCTCGCATTCCTGCCGTCGAGCGAGGTGGATGCCTATCTCGAGCGACATCCGGAGCTCCCCGAGAAGTGGGGGGTGTCGCACTCCCCCGGGCGTCTGCGCGCGCGGATCCGTGACACGCAGGCGCGCGGATACGCGGTGAACCCTGGGCTGATCGTCGAGGGGAGCTACGGCCTCGGCGCGGCCGTGTTCACCCGCGCGGGCGACCCGCAGTGGGCTCTCAGCCTGACGGGGGTGGAGTTCCGCTTCGGCGGCGAGCGCCTCGCGGAGCTCGGACGCATCCTTCTCGCGCACGCACATCAGTTGTCTACGCGCATCGCCGCCCGGTGATCCCGTCCGATTAGATACCCAAGGTATATACCGGGGGTATACTTCTTGATATGACCCGCCACGACGACCTGCAGACCCTTCTGCTCGCGGTGCACGCCCTCACCCGCGTCGCGGCTCTCGACACCCAGACCGACGCCCCCGCCGCGCAGTGGCGCACGCTGACGCTCCTGCGCGACCACGGTCCTCAGCGCCTGGGCGATCTCGCGACACTCAGTCGCGTGACGCAGCCCGGCATGACCCGCCTCGTTCACCAGATGGACGAGGCGGGACTCGTCGAGCGCCGCCGCCTGCCCGACGACTCGCGCGTCAGCGTGATCGCCGCGACGGCGAAGGGCCTCGACGCGCTGGCCGGGTGGTACGAGCAGTTCCGCGCGGCCCTCGCGCCGCACGTGGCCGACCTCTCCGAGAGGGAGTGGGATGCCGTGGGCGTCGCCGCCGCCGCGCTCTCGCTCCGCGTGGGGATGGCGCCGACGTCCGCGGGTCGAAACGAAACCACCGACGACGAAGACGACGCCGATCCGACCGAAGATCGCGGAGCCCCCACGGGATCCGCAGAAGAACAGGAGGTGGTCCGGTGAGTGCCGGTACCGCAGCAGTCAGCAAGGCGCCCAGCGTCTGGAAACAGCCCGCGCAGGTCTGGGCCGTCGCCTTCGCATGCGTCGTCGCGTTCATGGGCATCGGTCTCGTCGACCCGATCCTTCCCGCGATCGCGGACTCCCTGAAGGCCACCCCGGTCGAGACGGAACTGCTGTTCACCAGCTACCTCGTCGTGACCGGTCTGGCGATGCTCATCACCAGCTGGATCTCGAGCCGCATCGGCGCCAAGGCGACCCTGCTCGTCGGTCTCGGGTTGATCGTCGTGTTCGCGTTCTTCTGCGCCATCAGCGGCAGCGTCGACGCGGTGATCGGCTTCCGCGCCGGATGGGGTCTGGGTAACGCCCTGTTCATCTCGACCGCGCTGGCGACGATCGTGGGCGCCGCATCCGGCGGGAGCTCCGCCGCGATCATCCTCTACGAAGCCGCGCTGGGCCTCGGCATCGCCGTGGGACCGCTGCTCGGCGGCATCCTGGGTGAAGTCAGCTGGCGTGGGCCGTTCTTCGGCGTCGTCGTTCTGATGGCGATCGCGTTCCTCGCGGTGGCGGTCCTGCTGCGCGGCCCCAAGCCCGTGCGCACCCCCCTCCCCTTCAGCGCGCCGTTCCGCGCCCTGGGCCGCCCGGCGCTGGCGATCCTCGCGGCGACCGCGCTGTTCTACAACATCGGCTTCTTCACGCTGCTCGCGTTCTCGCCGTTCCCCCTCGGGTTCGGGGCGATGGGCATCGGCCTGACCTTCTTCGGTTGGGGCGTGGGCCTGGCGATCACGAGCGTCTGGGTCGCTCCCCTGCTGCTGCGTCGCCTGCGACTGACGACGGTCCTGCTGATCGCCCTGCCGCTGCTGGCCCTCGACCTGCTCGTCGCCGCGTTCATCGTGTCGTCGGCCGTCGCTCTGGTCGTGTGCATCATCGTGGGCGGCCTGGTGCTGGGTGTCGTGAACACCGCGCTCACCGAAGCGGTCATGGAAGCCACCGACCTTCCCCGCTCGGTCGCGTCGTCGGCCTACTCCGCCGTGCGCTTCCTGGGCGGTGCGGTCGCTCCCCCGCTCGCCGCTCTGCTGTGGCACGCCTACGGCGCCGGAGTGCCCTACGTGATGGCCGCCGTGTCGGTCGTGATCGCGAGCGCGTGCATCCTCTTCGGGCGGCGTCTTCTCGCCCACGTCGACGGATCGCACGCGGATGCCGCTGACGAGGGCGCCGCCGTTCTCATCGGGGACGCGGCCTGACGCCAGGGAGCAACGCCCGACACGGAGGGGCCGACCGAAAGGTGCGGCCCCTCCCTGCATGCCGGACGTGACCTCGACGATCCTGGGCGATGCCGTGTCGGGCCGGATCAGCAACGCCCTCACCTCTCCGAACCTTCTGGTGCAGGTGCCGTAGGCGCCACGACCCGCCAGTGCGGAGACCACCCGTCCCGCACACGAACATCCCCTCCGTCCGGCGAATCGCCGCGGAGGGGATGCTTCGTGGGCGTGCCGGGGAAGGGGGCGGTTCTAGGCGCCGTCGACGCGGTCGCGCATCTCTGCGACCCGTTGCTCCAGCGTCTCCCACAGCTGATCGAACCGGGCGTTCCACGGCGTCGCGAACACACCGTCCTGCCACCGCTGGTGCACGACGTCGAGGGTGACCCACTCGGCATCCTGAACCTCCTCCGGGTCGGGCACGGGCACCGGCTCGCCCTCGATGCGAGCCACCCACAGGTCGAACAGGGCGCTCTCTTCCACGACGCGTCCGACGAGCACGAGATCGTCCGGAGTCAGCACCATCCCGGTCTCTTCGGCGAGCTCGCGCACCGCGCCCGTACGGCTGGTCTCTCCGCGTAGGGCACTGCCGGCGGGAAACTCCCACGCCAACGGGTAATCCTTGCCCGCGGCCCGCAGGCTCATCAAGACCCGCCCACTCGACGACACCAGGCACACGGATGCCACGATGTGGAACGACCCCGTCGGCACGGGACCATCGCCGCGTCGGTGCAGAGTTCCCGTCGGGGTGCCCTGGATGTCGGTGACATCCCACATCTCGTCGTCGGCCATGGGAACCTCCCGGGTTCGTCGTGCGCCGCGTGCGGCGCGTCGTTCCATCCTGCCGGGCACCGGAACCCCGCGCAGGAGGATTGCGCAGGGTAGCCGCGGCGATTTGAAAGGCGCGGGATCCCCCAGTAGCGTTCCGAGCCGGGGGTCACGGGGAATCATGCTGCTGTTGTCGGTGGGGATCGTCATCGTCTCTGTCGCTGTCGCCATCGTCGTCGCTGCGTACTCCTTCGCCCGACCCCTCCCCCTGGATCCCCGCGCCGCCGCGTTGAGAATCGCCGCCGCGGCCGCGGCGCTCTCCGTCGGGTCGGCCGTCATGCGTCTCATCGGAGACCGCGATGTGAACGTCGTCTCCGTCACCTTCCCCGCCGACACCACGTTCGTTGTGTCCATCGGCCTCATGTGCGTCGCGATGACCATGGTGCGGCAGCGTCTCGCACGCTTCGCAGCGGGCGCGACACTCCTCGCGGGGCTGACGGTCGCCACGAGTTCGGTGTTGCTTCCACCTGACGCAGCGCGCATCGTGCTCCTCTGCACGCTGGCCCTCGCCGGCGGCGCCTGCGCGACACTGGCACTGCACAACACGGTCTTACCCCGGCCACCCCGCATCGTCATCGCCGTCGCAACGGCCTTCTACGCCCTCCACTGCGCCACGCGCGCGCTGGCTTTTCTGACGAACGGGTCGGACGCCGTCTTCGGCGCCGCGCCATTCGGCGTGAGCTCCTTGGCTGCGGCGCTCCTCGCCAACGCACTCGTCGCCGCCGCGATCGTCATGCTTTTCCTGCCCGTCGCCCGAGAGACCACAGCCGTCTCACGAGCGTGGACGACCTTGACCATCGCGGACTGGCGTCTCGTGGTCGACGCCTACGGAATCCTGCGCGCTCGAGAACTCGTCTCCGAGCTTCAGATCGCCGTACGCGATCGAGACCCCGACGCGGTGACAGTGCGCCATGGAATCTCCACGACCCTCCTGTCACCGATGCAGATCCTCACGACGTACCTGCCCTACGAGTACGGATGGCAGCCGCACGAAGTCGCGCTCATCGATGAACGGACGGAGCAACGCGCCGCCTGAGACATCGGACACATGACAATGCGTCAACGCCTCGGGAGAGATCGGGATATGACAGGGACCCGGCTCCGTGTGAACGCGAAGAAGCCCCGTAATCGAACTGATTACGAGGCTTCTTCAGGTGGTGCACCCCCTGGGACTTGAACCCAGAACCCACTGTTCGATTAGACGCGATATCTAGCGTTAGGCGGCGTTACCGAGCGCGTGGGGAAGACTGTGGAAAACCCCGGTCAGAGAGAGATTGATCGAGAGTCAGCCGTAACGGTGGATCACTTCGCATCTCCGGAGCATCCTGACCAGATCCTGACTATGGTCTAGACCTTCTAAAGATCGAACGGTGGTGTCCAACCCTCTGCTCTACACAACTCTGCAAGCGGCTGCTCCAAGGCGCGCTTCATCTCGGGATGCTCGGGCAAGTCGTTGATGCGCATACCGATGACGTGGAGGCCAGTGATCTCCGTAGCGGGCCAGGCAATGTCCCTCCGTACCGCGATGAGGAAGTCGGCCATGAGGCGCATCGTGATGAGCGTCGGTGGGGACGACGCCGACGCCACCCTGAAACGGTAGAAGGTCTCGACTGCTTCATCTGAGCCCCAGATCGCAACGAACGAGGAGAAGTCCGCCATCACGTCCTCTAGGCGCTCCGTCGCGGCGTCGTTGCGGAAGGGAGTCAGCATGTCCCCGAGCGTCTGCAAGAACGGTTGATAGAGCTCGTACTTGCGCTCAGCCACTCGGTCTTCCAGGGCTCGCAAACGTGCAGCTTCGTGCTCAGCCTTCTGAGCCCGCCGCGCCGATCTGGTCGCCCAAAGAGCCGAGAAGATGCTCACCGCAGCAGGCACCGCCAGAGCGACTATCTGAACCCATAACGGAAGTCCCATGCGCGGAGTCTGGCAGCGCGGTCACCAAGACTCGGAGACGACACGCGTTTGGACGATGGCGAGATCGCGAATGGAGCCCGCCCGTTAGCGCGTGACGCACGATAAATCCCAGGTTAGCGCGTACATTCAAGAATGCCGTATGCTGATCGGAGGCCCCGCTCCGACCCAGTGGCCTCGACTCGTCCTCGAACCCCTGGAGCGGGGCCTTCGCCATGCCACGATCTAGAGGGTTAGCGCGTGACGCGCGATAATTAGCATGCTTGCATGCGGAACGCAAGACGCGTACGGTACTGCGTGACGAGTCCGAGGCCCCCACGGGTCCTCTCTCGTCGCTGTCGGCACTCAAACACCCTCAGCGGAAGTCGACACCGCGCCGTCGTCTAGAAGGCGGTCCCCCAGGGTCACACGTCGTTCGCCTCCATCCAGGTGGCGGGCTATTCGTCGTGGCCTTCCTCCGGACATGTTTAGCCGGTAACGGGCAGAAATCTGGCGCGCCCGTTCTGGAGTCCGAAGGGCTCCCACCGTGGCTAATGCCTTCCTGGAGGTCACCATGTTCGACACCGACGACGACTGGAACACGGCGTTCGCCGACTTGGCCGCGCAGAAGGCCGAGGCCGACAAGGCCAACGCCGCCCTCATGGCCCGTCGCCTCACTATCGAGCGTGAGCACCGAGCCCGTGGGCACGCCATCGACGAGCGCGAACGGCTCCGCCAGCAGGCCCTGCGGCTGGCACGCCGTGCAGGCGTCCGTGGCCTCGCACGAGATGCCTTCAGCGACCACACCACGAACCAACTCCGCAACATCATCAACGAGGCGCGAGCGGCCCTGGATGCTCGGATCGCGAACTAGCCGTTAGCGCGTGACGCGCACTCTCCCGCACCCCGCCATGGGTGAGCGCGTACCCACCACAGACGCCCCGACCAGCGCGTCGGATAAGCGCATCCGTCATGCCCCTGGGCCGGGTTCGACACCGAGAACGGGTTCGATGTCGAAGCGGTCGATACTCCTGGCATGACCACCTCGACCGCATCACCCGCACGTCGCGTAGGACGCCCGTGCGCGGTGTGCACCCTCCCTGCACCGCAGCGTGAGCGCGTCGAGGTTGCTCTAGCTGAAGGCACGAGCATTTCCCGCATTGCCAAGCAGCACGGGGCCCCTGGACGCGAGAGCATCACCCACCACATCAAGGCGGGGCACGTGCGTGCGGACCTCGACGAGAAGATCGCCCGGGCCCAGGGCATGGACTGGACGAGCGTCGTCGCCCGCGTGGCCGAGATCGCGCAGCGTGCACGACAGACCGCCCTGGAGGCCCGCGAGGCAGGCGACCGTGCGGGTGTCCTCCGTGCGGGAGACAGCGAGCTACGCGCCCTGAGCGTGCTGGCCACCAACGGGGCCGACGGCGAGGTCGATATCGCGCGGCAGGCCTGGACGCAGGACGTATCCGTCGCCGTGGTGCGCCTCGCCCGCCGCGGGCACCACACCGTGGATGCCGTGGCCGACGAACTCGACGCCCTGCACCGACCCGAGATTGCAGACGAGATCCGCGCCCTGATTCCCGAACCAACCACGACCGCCCTGGAGGCCTGACCCCATGAGCACCGACAACATCAAGACCGACGACCTGGCCGTCGACCCCGGCAAGGCCGAGCCCATCGGCGTGCAGCGCCTCCGCCTCGCCCGTGAGCGCGCCGCCGCCCTCCGTGCCGCCCAGCCTGTCGGGGACGCTCCCGATCATCAGGTGAAGATCGGCGACTACGTGCACGCACTGGGCCCGATCAACCTCGCCCGCAACACGTCGATCTGGGGCGGCACTCCGCCGCTCTCGTTGAAGCGCGGCGACACTTTCACCGTGACCGCCGAGTTGCTGTCCGCGGACGTGAACAAGCATGGCCACCCCGTCTGGAGCGCCATCGTCGACGACGAAGACGCGCAGTTCGCGAAGTGGGGCAAGCGCCTGCTGGCTCCGGGTGAGTTCCCCGCCAACCTCCAGCCCTGGATTCCTGGAGACGCCGACTGGAAGCAGGCCCGCGACGCCGCGCGCGAAGCCGCCTTCCGTCAGCCCACCGAGGAGGCGCAGCATGCCGCCCTGGCCGAGGTCAACAAGACGTACGGGCCCCCGCGATGAGCGCCGCCCTTGGGAACCGGAATCGCCGCACGCACCGCGCCGTGGTGGATCTGGCGCGTGAGTACATCTCGGGTGAGGGCGTGCCCGTCGCGAGCTACCCTCGCCCACAGCGCCTGATGGACATCGGCGAGGAGATCCACCCGGACCTCGACGTGGCAGGCGTCGCGCTCTCCGTGACCTCCCGCCGCTCCCTCCGCCTGTCCGACGACCTCGACGCGGCGGTCGGCGTGGCCAACCTGTCGGGCTCGCCCGTAGGTGCGGTACTCCAGTGGCGCAGTGATCGCCCCATCGCCGAGAGCTACGCCGTCCTGCGCTTGGTCGATCTCATCGCGCTCGTGCGGACGGCTCGCGCCACCGCCCCCTAACTCCACACAGACCCCCGTGGGTGCTCCGTATAACGGGCACGGGACGCCCACGGCCCCGCTCGGGACGCGACCTCGGAAGCGCGCCCTGAGCACCCCGGCCCTGGACCCCCACAAGATCAGCCCCTTCGGCTGGGGGTCCAGGGCCCCCCTTCCCCACGAGAGAGACGAGCGAGACCATGCCAGCGAAGAGACACGCCGCCCGCGTGATTCATCCGTTCCGCACGAGCGGCGTCAACTCGCCCGGCTACTCCCAGCGACCGCAGCAGGCCCCTGTCGCCCGACAGCGCCATGAGGACGACTGGGACTACGACGCACCCATGACAGTCGACCTGGGCACCCCAAACGCCCGCAGCCTGTCGCACTTCCTCGCCGCGCAGGCCACCGCCGCGCGGTGGGCCCCCGTTCCATCGGTCTCGAATGGCCAGCCCTCCGTGCGTGTGCGCGTGGGCGGCGTCCCCGTCGTCCTCCCCGCGTGGGAGATCTTCATCGGACGATCCACGACCGGCGTCGAGACCGCCTACGGCCTGGACGACAGCGGCGTCCTGCACCTCGTGATGCTCCGCGGCAATGGCGAGCCTGCCGAGATGGTCGACGTACCCGACCACGTGCTCGACCACCTCCGTGACTGGGCCTTCCCCGGGAGCACGTCATGAACAACATCAGGGTTGTTGGCGTGGGCTTCACCGACGCCACCGTCGCGCTGGACTCGCTGGCCGAGGTGCGCGTCTATCCCCACGAGACCATCGTCCTGGAGAGCACGGGCGTGCGCAGGCTTACCGTCGTGGACGGCGACATCCGCGACGCGAAGGTGACCGACCCTCGCGAGCGCGAACGCCTGACGCGCCTCTTCAACGAGGACGGCTGAGGGGTGCACCATGGCCCCATGGATATTCGTGAATGGTGGCCCCGACTCGACGACTCGACCCGGCAATGGCTGATCGACCACAACGGCGAGGCTCTATCAGCCGACGCGCTGGTGGCCATCTCTGCCGCGGGAGGCGTGGTCACGTCTGATGCTTGGTGGGTGGGTCAAGGGGGCCCCACGGGGTTCTACCTTTCCGACGCCGCGGTCGACTGGATCGAAGAGCGCGCCAACGACGAGTAGATCCATTTTCGGAAGTACGGAAACGATGATTTTCGGACACTCGGTCCCCAGGCCTCGACACGCCGTCAGATCGCGTCCGTAACTCGTGTACGGAATCTACGTCCGATTCCCTCCGTTTTCGTATGTACGTTTTCCACCGTTTGCGTTACAGTCGAAGCATGACGAGTCAGCGCATCGGCTACAGCCGGGTTTCCACCACCGACCAGAACATCGACGGACAGGCCGACGCCCTGGAGCGCGCGGGCGTGGATCAGATCCACATCGAGAAGTACACCGGCACCAAGGCCAGCCGCCCTGTGTGGGATGAGGTGCGCCGCATCCTCCGCAAGGGTGACACCCTCGTC
The DNA here is from genome assembly GCF_003385695.1 of Microbacterium sp. AG157. Classification (NCBI taxonomy): domain Bacteria; kingdom Bacillati; phylum Actinomycetota; class Actinomycetes; order Micrococcales; family Microbacteriaceae; genus Microbacterium; species Microbacterium sp. AG157. The sequence goes on from NZ_QRDK01000004.1 coordinate 439,195, forward strand.
ATCACCCGACTCGACCGTCTGGGCCGCAGCAGCCGAGACCTGATCGAGATCGCGAAGTGGCTCGACGACAACGGGATCGCCCTCCAGGCGACCGAGCAGCCCATCGACACGTCGACCCCCGAGGGCCGGATGTTCTACACGATCCTGTCGGCGTTCGCGCAGTTCGAGCGCGAGATGATCGTCGCCCGCACGGTCGACGGACTCGCCGCCGCCCGAGCCCGTGGGCGCACCGGGGGCCGGAAGTCGTCCCTCTCGGCGGCGCAGGTCGAGCGCATCCGCAAGGCCCACGCCAGCGGCACTACGGTGAGCGTCCTGGCCGAGGACTACAAGGTCAGCCGCCCGACGATCTACCGCGCCTTGGCCGAGACTCGCTGAGACTGCGGGTACCGGGCTCCGGCACGGGTAGCCGGTAGGGTCTCGGCAAGGTGGACGACGCACTTGGGGGACGAACGCCATGCCACGACTCAGCCCGATTTCGGTGAGTGACCTACTTCTCGATCAGAAGAACGCCCGCCTGGGTGACGAGCAGTCGAGCCAGCAGGCCACGATCCACGCCCTCGCACAGCAGCAGGGCAAGAGGCTCGTGAAACTCGCTGAGAGCATAGTGGATCACGGACTTGATGTCGCCCAGCCGTTCACGGTCGTGGCCACGGGCGACAAGAAGCGCGGCTACACCGTGCTGGAGGGCAACCGCCGAACCCTCGCCTTGAAGGCGCTGGAGACGCCGACCATCGTGCAGTCCGCGCTGACCCCCGGCGACTTCAAGAAGCTCAACGCCCTCTCCCTTCGGTTCGCCGACAACCGCATCGAAGAGGTGCAGTGCGCTCTGTACGAGCCGAACGAGGAAGAACAGGCAATCGCCTTCGTCATCAGTCGTCACGGAGGCGCTCAGGAAGGCGCTGGACTCGTCGAGTGGGACTCCGACGAAAAAGACCGGTTCCTCGCTCGTCACGGTGCGACCGCTCGACGTTCCTACTCCGGCCAGGTGCTGGAGTTCATCGACGAGGTGGACGGACCGAGCACGTCGAAGACGCGGATCACGACGACCCTCCAGAGGCTCCTGAAGTCGTCGAAGATCCGGGACAAGCTCGGTCTGGATGTCGTGGACGGCGAACTCGTGTCGCGCTACCCCAAGGCCGAGGTCGCGAAGGGCCTCCGGAAGATCGTCGACGATCTCCGTTCTCAGCGGAAGCGCGTGCCCGACCTCTACGACGACGACCAGCGTCAGGCCTACATCGCCGAGTTCACCGCCGACGAGTTGCCCGACCCCAGCACCAAGCTCGACGGACCGGCCCGCCTCTCTGACTTGCCGAAGGGGCAGACGACTCCTGTCGCACCCAAGCCCAAGCCGAAGAAGACGACTAAGACCAAGGCACCGCGCACGTCCGTGGCCGCGAGTGACGCGAAGATCAATCCGACTCCGCAGCGGCTGAACACCATCTACAACGAGTTGGTGACGCTGAACGCGGACCAGTACCCGAACGCGGGCTCCGTGTTGTTCCGTGTCTTCGTCGAACTCTCCGTGGACGACTACATCATCAGGCACTCGCTCATGACCGAGAACGACCGGCGCAACCAGCCGCTGGCCAAACGGATGAAGAAGGCGAACGACCATCTCCTCGCCTCGTCGGCCATCGCGAAGCAACTTCACACCGTCGTGGAGCAGGTTGCGAACAGCACGCACGGTCTGGCGGCTGGGCTGAGTACGCTGAACCAGTACGTCCACAACAGCTACTCCTTCCCCAAGCCGAGCGAACTCCGTCTCTCGTGGGACGAGTTGCAGCCATTCTTGGAAGCGATCTGGAAGTGACCCAGCTATCCCGCTACCCCTCCCCCCTCCGCTACCCCGGCGGGAAGGGCAAGCTGACGAACTTCGTCAAGCTCCTGATGATCGAGAACGATCTCGTTGGCCATGACTACGTCGAGCCGTACGCGGGCGGGGCCTCCGTCGCCCTCTCCCTCCTCTACGAGGGGTATGCCGACCGCGCGTTCATCAACGACCTGAACCCAGGCATTCACGCCTTTTGGTCGAGCGCCCTGACCCAGACAGACGCGCTGTGTGCGCTGATCGAGAAGACGCCCGTCACCATGGATGTCTGGCACGAGCAACGGCAGATCATCAACTCCCCCGAAGCGCAGGGCCTCGAACTCGGCTTCGCCACCTTCTTCCTCAACCGCACGAACCGATCCGGCATCATCGGCGGCGGCGTCATCGGGGGCCTCGACCAGACTGGCCCATGGAAGATCGACGCCCGCTACAACAAAGACGGGCTGATCGAGCGCATTCGGAAGCTTGGTCGACACCGCGGCCGCGTCGTGCTGAGCAACGAGGATGCGGTCGAGTACGTGGCCGCGTGGAACGATTCCGCCGCCGATCCCGCGTTCCTGTACCTGGACCCGCCCTACTTCGAGAAGGGCGAAGGGCTCTACGACAACTTCTACGACGCCGCGGACCACGCCCAGATCGCGGAGTCGGTGTCGACCCTCGCCCACCCCTGGATCGTTTCCTACGACGCGCGACCCGAGATCACGGCCCTGTACCCCGATGCGACGACAATCCGGTACGGCCTCACCTACTCCGCGGCCACCAAGAGGTCGAAGGGTGCCGAGATCATGTTCTTCTCGGACGGGCTCGCCGTCCCCGAGCCGATGCCCGGCGACGTGACGACCAAGCAAGTGGACACGGCCAAGCGCCTTCTGTTGGCCTGATCCCGGATCAGTCACGAGGAGCGCCGTGCGTGCCGCGTGAGCGCCGCTCTCGGCCCACCTGGACCCATGGGTTCGCGCCCTCGATTTCGGCGGCGAGCGCGGCGCACAGCGTGATCGTCTCCGGCGATTCGTACCAGCCCGCGCAGGTCCCGGCCACCTGGGCCAGTAGATCGTGATCGTCTCCTGCTATCTGCCGTAGCTCATCCAGGACGGGCCCTGGATCGTTCGTCAGCAAGTTGCGCGTGACCGCCGCCGAGAGGGCGACATCCAGCGCCGTACGCGGGCTCAGGCGGCGCGAGGGCATGGGCAGACGCTACGCGGCACCGCCGACATCGCCCTGTCGCTTCGCCTTCGCGCGCTCGTTCTTCGCCCTGTGGAAGGCCTTGCGCTCCTCGGGGCTCATCGCGGCCATCTGCGCGGCGTATCGTTCCCGCGCCTCCGCGCGAGAGCGCTCCGTCCTCGGGCCGTTCTTCGCCCGGTGCCAGGCTCTGCGCTCGTCCTCCGTCATCGCGCCCATCTTCTCGGCGTAGGCCTGTCGAGCCTGGGCCCGCGAACGCTCGCGCCGCGCCTCGTCGGAGGTCGCCACCACGGCGTCGACCTTCATGTCGACCATCTCGACGGGCTTGCTCTTGACGGGCACCGTCTCGACGGGCTTGCTCTTGACGGGCACCGTCTCGACGACCCTCACCGCCACCTGGGCCGCAGCTTCTCGACGCGCCCGTCGCGCCATGCGCTGGGCGTAGACCTTCACCGACTCCTCCGCCATGTCGATGACATACGCGTCGTCGGTACGGAACGCGGCGTCGGCCTCCGCCCATAGCGCCTGGAGCCGGGGAAAGATGGCAGGGTCGATCACGTCGCGTCCCGCTCACCATGAGTCAGCCATGCGTCGACATCGCTCTGTCGATAGCGCACGCGCCCACCAGCATGGATGAAGCGCGGCCCCGTTCCTCGGTATCGAAGCTGTGACAGGGCAGGCACGGAGCGGCCTAGCCACTCGGCCACCTCTGTGGGCGTGAGCAACCGTGACTCGTTGTTAAGGTTCGTCATGTCCGTGATACGCCGAGATGGTGCGTCAAAGAAACCATCCAGGGAGATTCGATGTCGAAGGCGTGGATTGTCGACCAATGGAAGGGTGCACGAACGGGCACAGGCCGGAGGTGGCGGGTAGTGCACATCAACCCCGACACCCGAAGAGAGGTGTCGAAGTCATTCGAGAAGAAGCCCGACGCAGAGGCCTACCGAACCAAGATCGAGAACTCCCTCCGCGAAGACACCTACATCTCGGCCGAGACCGCCGCCCTCACCGTCGCCGACGCCGTCACCGCGTGGATGAACTCTAAGAAAGAGCCGGGCGACGCGTCCATGGCTAAGTACGACGACGCGGTGAAAAACTACGTCCTCCCCCGATGGGGAACCACCCGCCTCAGCGCGGTCAAGCGCACGGACATCGATCAGTGGGTTTCCGCGCTTCAGGGCGGCTCAGCGCCCCGCAGGGAGGGTATGAGGGCGCACACCGGCGGCCTCGCGCCCGCGACGATCAAGACCATCCTCGTGCCCTTCAACGCGGGGCTGAGGTTCGCGGTCACCGAGGGATGGATCAGGCGAAGCCCGTCCAAGGGCGTCGAGACGCCGCGCGTCGAGTCGGACCCCGTGATCTTCCTCACGCACGTGCAGCTTGATCACCTCGTCTCCACCGCGAGCGATACGGCCACCCCCGCCGACGCGCTCATGATCGCCGTCATGGGGAACATCGGCCTTCGCATCGGCGAGGTGGGCGCTTTGACCGTGGGCGCAGTCGACCTAGAACGGCGTCGTATCACCGTAACGGCGACCTTCACCACGGACAGGAACCACCGCCCGGTTGTGGGACGACGGGCGAAGACCACCGCGGGCACGCGAGACGTTCCGATCCCACCGCACCTCATCGATGACCTCCGCGCCCAGGTACGTGGCCGCGCCGCCAACGTTCCCCTCTTCCCGTCATCAACCGGCACCCACCTGAGCGTGTCGAACTGGAGAAACAGGGTGTGGTCCAAGGTGACCGCTGAGGCCGGGACGCCGGACGGCCTGACTCCAAAGGGCCTCCGACACACAGCGGCGTCTCTCGCAATCGCGGCGGGCGCGGACGTTCTCATGGTGCAACGGATGCTCGGGCACGCCGACGCGAAGGAAACGCTGAACACGTACGCGAAGCTCTTCCCCGATCGCATGGACGAGGTCACGGAACGCATGTCGAAAGCTCGCGAGAAGGCCCTCCGAAAGCGGACAGCCAGTCAGGGCAAATCCTGACCAGCTCGGGCGCATCCTGACTACATCCTGACTCGGCTACCCAAGCGAAAACCGCCCCTCACCGGTAATTACCTGGTGAGAGGCGGTTTCTTGGTGCACCCCCTGGGACTCGAACCCAGAACCCACTGATTAAGAGTCAGTTGCTCTGCCGATTGAGCTAGAGGTGCGTTCCGTTCGGCCGGAGTTTCGCTCTCCGCGCCGAGGAATGACACTACCAGTCGTGACTCGAGCACACCAAATCGAGCCAGGAGTGCCGGTTATCCTTGAGCCGTGTCCTCCTTCGAAGAGCCCGCCGCGCCCCTCGCGGACCTGACCGACGATCTCGCGCTCGCCCTTCGTCTGGCCGATGCCGCCGACGCGGTCGCCATGGAGCGCTTCGATTCCGCAGACCTCCGGATCGACACGAAGCCCGACCGCACGCACGTCACCGAGGCCGACCTCGCCACCGAGCGCGCGATCCGTCAGATCCTGGATGCCGAGCGCCCCGGCGACTCCGTCCTCGGTGAGGAATACGGCACCTCGGGCGACACATCCCGCCGCTGGGTCATCGACCCCATCGACGGCACCCACAACTACATGCGGGGAATTCCCGTCTGGGCGACGCTCATCGCCCTGACCGTCGACGGCGTCCCCCGGGTCGGTGTCGTCAGTCAGCCCGCGATCGGCCGACGCTGGTGGGCCGCTGACGGCCACGGCGCGTGGACCACCACAACCGCCGGCGACACCCGACGCATCTCCGTCTCCGCGATCGATGAGGTCTCGGCATCCAGCATCAGCTTCCAGAGCATCGAGCAGTGGGACGACGTCGACCTCGTCCCCACCCTCGAGAAGCTCGCACGGGCCGTGTGGCGCGACCGCGCGTACGGCGACGCTCTCCCGTACATGTGGCTCGCCGAGGGCCGCCTCGAACTCGTCGCCGAGTTCGGTGTGAAGGAGTACGACATCGCGGCGATCGCCCCGATCGTCCGTGAGGCCGGCGGACGCTTCACGGCGTTCGACGGAACCGACCGTCTCGACGCCGGGTCATCTCTCGCGACGAACGGCGTTCTGCACGACGACTTCTTCGCCCTGCTGCACGAGGAGGGCCCCCGATGATGCGCGCACGCACACCCCTGCTGATCACCACCGGTCTGCTCGCGGCGCTCGTGCTCGCGGGCTGCACCTCGACGCCCGACGCCGCTCCGAGCGTCGCAGCCAGCGCGACCGCGACCGACCTTCCCGCACCTGACACCGACACCAGCGCGACGCCGACGACGGCTCCGATCGATCCGACCTGCGAGAACATCATCCCGAAGTCCACCGTCGACGACTTCAAGAGCCTCGGGTGGACCTCGCAGGAAGAGCCGTTCCGCATCGGCGCGACCGCCCTCGACGACGGCATCCAGTGCAAGTGGGGCGACGCGAAGGTCGCCTCCGACCGCGTGCAGATCTTCGGTTGGGCCCCCATCGACGACGCGACCGCGCAGCAGGCGGAGAAAGACCTCGTCGCCTCCGGCTGGAAGCTGGAGCGCGACGCCACCGGCGATTACGTCACCGAGAACCCCGACTGGCTCGGCGGTCGCGGTGCCGACGGCTACGGCCTGACCTATCTCTTCGGTGACGGCTGGGTGAAGTTCGCCGACACCCGCCAGAGTCTCCTCCTCGTCGAGACGCCTCAGTAGCACGCGCGTCCCGCCGGCTCACCGGTACGGGTTCGCCGCTGCCACGTCCTGAGCCGCTGCGAATCCCTCGTCCCACGCGTCTCCGCGCGCCTCGAGGCCTCGCCAGAGTTCGTCGGCCTGCAGGATGCGTTGTGCGAACGCGACCCAGTCGCTCCACCCGCCCTCGACCGGGGCGTCGCCGCCTCGCCCTTCGGCCCGCCACCGCGCCGAATCGGGAACGGCGTCGAGGTGGAAGGGACCGACATCGATGCGGGTGTGACGCGGATCGGGCATTCCCCGACGCTAGCTGGTTCACTGGGACGCATGGGATTCCTGGATCGCCTGTTCGGCAAGAACGTCCCCGCCCCGCAGGCCGCTCCCCCCGCGTCCGACGCTGCCCTCGCGGAGCTCAGACGGACAGCTCAGGATGCCATCATCCCCGGCTTCCGCGACTTCGATGAGGTCGTGCAGCAGGTGCAGGACGTCCACGAGCTCGACGATGCCGCAACGGCCGAGGCCGTGGTGCGCGAGGTCTGGGCCGAGCGCCGCCGCGTGGAGGAGGGGTGGCCGTCCGTCACGGAGGGCGACCGCCTGCGCACGGCGTTCGCGATCCTCGAGGCGCGTGGTTTCGTCGCCCGCGCCGACTTCACCTGCTGCAATACATGCGGAACCGCTGAGATCGACGACGAGCGCACGCCCGCGCCGAACGACGAGACGGGTGCACCGCAGTTCCGCGAGTGGGCCTACACCTTCTTCCACCAGCAAGACGCCGAGCGACTCGCCGAGGAGCCCGCGCACCTGTTCCTCACTTTCAGCGCCTTCGCGCCCCTGCGCGATCTCGACCCCGGGCTTCTCGCGGCGGCCGACGTCGGTGACGAGGCCGCGCGCAGCGAGGTCTGGCGACAGACCGATGCCCGCGTCGGGCGGATCGTCGCCGACGCTCTCGCCGAGGCCGGCCTGCCGGTCGAGTGGGACGGCGATCCCGCCCACCGCATCGTGATCCCCCTCCCCCAGTGGCGCAACCGCCTTCCCGGCACCGCCCCCGCGACCGCGTAGGCACGGCGCGGCGGGCACGGCACAGCGGGCACGGCACAGCGGGCACGGCTCAGCCCGCACGACAACGTAGGCTCGACCCTCGTGGCTATCGGCTCGACCATTCACCAGTTCACCGTGCAGCTCTCCGACGTCGATCGCGGCGTCTACGACGAGCTGGCGTTACGCGTCGCTCGGCACCCGTCGGAGACCGCTCCGTACATGCTGACGCGCGTGCTCGCCTACTGCCTCGAGTACGAGGAGGGCATCGGCTTCAGCGAGGGCGTCGCCGCGACCGACGAGCCGGCCGTGATGATCCGCGACCTCACGGGCGCCCTGGTGGCGTGGGTCGAGGTCGGGGCTCCGGATGCCGCGCGCCTGCACACCGGCAGCATGAAGGCCGAGCGCGTCGCGATCTACACGCACCGCGATCCCGACAAGGTCGCCGCCCCATGGGCGGGAAAGCGCATCCACCGCGCCGAGGAGGTGCTCTTGCACAGCTTCGAGCCCGGCTTCGTCGAGAAGCTCGCGGATGCCATCGAGCGACGCAACACCGCGACTCTGACGCGCACCGAGGGGCGCATCTACCTGGAGCTGAACGGCGTTGCCGGCGAGAGCGACATCCACACGCGCTCCGCGGGCTGATCCCGGAACCAAGAAAGCCCCCACCCCCGCCGAAACGGGCGAAGATGGGGGCTTTCTCACGTGACGATGGTTCGTGGAGCTGGGGGGAATCGAACCCCCGTCCAACGCTGGGTCTCCGCGTTTTCTCCGGGCGCAGTCTGTGCAGACGTTCTGCTCGGCTCCGACCTTTGTCACAGACACCTAAGTCGACAAGCCCAGCCTGGGAAAAGTCCCGCGTGACGTCCAGACGCCGTCACACAGCAAGACCCCTAAATGACGCCAGATTCCGTGGCGGGGTCACACACGGTCTGACGGACTATCGGGCTCGCTTACGCAGCGAGGGCGAAGTCAGTGCGCTTAGCATTGGCACTTATTGTTTTGCAGGGAGCGTTTACGAGATAACCCCACATCCTCGGCCCGCTTCTCGCGGGTTCGCAGGCGCTGTCGAAACCGATCAGCCCCGGGAACTCCGTGAAGGAGCGACCATCGTCACGCTGTTGAGTTACCACCTCGGGAGCCGTAAGCACCCGAGCATCACAGTCTACAACGGTTCGAAGCGCGCGATGATTCCCACCCGAAGCCGGTGAGCTGCGTCCCGTAGGCTCACCGCATGAGCGACGTCGTCATCACCGTCCGGGGCGAGAGCAACGCCCGCGTCCGCGCTGAAGAGGCCGCCGTCCGGGTCACGGTCTCGACCGACGGACCGGCTCGCGGTCCGGTCGTCGAACGGGCGCAGGAGCGCGCGGCGAGCGTTCAGGACGGCTTGGTCGCGCATCTCCGCTCCGGTGAGGTGTCCGAGTGGTCGAGCGCCCGCGTGTCGGTCTGGTCCGATCGCCCGTGGAACAACGAGGGCGCGCAACTCCCCCTCGTCCACCATGCAGCCGTGGAGCTGTCCGCCACCTTCACCGACGCCGGGGCCCTGTCGTGGTGGCTCGGCGACGTCGCGGAGTCCGATGACGTGCAGGTCACCGCGGTGGAGTGGCGCCTGTCCCCCACCACCCGCGCCCTTGTCGAGCGCGAGGTGGCCGCCGACGCCGTCCACGTGGCCGTGGAACGCGCGACCGCGTATGCGGACGCTCTCGGGCTGGCATCCGTCTCCGCCGTCGAGATCGCGGATGCCGGCTTGCTCGCCGCCCACCCCGAGACTCCGGCACCGCTGGGCGCACGCATGATGGCCGCGTCCGCCGGCGGACCGTCGTTCAGCCTGCAGCCTCCCGAGATCGTGGTCACCTCGGTCGTGGAGGGGCGTTTCCGAGCGGAGTGACGCCGGGGCGGCGAAGCGGGCTAGTCGCCCAGCCGGTTCTTCGTCCGCATCGCACGTTCGGCTTCGCGCTTGTCTTCGCGCTCGCGGATCGTCTGACGCTTCTCGAACTCGCGCTTGCCCTTGGCGACCGCGATCTCGACCTTGGCGCGCCCATCGAGGAAGTACAGCCGCAGCGGAACGAGGGTGTAACCGCCCGCCGATACGGCGTGGGAGAGCTTGATGATCTCTTCTTTGTGCAGCAGCAGCTTGCGCGTGCGCTTGGCCGAGTGGTTCGTCCAGTGCCCCTGCGAGTACTCCGGAATGTGCACGGCATCGAGGAAGGCCTGACCGCCGTCGATGTAGGCGTAGCCGTCGGTGAGGTTCGCGCGCCCCTGACGCAGCGACTTCACCTCGGTGCCCGTGAGCACCAATCCGGCTTCGTACGTCTTTTCAATGGCGTAGTCGTGGCGCGCCTTCTTGTTCGACGCGATGAGCTTCTCACCCTGCTCACGAGGCATGGTGCCACCTCCTCATGATCATGGGCACACAGAGCCTTACAGTCTACCCACACCGGATGCCAGCCGAGCGCGACACCGCGAGATGTCAGGCCCGCAGCCAGCGCCGGATGGCGAAGCTGGCACTCAGCGCCGCGAGCACGATGCCGATGACGATGAGAAGCGGGATCACGATCGCGACATCCGCGAAATCCACCCACGAGGTGATGAAGGCGATCCGGTCTCTCAGGTACTGGTTCACGCCGACGCCGACGATCGCCCATACCGCCACGCTCGCGAGTGCCGACCCGATGAGGGCCGCCAGCACGCCCTCGACGATGAACGGTGTCTGGATGAACCGGTTGGACGCGCCCACCAGGCGCATGATCCCGAGCTCCTTGCGTCTCGCGAACGCCGACAGACGGATTGTCGTGGCGATCAGCAGCACGGCGGCGATCAGCATGAGCCCGGCGATTCCGACCGCGACGTAGGTGGCGACGGTCAGCGCCTGGAACAGGGGTTCGAGGTATTGCAGCTGATCGGTGACCGCCTCGACCCCGTTCTGCCCGCTGAAGGCCTCGGCGATCACGTCGGACTGGCTCTGATCCACGAGGTTGATGCTGAAGGTCGCGTTGAACTGGTCCGCGGTCACGACGCCGGCGATGTCGTCGGGAAGCTGCTGCTTCGCGTTCTCGAAGACCTGGTCGCTGGTCTGGAACGTGTAGTCGCGGATCAGCGGTGCGAGCGCCTGACCATCGAGCGTCGCCTTGACGGCGTCGATCTGGTCCTGGGTCGCCGGCTCCCCGGCCACGCAGGTCGGAGCGTTCGATGAAGCCGCGCACATGAACACCGCCACCTGGGCGCGGTCGGCCCAGTACGACTGCATCTTGCCGATCTGCATCTGCATGAGCATCGCGGCGCCGACGAAGGTCAGCGACACGAAGGTGACGAGGATGACCGAGATCACCATCGACGCGTTGCGGCGGAGACCGGTGAACGCCTCCGACAGGATGAGCCCGAATCTCATGACGTGGGTCCCACTTCGTCGTTGCGGTCTTTCTTCTCGCCCAGGCCGAGCCGGTCGGCGAGACCGAGAGCATCGACGTCGGGGCGGGTGACCGGGATGGAGCGTGTGTTCGTGCCGGGCTCGCGCGGCTCGGCTGCAGACGCCTCGGGCTCGGAGTCTTCGGTGGGAACCTCGGATGCCACGGGAGCAGCGGAAGCAACCGGCGCGTCCGACCGTGGCGCGGCGGGCGGAGCGTCGACACCCGGCCTCGTCAACGGTTCGACCGGGCCCGTGAGCCCGGTGACCTCGCGCTGCACCTCGAGGACGGCCGTGAGGGCCGCGACCGCGGCAGCACCACGCTCGACCTCGGGAGCCAGCCGCGGGAGGCTCGACGTATCGCCGTACCCACCGTGACGCTCGTCACGGACCATCTCGCCGCCACGCAGCTCGATCACGCGACGCTGCATCTGGTCGACGAACCCGGCCTCGTGGGTCGCCATGACGACGGTCGTCCCACCGGCGTTGATGCGCGCGAGAAGGCGCATGATGTCGATCGACGTACCGGGGTCGAGGTTTCCGGTCGGCTCATCGGCGAGCAGCACCTGCGGACGGTTGACGAGCGCGCGGGCGATCGCCACGCGCTGCTGCTCCCCACCCGACAGCTCGTGCGGCAGCCGCTTCTCTTTGCCGTCGAGGCCGACGAGCGCCAGCACCTCGGGCACGGCCTGCTGGATGAACCCGCGCGAGGCGCCGGTCACCTGCAGGGTGAAGGCGACGTTCTGATGCACCGTCTTGTTCGGCAGCAGGCGGAAATCCTGGAACACCGAACCGATGTGACGGCGGAAGTAGGGAACCTTGCGGTTCGACAGCGTGCGCAGGTCGCGACCGAGCACGACGACGCGGCCGTCGCTGGGAGTCTCGGCGCGCAGGATGAGCTGCAGGCACGACGACTTGCCGGAGCCCGACGCGCCGACGAGGAAGACGAACTCCCCGCGCTGCACTTCGAAGTCGACGGCGTTCAGGGCGGGCTTCGCGGTGCCGCGATACCGCTTGGTGACGTTCTCGAACCGGATCATGGCTCGATGAGCCTAAGCGCGGGCACCGAGCACGCGGAGAGGACGCGCCGTGTCGCGAAACCGAGAGAGCCCTATGGATGCCGGTTCAGCGGCATCCACAGGGCTCTTGTCACTCGTGGAGAGCGCTCAGTCGTCGTCCTTGCGCTTGCGCCAGCGGATGCCGGCCGCGATCAATCCGTCGAGGTCGCCGTCGAAGACGACCGCGGGGTTTCCGACCTCGTAACCGGTGCGCAGGTCTTTCACGAGCTGCTGACCGTAGAGGAAGTACGAGCGCATCTGGTCGCCCCAGCTCGCCGTGATGGTGCCGGCGAGTTCTTTCTTCTTCGCGGCCTCTTCTTCGCGCTTGAGCAGGAGCAGTCGCGTCTGGAGCACGCGCATGGCGGCAGCGCGGTTCTGAATCTGCGATTTCTCGTTCTGCATCGAGACGACGAGGCCCGTGGGCAGGTGCGTGATGCGCACGGCGGAGTCGGTCGTGTTGACCGACTGGCCGCCGGGACCGGACGAGCGGAACACGTCGACACGGATGTCGCCCTCGGGGACCTCGACCTCGACGGCCTCTTCCATCACGGGGATGACCTCGACCGCGGCGAAGCTCGTCTGACGCTTGTCGGCGCCGCCGAAGGGGCTGATGCGCGCGAGACGGTGCGTCCCTGCTTCGACCGACAGCGTGCCGTAGGCGTAGGGAACGTCGACCTCGAAGGTGGCCGACTTGATGCCGGCGCCTTCGGCGTAGGACGTGTCCATGACCTTGACGGGGTACTTGTGACGCTCGGCCCAGCGCAGGTACATGCGCAGCAGCATCTCGGCGAAGTCGGTGGCGTCGTCGCCGCCGGCGCCGGAGCGGATCGTGACGACCGCGGAACGCGGGTCGTATTCGCCGTCGAGGAGCGTCTGCACCTCGAGCTGGCCGATCACATCTTTCAGCGAGGCGAGTTCGCGACGAGCCTCGTCGGCCGATTCCTCGTCCTCCATCTCGATCGCGAGCCCGACCAGCACCTCGAGGTCGTCGAGACGCTGCTCGATCTCGGAGACGCGCTTGAGCTCCGCTTGGCGGTGGCTGAGACGGCTGGTGACCTTCTGAGCGTTCTCGACGTCGTCCCAAAGGTCGGGGGCACCGGCCTCGTCGCTGAGGCGTTCGATGTCGGCTTTGAGTGCGTCGACGTCGACCACGGCCTGGATATCGGCGAAGGTCGAGCGCAGCGCCTGGATGTCGGCGGTCAAATCGAGTTCGAGCATTTGAGATCAAGCCTATCGTGGAGACAGTGACAGCCGACTCTCCCCGGAACGTGCTGGTGCGCTTCGCACCGATGATCTACGGCCCCACCCTGCTCTTCGCCCTGGGCGAGGGCGCCGTGATCCCCCTCATCCCCGTGATCGCGAACCGCCTCGGCGCCGACGTCGCCCTGGCCGCGCTCGTGGCGGCCGCTCTCGTGGTCGGTCAGCTGTGCGGGAACATCCCCGCCGGATGGGCCGTCGCCCGCTTCGGCGAGCGCCTGACGATGGGGGTCGCCGGCATCATCGTGCTCGCCGGACTCCTCGGCATCGTCTTCGCGCAGTCGCTGGCGTTCTTCACCGCCGCGGTGTTCCTCATCGGCTTCTGCGCGGCCTCGTTCGCCCTCGCGCGTCACTCGTTCATGACCACGCGCGTTCCCCTGACCTTCCGCGCTCGCGCTCTGTCACTCCTGGGCGGCACGTTCCGCCTGGGCATGTTCGTCGGCCCGTTCATCTCGGCGGCCCTCTTGGCGATCTTCGGCTCCGAGACGGCATCCATCGTCTTCTTCGCGGTCTGCCAGGTCGCGACGATCCTGCTCGTGTTCTTCGGCCCGGATCCCGAGAAGGCCGTCCCCGTGGGCGCGGGCTCGCCCACCGGCCGCGGGGCGGGCGACTCGCGCGACGCGGAAGACACGGGCGAACCCGTCACCGGAGCGATCCCCACCGTCGAGCGGGTCGGGGTGTTCCGCACGATGTGGCGGTACCGCGGCGTGCTCGCGCGCCTGGGCCTCGCCGCCTCGTCGCTGTCGGCCGTTCGCTCGGCACGCCAGGTGGTCCTGCCCCTGTGGGGTGTCTCCCTCGGACTGGATGCCGGCACGATCGCCGTGGTCGTGGGTGTCTCGGGGGCGATCGACTTCGCCCTCTTCTACGCGAGCGGCCAGGTCATGGACCGCTTCGGTCGCCTGTGGGCGGCCCTTCCCGCCATGGTCCTCATGGGCGCGGGCTTCTTCGCCCTGTCGTTCACGCACGAGCTGTCTTCGGCGGCCATGTGGTACGCGATGTTCGCGGCGGTTCTGGGCGTCGGCAACGGCCTGTCCAGCGGCATCCTGCTCACCCTCGGCGCCGATGTGGCGCCTCCGACCGACCCCGCGGCGTTCCTCGGATCATGGCGGACCCTGACGGATGCCGGTGGCGCGGTGGCCCCGCTGATCGTCTCGGCCCTGACGGCCGTCGCGTCCCTGTCGGTCGGTGTCGGCGCGATGGGTCTGGTCGCGGTGCTCGGCGCCGCGGGCTTCATCCGGTGGGTGCCCCGATACGTGCCGCGCTCCCGCTGACCGCACCACACCCGCGTGAGGGGCCACTTCCTGTCGCTTCGGACACCCCACGGCGACAGGTTCCGACCCCTCGCGCGGGAGGGCGCACTCACTCCGCGACGCGGATCAGCACCTTGCCCAGCGCACCCTGCTCGACGGCGTCGTGCGCCGCGGCAGTGTCGTCCAGCACGAACCACGTGAGCGGGAGCCCGGCGTCCTCCCCGACCGGGAGCGCTCCGTCGGCGACGGCGGCGGCGACGTCTTCGGCGGCGGCGAGCAGCGCCCGCTCCCCCACCGTGTACAGCAGCAGGCCCTGCCAGCGCACATTCTTCGCGAAGCTCTCGCGCACGCGCGCCGTGAAGTCGGCCCCGCCGTTGTCGGCGTAGTAGCCGATCGTTCCGTGGTTGGCGACCACCTCGACGTCGAGGCCGGCGTTGTCGGCGATGGCGACCTCGACGATGTGCTCGACGCCGTTCGGGGCGAGCTCCCGGATGCCGTCGGCCAGCGTCTCGCTCGGGTACTGCAGCACGTGGTGGGCGCCGGCCGCGCGAGCCAGGGCCTCCTTCTCATCACTGCTCACGGTGGCGATGACCGTGGCTCCGGCCCACGCGGCGAGCTGGATCGCGGCGTGACCGACGGCCCCGGCACCGCCCTGCACGAGCACGGTGCGACCGGCGAGCGCACCGGGGGCCAGACGCGAGGGTCCGTCCTCGTGCACGGTCAGGGCGCGATGCGCGGTCATCGCGGGGACTCCGAGGCTGGCGCCGAGCTCGAACGACGCGCTGTCGGGCAGGGGTACCGCGCGCGAAGCGGGAAGGACGGTGTACTGCGCCGCCGTGCCGAACGGACGCTGGTGGGCGGCGAGGTACACCCACACCCGCTGACCGACCGACAGCGTGTCCACGTCGGCGCCGATGGCATCCACCACTCCCGCCCCGTCCTGGTTCGGGGTGACCTCGTCGAAGGCCAGCGGGCGCCCGGTCGTCGCGCGGGCCTTCCAGTCGGTGGGGTTCACGCCCGACACGGTGAGGCGCACGCGCACCTCGCCCGCGGCGGGCTCGGGCAGCGGTCTGTCCTCGAGCGAGAGGACGGAGGAGTCACCGGGCTGGGAGTACGTGATCGCCTTCATGCGAGGATCCAGCGTCGAAACGGCCCGAGACATTCCTTGGGCGTGTCGCGGCGCGCGGGACGAGCGCGGCGTTTGACGGCGGCTTCACAACGTCGGAGCGCTGCGCCCGCTTAGAATGAGCACACTCGCGGGAGTGGTGAAATCGGTAGACACGCAGGATTTAGGTTCCTGTGCCTTCGGGCGTGGGGGTTCAAGTCCCCCCTTCCGCACGGTGACCGCCACCTCCAGCACCGACCTTCCGACCCGACGGGACCGATGTGATCCACACCACCAGCTCGTTGCTCCCGTGGCTCGACCCCGCGACGATCATCACCAACTCGCAGCCGTGGGCGCTGCTCGTCGTCTGCTTCATCATCTTCGCCGAGACCGGTCTGCTCATCGGCTTCCTGCTGCCGGGCGACACCCTGCTGATCATGGCGGGCCTGCTGTCGCACTCGACCGACGCCGCCCCGAACGGCGTGTTCGGGCTCAACGCCTGGTGGGTCGCCCTCGCGATCGGTTTCGCGGCGTTCGTCGGCGGCGAGGTCGGGTACTTCATCGGCCACAAGGCCGGTCCGTCGATCTTCGAACGCAAAGAGTCTGGACTGTTCAGCAAGAAGAACGTCGAGCGCACGAACGCCTTCTTCGAGCGCTTCGGTGGCCTGACCGTCATCCTCGCCCGCTTCGTTCCGGTCGTGCGCACCTTCGCGCCGATCGCCGCGGGTGTCGGCCACATGCCGTGGAAGAAGTACTCGCTGTACAACTTCATCGGCGCGGTTATCTGGGGCATCGGCCTCACGATGATCGGCTACCTGGTCGGCTACATCCCCTTCATCCGCGACATCGTCACCGAGTACATCGACGTGATCCTGCTCGCCGCCGTCGCCGGCACGGCGATCTTCATCGCAATCCACTACTTCCGCGAGCGCGCCGCCGCCAAGCGCGAGGGTGCCGTCACCCCCGCCGAGGCCGAATCGCTCACGCTCGACGCGAAGACCCTCGAAGACGGTGACCAGCCGACGCGCTAAGACGCCTTCGCGCTCTTCTTCTTGGCCGCCGGCTTCGTGTCGGCGGCCTTGCCTTTCTCGTCGGCCTTGCCGGTGTCCGCGCCGCCCGATCGGGCCGCGCGACTGCGCTCGACGCTCGCGCGAAGGGCCTCCATCAGATCGATGACCTCGCCGCCGTCTTCTTCTTCCTTCTTGCCGAAGGTCGCGTCGGTGTCGATCGCGTCGCCCTGCTCGAGCTTCGCGTCGATGAGGGTACGCAGCTCCGCCTGGTACTCGTCGGTGAACTCCTCGGGGTCGAAGTCCTTCGAGAAGCTGTCGACGAGCGATGCCGACATCTCGAGCTCCTTCGCCGAGATCCGCACGCTCTCGTCCAGCGACGGGAACGCCGCCTCGCGCACCTCGTCGGCCCACAGCAGCGTCTGCAGCACGAGCACCTCGCCGCGCACCCGGAGGGCCGCCAGCCGTGTCTTCTGCCGCAGCGAGAAGCGCACGATCGCCGTCCGTTCGGTCTGCTCCAGCGTCTTGCGCAGCAGCACGTACGCCTTGGGCGAGGAGGAATCCGGCTCGAGGTAGTAGGCCTTGTCGAGAGTCAGCAGGTCGACCTGGTCGCTCGGCACGAACTCGACGACCTCGATCTCGCGACTGCGCTCGCTGGGCAGCGACGCCAGGTCGTCCTTGGTCAGCACGACCGTCTGCTCGCCGTCGTCGTAGGCCTTGTCGATGTCCTGGTAGGGCACCACTTCGCCGTCGACCTCGCAGATCCGTTGGTAACGGATCCGCCCGCCGTCCTTGTTGTGCACCTGGTGCAGCGAGACGTCGTGGTCTTCGGTGGCGGAATACACCTTCACGGGCACGTTGACGAGGCCGAAGGTCAGGGCGCCCTTCCAGATCGATCGCATGCGACCAGTGAACACCGGATGGGGCGCGAATGCCGAGACCCTTGCGGACCGGGTGCGCGCCCGTCCCACGCCGGCCACACCCATGCGGCAGGCCCCCACCGCTCTACCCCGGACTCGCCCCTGTCCACCGGAACCCCGCACCGCGTGCTCGCAACCCCCTGGGCACACGCCATCGTCCTCGCTCTACGCTGGGGCGATGACGGAGCAGACGGTGCGCATCGGCGGTCGCCGCCTGCGTCTGTCGAACCTCGACAAGGTGCTCTACCCCGAGACCGGCACCACCAAGGGCGAGGTGATCGACTACTACTCGCGGGTCGCTCCCCTGCTGCTCCCGCACGTCGCCGACCGCCCGGTGACCCGCAAACGCTGGCCCGACGGAGTGGGAACGGATGCCAGCCCGGGCGAACCGTTCTTCGCCAAGGCTCTCGAGCCGGGCGCTCCGGCCTGGGTGCGCCGCCTCTCGATCGATCATTCCTCGGGCGCGAAGGACTACCCCCTCGTCGACGACCTGCCGACCCTCGTCTACCTCGCACAGGTTGCGAGTCTGGAGCTGCACGTGCCGCAGTGGCGCTTCTCGGGCGACGGCGAACGGCAGAACCCCGACCGTCTCGTGCTCGACCTCGATCCGGGGCCCGGGGTCGGTCTCGTCGAGTGCGCCGAGGTGGCGCGGTGGGCCCGAGCGATCCTCCAGGACATCGGGCTCGACCCCCTCCCGGTCACCAGCGGAAGCAAAGGGATCCACCTCTACGCGCGCCTCGACGGACGACAGTCCAGCGACGCGGCCAGCGCCGTCGCGAGGGAGCTCGCGCGCGCGATCGAGGCCGACCATCCCGACCTCGTCGTCAGTCAGATGTCGAGAGCTGCGCGCCCGGGGAAAGTGTTCATCGACTGGAGTCAGAACAACGGCGCGAAGACGACGATCGCGCCCTACTCGCTCCGCGGCCGCCCTCACCCCTACGTCGCCGCGCCGCGCACCTGGGCAGAACTCGACGACCCGCACCTCCGCCACCTGTTGTTCACCGAGGTTCTCGAGCGTCCCGACGACCCGCTGGCTCCCGTCGACGCGACGCACGGACCGCTGCGCGCGTACCTCGCCAAGCGCACCGCCGGGAAGACTCCCGAGCCCGTGCCCGAGAATCCGCACGGCGCGCCCGCTCGCGAGGGACTGTCCCGCTTCGTCATCCAAGAGCACCACGCCTCACGTCTGCACTGGGACCTCCGGCTCGAACGCGACGGCGTGCTCGTCAGCTGGGCCGTGCCGAAGGGCGTGCCCTCGACCACCGCGAAGAACAGCCTCGCCGTCATGACCGAGGATCACCCCCTGCCGTACCTCGATTTCGCCGGAGAGATCCCCCGCGGAGAGTACGGCGCAGGCACCATGACCGTCTGGGACACCGGCACCTACGAACTCGAGAAGTGGCGCGACGACGAGGTGATCGCGACCCTCGAGGGCCGCGGCGACGGCCCCCTCGGTCGCGTGCGGCTCGCGCTCATCCGCACCGAGGGGCGGGGCGAGAAGTCGCAGTGGTTGCTGCACCGGATGAAGACGGATGCCGATGGCCGCCCGCAGAGCGACGGAGCGCCCGTCGCGCCCCGGGATCACCGTTCCACCAGCCCCGGGGTCGCGATCTCCTCGGCCCCCGCTGCCCCGCCGACCGCCGCCGAGCTCACGCCGATGCTCGCCCGTACCGCGACCGCCGGTATGGCCCGCGCCGCCGCCGAACGCTGGGGCGGCACACCCTGGGTGGAGATGAAGTGGGATGGCATCCGGGGTATGGGGATCTGGGATGGAGAACGATTGCAGTTGCGCTCCCGCAACGGCGTCGATCTGACCGCGGCCTACCCCGAGCTCACGAGCGTCCACCTGGGGCTCGGGCGCACCCCCGCGGTGTTCGACGGCGAGATCGTCGCCCTCGACGAGCAGGGTCGACCGAGCTTCCCTCTCCTGCAGAAGCGGATGAACCTCGCGAAGCCGCGCGAGATCGCTCACGAGGCCGAGCGCACCCCCGTTCACCTGTACCTGTTCGATGTGCTGTCCGTGGGAGGGCGCGATGTGGCATCGCTCCCCCTGTTCGAACGGCGCGAGATGCTCGAGACGCTGGCCGAGGAAGCCGGCGGCCCGGTCGTCGTTCCTCCCGTGTTCGACGACGTGGATGCCGCGGTCTCGACGAGCGGTCGTTTCGGCCTCGAAGGGGTCGTGGTGAAAGACCCGGGCTCGATCTATCGTCGTGGCGTGCGATCGGAGCGGTGGCTCAAGGTGAAGCATTCGCGGACGCAGGAGGTCGTGATCGGCGGGATCCGACCGGGCAAGGGCAACCGCGAGGGCTCGATCGGCTCCCTGCTGGTGGGGATACCCACGGAGCGCGGGCTGCAGTACGCGGGCCGGGTGGGCTCGGGATTCGGCGAGCGGACCCTGGCCCGGCTGACCGAGGTGCTCGAGCCGCTGCACGCCGACACGAACCCGTTCATCGGTGTGCCGGCCGCCGATGCGCGCGACGCCCTGTGGGTGCAGCCCACCCTCGTGGCGGAGGTCGAATTCGCGGAGTTCACCCCCGGCGGGATCCTCCGACAGGCGCGGTGGCGCGGACTTCGTCCGGACAAGTCGCCCGCGGAGGTCGTGCACGAGAACCGATCCTCGTGAGACCTGGACCGTTCAGTCGTCGACGACGATCCATTCGCCGAAACGGCGGAATCCGGATGCCAGCGCGAGTGCCACCGACGGCGCGTTGTCGAGCTGGCACCGGTACTGGGGTTCGTACCCGCGCTCCAGCGCGTCGGCAGCCATCGCCAGCACCGTCGCTCGCGCCAGTCCGCGCCCACGGAATTCCGGCAACGTGATGACGCCGAGGTCGGCGAGTCGCGTGCCCGTCCAGGGATACATGCTCGCCGCCGCCGCCAGCGTGCCGTCGACGAACGTGCCGAACACCAGCCAGTGGTCGAGCTCGACGAAAGCCTCGTCGAGGTCGTCCTCGGGCGCTGCTGCGGCGAGAGCGGCGAAGGCGTGCGCGTCATCGGCCGTCAGTCGACGCGTGCTCGACTCCGGCTCGGGAGCGGTGACGTTCGCGTGCTCCTCCATCGGAAGGTAGAAGAGGTGGTCGGGGTCGTTCAGGGAGATTCCCGCCGCGTCGATACGCTGCAGGACGTCGTCCGCCGAGAGCCTTTCCCCGTCAGAGACACCGACCTGCGCCGCCCGCTCCGGGCTCACCGACACGATGACCGCGCCCTCACCGGTGCGCAGGATCGACACAGACCGATTCTCGGGCAGTTTCGGATCGACGACGACGATCGCCTCGTCGTCCGAGAGGGAGCTCGCCGAGCCCGGCAGCCAATGGTCGATCACGAGAGAGGAGAACATACGGAACCTTCCGGGGATGCGGGTGCCTGTGCCCGAAGGCTATCCGACCGCGCTCACGCGTGACGCGAATCGTGCTCCACGTGCCCCGCGGGCTCGAGTTGGAACGTCGAGTGTGCGACATCGAAATGATCGGCGAGGCACGTCTGGAGCGAGCCGAGGATCGCGGCCGCGCGGCCGTCGGTGAGCGCGGCATCGTCGACGATCACGTGGGCGCTGAAGACCGGGGCGCCGCGAGTGAGCTGCCACACGTGCACGTCGTGCACGTCGACCACCCCGTCGGCCTCGCGCAGATGTTCCCGGATCTCGGCCACGTGCACCCCGACCGGGGCCGACTCCGTCAGCACCACGACGACCTCGCGCAGCAGGCCGATGGCCCGCGGAACGATGAGTACCGCGATCAGCAGAGAGGCGATGGCATCCGCCTGCGTGAACCCCGTCGTCACGATGACGAGGGCCGCGACGATCACCGCGACCGATCCGATGAGATCTCCCAGCACCTCGAGGTACGCGCCACGCACGTTGATGCTGCGCTTCTGCGCGCGTGACAGCAGGAACATCGACATGGCGTTGGCGATCATGCCGACGGTGGCGACGACGAGCATCAGCCCGCCCTGCACCTCCGCCTCGGCCGGGGTGAGCAGGCGCTGCACCGCTTCGACACCGACCCACGCGCACAGCACGATCAGGATCACGCCGTTCGCGAGAGCGCCGAGCACCTCTGCGCGCTGGTACCCGAAGGTGCGCCGATCATCGGCGGGCCGTGCGGCGATCGCGGTGGCGATGAGTGCGACCACCAGCGCCGCGGCGTCGGTGAACATGTGCGCGGCGTCGGCGAGGAGCGCGAGCGAGCCCGTGAGGATGGCTCCGACGATCTGCACCACCATCACCGTGGCGGTCAGCGCCAGGGCCGTCGCGAGCAGGCGCCTGTTGCCGGCATCCCGGATGCCACCGGAGGGCGCGTGATCGTGCATAGCTCCAGGCTAGAACGGTCACAGGCTCCGCTGCGGGGGTTCGGCGCAGTCGGGAATGAGAACCGGTGTCGGTCTCGTTCTCAGAGCCCCCGAAGCAGCGGCGCCAGCTCCCGGAACGCCCGCGCCCGGTGCGACGCGGCGTTCTTCTCCGCCGCCGTCCACTCGCCGACCGTCCGCTCCTGTCCGGCCGGCTGACCGTCGGGGACGAAGATCGGGTCGTAGCCGAATCCACCGGGGCCCGCCGGCGCGGTCGCCAGCCGGCCGGGCCAGCGGCCCTCGACCGTCTGCTCGGTGCCATCCGGATGCACGAGCGCGATCACCGACACGAACTGTGCCGTACGGTGCGGGTCGGCCACATCGGAGAGCTGATCGAGCAGCAGCTCGAGATTCGCCGTGGCGTCCTTCTTGTGCCCGGCCCAGTACGCCGAGAAGACCCCCGGCGATCCGCCCAACACGTCGACGGCCACGCCGGAGTCGTCGGCCAGCGCCGGCAGACCCGTGTGCGCCGCCGCCGCTCGCGCCTTGATCAGTGCGTTCGCGGCGAAGGTGACGCCGTCTTCGATCGGCTCCGGACCGTCGTAGCCGACCACCTCGAGGTCGGGACGTACCTCGGCGACGATCGCCTGAAACTCCTCGACCTTGTGCGCGTTGTGCGTGGCCAGAACGATGCGAGACACGTCAGCCCTCGAGCGTAGCGAGCTGGATGCCGCGCAGCTCGGCGCAGCCGTTCACGCCCAGCTCGAGCAGCTGGTCGAGCTCGCGCTTGTCGAACGGTGCACCCTCGGCCGTGCCCTGCACCTCGACGAACAGCCCCCGACCGGTGACGACGACGTTCATGTCGGTCTCGGCGCGCACGTCTTCGACGTAGGCCAGGTCGAGCATGGGCTCACCGTCGATGATGCCCACCGAGACCGCGGCGACCGAGTCGCGCAGCACCTCGGCCCGCTGACCGATGAACTTCTTCTCGCGCCCCCAGGCGATGGCATCCGCCAAGGCCACGTACGCACCCGTGATCGCTGCGGTGCGCGTGCCCCCGTCGGCCTGCAGCACGTCGCAGTCGATCACGATCGTGTTCTCGCCGAGCGCTTTGGTGTCGACGACGGCGCGAAGCGCACGACCGATCAGGCGCGAGATCTCGTGGGTGCGCCCGCCGACCTTGCCCTTGATCGACTCGCGGTCGTTGCGGCTGTTCGTGGCGCGCGGGAGCATCGCGTACTCCGCGGTCACCCAGCCCTTGCCCTTGCCGGTCAGCCAGCGCGGAACGCCGTTCGTGAACGACGCGGTGCACAGCACCTTGGTGCCGCCGAACGTGACGAGGGCCGAGCCCTCGGCGTGAGCCGACCAGCCGCGCTCGATGGTGACGGGACGGAGCTGGTCGTTGGTGCGACCGTCTTTGCGGGTCATGGGTCCTCCAGAGGAACGGGAATGGATGCCGCGACTCAGCGCGGCAGGTCGATGGCGCCGGTCTGCACGAGCTGCACCTCGCGCACCTCGCGGCCCATGAGTCGGTGAGCCAGGCGCAGGAAATCGTCGGCGGATGAGCCGGTGGCCTCGTAGCGGGCGGTGGGCACGGCATCCGGAGTCGCGAGAAGGTCACGCGACACGAGCTGGCGGTACACGTCTTTCGCGGTCTCGCTGTCGCTCGAGACCAGGCTCACCTCGGAGCCCATCACGTAACTGATGGCGCCCTCGAGGAACGGGTAGTGCGTGCAGCCGAGCACGAGAGTGTCGACGCCGGCGTGACGGAGCGGCGCGAGGTACCGTTCGGCCGTGGCGAGCACGTCGGGTGAGTCGGTGACGCCGGCCTCGACGAACTCGACGAAGCGCGGGCACGCCTCGGCGAACACCGTCAGGCGCTCGTTGACCTCGAGCATGTCCTGGTAGGCGCGCGAACCGATCGTGCCGACGGTGCCGATCACGCCGATGCGGCCGTTGCGGGTGGTCGACATGGCGGTGCGGACGGCGGGGCCGATGACCTCGACCACCGGGACGTCGTAGCGCTCGCGCGCGTCGCGGAGCATCGCGGCCGAGGCGGTGTTGCACGCGATCACGAGCATCTTCACGCCCTGTTCGACGAGGGTGTCGAGCACCTCGAGCGCGTATTTGCGGACGTCGGCGATGGGCTTGGGGCCGTAGGGCGAGCGGGCGGTGTCGCCGATGTAGAGGATGGACTCGCGCGGCAGCTGCTGAGAGACGGCCCGGGCGACGGTGAGTCCGCCGACCCCTGAGTCGAAGATCCCGATCGGCGCGTCGTTCATAGGGCTCCAGCCTACCGGGAGGGGGTGGGACGGGCTGGTCTGCGGCGTCGCGTTATACCGAACTCCTGAGGAACGAGGCGAAGAGCCGCCATGTGCTGCCGTTCGGCCGTCTCACGGTCGGAAAGTCAGGAGTTTCGCACGACGCGGCGCGGGCGCGGCGCGGGGGCGGCGCGGGGGCGGCCGGGGCGGGGGTGGCCCGGGACGCGGGTGGCCGGGGGCGCGGGGCGTGCGAAACTCCTGAGGAAATCCGACGGTTCGCGGTGCCACGGCATCCATGGCTCGCATCCGCCCCGAGAGTTCAGGATTTCGGTACGCCGGGAGGCGACTGTCAAGCGCGGGGGTCCGCGCGGGCACGGCCACGGGGCCGCAATATGCTGGCGCCATGAGCCGCAGCACCGCCCTGCACACCGACCGTTACGAACTCACGATGCTCGACGCGGCGCTCCGCGACGGCACGGCCTCGCGCCGTTGCGTGTTCGAGGTGTTCGGCCGACGCCTGTCGGGTGGGCGCCGGTTCGGCGTGGTCGCGGGGACGGGGCGTCTGCTCGAAGCGATCCGGGACTTCCGGTTCGGCGACGACGAGCTGCGTTACCTTCGCGACAACCGGGTGGTGGATGCCACGACCCTCGACTTCCTGGCCGATTACCGGTTCACGGGCTCGGTGACGGGCTACCGCGAGGGCGAGGTCTACTTCCCCGGCTCTCCCCTGCTCACGATCGAGGGGACATTCGCCGAGGCCGTGCTGCTCGAGACGCTCGCGCTCAGCATCCTGAACTACGACTCCGCCGTCGCCACCGCGGCCGCCCGCATGAGCGTGGCCGCGGGTGACCGGCCGCTCGCCGAGATGGGTTCGCGTCGTGCGAGCGAGGAGGCCGCTGTCGCAGCCGCCCGCGCGGCGTACATCGCCGGCTTCTCGGCGACCAGCAATCTCGAGGCCGGCCGTCGCTGGGGCGTGCCGACCATGGGCACGGCTGCTCACGCGTGGACGCTGCTGCACGACAGCGAAGAGGACGCGTTCCGCTCTCAGGTCGACGCGCTCGGCGCGGGTACGACCCTGCTCATCGACACCTACGACATCACCGAGGGCGTGAAGACGGCCGTCCGCGTCGCCGGCACCGATCTGGGCGGGGTGCGCATCGACTCGGGTGACCTGCCGATCGTCGCGGGCGAGGTGCGCGCGCTCCTCGACGAGCTGGGCGCGACGAACACGCGTATCACCGTCACGAGCGACCTCGACGAGTACGCGCTCGCGGCTCTGGCGGCCTCCCCCGTCGACTCGTACGGCGTGGGCACCTCGGTCGCGACCGGGTCGGGCGTGCCGACCGCGGGGCTCGTCTTCAAGCTCGTGGCGCGCGAGGCCGCCGACGGTTCGTGGGTGGGCGTGGCCAAGGCATCCGCGCAGAAGGCCTCCCACGGCGGGCGCAAGGCCGCCTTCCGCACGGTGGACTCGGGCACGGCGACCTCGGAGCTCGTCGTCGTCAGCGATGGGTTCGAAGAGCTCTCGACGGCGGCGGAGCACCCCGACGCCCGCGCCCTGCAGGCGATGCTCATGCAGAACGGCGAGGCGGATGCCGGCGCTCTCGGCTCAGCCGGCGTGCAGGCGGCTCGGGCGCACCATTCGCGCGTCCGCGAGGAGCTCCCCGTTCGCGCGCTCGCGTTGAGCAAGGCCGACCCCGCGCTGCCGACGGAGTATCGCGAGGCGGTCTAGCGACGCACGGCTGGCCCGCGCGCTGCGTCGTCCGTCGCACGGACACGTGAGGGGCCGACAGACGTCGCCGAGCGCAAGCCGGCGTGACGTCTCTCGGCCCCTCACGTGGGAGCCAGGACCCTCAGTTGATGAGGGACTCGTAGATCTCTTTGCACTGCGGGCAGACCGGGAATTTCTCGGGGTCGCGCCCGGGCGTCCACTTCTTGCCGCATAGGGCCCGAACCGGCTTGCCGCTGAGGGCGGACTCGAGGATCTTGTCCTTCTTCACGTAATGCGAGAAGCGCTCGTGGTCACCAGGCTCGATGTTCTCTTCGCGGATGAGCTCTTCGAGCTCACGATCCAGGGTCGCGAGACCCCCGCTGTCGGGACTGTCGAGAGGCGTGCTCATGGAGAGCCAGTGTAGCCGCGGTCAGCCCCGAACGGTCGGCCGGGACCGAGGTCAGGTCGCTTCTGCGAACTCCATGAGGCGCGTTCCGCGGCGCTCGAACAGCGCCGCGCCGATGGCGACACCGGCCACGAGCACGATCGCTCCCGCACCGACGCCGACCCACAGGGCGATAATCGTGTCGACGGTCTCGCCGTTGATCGCCTGCCAGGTCAGCCACGCGGCGGGCGACGCCGCGGCGATCGCGCCGACCATCACGAGGCCCTGGGCCACGACGCCGCCAGAGCCCGTGCGCTGCGGCTGTTGGAAGGGGCTGTCGCCCGGCCGCGAGACCGCGTACGGCGCCACGACCGACGAGATGCTCGACAGGCCCAGACCGGCGAGGAACAGTGCCGCGCACACGCCGACCATGGCGGGGAAGATCGCCCAGCGCCCGTGGGCCACGACGGCGAGCGGCAGCGTGACGGCGAGGATCGGGATGCCGATGAGCAGCACGGGCACGAGACGCCCGATGCGGTCGGGAGCACCGCGCACGCCGCTGGCGATGTGCATCCAGAGGGCGGTGGAGTCGTAGGCGAGGTCGTTGTGCGGCAGCCACCCGAAGAACAGCGCCATGATCGGCACCGGCAGCAGCACGGCGAGCTCGAACGGGACGCCCGCGACGAGCAGCGGCACCGTCGAGACGACGGCGGCGATCGGCACGATGATGACGTTGACGAGGTAACGGCGGTCGCGCAGCCAGTACGAGAGGCTGCGGGCGGCGACCGCTCCCCCGGGGGTGCCGGGAAGGATGGCGAACCACCCGAGGCCTCCCCGCTCGCGCACGGCGACCGGTCGGCGGGTGGTGGTGAGCAGGACGTCGACGAGCACGAACCAGGCGAGCGCCAGCAGGACGACGGTGGCCAGCGCCACGACGAAGCTGCCGACGGCCGCTCCGGCCGAGGGAGCCAGGGCGATGCCCCATGCGGCGCCGATCGGCGTCCACGCAAGCACCTCGGCCGCCGAGGCGAGCTGCGAGGGCACGACGCCCCGCCACTCGAGCGAACCGAGGAAGACACCCACCGGCACGACGACGACGAGCACCGCGATCAGGTACACGCCGACGAGTTCACGCGACTGTCGAGGCCTCTGCACGAGGGCGCCGAGCGCCATGCTCACGCGAGCGAACAGCACGCAGGTGGCGAGGCCCAGGACGACGGATGCCACGCTCGCCCAGGTCGAGGCGCCGTGCGCGCCCCACGCGATGGCCAGGCTGACCCCGAGAACGAGAACCACCAGCACCGGCACGCTGAGGAATCCGGCGAGGAGCAGCGCTGCGGCCAGGGGCCGGGGCTCGGGACCGACGACGGCGAAACGTCGCGGGTCGAGGGGGTCGATCGAGGCGGTCACGGGAGGACCGACCGCGAAGCCGAGGGTCACCGCCGATCCCGCGAGGACGGTGACGACGGCCGTGGTGAGGGGGCTGGCATCCGCGAGACCGGCCGCGCTGCGGGCAGCTACGACGGTGGCGGCGATCAGGATGACGATGCCGATGGCGCGCCGGAGTACTTCGCGCCGGTCGCCCCGGAGGGCGCCGAGCATCATCGCGAGTCTCAGGCGGAGAACGTGTGCAACCACTCGAGGCCCTCCACGTCGCCGAGCCCACCGGACAGCTCCCGGAAGCGCTCCTCGAGCGTTCCTTCGCCGCGCACCTCGTCGACGGTGCCCTCGGCGAGCACCTGCCCCGACACGATGACGGCCACGCGGGAGCAGACGCGCTCGACGAGTTCCATGCCGTGGCTCGAGAGGATGACGGTGCCCCCGTGCTCGACGTAGGTGCTCAGGATGTCGAGGATCACGCCGCTCGACACGGGGTCGACGGCCTCGAACGGCTCGTCGAGCACGAGCAGACGCGGGGAGTGGATCATGGCGCCCGCGAGCATGACCTTCTTGGTCATACCGGCCGAGTAGTCCGAGACCGGTCGCGACAGCGCCTCGACGAGGTCGAAGGCCCGGGCGAGGTCGGCGGTGCGGCTCTCGACGAGCGCCGCCGGGAGTCCGCGCAGCGCCCCGTAGTACGACAACAGCTGACGGCCGGTGAGCCGGTCGAAGGTGCGCAGCCGGTCGGGCAGCACGCCGATGAGCTTCTTGGCTTCGCGCGCACGCTTGGCCGCGTCGACGCCGTTGATCGTCACGGTGCCGCGATCGGGACGCAGGAGCCCCGCGATGATCGACAGGGTCGTGGTCTTGCCGGCGCCGTTCGGGCCGACGAGCCCGTAGAACGCGCCCGCGGGCACGGTGAGGTCGATCGCGTCGACGGCGCGCAGCTCGCCGAAGCTCTTCGTGATCGTGCGCAGGGCCAACGCCGGGACGGCGGTTTCGTCGTCGGATGCCGTGTGCACGTCGGCGGCGGCTTCCGCCCCGACCACGGCGGGCACGAGGGCGCCGTCGACCGGGGTGGTGGACTCGTCCGGCTCGATGGGGGGCGCGAGATCGGCCGTGGCCGCGTCGACCACGGGGGTCTCTTCGTTCTCGGCGGCCGGAGTCGCCTCGAAAACGGCGGTCTCGGGCATGTCGGGCGACGCAGGAGCATCGACGGACTCGGACTCGGACTCCGCGGATTCGGGTGCGATCTCGTCGACGCGCACGTCAGCGGGAGTCGGGTCTTCGGTCTCGCTCCCGCCGTCGATGACGGAGGGCGAGGGGTCGGCGGGGCCGGTGCCGGCGGGAACGTCATGCTCGAGAGGGGTCTCGGTGACGACCTCGACCGGGGGCGACACGGCGAGCGAAGTCGACGACTCGTCCTGCTCCGGCTCCTCTGGCGTGCGGGTCGCCGGTTGCTCGACCGCGACGTCGGCGGGAGTCGGATCGCCCACGGTCTGCGCAGCAGAAGCCGCGGACGCGGGCAGCTCCTCGGCGGAGGCCTCACCCGACGTGGCATCCGCCCCAGACGGAGCAGCGGGAGTCTCGGGCTCGAGGTCACCCCGCGCGTCGATGCCGTCCGCAGCGACCGGAGGCTCATCCGCGGTCTTTTCGTGACCGCCCTCTTCCGACCCGTCCGCCACGGGCAGAGGCGGGCGCGGCGGCACGACGATGTCGTCGGGCAGCAGAGGCGGGATGCCGGCGCTCGGCGCACCCGCGATGGCCGCAGCCTGCGGCGTCTCGACGGCCGGCGTCTCGGCCTTCGCCGCCGCCGCCTTCGCGGCCGCCGTCTGGCGTGGAGCCGCGGGCTTCCGGGGAGTCGCGGGTTTCTTGGGCGCAGCGGGCTTCGCGGCCGCCGGCTTCGCAGCCGTCGACCCCGCAGCCTTGGATGCCGCCGTGGCGCGGGGCGCGGCCGGTTTCTTCGGCGCAGCGGGCTTCTTCGCCGCGGGCGTGCGGGCTGTCGTCCCCGAGCCCGAGGCAGCACGGGCGGCGGTCGTTCGCGGAGCGCGCGGCTTGGGAGCCGGCTTCGGCGCCTCGGCCGAGCCGGCTTCCTCTTCGCCGCTCGCGGTCGCCGCGGTCGGTCGACGCGGTGCGCGGGGCGTGGTCGCCCGCGGCGTGCGGGGCGTGGGCGGAGGCGACGCCGAGGCTTCGGCGCTCGCCGACGCGCCCTCGGTATCTGCGGAGGACTTTTCGGGGGGCACCGGCAGCGACGCTGTCATCACACCAAACTACCAACCCCCTCCGACACCGACCGACGCCTGGTCGCGCGCCGCACACACTCACAGACAACAGGGGGACGGTGGACCCGCGCGAGACATCTCATCCGAACGACGGCCGTCCTCTCCGGCATCCCGGGCGCGCATCCGCACGCCGCACGCTCGCCCCCTCGCGTGAGGCGCCGACGCACGGCGCTTCGGCGACCTCGGGAGACCGCTCCGGCGCCTCGCGCAACCCCGCGCCCGGGAGTCGGCGTCCGCACCCTGCCGTCAAGCACCCCCGCCCGGCTCGCCGAACGGGTGAGGATGGAGGCATGGCTGAGAAGGTGCACCGCATCCACACCCTGCCCGACGATGCCCCCTGGAAGGGCGGTCTCCCCCCGGTGGGCTCGGAGGAGCACCCGCGCACCATCCGCATGCTCGATCGTGTGCTGTCGGTCCAGCGCCCCGTCGTGCTCGCGCACCTGCGCAGCATTCGTCTTCGGCATCCGGATGCCACCGTCGACGACATCCTGAAGATCCTCGAGCGCCGCTATCTCGCGGCCGTCACCACCGGCGGAGCCGCCGTGGGCGCCACCGCCGTCGTGCCCGGGATCGGCACGGGCGTCACGCTGGCCCTGAGCGGCGTCGAGACGGTCGGCTTCCTCGAGGCGACCGCGCTCTACGCCCAGTCGGTCGCCGAGGTGCACGGCGTCGTCGTCGAAGACCCCGACCGCGGTCGCGCGCTGGTCCTGGCCCTCATGCTGGGTAAAGAAGGCATCGACCTCGTCTCGCAACTGGCGTCTCAGGCCGCTGGCCGCGGAGTGTCGCGCTCCACCTACTGGGGTGAGATGGTGACGAAGACGCTGCCGCGCGCGATGATCGGTCCTCTCGTCGACCGCCTCAAGACGACGTTCGTGCGCCAGTTCGCCACGCGCGGCGGCGCCTCGTGGATCGGCAAAGCCCTCCCCTTCGGCGTCGGCGCCGTGGTGGGTGGGGCGGGCAACCACCTGCTGGGCCGCCGCGTGCTCGTCAACGCCCGCCGTGCCTTCGGCGCTCCCCCGCGCGCGCTGCCCGCCGATCTCGAGCCCCAGCCGGGTGCGGAGCGTCTCGAGCGCACCGCGTTCGCCGGGGTGCGCCGCGCAGGCGGGGCCCTCGTGGGAGCGGGGCGCCGCACCGGCTCGGCCGCTCGAAAGGCCCTCCCCCGTCGCACGCGCCGCACGGACGCGTCGGAGCTCGAGGCGAGCGGTGACGACGAGGCGGCGGCATCCTGAGTCTTCTCTTCTCTCATCGACACGGGTGCGTGCGCAAGACCTGCGCCGATGACGCGTCGGCGCGTTAGCCTCACCGCATGGGCGACCTCCTCGAACTTCTCGCTGTCTGGATGCCGCGTCAGCGCTGGTACGGAACGAAGGGCCGCGATCCGCTGCTGACTCCGGTGGCCGACTGGCCGATCGATGACGCCGATGCGCGCCTGCTGTTGGTTCGCGACGACGCCGTGCAGCCGGCGATCGTCTATCAGGTGCCCGTTGCGCGCAGGGCGGAGGGCTCGGTCCCCCCGGGGAGTCTGATCGGTCCGGCCGATGAGGGACGAGTGTGGACGGATGCCACGACAGACCCCGCCTTCACCGATGCGCTGTACGCGCTGGTCACGGCGGGCGGCGAAGCGGGGACGGACGAAGACGGGTTCCGCGGCATTCCCCTCGGGGCGGCCGACCGGCGTCCGCTGGCCTCGCGGATGACCGCTCGCGTGCTGAGCGGTGAGCAGTCGAACACCTCGATCATCTACCGTCCCGACGACGACGAGGCGGGTGTTCCCGTCATCTGCAAACTGTTCCGACAGGTGAACCCGGGGATCAATCCCGACGTCGAGCTCCAGTCGGCCTTGGCGGCCGGCGGGGCCGCTTTCGTGCCCGGAGCCATCGGCGAGGTGCGCGGAGTCTGGATGACGCTCGAGGGTATTCCGGTAGGCGGTTCGCTCGCCTTCGCGCAGGAGTTCTTCGAGGGCGTCGAAGACGCCTGGCGGGTCGCCCTCGACGCCGCCGCGGCCGGCGAGGACTTCTCGCAGCGCGCTTACGCGCTCGGAGCGAGCGTCGCGGGCATGCACGTGGCTCTGGCCGAGCGCTTCTCGACGCTCGCGCCGAGCGCCGCCGACCGATCGTCGGTGAACAACGCGTGGGAGCGCCGCCTCGCCATCGCGCTCATGGAGGTCCCCCAGCTGGCGCCGTACGCGGAGCAGATCCACCGGGTCTACGAACGTGCTCTCGAGACGCCGTGGCCGGACCTGCAGCGGGTTCACGGCGATCTGCACCTCGGCCAGGTGCTCGACACCCCCTCGAACGGCTGGGTGCTGCTCGACTTCGAGGGTGAGCCGCTCCGCCCGATCACCGAGCGCCTGCAGCCCGATGTCGCCGTGCGCGATGTCGCCGGCATGCTGCGCTCGTTCGACTACGTCTCGGGTGCTGTCGCCGATGACGACGGCGCTGCCGTGCGCGCGTGGGTCATCGCGGCGCAGCAGGCCTTCCTCGACGGGTACGCCGACACGACCGGCCGTCCCCGCACCGACGACGACCCGCTGCTGAAGGCCTTCGAGCTCGACAAGGCCGTCTACGAGGCCATCTACGAAACGCGCAACCGTCCGGACTGGGTGGGCATCCCCCTCGCGGCGATCGGGCGACTCGCGCCCTTGAGCTGACGAGACCCGTCACGACGAAGAACGCCACCCCGCCTGATCGGGCGGGGTGGCGTTCTTCGTTCTGGTGAGCGGGTCAGCTCGTGGGCATGGAGCCCAGGGTGACCTCGGCCGTCTTCTCCTGGCTTCCGCGGTTGTAGGTGACCTCGGCCTTGCTGCCGGCGGCGAGAGCGCGCACCTGAGCGGTCAGGTCGATGGAGTTCGTGATCGGGATGCCGTTGAACTTGGTGATCACGTCCCCCTTCTGGAGCCCTGCGGCCTGTGCGGCGCCGCCGCTCGAGACGTCGGCGATGTAGGCACCGGTCGTGGTCGCTCCCTGGATGGAGGCGGCATCCTGAACCGAAGCGCCCAGCAGACCGTGCGAGGCGGAGCCGTTGTCGATGATCTCCTGCGAGACGCGCTTGGCGATGTCGGAGGGGATCGAGAAGCCGACACCGATGTTGCCGGACTGTCCGCCCGACGAGGATCCGCCGGCGCTCGCAATGGCGACGTTGATGCCGATCAGCTTGCCCTGGTTGTCGACGAGGGCGCCACCGGAGTTGCCGGGGTTGATGGCCGCGTCGGTCTGGATGACCGCGATCTTGATGGTCTGGTTGGTCGACTGCTGCCGCTGACCCTGACCGAAGTCGAAGCGGAACGGGCTCTCCTGGCCGGGCTCCTGCTGCTGCTGGTCGGATCCGTCGCTCGGGGCGGCCGAGGACGCGACCTGGATCGAACGGTTCAGCGCGCTGACGATACCCGTGGTGACCGTGTTCGGCAGGTCGAGCGGGGCGCCGACGGCGATGGTGTTGTCGCCGACGTTGAGCTTCGACGAGTCGGCCCACTCGATCGGGGTCAGGCCCGAGGCGTTGTCGAGCTTGATGACCGCGAGGTCGTAGGTGGGGTCGGTGCCGACGACCTTGGCCGCGTAGACCTTGCCGTCGGAGGTGGTGACCGAAATCTTCGCGCTGCCGCTCTGGCCGTCGAGGGTGACCACGTGCGTGTTGGTGAGCACGTAGCCGTCCTGGCTGAGGATGACGCCCGAACCGGTGCCGCCCGACTGCCCGGCCGTGGCGCTGATGGTCACGACGCTGGGGACGACCTTCGCGGCGACCGCGGAGGTGTTGTTGACGCTGTCGGGGTTGTTGACCGTGATGGCCTGCGGTCCCGAGGCGACGGACGAGTTCGACCCGCCCCAGAGAGTGAGGCCGGCGTAGGTGCCGCCGAGGCCCGCACCACCGCCGACGAGGGCGGCCGCGACCAGCAGGGCGGCGATCCGAGGCGCGGAACCCTTCTTGCGGGGAGCGGTGGATGCCGAGGACGGCATCGCGAGCGTGGGGTGCGCGTCGGTCGCGGCGGGGCCGAAGGCCTGGCCGGTCGGCGAGGTGGCGCCCGAGGGGGCCGAGGCGTAACCGGGCTGCTGGGGCGCGGCTCCGGCGTGGGGCGCGGCACCCGCCGCGGGCGGCGGCCAGGCCGCGGCGGCCGAGGCCGGCGAGCGGGTGGGCACCGGCGGTGCGTCGTAGCGCTGCGCGGCGGGGGTGGTGGACTCGGGCTGCGGCGACGCGGGAACGGCGCCGTTCGCGGCCGAGGTGTTCAGGTGGCTGTTGTCGTTGCCGTCGGGACGGTTGTCCGTGGTGTCGCTCATGGGGTGCTCCTTGTTCCAGGTGCTTCTACGATGACCACCGATCCTGTGGACCACCTATGACGGGCGTGGGCCGTCTCTATGGGTCTAGCAGGAGAGACCCGCGTGGCATTCCCGCTTGCGCTGCACGAGGGTGCGGCATCCTGGATCCATGCGACACATCCCCGGCGCTTGGCAGCGCACCGCTCGAGGCGCGGGTCTGCTCGCGCCCGACGGCTCGTCGGTTCCCACGATCTTCGCCGAGATGAGCGCCCTCGCCACCGCGACCGGAGCCCTGAACCTCGGCCAGGGCTTTCCCGACGAGGACGGGCCGGAAGCGGTGCGGGATGCCGCCCGCTCGGCGATCTCGTCGGGGATCAACCAGTACGCGCCGGGGCGCGGATTTCCCGACCTGCTCGCCGCCGTCGCCGAGCACCAACAGCGCTTCTACGGGATCGAGCTCGACCCGCAGCGCGAGGTGCTCGTGACAGTCGGGGCGACCGAGGCGCTCGCCGCGACCCTGCTGGCGCTCGTGGACTCCCCCGACGACGAGGTGGTGGTGTTCGAGCCGTACTACGACTCGTACGCGGCCTGCGTGGCCCTCTCGGGTGCGAAACTCGTGACGGTGCCCCTGCGGTGGCCCGACTTCCAGCCCGACCTCGAGCAGCTGGCATCCGCCGTCACCGATCGCACACGCGTCATCCTCGTGAACGACCCGCACAACCCGACCGGCACGGTCTTCTCGCGCGAGGTGCTCGACGAGGTGGTGCGCCTGGCCCACCAGCACGACGCGATCATCGTCACCGACGAGGTGTACGAGCACCTGGTGTTCGACGGACCGCACGTGCCGATCGCCACCCTGCCCGGAGCTTTCGAGCGCACGGTGTCGATCTCGTCGGGCGGCAAGACATTTTCGCTCACGGGCTGGAAGACCGGATGGGTCACCGGCCCCGCCGACCTCGTGTCGGTCGTGCTCGCCGTCAAGCAGTACCTCACCTACGTGGGCGGCTCCCCCTTCCAGCCGGCGATCGCGGTCGGGCTTCGCCTGCCCGACGCCTTCTTCGCCTCGGTCGCGTCGGAGATGGCCGCCAAGGCCGCCCTGTTGGGCACCGGTCTGCGCGCCGCCGGTTTCGACGTCTCGACCCCTGCGGGGTCGTACTTCACGGTGGTGGATGCCGCCCCGCTCGGCGCCACCGACGCCGACGCGTTCTGCCGCGAGCTGCCCGCCCGCGCCGGTGTGGTCGGCATTCCGCTCACCGCTTTCGTCACGCCCGCGCACCGCGGCGAGTACGCGACGTTCGTGCGGTTCGCCGCGTGCAAGCGGGTGGAGGTGCTGGAGGACGCGGCGGGGCGGTTGGCGGGGATGTCGATCAACTGAGGCGGGTTCGCGGAACGCGGCGAATGAGCCGGAGGGACGATTTGATTGCCTTCTCAGCAGTGTCAGTCCACCAAGGCTGACCAGTGGCGCACGTCTGTGGGCGCCGCCGACGTCTGGACGAGGCGATTACGCTCCTTGCTCCGCCCCGCAGCGTTTGCCGGAGTGATGCGCTGACCCGTCCTGTACGTTTAGCCTCATGAGGTCAGGGGCTCGGCAGACGGCCGGCGTGTTCGCGGGTGTATTGGCCACAATTGTGGTCCTCGCCGGGGCGATCTCCCGCGTTGACGTATACGTCCCTCTACTACTGGCCACGGCCGTGGGATTCGTCGGCGCGAATGCGGGGTTAGAAAAGGCAATGCACCAGCGAGCGCGCGTGTCCCGTGACGAATGAACTACACGGTCGGCGTGGGCTCGGTATAGCGCTGACGATTGCGATTGGCACCCTCACCCTGTGGCCCTCGTCCGCCACCGCGCACCTGCCCGCAGGTAGCTTCTACCCCATCTTCATCGCTCTGCTCGCGCTGGTCGCTGGCCTCGGGGTGGCATCCAAACGGCTAAAACGTCCGCCGTTTATATGGACGCTTCTCGCCTTCTACATAATCGTGACTGTCTCGTCGATTGTTTTCACCGAGGCGAACCCCTTCTCCTTGATGATCGGCACCGTCGCCATCCCCGCTTATTGGGCCGCATACAGCGCTACCGGCGCGGAGAAACGCCGTGTCGTCCAGGCTGTCCTCGGTATAGCCATGATCGAAACACTGCTCGCCTTTGGAGAGGTGTTCCTTGAAACCGGGGTTCTGCTCGGCACGCCGTTCCGGCTGTCGCCAGAGAATCCCTTCTTCGAGGGAGCTCCCCGGGCGCAGGGAACACTGGCCCACCCTCTCGCTCTCAGCTTCGTGCTTCTCGTCGCGCTCGGGTTTGTGTGCGCGCGGCGATCGCACGCCGCGATGAGGATGGTGCTGGCAAGTATGTTCGTCGTTGGCGTGCTCCTCACGGGGAGCGCGTCCTCAGCCGTCATCGCTGCGCTAATCGTCCTCTATTGGTTCGTGAATCGCGCGACAGCTGCTGGCGTGACCTTCGCCATCCTGTCTGCGACGGCTGCCGTACTACTCGTATTTGCCAGCGGAGCCCCAGCTACGGTGTTCGAGCAGGAGTTCGACCAGCGAAATGCCGGGCACCGGCTCAACTCAATCGCGGCAATTCCCTCACTTGCTTTCGACCGAGACGCGCCGCAAGCGCTCCTCGGCAGCGGGTATGACGTCCGCAACCTTTACACATCGGGCTACTTCTACAACGACGGTTTTTTCACGATTGACAATCAGTACGTGAGCTTCTTGGCGCAGGGCGGGCTCGTCGGATTAGCGCTGGTCATCTCTCTCCTGGTCGGCGTGACTATCCGATCCAGCCGGCGTTACTTGCCCGGCTGGATCGGGCTACTGGGCATGGGACTGTCGTTCGACTTTATGAGTTGGTATGCGCTCGCCCCCTTGACGCTCGTGTTCGCGGCGCTCGCGATCAGACCGGGCCCACCAATGCCGACCGCAGCATCCCCACCCCGTCGAGCAGCTGTGCACCGTCGCAGCGTCATGGTTGCAAGCGCGCAAT
The DNA here is from genome assembly GCF_003385695.1 of Microbacterium sp. AG157. Lineage (NCBI taxonomy): Bacteria > Bacillati > Actinomycetota > Actinomycetes > Micrococcales > Microbacteriaceae > Microbacterium > Microbacterium sp. AG157. The sequence goes on from NZ_QRDK01000004.1 coordinate 476,398, forward strand.
TGCCGGCGCAGACACCCCGAAAGCACCCCGACCGGTTCGGCTGACCGCTTACGTCGGATGGAGCACCGCGACACGGCTGCCGTCCCAGACATCGCCGCGTGCCTCCTCGAGGCGGTGTGGGAGCAGTCCTCCAGGGTTCGTGCGAGCAGAACACCGACAGATACGCGCGTGACGCTGGCGTGGCCGGGCTGACCGGCCTGGTCGAGGCGCGGAGCTAGCAGGGGCTTGGCGCGCCATGTCGCACGGCAAGTCGGACCCTATGTTGTCGCATGCGGTGACCGGTCCGGAAGTTGGCAAAGCCAACACCAGGACGCCGTGCAAGCTGCCACCGAATCAGCGGGGCGTGACCCGAAATCGCCGCAGCTCCAGCGCGGGATTCACACGTCGCACACGCGCGATTGCGGCCGGATCGACCTGCGCCACCGTCACGTCAATCGCAGTGCCCACCTGAGCCAGCGTGACGCCCTGCGGGTCGATAATCACTGACTGCCCCACCCCGAGCGGCGGCGGATGATCAGCGGCGGCCACGAAGAACGTGTTCTCGATCGCCCTGGCTGCCAATAGCGTTCTCCAGTGGTGCTCCTCCAGCGCACCACGTACCCATTCGACCGGAACCAGCGCCACGTCGACTCCCAAGCCGGCCAGCGTTCGCGACACCTCGGGCAACCGCAGGTCGTGACACGTCATCAGACCGAACCGCAGGCCCCCGCACCTCGAACACCTGAGGCGGGGCAATCTCCCCTGGCTCCACCCAATCGGCCTTACGCTGTGCAAACGCGTCGTACAGATGCAGCTTCCGATACGCAGATCGAACGCCATCGGCTTCTACCGCCACAACGGTGTTCCGTACTCGGCGACCGTCGTCCGCCATTTTGAAGAGGCCTGCAACCACAAACAGGGCGAGCTCGGCTGCCAGAGCTGTACGCGCACGCACAAACGGCCCGTCGAGGTCTTCAGCGTTCTCGCCGAGCGAGGAATCGAAGGGGTCGACGAAGTAGCTGAAGTACGCCGGGAAGACAACGACGCTGGCTCCGCGTACGGAGGCTAACGGGCGAGGTCAGCGATGTCCGCGAGGTTGCCTTCGCGAGAGGCGGACGGGGCGAACTGTGCGACTGCGATTCCGAGGGTCTCGTGACTCATCGTGCGCTATCTCTTCCCCGGCGCCGGATGATCATTGGCACCGCGATCCACAGCACCAGGATGACCACGCCGAGCACGACTCCGGACGCCACGGCCGCCCCGAGACCCACGACGACGTCGAAGACGAACGCGACGACACCTACTAGCAAGAGAGAGACCAGGGCGAGAGCCGCGCGGAGGGCGTCATGCGCGAGCCTCACGAGCACCGGTTTGACCTGCAGGTGGAACACGGCACGGTGGAGCGCTACTGGTGCGAGGGCAACCACCGCGCTCAGTGCGGCGAGGCAGATGAGTACGAGGTAGAGCACCCGCTGGGCGGTCTCGAGCTCGGCGAACGACGCTTGGAACGCCAGCGCTAGAAGAAAGCCCGTGAGGATCTGCGTACCGGTTTGCAGCACCCGCAACTCCTGCAGAATCTCGTTCCAGTTGCGGTCGGCCCTCTGCGCAGGGGTCTCGGGGCGCCCGTCGGCGAAGTCGTCGATGTTGCTGCTCACCTGGCCATTCTCTCGCGACACTCCCGGGCAGTAAGCCCGGATTTGCGGGTTCGTTCATCTGCGGGTAATGTTTTCTCTTGTGCCGCGGGGTGGAGCAGCTCGGTAGCTCGCTGGGCTCATAACCCAGAGGTCGTAGGTTCAAATCCTGCCCCCGCAACAAAAAGAAGGCCCCGAATCGAGAGATTCGGGGCCTTCGACTTTTCTAGCCGGTCCGCTCAACCGTGTCATCTGCTCGCCCGCAGCCCAAGCTCCAATCAAGGGTCTCGAGCCGCCTTGAACCCGAGACCGCCGCATCACTCGTCCGGACCCGTGATTCGCAAGGTGCGCGCAGAGCGTCTCCTCGCGCTGCGCCCCGAGTTCGTCGCTCGTAGTTTCCCGAGATCCCGCTGTCGACACCGCGGCGATTCGAGAGGTCGTCGCTGACGGCGGACGTCAGCATGAAGGCGGTCGCGTCCCATTCGCTGGCCCTATCTACGACCGCTATGCAACGAACCTCAATGACGCCCACGATCAGCGCGCAAGGCGGCGGCCCCGGTCTGCCGACCAGAAGAAATGCATTCTTCACGTGAAGGTGATGGAGCGCCCCAAGCCTGCTGGTAGCGTTCAGCCCAGGAGCGCCGCAATTGCTGCGCCCTAAGAAGGGACCCCCGCCGGATGTCGAGCGACCTCATCAACGGCTCAGCAAGGCCGAGCGCAGATACGGACGCATTGAGATCATCTGACTCCACATTTCGGATTCCCGCCGCATCCAGCGTCGCGCACCCTGCCGATGGGTGACGCGATGCGCTCCCCCTCGCGCAGGTCCCTACGCGCACGCCGCAAGGAGCACGGCGGCGCGGCTGGCATCTTGAGCAGCGCCGGCGCAGGCCTTCTTAGCATCTTTGTCGGCCTAGCTCTGCTTCCTCTGGTGATCGGAACCGTTGGCAGCGGGGCTTACGGACTCTGGCTTCTCGTCTCCGCGGTTTCTATATACCTGCAATACGCCGATGTGGGTGTTGGATCTGCCATTGTCCATTTCGGTTCCCGGTCGAGAGCGGGTGTCCAAGGCCACACCTTCTCCCAGTACGTGTCAGGCGGGCTGATGTGGAACCTTCTGGTCGCCACCGCGGTTGTACCGCTCTTCGCGGCACTTGCTGTCTTCATCACCTCGTCGAACGCGGATGCCGCAGGAGTGTCGTCGGCCGACGCCAACGCACTCGCGCTTCTCGCGACCCTCATGCTCGCCTGCCTTCTCATCTCGCCATTCGCCTCAGCGCTGATCGGGGCGGGGCTGCTCCCCGTCGAACGGAGAAATCAGTCGATCGGGATTGCAGTCCGTTGTGCCGGCACTCTTACTGCGTGCCTGGTCTTTGACAGCATCGTTTGGCTTGCTGCGGCTGAAGTCGTCGCTGCGATCACTCCTCACGCCGCGGCTGTCGCCACACTTGCGAAGCGCAAGTTGTTGAAGATCTCATTCCGACACGGCGCCTTCAGCGCCCTGCGAAAGATGTTGCGCTACAGCATCCGCTCTTTCGGTGTTGCACTGGTAGGAGCGACAATTCTTCAGTTGGGAACCGTCGTTGTCGGCAGCGTGATGGGCCCGAGCGACGTGACCTACTACAACGCTGCATTCCGCGTATACACGGCTGCCCGCCAACTACTGACCTGGATCGTTGACCCGTTCCGCTCGACGCTCAGCCGGCAATTCGTTGAAGATCCCACGAGAGCCAGACGAATACTGACGACTCTTTGCGCGGTGGCCTTCGGCGCGTCTGCGCTAGGCGCAGGCGTCCTTGTGTTCGGCGCGAGCGACATCGTCCATCTCTGGCTCGGCGCCTCCGTCCCGGCGGCCACCATTGCGCTGACAATGATCGTGTTCCTCATCGGCTTCGTCATCAACTCGATACAGATCCCGATGGTTCCCGCTGGCGACGCTCTTGGGCGGCCGGGGGCGTTCTTCTTGATACAGCTCACCTGGCTTGTCGCCTTCGCAGTGCTCAGCTTTCCACTGGTGGACGGTCTCGGCATCGTCGGCGCCGCACTGGCGTTGAGCGCACCCCTGGCATTCATTGCCCCCCTCTACCTCTGGCGGGCTCGTTCGGTGCTCGAGCTCGGGACCGATGACTGGCGAGCAAGCGGTATATTTGCGATCGTCGCGGTCGTCGTCGCTGCCACCACACTCGCCTCCGTGGCCGCCGGAATACAATTCCTCGCTGGGCTACAACCCCTTTCTCTATACAGCACGCTCGCGTTCGCGATGTCTGCGGCAATTTTCGCGCTCATCTTGCGTAAGCACCTCCCCGCCCAACGATTCGTCGAGCTACTTCGCGCAAAGCTGTAGCCAACCGTCCTCCGGAATGGAATATCAAGGTGAGCGAAACTGCCTTCCCCGTCTTCGAGTCGCTTGACGCCGTCCGGGCGTTCACTTCTTCCGTCTTGCAAGGCGCCCTTTCGGACGCCTCCGAGGTCGTTCTGCTCGATATCCCGACTCACGAGAACGTCGGAGATAACATGATCTGGCAGGGAGAAATCGAGTATCTGAAAAGGCTTCGCGTCCGAGTGGCTTACGAAGCGGATATCTTCCGGCACAGCAACAAGCTTCTCGATCGACTCGCTCCCGGCGCACCGATTCTGCTGCATGGAGGCGGAAACTTCGGAGACGTATGGCCAGTTTTTCAGGAATTTCGCGAACGGGTGGTAGCTGACCATCATGACCGCCGCATCGTTCAGCTCCCGCAGACCGTGTACTTCCAGTCCCCTTCGCGCGCGGCGCAAGCCAATGCGATCCTTTCAGCACATCCCAACTTCACCTTGCTTGTTCGTGACACGGACTCTCTCGAGAGGGCTCTGGCTGCTCTCCCCGATGTGAACGTCCGCCTGTGCCCCGACATGGCGCTCGGTTGGACCCCCAGAGAGACTCTGACACGCGGGGAACCTCAAGGCATCCTTGTCCTGGCGCGCGAAGACAAGGAAGCAGCTGGAGATCTCGCCGCGGAGGTCGAGCTGCACCTCGAGTCGTCTGACGAGGTGCGCGACTGGCGTTTGACCGGGTGGCAGAAAGCCCTGTGGAAAGTGACGCGCGTGCCGGGACGGTTGGCCCGGCTCGCCCCATGGCTCCGCGACAACGCTCTCATGTTCCGAGTAGTACAGCGCGCCAACGACTTCAATAGAAAGCAGAATCTCCTGGCTGGCCTGACACTGGTGCGGGGCAGGCGTGCAGTCATCACGAACAGACTGCACGCGCATGTGCTGGCCGGCCTACTCAGCGTTCCGCATGTCGTTACGGAGAATAACTACGGAAAGATCGGGCCGATCTTCGAGAATTACACACACGTGCTTCGTTCGGGGATATTCGCCCCCAAGGCAACCGACGTCCTCTCGTCAGACGTTCTGAAACGGGCGGAGAACCGATGACCCGCACCGTCACGGTAGGCTTTCCCGCCGTATGGGACATCGCGGAATGGGAGACGTCGCACGCGAACGGAGAACGACCGGACCGCTGGCCCTACGGCCTGGACCGTCTCGACGATCAGTACGATCTAAGAACCGTGGCGTTGTCGAGCCGCGGCTATCTCCCCCAATTTCAGAGTCGTCGATCGCAGCGGCGAGGTGTTGCGATCGGGTGGGAAGAAAGCAGTGTTGCTCGGCTCGTCGCTTCCCGTCGGTTCGAGCACGTCGTCGGGGGCGTCATTTGGAACACCGACCCGCCAGTGAACGCGCGAGACCGCGCAGTCAAAGCCCTCTACCGCAGGGCGCTCAAACAGGCGAGTGCACTGTGGTGCCTGAGTCGACCCCAGGTTGCGTTGGTAGAAGCGATTCTCGGCCGCGACAGACCCGCGGTTCACTTCTTGAAGTTCGGTATCGACACGGACTACTACAGGCCAGCGCCCCTTCCACTTCAGCCGCTCGTACTGAGCGCAGGCGGCGACCGCGATCGAGATATACCGACGCTGTACGCCGCAATGGCTGAGATCAAGGCCGCCCGACCGGACACGCAGGTGGTGGTTCAGACTGCCTCCGACCATCCGGTGCCCGCGGGTATCGTTCGCGTGCAACGCCTTTCCCATCGAGATCTGCGCGACCTTTACGGTCGCGCCTCCATCGTGGCTATCGCTACGCGTTTCAATCACCACGTGTCGGGGATGACAGTCGCCCTCGAGGCCGCGGCAACAGGACGGCCAGTCGTGACGACAGACACACCCGGGATGTCCGACTACGTCGACGAGGCGTCTGGTCGCCTGACGCCAGCTGGCGACGCAGGCGCCATGGCAGCAGCTGTCGTCGGACTCCTGGACAGCCCCCGCCAGCTGCGGGATCTGGGACGCGCTGGGCAACACCGGGTGTTGACGTCACACTCCACGAAAACAATGTCCTCAGCGATCGGCGAGATCGTCGCCTCTTTGTCCCATTGAACGCGTCGCACTCATTCACTTCTTACGAGGAGGCAGACTTTGCCTAAAGTCGCAATCATTGGCACACGCGGTTACCCGAGCTATTACGGGGGCTTTGAGACGGCCGTGAGGAAACTAGCACCGTACTTGAGCGAGGCCGGATGGGACGTTGTCGTGTACGGACGGCCGCAGTCCATGAAATTGGATGACCCCGAGCGAGACCAACGGGTGCACTCCGTCGCCACGCGCGGACTCGAGCGAAAGTCCCTCAGCACGCTGACATACGGCTTCACAGCTACGCGACGAGCAGTGAAGGACGGTTGCGACGTCGCTCTCGTCATGAATGTTGCAAACGGGTTCTGGCTTCCCCTGCTTCGTGCAGCTCGGATCCCGACACTTGTCAACGTCGATGGAATCGAGTGGGAGCGTGCCAAGTGGGGGCGGATCGCGAAAGCTGTCTTCCGCAGCGGCGCGAGGAGCACGGCACGCTGGGCCAACACGCTCGTCTACGACGCGCACGAGATCAAGCGTTGGTGGGGAGCGAAGTTCGGTCGGGACGGAATTTACATCCCCTACGGGGGAGACGCCCCAGCACAAGATAGTGAACCACCACTCGGCCTGAGGTTCCGCGGCTATGTACTGGTCGTCGCTCGTTTCGTGCCGGAAAACACTATTCCGGAGTTCTTCGAAGCAGCGGCATCAATCGCGAAAGCGTGGCCGGTGGTCATTGTTGGGTCGTCCGGTTACGGTGGCGAACTCGATGACAGTGCACGGCTGCTTGCGGAGTCGACCCCGAACATCACGTGGCTAGGACATGTCGCCGACGATCAACTTCTCCATCGTCTCATGCAGAACTGTGGCGTCTACTTTCACGGCCACAGTGTTGGCGGCACAAACCCTGCGCTTGTTCAAGCGATGGCGTGCGGCACCCCAGCTGTCGCCCGAGATACCGTCTACAATCGCGAGGTGCTGGGAGACGCGGGTGTCTTCACTGAACCAAGCCCACGTCAAATTGCGGACACCGTGTCTGAATTGATGCAAGACAGTAACCGCCAGTCCGCTCTTTCGCTCGCAGCTCGGAGCCGTCAGCAGGAATTGTTCACCTGGGAGTTGGTCTGTGGACGTTACGAATCCGCGCTAAGGGAGGCGCTGAATGCGCGTCCTGTTTGACGCATTCTGGTGGCATAGAGGACCCATCGCCAACAGAACCGTAATGCGCGAGATCATTTTCGGATGGTCGCGGCGTTTCCCGGAAGACGAAATAGTTCTCGCCGTGCGCGCACGCCATAGGAACCTTCAGGACGTACCGCCCGATGCGAGGATCGTTTTCACTCGGCTGTCCCCGCAGGCCCTCTCGAATGTCGTAGAGCTGCCCCTTCAGGCTCGACGCAACCGGGTCGACCTTGTCGTATCCCATAACTACACCTCCCCATTTACTCGCAATGCAGTGTTCATTCACGATCTGCTCTTCGAGGAATCCCCGCATTGGTTCACCCGCAAAGAACGAGTGTACTTCTGGCCCATGAGCCGTCTCGCGACCTACGCGTCGACCGTGTTCACGTCCTCGCGCACAGAAGCGGCGCGAATTGAGAGGCTGCACCCCCGTCTCTCGCCCGTGCGTGCAACGAGCCTCGCCATCTCACCGGCCCTCGCCGCCGCGACACCTCGCACCCCCGCAATGATGCCGACCGGCTGGGAAGGCTACTGGCTTTGCGTAGGGCGATTGAACCGGAGAAAGAACCTCGATACCGCTCTTCGCGGGGCGGTGGCGTCGGGACTTCTCTCGCCGACGCATCCGATGATCATCGTAGGAAGTGCCGAGTATTCCGGCGCCAACACCGAATTGCCAGAAAATATTCGCGCGCTCGTGGACGCGGGGCACGTCATCTTCGCTGGCCGCGTTTCGGATGAAGAGCTCAGATGGCTCTACTCCAATGCCAATTGTCTTATTTTCATGTCGCGCGATGAGGGTTATGGCTTGCCACCCGCAGAAGCTCGTTTTTTCGGAACTCCGGCCATAGTCTCCGACATACCCGTTATGCGGGAGCTGGTTCCGGATGCGCACGCCTTCGTCGATCCAGACTCACCGACAGCTTTGGCCACCGCCCTCGCAAGCATGCCGCAAAGGCGCGCCGCTGGACCCGTCGACGGGTTGCAAGACGCCGAATCTGCCTGGGAAGACATCGCTTCCCGGATAAGGTCCGCATCCATAGCACCGCGAGAATGAAAGAGGCGACAAGGTGATCGAAACGGATGAACCGGCCACCCCCGTCCCGCTCGTGACCGTACTCATCGTCACGTACAACAGTCGGTCCACTATTCGAGCAGCGATCGACGGACTCGTAGGCAGCTGCGAGATCGTGCTGGTCGACAACGCTTCGCCCGATGGCACCGCAGATTTCGTCGAGAACACCTACGGCTCACGAGTCACCTTGATCCGCTCAGGGGAGAACCTCGGGTTCGCGAGGGCAGTGAACCGCGCGGCAGAGTACGCCCGCGGCAGATACCTGCTCCTCCTCAACCCCGACGCTTCATTGGACTCCGAGAACATAGATCTTCTGACCGTCGCTATGCGCGCTCACCCCGGCGTCGGCGTTGCAGCCCCAGACGTCATCGAGGGCGCCGGGGAGTTCCGCACCATGGCTGCGGGGTACGAGCCCTCGGTGAAGCGCATGTTCCTTCATTCATCCGGCCTGTCGCGCTTAGGCAAGTACACGGCACGACTGCGTGGGCACTATCTCTTGCGGGATCAAACTCGCCCGAATCAGCCGGAATTCGTGAAGTGGGTGTCCGGCGGCTGCATGCTCGTCGAACGTACCGTCTGGCAACATTTGGGCGGACTCTCCGAGCGGTGGTTCATGTACGCCGAAGACGTGGAATTCTGTCTCCGCGCGAGTAGCGCCGGCTGGAAGGTAGCTGTCTTCCCTTGGGCCCGCGCCTACCACAGCGTCGGAGGCAGCAGTGACGATTCTTCGGGCCCGGTGAGGACTGTATGGCTCGAGAACCTCTATGACCTCTTCGTTCTCCGGTATCACCCGAGCACTGTCCACGCAGCGTCGTGGCGAGGTGTCGTCGCTGTCGGCTTCGCCGCTCGCTCGAGTGTCTTCGCTCTACTCGCATCGGTTCGTCCGGCTTATCGCGGCGATGCAAGGCGATTCGCAGCCTATGCTCGTGCGGCATGGGGCTTACCTTCGCCTGAGTCCGTGCCGAGCGCTTAGGAGACCGCCCGACGCCTGACTCGTCCGTCCACTCGGGCTAGAACTCACTGAGGTGAGGGAAAACAGTTCCGCGCGCTACGCACCCGCGGTACCGACCCCCACGAGTACGAGGTAAACCGCGTTGTAGACGACATGCAGGATGACGGCAGACCAAGCCCGGCCCGTGAGCAGGACGAGTAGGGAGCAGACGCCACCCACCAGGAACAATTGCAACCCGCTCGAGAGGGAGAGCGGGGCGTACGCCCCGTGAAGGCACACGAAGGCGCCGGCGGATGCGAGGAGAGCAGTAGCACCCGCCGCAGCTGCACCCAATGTCTTTCGGAGCATCTGGAAGATGACGACAACGAGAACGGAACGGAAGAAAAGCTCTTCTACAAGAGGCCCGACAAAGGCGGCAGCTAGGGTGATCGCCGTCAGTGAGCTGGCCGCGAGATCGATCGAGAGGGATGTAGAGGTGGGGAACGATGCAGCGTTCGCATCACTAAGGCCCCCCTGCACCAGGCGGAGCCCCACACCCAAACCGACTCCCCAAAGCACGTCGACGAGTCGCAGACGGAACAGGCCCGCCGGGCGCCCCCTGACCACGGCGTAGCCCACCGGCACAAGCAGGCCGACCCACAAAGCGGGCAACGACAATGCGGCGACCCCGGCTATCGCGGAATGGGCGAGGACGACGCTGACGAGGATTGCGGCTCCTGCTCCAATTAGCGCGCACACGAGGACCCTCAGGTCCCATTTGCTAATCTCTCGTCCACCCATCCGCCAATCGGTGCGCCGACGCCTGCGGATTTGAGCAGCGTCGGAGTTGGCGCCGAGGGAGCCGGGGTCAAAATGGACCGCTGGACCGGCGGCGTTCGCAACGGTCGACTGATTATGCTGATGACGCACGCGCTCAACTTACTCGGAGTCTGGACGTGCGGGCATCCCAGATCGGCATCTCGGAGGAGCAGCTTGCTGAACATACTCGCCGTGTGCACAGGCAATGTGTGCCGATCCCCCTTAGCCGAACAGCTTCTCACGGAGCTCGTGTCTGGATTCGACGTGAGCGTAAGCAGTGCCGGCACGCGCGCACGGGGCGGGGTGCCGATGACGACCGAGACTGCCGAGATCGCGGTCACCCACGGGTGTGATCCCAGACAGGTGGAGAGTCACCGAGCGAGAGCTCTGACCGACGAACACCTTCGGTCTGCACATCTTGCTCTCGCGATGGCTCGAGAACACCGCCGAGAGATCGTTGAAACGAACCCGTCAGTCCTGCGCCGAACGTTCACCGTCCGGGAGCTCAGCCGCCTCCTCGCCGACGTCAGCGATGATCAGCTTCGTGAAGAGTCAACGCGGGCATCAGGTCCCTTGACGCCTGAGAACAAGTTCTCCGCGATGCTGCTGTTCGCGGCGAGTCGTCGAGGACTCGTACTTCCGCCCGCGATGGCCGAGGACGACGACATTGTCGATCCCTATCGTCGATCCTCGCGGACCTACGCATTGTCCACGGAGCAGCTCACCTCGGCGCTCCCCGTAGTCCTCCGTCTGGTCCGTCTCGCTCACGATTGAAGGCCACAGTCTCGTGGATCGCGCCATGGGGTAATCATGGGCTACGCAGTCGGTGGCCAATGCAGGAGGACCCGCGGTATTCACGCCATCGCCAAAACCAGCCACAAACAATCCATGTGACAGACTGACGTCCTTCCCCCAGTGCCGCACGACGTGTGCCGGCGACACCTCGAGAGGCACCATGGAGCTCAGCGACTACATCCGAATCCTTCGGAAAAATTGGCTCGTGATCGTGGTCCTCACGACCGTGGGACTTGCCGCTGCCACCGTCTTTACGCTGACCCGCACACCGGCGTACGAGTCATCCAGCACCGTCTTCGTCTCGACGCAGGGGGGAGGCACGACGGCCGAACTGCAGCAAGGGTCGAACTTCACGCAGGCGAGAATCAATACCTACGTGGGCTTGGTAGTTACGCCCGCCGTCCTCGATCCCGTGATTAGCGACCTCGGACTCGCAACCACTGCCGACATGCTGGCGAAGGACGTCAAAGCGTCGGCTGCACTCAATTCCACACTCATCACGATTGCCGCCACAGATTCTGATCCGGTCACCGCCTCGGCGATCGCGAATGCCGTCGCAGCGAGCCTTTCGACCGTGGTGCCGGCGCTCGAGCCGGCAGTGGACGGCGGCGCCAGCCCCGTTCGGCTCACCCGAGTCACAGACGCTCAACCGGCGTTGAGCCCCACGTCGCCGAATGTGCCGCTGAACTTGGCTCTTGGCCTGCTCGCTGGGCTGGCAATCGGTATCGGAGTCGCGGTTCTGCGCACTGCCCTGGACAACCGCGTGAGAACGCCTCGGGATGCGGAACAGATCACGGACGCACCCGCCATCGGTGCCATCGCCTACGACGCCAAAGCGAAGGAACGGCCGCTCATCGTCCACGCGGATCCGCTGAGCCCGCGGGCCGAATCGTTCCGTGCGCTGCGCACGAACCTCCAGTTCCTCGACATGGGCGGGCGTTCGAGCTTCGTCGTCACCAGCTCGATCCCGAGCGAGGGGAAGTCGACGACCACGATCAACCTGGCGATCGCCCTGGCCGATGCCGGCAAGCGAGTCGCATTGCTCGACACCGACCTGCGCAAGCCCAAGGTCGCGGAGTACCTCAGCATCGAAGGTGGCGCAGGGCTGACGGACGTTCTCATCGGCCGGGCCAAAGTCAATGAGGTCATGCTCCCCTGGGGCGGCCGCAGCCTCTACGTGCTGCCCGCGGGAAAGATCCCGCCCAACCCGAGCGAACTGCTGGGGTCGCAGCAGATGACCGTGCTGCTCGAGATGCTCGAGCGCGACTTCGACGTCGTGCTGTGCGACGCTCCCCCATTGCTGCCCGTCACCGACGCCGCGATCCTCGCCCGAGCCACGAGCGGCGCACTCATGGTCGTGTCGGCGGGCAAGACCACCAAGCATCAGCTGACAGGAGCCACCGAGGCACTGAACACCGTCGGGGCCAAGCTCGCCGGTTTCATTATGTCGATGGTGCCGACCCGAGGACCGGACTCGTACTACGCCGCCTACGGATACGGGTACGGGTACGGGTATCGCGAGCTGCCCGCGAAGACCAGCCGGTTCTCGCGGAAGAAGGAGAAGAGCGTCGCCGACGCGGACGCCCCGGAAGATATCTCGCTCGACGAGCTGGGCTTCTCGCCGCGCCGTACCTCGCGCGAAGCACAGCGCGACGGCTGACCCACAGATCCACCTCGGATCGACAGAGGTGTCACAGTAGCGAACGGAGACCGGCGTGACCACGGAAGCGAAGGGCACCAGCGTGAGCTCCTCCCCTCTCCCCCCGGCTATGCTCAGGGCCGGTCGCGTGGCGGCCTGGGTCGTCGGAGCCTTCCTCGTCCTCCTCGTCGTCATCGCCGCCTGGGTGGGCGTGCGGGGGTGGATGGCTTATCAGCACCTGTCGCGCATCGAAGCGGGGATCAGCGAGGCCTCGTCGGCGCTCGCATCCGACCCGGGCGCCGCGGGCGCCACCGTCGCCCGCTTGGCGACGGACGCCTCCGCCGCGCACGAGCTCACCTCCGACCCGGTGTGGCACCTCGCGGAGACTGCGCCGTGGATCGGCCCGCAGCTGCAGGCTTTCGGCACGGTGGCATCTGCGGGCGACACACTCCTCAGCGATGCCCTCCTGCCCCTGGTGACGGCCGCCCAAGACACATCCTTCGACGCGTTGAAGCCGGTCAACGGTCGTATCGATACGACCGGCCTCGCCGTTCTCGCGCAGCCCGCCCAGTCCGCGGCATCCGCAGCTGCAGATGCCTCCGGTCAACTGCTGGGTCTCAATCGCACGCCTCTCGTCGGAGTACTCGCGCGCGCGGTCGATAAGTCGACCGCGGTCTTCGAACAGACGGCCACCAGTCTCGACGCGCTGTCACGGGCGACGCGTCTGCTCCCCGACGTTCTGGGGCAGAACGGTGAGCGCAACTACCTGGTGCTCGTGCAGAACAATGCAGAGTGGCGGTCGTTGGGCGGCATAGCGGGGACGGCGATTCTTCTCAAGACCGATCATGGCGCGATCAGCCTGGCGAACACCGAGTCCGGCACCTCGCTATCGAAAGGGATCAAGAATCCGGTCGTCGACCTTCCGCCCGACGTGCAGAACATCTACGAGACCCGACCCGCGCGGTTCTTCCAGAACCTCACGCAGATTCCGGACTTCACCTTCGACGGACCCCTCGCCCGCGAGATGTACAAGCAACGAACCGGCGTCGAGGTCGACGGCGTCATCACGCTCGACCCCGTCGTCCTGTCGTACCTTTTGCGCTCGACCGGACCCGTTGCACTGCCCGATGGCGAGACGCTTTCCGCAGACAACGCCGTGCAGATGCTTCTCAGCGACGTTTACCAGCGATACCCGGACCCATCAGCGCAAGACGCATTCTTCGCCGGTGCAACGGGAGCGGTCTTCACTGCCTTCCTCGAGGGGCGCGGGTCGACGGTGAGCCTGCTGACCAACCTCGCGACCGCGGCCGAACAACGCCGCGTCTTGATGTGGAGCACCGATCCCGAAGAACAGGACATCCTCGAGGGATCGTCCGTGGCGGGCGAATTGCCGGTGACCGATGAGGAGACGGCCCGATTCGGGGTGTATCTGAACGACGGCGGCGGCTCGAAGATGAGCTACTACGTCAAGCCCGACGTTTCTCTCGCTTGGGACCAATGCGCGCCGGACGGACGCAAGGGGCAACGTCAGCTGACTCTGAAGATGACCCTCACGAACACAGCCCCGGCGGATGCCGCGACATCGCTCCCGAGATATGTGACCGCGAACGGCCAATTCGGCACAGCGCCGGGCACCGCAACGGTCGTGAGCAACGTCTACCTCCCCGAGGGGTACGAACTCGTGTCGGGCGCGACAGCCGAGGGAACGGCATCCGTGACCGGATCTTTCGAGGGGCGGCAGGTTCTGACCTTCGGCTTCCAACTGCTTCCGCAGGCGTCCGCTGATCTCACCGTGACCGTGCGTGCCACGACGACCGCGTCGAAAGCGGAAGCCCTTATCACGCCGACGGCCGATGCCGCCATCGATCCGACGGTTGCCACGGCCTGTGAGACGTCGGGAACGGCCACCCTCGGATAAACAATGCGGCTGCGTAAATGCGCTTCCCACTGCGCGTCAGCGTAAATTTACGTAGTCGAAACCTTCACAGTTTGCAACTGAGCCAATGCCTAGGTAATACTCAGGAAGGGTCTCAGTACCGCCCACCGCTTCATTGTTGTCCTTCCCCTTGCAGCTTCATCGGGATAGCACGGACGCGGACCACCACCTCCCGGTAGCCCGGATTCGAAAGCAGGCACTCATGAAGCTCTCCCTCAAGAAGGCTGGCGTCTCCGCCGCCCTCGCCGGCGCGCTGCTGTTCGCAGCTCCCGCCGTGGCTCAGGCATACGTCCCCACCGCTCCCGGCACGCAGACCGTGACGATCACCAACAACGGCCCGGTCACGTTCAACGTGGCTCCCGGCGCCACCGTCACCTTCGTGCTCGTCGGCTACAACGCCAACCAGGCCGGCCTCGCCACCGCGAACCTGCCCGTCAGCTCGAAGTCGATCACGAAGGTCGCCGACGCCTCTGGCAACGCCACCGCGAACGTCACGCTCCCCGCTGACGCCCGCGGCACCTACACGCTGTCGGCAACGCCCGCCGGCGGCACCGCCGGCGGCTCCGGAAACAACGCGGGCGGCTCCACCGGTCTCCCCGCGACCGGCTTCGACGCCAGCTCGATGCTCGGCCTCTGGGTCGGCGGCGGCGCACTCGCGCTGGCCGGCGGCACGATCGCCGTGGCCACCACGGTTCGTCGCAACCGCGCCGACAGCAAGGCCTGACGCACCACGCGTCCCCGAGGGGCGTCGTCGACTCCGGTCGGCGGCGCCCCTTCTTCGTTCGCACCGGTCGGCTGCGCCGACGGCACCTGGCATCCGTCCCCTCCGTCAACCCTCCGCTCCCCCGCGTCGCGCGCGGTTGACTCGACGCATGGACACCACCACCACCGCCCCTCTCGACAACGACGGGCGCGACGCCGACACCCCGCCGACGCTGCCCTTCGTGCACATGTGGACGGGGCTCGACGGCAAGAGCCGGCTCGACGAATCGGTGATGCGCGGCTTCGGGCTCCAGAGCGTGGGCGGCGGAGCCGACCCGCAGTGGATGCGCCCGTTCCCCGGGGAAGTGTCGGCGGTGCTGTTCGCGGCGCTCCCGGTGGGGTGGGTGGGGCAATGGCATCCGTCGCCTCATCCTCAGTGGGTGATTCCGCTGCGCGGACGCTGGTTCCTCGAGACGCAGGACGGCTCGCGCGTCGAGATGGGCCCCGGCGACATCCATTTCGGGCAGGACCTCGAGACGCACGACGTCGACGGGACCGAGGGTCATCTCTCGGGCACCGTGGGAGATGAGCCGTGCCTGCAGGTGCTCATCCAGTTCGCGTCCTCGCCGGCCGCGCCGACGCCCCACCCGTTCGGCTGAGCCCGTCAACCCGGCTCGCCCCATCGCAGGCACACGTTTGACTGAGATCATGCCCCGTATTCCTCTCGACGGTCAGCTCCTGCAGCGTTCTCGTTCCCCCGAGCCGGTCCGCATCGCTCCGCCCCGCGTCTGGGACGAACGTCTCGCCGCCGTGCTGCCGCGCACCGCGCGCCTGCTCTCGCTCTACGCCGACGCCACGTGGGCCGAAGGACCGGTGTGGTGGCCCGAGGAGCGCTCCGTGATCTTCAGCGACGTGATCGGCCGCCGCACCCTCGCGTGGCGCGAGGACGGGAGCATCGTCACGGTGCGTGACCGGTCGAACTTCGCCAACGGAAACGCCATCGACGCTCAGGGACGGCTCGTGCAGGCCGAGCACGGGCGCCGAGGTATCAGCCGCACCGACGAGAACGGCACTCGACTGCTGGTCGACGCCTTCGAGGGCGAACCGCTCAACTCGCCCAACGACCTGGTCGTGGCATCCGACGGCGGGATCTGGTTCACCGACCCCACCTACGGGATCTCGGATCCGCGCGAGGGGTACCCCGCCGACCCCGCGCTCCCCCACCAGAGCGTCTACCGCTGGCGCGACGGCGACGGGCTCCAGCGCATGATCGACCTCGACCAACCCAACGGCCTCGCCTTCAGCCGCGATGAGAAGACGCTGTACGTGGCCGAGTCGAACGCCGAGCGGCTGCCCCGCATCGTCGCCTGCGGCTGGGACGGTGAGACGCTCGGCGCCCCGCGCACCTTCGCGACGGTGGATGCCGGCATCCCCGACGGCTTCGTCGTCGACAGCCGCGACTGGCTCTGGATCTCGAGTGAGGCGGGCGTCGTCATCGTCGACGAGACGGGAGCGCGCCTGGGCGTCATCCCCACCCCACACGTCGTGAGCAACTGCACGTTCGACGCCGACGAGAAGCGCCTGTTCATCACGGGCGACAGCGACCTGTGGATGGTGGAACTCTCGTGACCGACGTCGAGATGGCGCACATTCCGGCCGGACGCGTGTTGCGCGGAGACCTGCAGGGTGCGGAGCGACGAGAGATCGTCGTCGACGCCTTCGAGATCGGTGTCTACCCGATCACCGAGGAGCAGCTGGCCGAGCTGCTCGGCATCCCGTCGCGCTTTCCCCGGCGACCGGCGACGCAGGTGAGCTGGCTGCGGGCGATCCGGCTCTGCAACGCGCTCAGCGAGTGGGAGGGACTCGATCCCGTCTACTCGTTCGACGGGGAGGTCGTCACGCGGGATTTCGACTCCGACGGCTTCCGCCTGCCCACCGAAGACGAGTGGGAGTACGCCTGCCGCGCGGGATCGACAGCGTCGGCCTACGGACCCGTGCGCGAGGTGGCGTGGACGGCCGCGGACGGCCTGCGATTTCCCGCCGAGGTCGGAGGACGGATGCCGAACCTGCACGGACTCTTCGACACTCTCGGAAACGTGTGGGAGTGGTGCGCCGACCTGTACGACCCCGAAGGGGAGAGCGATGCACGAGTGTTCCGCGGTGGCGGGTGGTCGGACATGCCGGCGCAGGTGCGGGCGACGGCCCGGCGCGGCGGGCGTCAGCGCGATGCCTTCGATGACGTCGGGCTGCGGGTGGCGCGGGGGCTGTGACGCGCGCTGGCGCCGGGTCGCAGGCGCGGCCGGGTCAGTCGTCGGCGGTGATCGACTCGGTCAGCGAATCGAGGAACGCGACGATCGTGTCGAGCTCGCCGTCGTCGAAGCGATCAGCCACCTCGCGCATGGCGCCCAGGTGCACGCCGAAGTGCTGGAAGAACTCGCGCCGAGACTTGTCCGTCAGCACGACGACGCGCGCGCGACCGTCGGAGGGGTGGGGCAGACGCTCCAGGTGGCCCGAGGCGACGAGGCGATCGATGAGCTTGGTGGTCGACGCGGTCGAGATGCGCAGGTGGGTCGCCACGTCATGCGGGCTGACCGTCTGGCCCCGGTGTTCGCGGATGGTGAGCATGCGCAGCGTCGCGAGGTCGCTGGCATTCATGTCCATCTCGCCCTTCATGCCGGAATGCATGCGGTCGAGGGCGTCGCTGAGGGTCTGAACGGCGCGTAATGTGTGGGTCACGGCGGGCCTCGTACCAGAGGTCGACACGGCTTTCGTCACGGTGGACACCCCCTTTCGGCGTCGGTATAGTCAAGGCTACATCGCTAGCTAAACTAGCAAACGGGAGGCACGATGAGCGAGACCGAACATGTCGTCCTCCTGGACGACTTCGGAAACGAGATCGGCACGGCGCCCAAGGCTACCGTGCACGACAGAGATACCCCTTTGCACCTGGCTTTCTCCTGCCACGTCGTGAACACCGAGGGTGACGTTCTCGTCACCCGTCGCGCCCTTCACAAGAAGACCTGGCCCGGAGTCTGGACCAACTCATTCTGCGGTCACCCCGGTCCCGCCGAGCCCGCGCTGTCGGCGGTCCACCGGCGCGCCCAGTTCGAGGTGGGTCTCACGATCCGCGACCTCGAGCTGGCCCTCCCGAACTTCCGGTACCGCGCCGTGGACGCGAGCGGGATCGTCGAGCACGAGATCTGCCCCGTGTACGTCGCCCGCGCCGACGTCGACCCCGAACCGAACCCCGACGAGGTCGCCGAGTACCGCTGGGTCGACCCGCGCGAACTCGCCGCTTCTCTCGAGTCCACACCCTGGGCGTTCAGCCCGTGGCTCGTGCTGCAGGCGCAGCAGCTGCACCTGTTCCAGGCCCCCCGAGAAGTGAGGCGCGCCTCGTGATCAGCCTCGACTCCTCCCCCGTCGCGCGCCAGGGCATCGACCGCGAGATCGACGGAGCGCTCTCTCGCCTCCAGCGCCGCGCCACCAACCTCGGCGACGGCGCCCGGTACCTGGCATCCGCCATCCGCCGCGCGACCGAGGGCGGCAAGCGCTTCCGCCCCCTGCTCGTGGTGTCGGCCTTCGACACGCTCGGCGGCGACGACGACCACCGCATCGGCGTGTACCAGGTGGCCGCGGCCTTCGAGCTGCTGCACACCGCCTTCGTCATTCACGACGACGTGATCGATCACGACACCGAGCGCCGCGGCCTGCCCAATGTGGCGGGCGAGTTCCGCGACCGGGCGGCGAAGAAGGGCGCGGATGCCGCGGGCTCGGCCCTGCTCGGAGACGCCGCCGCGATCCTCGCCGGTGACCTCCTGTTGCATGAGGCCGGACGCATGATCGCGCTGGCACAGCTCCCCGACCACATGCGTCACGCGCTGCTCGAGATGCTCGACGACGCCGTCCTGATCTCGGCCATGGGCGAACTGTCCGACGTCGAGCACTCCGTCTCGTCCGGCGAAGTCGACGCGGAGGCGATCCTGCGCACCACGCGCGATAAGACCGCCGCATATTCGTTCTCGGCCCCGCTGCAGGCCGGGGCCGTCATGGCCGGAGCGCCTACCCCCTCGGTCTACGCGCTCGAGCGCTTCGGCCAGAAGCTGGGTCTTGCCTATCAGCTCGTCGACGATCTGATCGGCGCGTTCGGTTCGTCGTCGCTTTCGGGGAAAGAAGAGGGCTGCGACCTGCGCGAGGCGAAGAAGACGCACCTCATCTCTCTTGCGCGCCAGTCGCCCTACTGGCCCGAGGTCAGCGAGGCTCTCGCCCAGGCCCACACCGGTCCGATCGCCGTGCGCGCCGCTCAAGACGCCCTTGCGCTGTCCGGTGCCCGCGCCGACCTCGAGTGCCTCATCTTCGACACCCTCGAAGACACGCTCGGCATCATCGAGGCGTCGACCCTGCCCGACGCCTGCCGGAACATGCTCCGCGGTCTCGTGCGCGCCGTTCAGGAGCGCATTCCGTGAGTCATGCGCCCACGGGCCTCGAACTGTACTCACGAACGGCGGACGACGCCGCCGCCGCCGTGATCAACCGCTACTCCACCTCGTTCGGGATCGCGGCGCGGCTGCTCGGGCCTCGTCCCCGCCCGCACGTGCGCAACATCTACGCCCTCGTCCGCGTCGCCGACGAGATCGTCGACGGACCCGCGCACGACGCCGGACTCAGCCCCGAGCGCGAGCGCGCGGTGCTCGACGGCCTCGAGAACGAGGTTCGGGATGCCATCGCCACCGGATTCAGCGCCAACCTCGTCGTGCACGCGTTCGCGCGGACGGCGCGGGAGTGTGGCATCACCGACGAACTGATCGCCCCGTTCTTCGCATCGATGCGCACCGACCTCGACACCGCCGCGCACGACGACCTGTCGCACGACGCCTACGTCTACGGTTCGGCCGAGGTCGTCGGGCTCATGTGCCTCCAGGTGTTCCTCAACGCCGGTATGTCGGCCCCCGCGAAGCCCGCCGCCGATCTGGTCGACGGCGCCCGACGCCTGGGCGCGGCCTTCCAAGACGTCAACTTCCTCCGCGACCTGGCCGACGACGCCGACCGTCTCGGCCGCGACTACCTCGACGGCGCGGCCGACGACGAACGGCGTATCGCGGTGCTCGACCGGATCGACGCCGACCTCGCCGCCGCGGCATCCGTCATCCCCCACCTGCCGCCCGACTGCCGCGCCGCCGTCACGACGGCCCACGACCTGTTCGCCGAGCTGTCTCGACGCCTTCGCTCCTCCCCCGCCGGCGCCCCGCGCGTCCGCGTCCCCGACGGTGTCAAAGCCACCCTCGCCGCCCGCGCCCTCCTGGGCCGCCCCCCGAAAGGTTCACGCCCATGAGCGCCCAGCGCATCGTCGTCGTCGGAGGCGGGATCGCCGGTCTCGGTACCGCCGCCCTGCTGGCCGACCGCGGACACGACGTCCACCTGTTCGAGGCGCGCGACGCCCTCGGCGGCCGCGCGGGCTCGTGGGAGAAGGACGGCTTCCGTTTCGACACCGGGCCCAGCTGGTACCTCATGCCCGAGGTGTTCGACCACTTCTTCCGCCTGCTCGGAACGAGCGCCGACGAGCAGCTCGATCTCGTCCGCCTCGACCCGGCCTACCGTGTGTACGGCCCTCCTGGAAAGGGCGAGCCGATCGACATCGTCTCGGGCCGCGAGGCCGTGCGGGCGTTGTTCGAGGAGCACGAGCCCGGATCGGGTGCCAACCTCGAGGCGTACCTCGACTCGGCGAAGGACGCCTACGAACTGTCGACGTCGAAGTTCCTCTACGACCCCTACTCGTCGACCAAGGGCCTGCGCGACCCCGCGCTCGTCAAGCGCCTCCCCACCCTCATCCCGCTGCTGACGCGCACGCTGTGGAAGCGCGTCACCACGGACTTCACAAACACGCGGCTGCAGCAGATCCTCGCCTACCCCGCGGTGTTCCTCGGCGGGTCGCCCTTCGAGGTGCCGAGCCTGTACCACCTGATGAGCCACCTCGACCTGGGTGACGGTGTGCTGTACCCCAAGGGCGGCATGACCGAGATCATCACGGCCATCGAGAAGCTCGCGCGCGAACGCGGCGTGACGATCGAGACCTCGGCCCCCGTCGAGGCGATCATCACCGAGTCGGGCACGGCGCGCGGCGTGCGCCTCGCCGACGGGCGCGTGATCGCCGCGGATGCCGTGGTCTCGGGCGCCGACCTGCACCACACCGAGAACGACCTCCTCGAGGCGAAGGACCGCCAGTATCCCGAGAAGTGGTGGAAGGACAAGGTGCCGAGCCCCGGCGCCCTGCTGCTGCTGCTCGGGGTGAAGGGAGAGCTGCCGCAGCTCACCCACCACACGCTGCTGTTCACCGACGACTGGCACACGAACTTCGACGCGATCTTCGGCGAGAACAAGCGCATCCCCGACCCCGCGTCGATCTACATCTGCCGCCCCAGTGCCTCGGACGACTCCGTCGCGCCGGAGGGGCACGAGAACCTGTTCGTCCTCGTCCCCGTGCCCGCCGACCCCGACAGTGGGCGCGGAGGCGTCTCGGGCGCCGGCGACGAGCGCATCGAGAAGGCCGCGGACCGTGTCATCGCGCAGATCGGCGAGTGGACCGGCATCCCGGATCTGGCCGACCGGATCGTCGTGCGCAAGACGATCGCGCCCGAAGACTTCAAGGAAGACCTGCACGCCTGGCACGGCAACTCGCTGGGACTCGCGCACACGCTGAACCAGAGCGCGATCTTCCGCCCCAAGAACCGCTCCCGCAAGGTCGACAACCTGTACTACGCGGGCACCTCGGTGCTGCCGGGTATCGGTCTGCCGATGTGCCTCATCTCGGCCGAGCTCGTGGTCAAACGTCTGACGGGCGACACCACGGCCGGTCCCCTGGCGGAACCCGCGCGCGCGGCGGTCTGACGTGCCCGGGATCTACCTGGGCGCGATCGTCTTCTCGCTGGTCGGCATGATGCTGATCGATTGGAAGTACTCGCTCGCGCTGCGGGTCGCTCCATGGCGCACCGCTCTCGCCGTGCTGGTGGGGACGGTGTTCTTCCTCGCGTGGGATCTCGTCGGGATCGTGACGGGCGTGTTCGTGAAGGGCGAGAGCCCGCTGTTCGTCGGCATCGTGCTCGCGCCCCACCTGCCGCTGGAAGAAGTGTTCTTCCTCCTGTTTCTGAGCTACCTGACGGTCGTCATGTTCGCGGTGTTCGAACGGCGGGCGGCGGCTCGGCGCTCCGGCGCCGCAGCGGTCGAGAGGCGGCTCGAGTGACCTACCCGCTCATCGTGCTGCCGTTCGTCGTGGTGACCGTCATCGTCACCCTCGCGACGGTGAAGCGGCCGCGGTTCCGAGAGCGCATGGCATCCTCGGGCCTCACCGCCCTCGTGCTGGTGGGCCTCACCCTCGTGTTCGACAACCTCATGATCGCCGTCGACCTGTTCTCGTACCCTCAGGAGCACCTGAGCGGCCTCAAGATCGGTCTGGCACCGATCGAAGACTTCGCCTACCCCCTGTGCGCGGCGTTCCTGCTGCCGGCGCTCTCCACGCTCTTCGCTCCCCTCCCCTCGAAGGACACCGCATGACCGCCCCCGCCGCCCTCACCCCCGGCCGCGTGCTGAGGGAGCTGTTCGTGTCGTCGCGACCGGTCAGCTGGATCAACACCGCGTTTCCCTTCGCCGCCGCCTACCTGCTGACCACCCGGACGATCGATGCGCCGCTGATCATCGGCATCCTGTTCTTCCTCGTGCCGTACAACCTCGCGATGTACGGCGTGAACGACGTGTTCGACTACGAGTCCGACCTCCGGAACCCTCGCAAGGGCGGCACGCACGGCGCCGTGCTCGATAAACGGATGCACACGATCACGCTGTGGGCCTCGGCGCTGACCTGCCTGCCGTTCGTCGTGTACCTCGTGGTGATCGGGTCGCCGCTGTCGTGGCTCGTGCTGGCGCTGAGCCTGTTCTTCGTCGTGTTCTACTCGGCGCCGCCGCTGCGACTCAAGGAGCGGCCGTTCGCCGACTCGATGACGAGCAGCATCCACTTCTTCTCTCCCGCCGTGTACGGGCTCGTACTGGCCGGGGCGGTGTGGACGCCGCAGCTCGTGTTCGTGCTGGTGGCCTTCGCGCTGTGGGGCGTCGCCTCGCACGCTTTCGGTGCCGTGCAGGACGTCGAGGCCGACCGTGCCGCCGACATCTCGTCGATCGCGACCGCCCGCGGGGCCCGTTGGACCGTGCGCTTCGCCCTCGTCGCGTACGCCCTCGCCGGGGTGGCCATGCTGTTCACCGCGTGGCCCGGACCGCTGGCCGCCGCACTGGTGGTGCCGTATCTCGTCGTCTGCTGGCCGTATCGCAACGTCACGGACGCCGACAGCGACCGCGCAACCGCCGGTTGGAACCGCTTCCTGTGGCTGAATCAGATCGCCGGCTTCGGCACGACGATGCTGCTGATTTGGTGGTGGTTCCTGACCGCGTGAGCGGGGGCGCGTGAGCGGGGGCGCGTGAGCGGGGGCGGCGGGGCGGTGTGGTGTGCGCGAGGGCGGTGCGGTCCGCACGGCGGGCGGGCGCCGGCATCCGGTGTTCCCCCGTTGAGTGTCCAAAACACCCGGACGAATTTCGAAACCGTCCGGGTGTTTTGGACACTCAACAGCGATCACGCGGGGTGCGCGGTGGCACGGTGCACGGTGCACGGTGCGGGCGGGATGCCGGCACCCCGCCGACGAGTGTCCAAGACACGCCGGATGCGGGGCGAGGCATGCGGCGTGTCTTGGACAGTAACCGAGGCGGTACCCGGAGGACTCCCGGGCGGCGGGATTCGCACGGCGGGCGGGCGCCGGCATCCGGTGTTCCCCCGTTGAGTGTCCAAAACACCCGGACGAAATCTGAAACAGTCCGGGTGTTTTGGACACTCAACAGCGATCACGCGGGGTGCGCGACGGCACGGTCGTGGGCACGGCGCGGGACCGGATGCCAGCACCCCGGCGTTGAGTATCCAAGACACGCCGGATGCGGGGCGAGGCATACGGCGTGTTTGGACACTCAACGGAGCGACGACTGCGGGACCCGCGCCCCGCGCGCGGCCTGCGCGAAACGACGACGAGGGGTCGGTCAGCCGGCGGGCGTGGCCGAGGGGGCGGGGGTCGGCGAGGTGGTCGCCGTACCGCCCTGGCCCTGCGACTCGAGGTCGAGCAGGCGTTGGACGGCCGCGGTAAGACGGGCGTCCTGCGTGGCGAACCCGGCGAGGTCACCGCTCGTGAGGGCGGCCTGTCGTGCGGTCAACGCATCGCGTGCCTCCTGCAGCGCCGCGGCGTAGTCGCCGGTCGGCGCCGGGGTGCCCGACGATCCGCCCGTGCCGCTGTTCTGATCGGTCGGGGTGACGGTCTCGTCTCCGGTATTGGCTCCGGAATCACCGCCGAACAGGGTGTCGAGCGCTTCACTCAGCGTGTTCTCGAACGCGATCTTGTTGCCGAAGGCCACGAGCACACGTCGGAGCTGCGGGAGCTTGGTGTCACCCGACGACTGCACGTACACGGGCTGCACGTACAGCAGACCGCCACCCACCGGGAGGGTCAGCAGGTTGCCGTTGAGCACCTGCGACTGCCCCTGTTTCAGGATGTTGATCTGCGACGACACGTTCGTATCGGAGTCGAAGGTGTTCTGCACCTGGCCGGGGCCGGGAACCGTGGTCGACGCGTCAATCACGAGCATGCGGAGCTTGCCGTAGTCGTCGCGTTTGACGCCTTGCTGACCACCCGCGTCGGAGTCGACGGCGAGATAGCCCGTCAGAACGTTTCTGGCCTGACCGCCCTGAGATGCCGGGATGAAGCTCGTGAACATCGAGTACGTCGGGTCTTGCTGACTCGGCATCTTCATCGTCAGGTAGTAGGGCGGCTGGAAGGTCGCCGGGTCCTGCGGGTCGTTCGGCGTGGTCCACCGGTTGTCCTGACGGTAGAACGACGTCGCATCGTCGACGTGGTAGACGCCAAGCATCGAGCGCTGAACCTTCATCAGGTCGGTCGGGTAGCGCACGTGGCTCATCAGGTCGGCCGACATCTCGGACCACGGCTTGACCGTCGACGGGTAGATGTTCTGCCACGCCTGGAGCAGCGGGTCCTGGTCGTCCCACGCGTAGAGCGTCACCGAGCCGTCGTAGGCGTCGACCGTGGCCTTGACCGAGTTGCGGATGTAGTTGATGTCATCCAGCGCGTAGGTCGGGGCCGGGTTGTTCGAGTCGGCGATCGCGCGCGAGAGCGAGACGCCGGACGAGTACGGGTAGTTCGCGCTCGTCGTGTAGCCATCGATGACCCACTTGATGCGTCCGTCGACGACCGTGGGGTACGGGTCGCTGTCGAGCGTCAGGTACGGTGCGACCTTCTGCACGCGGTCTTTGGGGTTGCGGTCATAGAGGATCTGCGAGTCGGCGTTGACGCTGTCGGAGAACAGGATCTGCTCGGACTGGAACTTCAGCGCGTAGATGAGGCGATTGAACACGTTGCCGACGCTCGGTCCGCCGTTGCCGGTGAAGGTCGTGCGGGTCTCGGTGCCGCCGTCCGCACCCAGCGGGTAGTCGAGCTCGATCGGATCGGTGCTCTCGGGCGCGCCGACGATCGAGTACTGCGGCGAGCTCTCGCCGAAGTACACGCGCGGCTCGTACTTCAGATCGGTGAGGAAGCCCGTGCCCGGGATCGCCTGCTCGAGGAAGACCGGGTCGCCGTCGGCAGTGCGCTCGTTACCGGCGGCGGCGACCATGCCGTAGCCGTGGGTGTAGACGAGAGTCGTGTTCTGCCACGAGGCCGCGTCGCCGAGCTGACCGATGTTGAGCTCGCGCAGCGACACCACCGTGTCTTGCGTCTGGCCGTTGATCGTGTAGCGGTCGACGTCGAGGGGGGTTTTGAACTGGTAGTAGGCGCGGTACTGCTCGAGCTGACGCACGGTCGGGCCGATGATCGCGGGGTCCATGATGCGCAGCTGAGCGGTGGACTCGGCGTCGTTGCGCAGCTGGCCCGCCTGCGCGGTCGTCGTCGCCTGGAAGTTCTCTTTCTCGATGTTGTCGAGGCCGTAGGCGGCCTTCGTCCCGTCGAGGTTGCGCTGGTAGTACTGGCTCTCGAGGGCGAGTTCGTTCGGGCGCACCTGGAAAGTGGTCACGGCCCACGGGATGGCCGCTCCGACGACGATCGCCGAGACGACGAGCAGCGCGGTACCGATCAGCGGGTAGCGCCAGCGGCCGAGGAACGCGGTGACGAAGAACGCGAGCGCGACGATGACGGCCGCGATCGCGAGGATCGTCTGGCCGGGGATGACGGCGTTGGTGCCGACGTAGCCGGGGCCGGTGATGCGCTCCGACGGCTCGACGAGCGTCCGGAAACGGTCGAGCCACAGGCTCGCACCCTGCAGGAGCAGGTAGAGACCGGCGAGGATCGCGAGCTGGATGCGCGCGGCCTTCGAGATGCGCAGCTCTCGCTGCCCCACCCGCACCGAGCCGTAGAGGTACGAGACCACACCGGTGAGCAGAAGGCACACCAGCACCACCGCGGACGCGAACCCGAGGGCGGCCGCGTAGAACGGCATCCCGAACAGGTAGAAACCGGTGTCGAGACCGAACTGGGGGTCGGTGGTGGAGGTGGAGACGCCGTTGAACCACAGCCACGTGGTCTCCCACTGGGCGGAGGCCGCGAAGCCGGCGAAGAAGCCGAAGAAGATCGGAATGCCCCACATCGCGAGGCGCCGCAGCGGCTCGACGACCTCCTGGTAGCGGTCGAGCTGCGAGCTCAGACGCGCGTACACCGGACGAAGCCGGTAAGCGAGCTGGATGACGCCCCACACGGGCACCGCCATCGCGAGGAAGCCCACCACGAACATCACGCTGCGGCCGATCCACTGGGTGGTCAGCACGGTGGTGAAGCCCAGCTGGTCGAACCACAGCCAGTCGGAGTACAGGTTCGCGAAGACGAAGAACGCCACGACGAGCGCCGCGATCACCGCCAGAGTGATCGAGATGATCCGTCGAGAGCGGTTAGCGGGCGTGGCCTGATTCGGCGCCGAGGTCGTGGTCACCCGTCCATCCTAGGCGCGCCCTGCCGGGGGTTCGCCGTGAAAGGACGATCACGAAGTACACGTCGGCAGGGCGTCGAGATCGCCCCCGTCGCGGATGGTCTCGAGCACGGTGAGCGACTGCTTCAGCGTGGAGGTCGAGAACACCCGGATGCCGTCGGGAACGTGTCCCACGACCTCGTTGCAGTTCGCCTCGGGGGCGAGGAACCAGGTGGCCCCGGCATCCCGCGCTCCGTAGAGCTTCTGACGGATGCCGCCGATCGGGCCCACGTTTCCGTCGGCGTCGATCGTGCCGGTGCCGGCGATGTGCTGACCCCCGGTGAGGTCGCCGGGCGACATCTTGTCGATGATCCCGAGCGCGAACATCATGCCGGCACTGGGACCGCCGACATCGTTGAGCTGGATCTTCACATCGACGGGGAGGTCGAACGTCATCATCAGCCCCACGCCCAGCAGGTACTGCGCCTGGCCGTCCACCTCGGTCTGCCGGGGAGTGATCTGGACCGAGGATGCCGTGCCGTCGCGCTCGTAACCGACGGTGACCGCCCGACCGGCGGCCTTCTGCACCGCGGCGCGGACGTCGTCGATGCTCGAGACGGCGGTCCCGTCGACCGAGGTGAGGACGTCGTTCTGCTGCAGCTTGTCTTTCGCGGCTCCGGAATCGTCGATCGTGCCGACCGCGATCTGCTGAGGAACGTCGTAACCGAGCTCCCGGAGGGCAGCCGCACTCGCCTCGAGCTGCGAGTCGGTCATGAGGGCGGCGTTCTCGGTGTTGCGCTGCTCGGTGCTCTGCCCCGCGGGGAAGATGCGGTCGATCGGCACGACCGCCCGAGAGCGGTCGAACCAGGCCGAGGCGAGCTCGATCCACGAGGGGGTGTGCTCGCGGTTACCGCTGACCTGCACGGTGAGCAGGTCGAGCTGACCGGTGCTCGTGGAGTCCTTCTCGTCACCCTCGGGGACCGAGATGAGCGGGACCTGCTGGCCGTCTGCGGAGGCCGTGGTGCCGAGCGTGTTGTACACCGGGCCCGGCTGCTGGATGACGTAGGCCGAGGGCAGGAACGTCATGACGAACAGCACGATCACCGCGACCGTGAGGGACCAGACACCTACGACGGTGCCGCGCCGCCACCGCTGGCGCGGGGCGGGCACGACGGAGACGTTCTCATCGAACAGGGTCACGGTCTCAATCCTTTGCCGGGTCGTTCGCGCGCGGCGTAAGCGGCGCGATGCCGAGCCGACTGATGCGGGGAAGCGTGCGACTAGCGTAGAACCCGTTCCCCCAGACCTGGCTGAAAGGCGGCTCACGTGGCAGACGACAACCCCGGCGGCGACCGGAGCCCCGAGGACGAGTTCCAGGAACTCATGCGCCGTCTCATGTCGGGAGATGTCAGTGGCATCGACCCCGAGCAGCTCTCACGACTGTCGGGCATGCAGATCGACCCCGCGATGCTGCAGGCCGTCATGAACCAGCTGCAGGGCGCCTTCGCCGGCACCCAGGAGGGCGTGGACTGGAGCCTGGCCGAGCGCCAGGCCCTGCACATCGCCAACCAGGACGGTCTCGGCGTGACCACCGGTCAGCGCACCGACCTCGACCAGGCCTTCACCCTCGCGGCTCTGTGGTTGGGCGAGGCGACGTCGATCAGCGACCTGCCGCGCCCTCCGCGTGCCGTCACCCGCGGTGCCTGGGTGAGCGCGACCCTCCCCATCTGGCAGGAGCTCGCCGAACCCGTCGCCACGAGCATCGCCGACGCACTGACCGCGGCCCTCGGCCAGCAGGCCCCCGACGACATGCAGGACATGATCGCCGGAGCCGGTCGCCTGATGCGCACCGTCGGCGGTTCGCTCTTCGCCACCCAGCTCGGCCAGGTCGTCGGTCGACTGTCCACCGAAGTCGTGGGTGGCGGGGATGTCGGCATCCCGGTCATGCCCGACGGCGACGCGGCGATCCTGCCGCAGAACTTCGCCGACTTCGGTCGCGACCTCGAGATCCCCGACGATCAGCTGGCCCTGTACCTGGCCACGCGCGAGCTGGCGCACGCCCGCCTGTTCCGCCACGCGCGATGGCTGCGCCTGCACGTCATCTCGCAGGTGCGCGACTTCGCGCACGGCATCCGCGTCGACACCGACGCCCTCGAAGACCTCGCCTCGCGCTTCGACCCTTCGCAGCCCGAAGAACTGCGCGGCGCGCTCGAGAGCGGCGCCCTGCTGCCCGAGCGCTCCGAGGAGCAGACCGCGGCGCTGACGCGCCTCGAGAACCTGCTCGCGACGATCGAGGGCTGGGTCGACGTGGTGACCGAGGACGCCACCTCGCGCCTCCCCTCGGCCGCGCGCATCGCCGAGGCGGTCCGCCGCCGCCGCGCCGTCGGCGGCCCCGCCGAGCAGGCGCTCGGCTCGCTCGTGGGCCTCGAGCTGCGTCCTCGACGCATGCGCGAGGCCGCCGCGATGTGGCGCGCGGTCACCGACGCCGTGGGCGTCGACGGTCGCGACGGCCTCTGGGACTACCCCGACCTCATGCCGTCGTCGGAGGACATCGACGATCCCGCGGCGCTGATCGCCCGGCTGACCGCCGCCTCGCGCGGAGAAGCGGCACCGTCGGACGCGATGGACGACGCCCTCGCGCAACTGCTGGCCGAGGAGGCCGACGGCGGACGGCGCGACGGTGGTGCGGAGAGCGCGAGCCCGGATGCCGGAGCCCCGGACGACGGCTTGGATGGCGGCTCGCGCGGTCGGGCGGATGGGCCGCGCGACGGCGACGATGACGCAGCGGCGCCGGGAGATCAGCGGCCGGTGTGAGGCTTTCGGCGGACTGCGGCGCATTGTGTGGTCACGCCTGTGTGGGGTGACGCCCGCGGCGTGGTGACTCCCGTGTCGTGGTGACGCCCGCGGGGAGGATGAGGCTCCTCCCCACGGGCGTTTCTCTGTTTTCGCCCTGGGGACAGCGGCCCCTGCGATCTTGCGCGACGCGATGATCGGGCGATGATCCGTCTCGACTCTGCCGCTCCCCCACTCTGGCGTCCCGACGGGAGCGTGCAGTTCGGCGCCCCCGCGGTGGCCGTCTCGCCCTTCACCGGTTCATGGGTCGACGTCGTCGTCGCCGCGCTCGCGGAGGGCACGAACCCCACCGCGGTACGGGGCCTCGCCCGTGTGCACGGGGCCGAGGACGGAGAGGCCGACGAACTGCTCGCGGCAGTGGCCCCGGCGTTGGCGCGCAGGGCCCGGCATCCGCCCCTCGCTCTTCAAGTCGACGACGACCTGCCCCCGCGCGCGGCTCGCGCCGTGCTGGCGGCATTGCCTCCGCGCACCCGGGTCCTTCCCTGGGCGGGCGCGGCCACCGAAAGCGTCGCCCCGGGCACGCGAGTGGTCCTGCTGGCCGCGCACCGCGTCGATCCGCGACGGGCAGCGCCGCTCGTCCGCGATGACGTGACACACGCCCCGCTCGTGCTCGACGGGTCGAGCGCCCGGGTCGGACCGGTGGTCGTGCCGGGACGGACGGCGTGCCTCGCGTGCCTCGACGCGGATCAGCGGCGCGACGACCCGGACTGGGCGACGGTCGCCGCGCAGCTGGTGGGCCGACCGCGCCCCGAGGTCGACGTGGCGCTGGCGGCCGAGGCCGGACGCGCGGCGCGGTTTCTGCTCAGCGCTCCGATCGGCCAGACGACGCGATCGCTGCGCCTGCGCGCCGACTCGTTCCGGCGGGCCTGGGCGCTGCATCGGCCGAGCGCAGACTGCCGCTGCCGATCTCTCGAAGAAAGCGCGATGGAGACCGCTCCATCCGTCCTCGACCCCGCGCCCAGCTCACCGACAGGGTTCGCGCGGCCCGCGTGACGCCCACGTATGCCAGGCGACGCTCTTCGTCGACCGCCTCGAACGTCTTCGCGTACGAGATCGGCAGCAGCCCTTCGCTGAATCCCACGAGGTACACGTGATCCCACTCCAGCCCCTTCGCCGCGTGCAGCGTCGCGAGCGTCACCGTGCGCGTCGTCGGCTCGTGCTGATCGCGCGCGCGTGCCTGCAGGTCGTCGGTGAAGGCGCGCAGGTCGGTGCCCGCGGGCGCTTCTTCCGCCAAGCGCAGGATGGCGGCTCGCGCTTCCCACGCTTCGCGCAGCGCACCGCCCGCCTCGGGAGGGTCGTCGGTGAGCCCGACACTGCGGAGCACGTCGCGGACGGTAGGAAGGAACCCGGTCTCGAGCGGCGCCACCGACGCCGCGCGAAGCGCCATGAGCGCCTGTCGCACCTCGGGGAGATCGAAGAACTTGCGGCCCCCCAAGACGGACGCTGCGACTCCGACCGAGGCGAGCGCCGAGATCAGACCAGCCGACTGCGCATGCGAGCGATAGAGCACCGCGATGTCGTGAGGATCGACGCCGCGCGAAAGCGCGTCGCGGATCGAGCGGGCGACCGCGGCAGCCTCTTCTTCGTCGTCGTCGAAAGCGCGCACGGTCGGTATCGGCGTGTCGTCATCGCTCGCCGCCACGAGTTCGAGCGCCCCGGCTCGGCCGCGCATGAGATCGTTGGCGACAGCGAGGACGGGAGCCGTGGAGCGGTAGTTGCGCTCCAGACGAACGACGCGCGCGTCCTCGTGCGTGCGCTCGAAGTCGAGCAGGTAGCGCGCGTCGGCGCCGGTGAACGAGTAGACCGTCTGGCTCGCGTCGCCGACCACGCACAGGTCGCGGCGATCGCCCAGCCAGAGCTCGAGCAGGCGGTTCTGGAGAGGCGAGACGTCCTGGTATTCGTCGACGGTGAAATGCCGGTACTGCTCGCGCACGGCCGCGGCGACCCGCGGCTCGGCCTCGATCATGCCGGCGCAGGTCAGCAGGACGTCTTCGAAGTCCATCTGCCGACGCTCGTCCTTGAGCTTCTCGTACGCGCGCTGCAGGGCGACGACCTGGTCGATGCTCAGACGACCGACACCCTCGGGGCGATCCGCCGCGTACTGCTCGATCGAACGGAGCGTCACCTTGCGCCACTCGATCGCCGACGCCACGTCGCGCAGGGTCGCCGTGTCGGGGGCGAGCCCCACGCCGTCGGCCGCGTGGGCGAGCATGCGCACCTTGTTGTCGATGATCGACGGGGCTTGGTCACCGGCGAGCGTCGGCCAGAAGAAGTTGACCTGCGCGAGAGCGGCGGCGTGGAAGGTGCGGGCAGAGACCCCCGCGACGCCGAGGGCGCGCAGACGTCCGCGCATCTCCCCCGCGGCCTTGGCGGTGAATGTCACCGCCATCACGCGCTGCGGCGAATAGGCGCCCGTGTCGACGCCGTGCGCGATGCGACGTGTGATCACACGCGTCTTGCCCGTACCCGCACCCGCGAGTACGCAGACGGGACCGCGGAGGGCGCGCGCGGCCTCCAGCTGGTGCTCGTCGAGTCCCTCGAGGGGCGCGGTCACGCGACACCCCGGTACCAGTCGTCGATCAGACGACGGGCGATGGATGCCGGGCCCGGAAGCATCGCTGAGCCCTCGCCGCGGAGAGCGGCGCCGATCTCGTCGCGGTCGAACCAGCGCACCTCGACGATCTCCTCACCGTCGGCCTGCGCCTCGTGGTCGTCGACGACCGCCGCACGGAAACCCAGCATGAGAGACCGCGGATACGGCCACGCCTGCGAGCCGCGATACGCGATGTCGCGCAGACGCACCCCGGCTTCTTCGCCGACCTCGCGAGCGACGGCATCTTCGAGCGACTCCCCGGCCTCGGCGAACCCGGCGAAGCACGAGTACCGGTCGCCGCCCCACGCGGCGTTGGCGCCGAGCAGGATTCGGTCATCGCTCGTCGCGGAGGTCACGAGCACGATCACCGCAGGGTCGGTGCGCGGGAAGTGCTCCCGCCCGCAGACGGGGCAGTGGCGCGACCAACCGGCATGGCGCACCTCCGTCGCCGAGCCGCACGCGGGACAGAAAGCGGCATCGCGCAACCACCCCGCCAAGGCGACGGCGGTGGTGAGCAGTTCGGCTTCGCCGTCGGGCAGATCGCCTCCGGCCGCGCGAAGCGGCACCCCGTCGGCATCCGGGACGAGGTCGTCGGGGGCGTCGTCGGCGAGGGCCGCGAGGACGACCGCGGTGTGCTCGGGGGTGCGACCGAGGAACGCCCACTCCTGGACGTGGTCGTCGGCGATCCGCGCGCGAGAAACGAGGACGAGGCGGCCGTCTCTGAGGGGTGCGACATCTCGACGGATGGCGAGGACCACGGTGCGGGGCTCCGACAAGACGCGCTCGAGCAATGTCTCGTCGCCGCGTTCACCGCCCGCGCGGTCGACGGTCAACGGGACCTCGGACGGCGAAGACGCGGAACGCGGCATCGAACACCTCTCTGACGGTGGTGCGGGTGGCGGTCGGCGGCCCGACCTGCTCGGTGAAGGGCGTGGCGCGAGCCGGTGGAGGAAGGCCCGACCTACCCTGGGGGCATGGCACGCTCGCCCCTCATTTTAGCCGCGTCGGCGACAACGGCCCTGCCCGGCGCAGCCTTCTCGAACGTCAGCGCCCTGACCGAGAACGCCGCCGGGCGCTTCGACGCCGCGCTGGCCCGCACCGCCGACGGACGCGAGGTCGTCATCCGCATGCCCGCCGGCGAAGAGGGTGCTCCCGACCTCGCCGCGGAGTCCCGCGCGCTGCACGCGCTGACGGCGGGCGTTCGAGCGCTCCTCCCTTTCGCCGTGCCGGAGGTGATCGGCGAGAGCGGTTCCGGGGCGCAGCGTGTGCTCATCGTCGACCGCATCGAGGGATACCGCATCGACCCGGCCCACCTGCCCAAAGGTCCCGGGTACGCCCCGGCGATCGGCGGCGCACTGGCCGCTGTGCACGCCCTTCCCGTGTCGATCGTCCGGACCGACGGACTGCCGGTGCGCTCGCCCGATCAGGTTCGCGACGACGTCAAACGACTTCTCGACCGCGCGGACGCCACCGGCCGCGTCAGCGACGACCTCATGCTGCGCTGGCGCCGCGCCCTCGACGTCGACGAGCTGTGGCGCTTCGAATCGGCGGTCGTCCTGGGCGGTGCGACGAGTTCGTCGATCCTGCTCGCCGACGACGACGACGAGATCCCTCACGTGGTCGGCATCCTGGACTGGGCCGGCCTGAGCGTCGGCGACCCCGCCGTCGACCTGCGCTGGCTGGCATCCGCCCCCCTCGCCGCCGACGACGTCCACGCCGGATACGCCGCCGCCGGCGATCGCTCCCCCGATCCACTGCTGCGCGAGCGCGCCCGGCTCTACGCGGAGCTCGAGTTCGCCCGCTGGCTCGTGCACGGTCACGACGCCGGCGAGACCGACGTCGTCGCCGATGCCGTCGCCCTGCTCGATGCCCTGGCCGACGGAGTGCGCGGAGACCACATCGTGCCGGACTCGCGTAGCGACATCGACGACGCGATGGCCCTCGTGGAAAGCGTCCCCCCGGTCTCGGCCCCGGCCGCCGTCGACACCTCGATGCAGACCGACGCCTACGATCCCGAAGCGCTGTCGTTGTACCTGTCCGCGGAGCGCGACCGCGTCATGGCTGCCGAGGCACTGGCTGAAGCCCTCGCGAACGCGAAGGAATCGGATGCCGACAGCGGCGCGATCCACGTCGACCGACTGCCCGTACCCGACAGTGTGGAGCCGGGCGAGACCGAGCCCCTCGACCTCGACGGGTGGTCCGGCACGACTCCCGAGGCC
This sequence comes from Microbacterium sp. AG157, assembly GCF_003385695.1. Lineage (NCBI taxonomy): Bacteria > Bacillati > Actinomycetota > Actinomycetes > Micrococcales > Microbacteriaceae > Microbacterium > Microbacterium sp. AG157. The sequence continues at coordinate 511,122 of NZ_QRDK01000004.1, forward strand.
CAGAAGGATCGTGGCCAGGGTCCCGCGTTGAGCGGCGACACCGACGCGACCTCGCTGTGGTCCCGCTCTGCCGTGTCGGCTGACCCTTCCGGGCCGGCCGTGCGCGAAGAAGGCTCCTCGGGTGACGACGCGACGGGATCCGACACCCCGGGCGACTCCGATCCCGCCGCGCATATCGACGACGAAGAGGACGCCGCTCGCGCGAGCCGCGCCGCGCTGCGTCGCTGGGGTGTCTCCGGCGACGGGTCCTGACGAGCATCACGGCTTCGCCGTCGCCGCTCCCTCGGGTACGTCGCGGCATCCGCCCTTGCAGGCGCGGCCCGCTACCCCGAACCCCTCATCCCGCCCCCGCGGTGAAGAGCCGGCCCGGGCACCGGTGCGCCGCTCACCGGCGTGCGGCGCGAAGCGGGGCGTGCGAGGCCGGAGCTCGAGGGACCACACGCGATAGCCTGTGCACATGCTGTTCCGGCCATCCAAAGAGGCTCCCCCGCCCCTGCCCGCGGGTGTCGAGGCGGGCCTATACAAGCTCGGCCTGCCGGAGCGTCCACACGAGCTCGTCGGCTACCTGTCCGTGCGCCCCTTCCACGCGTACGAGGTGGACGGCCCGTGGTGGCGGAAGCGGCTCGTCCGACCGACGCTGATCGGTGATTGCCACGTGGACTTCGTCGATCTCGATGTTCGACGAACCTGGCCGGACGCTTCCCACCGGAACGACATCAAGGAAGGGCCGGTCTTCGAAGCGGAGGGCTTCGACGAACTCGATCAGGGGCGGTTCACTCTGCACGGCGTGGCGTTCTCCACCGTCAAAGTCGACCCGACCGACAGCCCGAACGAGTACCGCGCTCACTTCCGTTTCGTCGACGTCGCGCGCTAACCGCCGCGAGCCGCCGAGCCGGCGAGAGGCCGAGCCGTCAGCTCCGCAGCACCAATTCGTCGCCGACGTAGAAGAGGGCGACGTCGATCTGGTCGAGGTCGATGCCGTGCTTCGCGTGATACGCCTCGCGATAGAGCTCGAGCTGCAGCATGCGTGAGCGACGCTCGGGCTCGCTGGTGGGCGGGCGACCCGTCTTCCAGTCGACGATCTCGTACCTCTCGCCGCGGCGGTACACGGCATCCAGCTTGCAGATGACGACGTGCGCACGACCGTCGAGGCGCGTCGTGACGAAGTCGATCTCGGTCTCGACCTCGAGGGGTTGCAGCCCCGCCCATTCCGAGCGTTCGAAGCACTCCCGCAGCCGCTGCAGTTCGGCCGCGTCGGATGCGGAAGCTCCCGCCTCGTCGTCGTCCCATAGGCCGTCGTCGTCGAGCCCGACACCCGCGCCGACCAGCCCGGAGCGCTGCTCGACCCACGCGTGGAAGAGCGTTCCGAGGCGGGTCTGCCGGTACGGCCGCTCTGGCAGAGGCCGATGGAGGTCTTCGACCGCGCGGCCGTAGTCGGCGACGAAGTCTTTGAACCGCGACGCCGGGATCCGTGTCGGGGCGGGCGTGTGCACGGGCCGAAGCCGGTCCGAGCGCTCCGCGAGCAGGAGCTCGAGATCGTCGTCGGCATGGGCTGGAGTACCCGCGCGCGCAGCGGTGACGGCGCTGACGGCTGCTGAGATCGCGGTGCGTCTCGCCCCGAGCGGGTCGAGCGGCCAGTGCAGCAGGCGCCGCTCACCGTCGTACGGGTCCTCCCCCGCCTCGTCGACGGTCAGCTCGATGCCGAGCGCCTCGGCGGCCTCGTCCAGGAACACACTGGGCCGACGAGGGCGCTTCGTGCCCGACCAGCTCGACCCCGAGAGCATGAGATGGTCACGCGCCCGCGTGAACGCCACGTAGGCGAGACGCCGGTCCTCATCGAGCTGCCGAGCCCGGTTGTCGACGACGAACGCATCGATCGCCGCCTTGAGATCCTGCTGCGTCTCGGCCCCACGCCACCCGAGCACCGGGAGCCACGCGGAATCGCCTCGGAACTCCGCGGGGAGGATGCCGAAACCCAACCACCCCTTCGTGTCACGCGGCAGCGACGGCAGCTCGTCGGTCACGAGTCGCACGACGGCCACGGCATCCCACTCCAAGCCCTTCGAGCCGTGGATGGTGAGCAGTTGCACGACGTCGTCTTCCGGCGGCTCGGTGCGCGGGGCGAACTCGTCGGCCCGTTCGGCATGATCGAGCCACGCCAGCAGACTGGTGACGGAGCCCGATTCGTCGGCCGCCAGGAACCCGCGGATCTCGTCGACGAAAGCACGCAACTGCGCCGAAGCGATGCGGGCGGGACCGCGGGCTTCGTTCGCGGCGAGTTCGATGTCGAGACGCAGCTCGGCCTCGATCAGTCGGATGAGCTCCGGGATCGGAGCCCCGACACTCCGGCGGAGCGCGGCGAAGACCGCCCCGGCTTCGCGGAGACGAGCGCGCCCCTCGGGGGTGATGTCGGTGAGCCACCCGTGTCCGTCGGTCTGGCGGGTGACGAAATCGAGAGCGTCGACCAGTGACGCGCGATCGGCGCCCGGTGTCGAGCGCAGGCGGTCCACGACCTCGGGGGCCAGCGGCCGCAGGCCGACGTCGTGAGTGGCCAATCGCCGCGCGAGCTGCGCGAGGGCGCGCAGATCGGCGAGCCCCACGGCCCACCGCGGGCCGGACAACAGCCGGATCAGCGCCGACCCCTCCTCGGGGTCGCTGAGAACCCGCAGCACCGACACCACGTCGACGACTTCGGGGGTCGTCAGCAGACCGCCGAGCCCGAGGATGCGATGCGGGATGCCTCGCCGTCCGAGGGCATCGCCGAAACGCACCATGTGCTTCTTGCTGCGGAAGAGCACGGCGCCGGTCGTCGCGCGTCCCTCTGCGGCGCGGGCCGCGCGGACGCCGACGAACCATGACGCGATGCGGTCGGCCTCGGCATCGAGGTCGTTCTCGAAGGCGATCTCGACGACGCCGTCCGGAGCCCCGGGACGCGCGCGCAGCTCTTCGACGGCCACGGCCGCACGACGAGCGAGGGGCGCCAGCACGGCATTGGCTGCGTCGAGCACCCGGGCGCTGTTGCGCCAGCTGGTGAGAAGCGCGAAGCGTTGGCATCCGCCGTCGCCGGCGAAGGCCGCGGGGAAGCCGCCCAGGTTTCCCGCGCTGGCGCCGCGCCACGCGTAGATCGCCTGGTGCGGGTCGCCGACGGCCATGACACCGGTACCCCCGAAGAGCGTGGCCAACAGGTCGGTCTGGACGACCGAGGTGTCCTGGTACTCGTCGAGCAGCACGACGCGGTAGCGCCCCCGAAGTTCTTCGACGACCGCGGGATGCTCCTGCGCGATGCGCAGGGCACCGGCCACCTGATCCGCGAAGTCCATCACGCCCAGGCGCGCTTTCTCACGGTCGTAGTCGGCGGCGAGGCGAGCGAGCAGGGAGAGCGCCGACACGCGCGACGCGGCCTCAGCGACCTCTTTGTAGACGGTGACGCGCGCCGAGGTCGACGGACGATCGACGATGCGGCCGAACTCGTCGGGGAACGCCGCCAGCTCGTCGAGATCGACGAGGTTGTCGACCCCGTCGCGCGCGATGCGCAGGGCCGCATCGATAATCGTACGAGGCGACTCCTGCCGTTCCTCGAGTCGCGGGTCGTCGGAGGCGAACACCACGCGGCGCATGAGCAGCCAGGCCGCCGATTCAGAGAGCACGGCGGCCTCGGAGTCGCGACCGATGCGCAGACCGTGCTCGCGCACGATCGCATCGGCGAAGCTGTTGTACGTCGACACGGTGGGCCGATGCAGCAGCTGGTCGCCGTCATCGAGATCGTCGTCGACGCTGCCGACCTCGGCGGCGAGGGCGTCGAGAACCTCGCGGCGCGCGGCGTCTGCGCGCGCTCCCTCGAGCTGCGCCAGCTCGGCGAACACCGCAAGGCGCCCGGCTTCGTGCAGAGCCGGGAGAGCGCTCACCAACCCGCGCGTCTCGAACTCCGACAGGCGCTGCAGTCGGCGCTGGATCCGCTCGGCCAGCTCACCCGCGGCTTTGCGCGTGAACGTGAGCCCGAGCACCTCGTCGCGTCGGACCAGTCCGTTCGCGACGAGCCAGACGACGCGACCCGCCATGGTCTCGGTCTTGCCGCTGCCCGCGCCGGCGACGACGAGGGCAGGCGCCAGGGGCGCCTCGATCACGGCGGTCTGCTCGACCGTGGGCGGAAACTGCCCGAGAGCGGCGGCGATCGTCGCCGCTGACAGGACCGCGCTCACGATGCGCTCACCGCCGACACCGTGTGGATGCGGCACAGTCCGTACGAGAACTCGTCGCGGCAATGCACCTCGTACGGCGCCGCGAAGCTCGTGCCGCGCATCACCTCGACCGCCCGCTGCACGCGCTCGACGAACTGCCCGCGCTGCGCGTCGTCGAAAGGCTTCTGCGTCGGTTCGGCGTAGTCCTTCTTCACCGCCGTGGGCCGGAGCACGAGGAGCTTCGCGCCGCCCGACGGCATCCCCGCGACCTGCTCGATGGCCCCCGACGAGAATGCGAGCTGGTACGCGGCGAGCTGCGGGTTGTCGGCGACCTTGGCATCCGTCTGCGGTTCGCTCTTGCCCGTCTTGAGGTCGACGATCACGACCTCGCCCGAGGGCGTCACCTCGACGCGGTCGATGTCGCCGCTCAGCACGGCGCCGTGCTCGCCGGCATCCGGGATCGGGATCGGCACCTCGAAGTGTCGCTCGGCTCCGATCAAGCGTCCCCCCGCGTCGTCGAAACGACGGAGATACGAGGCCAGCCGGCGGATGAGTTCGCGCGCTCGCGTACGTTCGGCGCGCTCGCGCCAGACGGCGTCGAACGCCAGCTCACCCCAGCGTTCGTCGACGACCGCCCACAGATCGTCTTCGGACGACGATGCCGACGTCTCGAGCGCCGCGTGGATGATCGTGCCGATGCCCGCCGTCGTCCCGCCTCTGTCGCCGCCGAGGTCGGCGATGACCCAGTCCAGTTCGCACTCTTCGAGCGCATGCAGACGCGACGGCGAGACGCGGACGTCTTCGCGTGAGAGATCCCGCAGCGGCGCCGACGAGGTGGGAGCCGCTACGCCGTACCACTGCTCGGGAGCGGCTCCCGCGACGCCCGCCGCCGCGAGAAGAGCGAGCTGCCCCGCCGCGTGCGCACGCTCGGCAGGGCTGACGCGTGGGATCGTGAGCGAGCGGCGATGCCGCGCCACGAGACCGCGGAGCGACAGAGGATGTTCGGGGATGGATGCCGCCGGCTCGGGCGTCGGGAGCATCTCGAACAGCACACTGGGACCGGTGTCGTCGTCGTCGACCGCGGTGACCACCAGCAGCGCGCCGGCCCGGCTGAGGGCGCGAACGAACAGCCGCAGCTCGTCGTGCATCGCCGCACGGCGGCGATCGAGCATCCCCGCGGCGGGAAGATCGGGGTTCTGCATCGCGTCTGCGAGCCGCCAGGTCTCGAGCAGCCCGCCGCGCAGGCGGGTGTTGGGCCAGACACCGTCCTGCACCCCGGCGATGACGACGGTGTCGAACGCCGTGCCGGCCGCGGCCGCGGGGGTCAGCACCCGGACCGTGTCGACCACCGCGGGCTGCTCGATGCGGTCTTCGGCGACATCGCTGTCGAGCACGGCGCGCAGGAAGACCGAGGCCTCACCGTCGGGCTCGCGCTCGGTGAACCGCTTCGCTGCGTGGAACAGTGCGACGACCGCGTCGAGGTCGCGATCGGCCTGCTCGGCGATCGGGCCGTGTCCGCGCACCGCCTCGCGCCAGGGTCGCGATAACCCGCTGCGCTCCCACGCGGTCCAGAGCAGTTCGTGCGGGGTGGCGTGCGCCCGCGTCTGCGCGCGGAGTGCGGCGAGGGTCTCGCCCAGCCGAGCGGCGCGGCGGGCCTCACGGGTGTCGACGGCCTCGAGTTCGAGCGGGAAGCGCACCCCCGACACGAGGAGTTCTGTCGCCGTGCGGGTACCGCCGGCGCCGACCTCCTCGTGCCGGAGCGCGGTGCGCAGGCGTCGCAGCTCGATCGGGTCGAGCCCGCCGAAGGTGCCGAGCAGAGCGTCGACCACCTCGTCGGCGATCCACTCCGCGGGATCCTTCATACCGAGTTCGACCAGCCCCACGAGATCGCGGACCGGGCGCTGCATGCCCAGGGCGAGGCCGGGGCCGCTCGCGCGCGCGGGCACCTCTCGCGCAGCGAGTTCGGTCTCGAGCGTGGCGACCTGCCTCGAGTCGTGCGCGATCACGGCGCACGAACCCCACGGCACGCCCTCGAGAACGTGTCGCTCGCGCAGCAGGCGCGCGATGGCGTCGGCCTCTTCCGCGGGCGACCGCAGCAGGTAGGTGCGCACCGAGCCCTGAGGCGCGGCACCCGAGGGAGCGCGGCGATGCGCGACCACCCCGGCCGCACCGATTTTCGTCACCACGCGGCGCACGAGATCGACCTGCTCCGGCGTGCCGCGATGGGGCTCACCGAGCGCGGCGGTGGTGCCGAGCTCGCGAGCGAGACGGGCGAAATTCTCGGGCGTCGCCCCTCGGAACGCCCCCGACCCCACGTCGGGATCACCGAACGCGACCACCCCGATACCGAGCGCACGACACGCGCGCAGCAGATCGATGCCGCCCGCGGTGAGCTCCTGGGCGTCGTCGACGAGGATGCAGCGCAGCGTCGCGAACCGCCCGAGAAGCCCGCGATCCACCAGGGCGTCGTCGAGGACGACGACGGCCTCTCGAGCGAGGTCGGCCGCGTCGCGGTGCGTGCCGCGCATCGCGGAGCGCACGGTGCGGTACTCGTCGGCGAACGAGGCGACCGACGCCCAGACCGGCAGGTCGAACCTCTGCGCCAGCGCGATCAGGTCGTCGGAGGCGATGCCCAGGTCGGTGCACTCCGCGAGGAAGGCCCGGAGGTCGCCGCGGAAACCGCGGGTCGCGCGAACGGCGGGCCCGAGCCACGCGGGCCAGCGCGACGCACCCTCGAGCTCATCGAGGGCATCGCCCTCGAGCAGATCGCGGATGATCTGGTCTTCGTCGCCCCCGGTGAGCAGCTGCGGAGGCTCGAATCCGCGCCGCACCTCGGCGCCACGGACGATCTGGAACGCGAACGAGGCCACCGACCGCGCGAGAGCACCCGAGGTCGCCCGCTCGACCGCGAGGGCGAGCGGATCGCGCAGAGCCGTCGCCGCGGGCCGCGTGGGAGTGAGCACCAGGACCTCGTCGGGATCGACTCCGGATGCCACCAGCTGCCGCACTCGAGCGAGCAGAGTGGTCGTCTTGCCCGACCCCGGAGCCCCCACGACCACACCGCTCGCGGTCGCGGGCCAGTCGACGACGACGCGCTGCTCGGCGTCGAGGACACCTCCCCGGGAGGGAGATGCGTCGAGGGCGACGGCATCCGGGATCTGCATGTCTCCACGCTAATCGCGACCTCCGACATCGCCGGGTGCGACGCCGCGACGGCACCCGGTCGGGTCGTCGATGCGCCACGCGTTCGCCGTCCGCGAAGCGGCCCCTCCCGCGGACTGCGGTGTCGGAAGCCTGCCCTAGAGTCGAAGCACGCGCCGGGCCGACCGCGGCCCGCGGGGAAAGGACGCATCGTGGAGATCCGCATCGGAATCACCAACACCGGCCGCGAGCTGAACTTCGAGACGAACGAGAGCTCGGACGCCGTCAAGTCGGCTGTCGCCGCTGCGCTCGACAACGCCGCCAGCCATGTCTCGTTCACCGATGTGAAGGGCAACTCCTACCTCGTCCCGACCGCCAACCTCGCGTTCGTCGAACTCGGCACCGAAGAGTCGCGTCGCGTCGGCTTCGTCGCCTGACACGGCCGACCCGTGCAGATTCTGCTCGGACTCGTCATCGGCGCGGTCATCGGCCTGGTTGCGCATTTCGCGCTGCCGCACCGTCACCTCCGCGGTGTCGCGCTCGCCCCTCTGGCGGGGGCGGCCGCGGCCGCCGTCGTCTGGACCGCGCTCACCTGGGTCGGTCTCGGAGCGGACTCGCCGATCCTGTGGATCGTCGCCGTCCTCGCCCCGGCCGTCACGACCTTCGCCCTCGCGTCACTGCTCACCCGGTCACGTCTGGCGCGCGACGAAGCCGACCGGGTGCGCCTGGGCGTCTGATCGATCTCGACAGATCGCCGGATGCCGTCACCCGACGTCCGCGATCTCGCCCGCAGGTTCGCGGGCTCTCCTCGACGGGACTCGATCACCCGCGCGACCATGACGCTCGCTACGCGGCGAGCCCCATGGCATCCATGCGCCTGGAGTGAGCGCCCATCAGTTCGCTGAAGACCGGCTCGACCTTGGCCTCGTCGGCGCGATCGAGGTGGCCGTGGCGCAGTGCCGCACGCGCGACGAGCAGGGTGTCGCCGACGAGACGGCGGCCCCAGAGAGCGAGCAGCCAGCGCCACTCCTCGTCGCTCTCGATCGTGGCCCCGAGGATGTCGACGATCGCCTGACGGTCGTCGTCGGCCTGCAGGATGCGCGCCACCCGGCGACCGGTGTCGCCATAGCTCGACGAGAGCGCGAGGTAGAAGTCGTCAAGGAGTCCCGCCGTGATGTGCACGGTGAGCATCGTCTCCTGCGGGCGCACGCCGTGCGTGTTGCGGCGGAAGGCGTCGAGCGACTCGCGGAACGGCAGCATGAGCTGCGTCGGGTCGGCCCCGCGCTCGCGGATCAGGGCGACGAGCTCCTGGTGCTTGATCAATGCCGCTCCCGCCGCGCGCGAGAGCGACTCCTTCTCGGCGAGCTCGGGTGTCAGGGCGATCAGCTCGCTGAGCGTCTCGAAGAACCCGAGCTGCAGGTACGCGGCTTGACCGAGGAACGTCTCGACGTCGGGGGCGAGCTCGGCGAAATCGACGCGCATGGCCTCACCGAGGTCTCCGCGCGAGCGCAACTGGAGCGTACGACCCACCGGGCGCTGTCGGCGACGGAACCACTCGAACACGTACGACAGCCTAGGCGTCGGGGGCTTCGGAAACACGCCGGGTAGAGTGGACGAGTCCCGGCGATGGATCGGGACCCCGCGCCTGTGGACGAGTGAGGCGTGGATACGACTCCCCCAGGCGGTCTCTCGCCGCCGGAACAGGCACGCACCATGACGACTTTCGCCGATCTCGGCGTCGACCAGGACATCGTCGATGCCCTCGCGACGAAGGGCATCATCGACGCCTTCCCCATCCAGGAGCAGACGATCCCCCTCGGCCTCCCCGGCCAGGACATCATCGGCCAGGCCAAGACGGGTACCGGAAAGACCTTCGGCTTTGGCATCCCCGTCGTCCAGCGTCTCGGCCCCAACCCCGAGCCCGGCGTGAAGGCCCTCATCGTGGTCCCCACCCGCGAGCTCGCTGTGCAGGTCTACGAAGACATGGACATGCTGACCTCGAACCGCCCCACCAGCGTCGTCGCCATCTACGGCGGCAAGGCGTACGAGGGCCAGATCGACCAGCTCAAGGCCGGCGCGCAGATCGTCGTCGGAACCCCCGGACGCCTCATCGACCTCGCCAATCAGCGCCTGCTCGACCTGTCGAACGCGACCGAGGTCGTGCTCGACGAGGCCGACAAGATGCTCGACCTCGGCTTCCTCGCCGACATCGAAAAGATCTTCTCGAAGGTCCCGCCGGTGCGTCACACACAGCTCTTCTCGGCGACCATGCCCGGCCCGATCGTCGCGCTGGCCCGCCGCTTCATGTCGAACCCCATCCACATGCGCGCCAACGACCCCGACGAGGGCCTCACGCAGGCGAACATCAAGCACCTCGTCTACCGCGCGCACTCGCTCGACAAGGACGAGGTCATCGCCCGCATCCTCCAGTCGGAGGGTCGCGAGAAGGCCGTCATCTTCACCCGCACCAAGCGCGCCGCCCAGAAGCTCGTCGACGAGCTCGGCGACCGCGGCTTCAACGCCGCCGCCGTCCACGGCGACATGAGCCAGGAGGCGCGAGAGCGCTCGATGGCCGCGTTCAAGGCCGGCAAGAAGGACGTGCTGATCGCCACCGACGTCGCCGCCCGCGGCATCGACGTCAACGACGTCACCCACGTGATCAACCACACGATCCCCGACGACGAGAAGACTTACCTGCACCGCGCAGGACGCACCGGCCGCGCCGGCAAGACCGGCATCGCGGTGACCTTCGTCGACTGGGACGACCTGCACAAGTGGGCGCTCATCAACCGCGCCCTCGAGTTCGGGCAGCCCGAACCCACGGAAACCTACTCGTCGAGCCCGCACCTCTACACCGACCTGAACATCCCCGAGGGCACGAAGGGTCGTCTGGTGACGGCTCCCAAAGCCGTCGCGCCCCGCGCCGAGAAGAAGAGCGAGGGCCCGGATGCCGAGGGCACCCGCGGTCCGCGTCGTCGCCGCCGCGGCGGGTCGTCGTCGGCTGAGGGCGCTGCCCCCGCCGGTGAGGCCGCCCCGCGCGAAGAGGGTGGCGCCGGCACGCACGACGGCGCCGGCAAGGAGCACCACGACGGCAATGCGGCGCCCCGTCGCCGCCGTCGTCGTCGCGGCAGCGGAAGCTCGGGAACGCCGACGGCCCCCGTCGCCTGACGCGCCTTCCGTGGAGACGGCGCCGATCCCCGCACGGGGGTCGGCGCCGTTCGCGGAGATAGCGGCATCGTCGGCATCACGCGACGACGGCATGCGGGATCGTCAGGACCCGGCATCACACGGCGACGGCATCCGGCGTCGTTCACTCGGTGCGGTCCGGCACAGCCCAGCGCGCGGCGCCGACCAGCACAGCGAAGCGCGGTGCCGCCGCGCAGTCTCTGCACCCACGCATAAACGCGATCCACGCGCATAAACACGCGCTCCCCGCGTTTACAGGCGCCAACAGCGTTTATGCGTGGCCCACCATCACCCCGTCCCGCTCCCGCACCGGCCGTGGCCCACGCCGAACGCCCCGCCGTCCGCCCTCCCCCCAGAGCCGCGCTCCATAAACGCGATCCACGCGCATAAACACGCGCTCCTCGCGTTTATCGGCGCCAACAGCGTTTATGCGCGGCCCACCACGCCCCGCCCGCCCGCGCCGCCCAACGCGCGCCCGTCGGCAGACGACGACGGTCGCGCCACACGACGCCGGCCTCGCCCCACGCGGCGGCCGGCCGTCCCCACGCGGCGCGCACCCATCCGCGCCCGGGCATCCCACACTCCGCGGGGCAGCCACCTACGGGAAGACCGGCGACGTCCCGCGTCCGCGGGTGAAGATGCGCTCCACCATGTCGTCGTCCGTCGTGTTCTCGCCCGGGACGTTCGGTTTTCCGAGGCCGTGATAGTCGCTCGAGCCGGTGACGATCAGGTCGCGGTCGGTGGCGAGATCGGCGAGCAGAGCCGTGGGCTCGGGGAGGTTCTCGCGGTGAGCGAGTTCGAAGCCCGCAAGGCCCGCGTCGAGCATCGCGTGCAGCACACTGTCGGGAAGCAGAGATCGTCCCGCAGGGTGAGCGATGATCGGCACGCCGCCCGCCGCCACGACGAGTTCGACCGCCGTCACGGGGTCGGGCGCGTACAGCGCCACGTAGTAGTCGCCGGAGGGGTGCAGGATGCCGGCGAAGGCCTCGGTCCGATCGGCGACGATGCCGCGCGCGACGAGGGCGTCGGCGATGTGCGGTCGCCCCACGGTCGCGCCGTCGGTGGTCTGGGCCACGATGTCGTCCCAGGCGATGTCGTAGTCGTGCGAGATACGCTCGGCCATGATCTGCGCGCGGTCCAGCCGCGAGGAGCGGATGCGGTCGGTCATCGACCGGAGATCTGTGTCGTCGGGGTCGACGAGGTAGGCCAGCAGATGGACGCTGCGCCACCGATGCCGGGCCGACAGTTCCATTCCGGGGACGAACGTCATCCCCAGAGAGGTCGCGGCCTCGGCGGCCTCAGCCCAACCCGACGTGGTGTCGTGGTCGGTCAGGGCCGCGGTGTGCAGCCCGTGGCGGTGGGCTGCCGCCATGACCTGCGCGGGCGGCTCCGTACCGTCGGAGTGCGAGGAGTGCAGGTGCAGGTCGCTCGGACCCTCGAATCGCCGTTCACGCTGCACCCGTCGAGCGTATCGTCCCGCATTCGCAGAGGCGGCGCCCATGCGGCATCCGTGGATCTCTCAGACGTCTCCCCTATCGTCGGGTGCGTGCGTCGTCTGGTCGGTCTCCTGGTCGCGCTCGCCTTCGCGGCGGGTGCCGCGGTGCTCACGTGGCCTTCGGCGTTCGGCATCGAGCGCACGTTCCCCCTGGCGCAGATCATCTCGTTCCGCGCGCCGCTGGCGGCCGCCTTCGTGGCCGCGGCCCTGCTCATGCTGCTCTTCGCGCTGATCCGTCCGATCCGTGCCCTCGCCTTCGTCCTCGCGATCGTGTTCGGTCTCGCCGGCGGAGCCAATGTCTCGCTGCTCGCGCAGCGCGGCCTGGGCTCCGAGGATCTGCCCGCGAAGACGGCGTCGAGCCTGCGCATCATGACGTGGAACACCGCGGGTTCGGCCACCTCTGCCGAGTCGATCGCGCAATTCGCGGTGGGAATGCAGGCCGACGTCGTGACCCTCCCCGAGACCACGATCGAGACGGGTGCCGAGGTCGCCGAGCTCATGCGCGACATGGGCCAGCCGATGTGGGCGCATCACGCGGAGTACGGCGAGTACGGCATCACCGGGTGGGATGCCACCTCGACCACCGTGCTCATCAAGCCCGAACTGGGCGAATACTCCGTCATCCAGTCTTCGCTCGACGGCTCGAGCAACACCTCGACCGTCCCGAGCGCCGTGGCCATGCCCGTGTCGGGCGACGGCCCGATCATCGTCGCCGCCCACGCGGTCGCCCCGCGCGAGGAGTACATGACGCAGTGGCGCAGCGACCTGCAGTGGCTGGCCGACCAGTGCGCGACAGACAACGTGATCCTCGCGGGCGACTTCAATGCGACCCTGGATCACATGACCGGGATGGGGGTCGACGGCGGCACGCTGGGGCGCTGCCACGACGCGGCATCCGAAAGCGGCAACGGCGGCGTAGGCACCTGGCCCACGAACGCTCCCGCGCTGCTGGGCGCGCCGATCGACCACGTCATGGCGACCCCTGACTGGACGGTCTCGGCGTCTGTCGTCATGCGCACCCTCGACGGCTCGGGCAGCGATCACCGCCCGATCGTCGTGCAGCTCGAACGCACGGGCGGCTGACCGGGCGCACCTGCAGCGCTCCCGAAGCCCGACTGGATGCCGCTTCTCCGGCCGACAGCCGACGGTCGCGTGCCGCGCTCCGGATCGTCGACCGGATGCCGGCACCCCGGCGCGCCGACAGGGACGACGCCGCGCCATTCCCCCGCGCCCGGTCCACCCACCCACCGCCTGCGGCCTCGTGCCGAACCGACCGTCGTGCGCGCGGCGCCCGACGGTGCGAGACTGGAACGATGGACGCCCCCTCCACCAGCGACACGACCGCGACGACCGCCGACCGCCAGATTGCCGACTCGCCGACTGCGGAGCCGCAGTCCGACGCGGTCGAACTCGACGCCCCCAGCAATCGGAAGGCCCCGTTCCCCCGCGGCTTCCTCGAAACGATCTCGACCGGCTGGGCCGAGCACCCCGCCGAGCTCCCCCAGCCGCGCGAGCAGGCCGCCTGGGCCGCGCGTCGCCGCGCCCGCGTGTCGGAGGCGTTCCCCGGTCGGCGCGTCGTCGTGCCCGCCGGTGGTCTGAAGCAGCGCAGCAACGACACCGACTATCCCTTCCGCGCGCATTCCGCCTTCGCGCACCTCACCGGTTGGGGGCGCGACGCCGAACCCGACGCCGTGCTCGTCTTCGAGCCGCGCGACGAGGGTCACGAGGCCGTGCTGTACTTCCGCGAACGGGCCGATCGCACGACGGCGGAGTTCTACTCGGACGCCACGGTCGGCGAATTCTGGATCGGCCCCCGCCCCGCCCTCGACGGCGTCGCCGCCGACCTGGATCTCGCCACCGCACACCTCTCGGACTTCCAGCCCGGTGACCACGACCTCACGGTCGACGTGGACGACGAGGTCACCCGTTTCGTCTCCGAGCTGCGTCTGATCAAGGACGAGTACGAGCTCGCCGAGCTGGCGCTGGCCGTCGAGGTCACCGGCCGCGGGTTCGACGACATCGTCGCCGAGCTCCCCCGCATCATCGAGCACCCGCGCGGGGAGCGCGTGGTCGAGGGCGTGTTCCACCAGCGCGCGCGCTCCGACGGCAACAGCGTCGGCTACGACACCATCGCCGCCTCGGGGCCGCACGCCTGCTACCTGCACTGGACGCGCAACGACGGCGCCGTCACGCCCGGCGACCTGATCCTCGTCGACGCCGGCGTCGAGGTCGACAGCCTCTACACCGCCGATATCACCCGTACGCTGCCGGTCTCGGGGACGTTCACCGACATCCAGCGCCGTATCTACGAGACGGTCCGCGAGGCCGCCGACGCCTCGTTCGCCGCCGCGAAGGTCGGCGTCCCCTTCCGTCGTCTGCACGAAGCCGCGATGGAGGTCATCGCCGCGCGGGTCGCCGAGTGGGGTCTGCTCCCCGTGACGGCCGAAGAAGCACTGGACGCCGACAAGGGCGGTCAGCACCGCCGCTACATGGTGCACGGCACGAGCCACCACCTCGGCATCGACGTCCACGACTGCGCTCAGGCCCGCCGCGACATGTACTACGACGGTCTGCTCGAGCCGGGCATGGTGTTCACGATCGAGCCGGGTCTGTACTTCCAGATCGACGACCTCACCGTTCCCGAGGAGTACCGCGGTATCGGCGCGCGCATCGAGGACGACATCGTCATGACGGCCGATGGCCCGGTCAACCTGTCGGCGGGTATCCCCCGCACGGCGGACGAGGTCGAGGAGTGGATCGCCCGGCTGTCGCGATGACGTTCACGCCGCCGGCATCCTTCACCACCCGGCCGACGCTGCGCGGCACCTTCGGGATGTCGGCGTCGACCCACTGGACGGCGACGGCCACCGCACAGGCGGTGCTCGAACGCGGCGGCAACGCGTTCGACGCCGCGTGCGCGGCGGGCTTCGTGCTGCACGTCGTCGAGCCGCACCTGAACGGCCCCGGGGGCGATCTCGTCGCGCTCGTGCGCCCGGCCGGTGCGTCCGAGCCGTCCGTCCTGATGGGTCAGGGGCCGGCACCCGCCGCGGCCACCCTGGAGCATTTCCACGGACGCGGGCTCGACCTCGTCCCGGGCGCCGGCGGCCTCGCTGCGACGGTGCCCGGGGGTGTCGACGCGTGGCTGCTGCTGCTGCGCGATCACGGGACGTGGGAGCTCGGCGACGTCCTCGCCTTCGCGACGCGCTACGCGCGAGACGGCCATCCGCTGGTCGCGGGAGCGGCCGCCACGATCGGCCGGGTCGCCGATCTGTTCCGCGCGCACTGGTCCTCGTCGAAAGACCGATGGATGCCGACCGGCGAGCCGCCCGCGCCCGACACGGTGGTCCGCAATCCGGCCTGGGCCGACGTGCTCGACTCGCTCACGGCCGCGGGGACCGGCGCCATCGATCGGGAGTCGCGCATCGACGCCGCGCGCGAGCACTGGATGACCGAGGTGCTCCCCCGGGCGGCGACCTTCCTCCGGGAGCCGCACCGGCACGCGGACGGTCGCGATCATCCCGGCATCCTCGATGCCGAAGACCTGGCGTCGTGGCGGGCGACGTTCGAGCCCGCCGTGTCGGTGTCGTTCCGCGGGTGGGACGTTTTCAAGGCGGGAGCGTGGTCGCAGGGCCCGGCGCTGCTGCAGACGCTTCGACTGATCGAGGACGCCGACGACGTCGACCCCGGGTCGGCGGACGGCGCCCACCTGTTGCTCGAGGCGCAGAAGCTCGCCTATGCCGACCGCGACGCGTGGTTCGGCGACACCGACGACGCCGTTTCGGTCGAGGCCCTGTTGACCGACGAGTACATCGCGGCCCGACGCGCGCTCCTCGGTGCCGACGCGTCGCTCGATCTGCGCCCCGGCTCCCCCGATGGTCGCGAACCGGTCCTGCCGGCTCTGCGGACGACGCACGCCGTGGCCTCGGGCTCGACCGGCGAGCCGACGGTCGATCGCTCGGGCCAGACCCGCGGCGACACGTGCCACCTCGATGTGATCGACCGGTGGGGCAATGCGATCTCGGCCACCCCGTCCGGCGGTTGGCTGCAGTCCTCTCCCACGATCCCCGAGCTCGGGTTCTGCCTGGGCACGCGACTGCAGATGGTGTGGCTGGAGCCGGGGCACCCGGCATC
The DNA here is from genome assembly GCF_003385695.1 of Microbacterium sp. AG157. Taxonomy (NCBI): domain Bacteria; kingdom Bacillati; phylum Actinomycetota; class Actinomycetes; order Micrococcales; family Microbacteriaceae; genus Microbacterium; species Microbacterium sp. AG157. The sequence continues at coordinate 527,253 of NZ_QRDK01000004.1, forward strand.
CCTCGTCCCCGGTCGTCGTCCGCGGACCACGCTCACCCCGACGCTGCTGACCCGCGGCGACGAGGTCATCGCGATCGGCTCCCCCGGCGGCGATCAGCAGGACCAGTGGCAACTGCCGGTGCTTGTACGGATGCTCGTCGGCGGCTACTCCCCGCAGCAGGCGATCGACGCCCCGACCTTGCACACGACGGCGCTCGTCGACTCGTTCTGGCCGCGCACGTGGTCACCGGCGGGTGCGGTGGTCGAAGACCGCTTGGGCGACGATCTGATCGCCGAGCTCGAGCGGCGCGGGCACCGCGTGCGCCGGGCCGGGGACTGGGCGTTGGGCCGAGTGAGCGCGGTCGGCCGAGACGCCGAAGGACTGCTGTGGGCCGCCGCGAATCCGCGGGGCGCGCAGGGGTATGCAGCCGGGCGCTGAGCCCCCGTGCCGTGCCCGCCGACACGTGACCGGTCGCGCAAGCGGACGGCCGCCGCAGAAGCGAGGTCCTCGTCTGTCCCGAGCGGGGCGGGATTCACGCGCGACACGCACCGACCGAGGAATGGTTTCGACCCGACGGCGGGGGCATCCGCCGGGCTGCGCCGATCAGGCCCCGCGCGCGAAGTCCGCGACGACGGGCGCCAGACCGGCGCCGATCTCATCGGCGGGGCGGCGGGCGCCTTTCACCTCGAAAGAGTGGTTGCCGCCCGCGATCCAGTGCACCTGGGCGTTGCGACATGACGCAATCACCTCGTCGAACTGGTCCCGCGGATCGATGAACGGGTCGTTCTCGCCCTCGACGAACAGCTGCGGCACCGAGATCGCCGACAGGTGCTCGCGGCGCGGTTTGTCGGGCCGCCCGGGCGGGTGCAGGGGGTAGCCGAGGTAGACCAGCCGGGCGGGAGCGATCACACCCTCGGAGGTGGCGACGGATGCCATGCGCCCGCCGTACGACTTGCCCGCGGCGACGTAGCGGCCGGGGGCGGCCGAGGCGAGCCAGGCCTGCACGCCCGCCCAGGTGGCGACGGCGTGCGTCGCGGGCCCGGGCATGCGCCGGCCCGCCTCGACATACGGGAACACGAAGCGCAGGACGGAGATGCCCTCGGCGACGAGCGCATCGGTCAGACCGGCCAGGAACGGATGCTCCATGCCGGCACCCGCGCCGTGCGCCAGAGCGACGGTCGCCGAAGAGTCGGGGGCCGCGGACCACAGCCCCGATACCTCGGTGCCGCCCGTCGGCAGCGCGACGGCGATGCGGACGGCCTCGGCGCTCACCGCTCGGTCGGGGCGGGGTGCTCGTCGGAGCCGTCTCGAGCGTCGGCGGGGCGCTCTGCGTTTTGTCGGTCCCCAGCGGTGCGCTCGGACGGGGGCGCGATCCGCTCGCCGTACCGCGGCGGCTCGTCGTCGCGCGGGGAGGGAGCCTGGGTCGGGGCGGGCGGACGCGGCGGAGCGACCGGTGCGGCGGTGCCCGGAGCGACGCGCTCTCCGTACTGCGGAGGAGCAGTGTCAGATGCCATCGGACGCGAGACGACGGCGCCTCCGCCGACGGCCGAGGGCCCGACGATCCCGCGGGCCTTGTGGACGCTCGGGGCCGCGACGCACACGTCGTAGTGGTCGGCGGCGACCTGCATGACCGAGGCGAAGTCGCGGCGGCGACGCACGATCGAATAGGTGCCGATGCTGAGGATCATGCCCAGCGCCATACCGACCAGCAAGACACCGATGAAGGCGGAGATCTGCACGGTCGGCATCCCGAGCACGAAGATGAAGGCGAACAACAGTCCCAGCATGAGGCCGTTCAGCGCCCCCGAGCGGGCCGCCGTGGCGTACCCGAGCCTGCCGGTGATGCGTTCGATCGATCGCAGACCCGAGCCCACGATCGCGATGTCGCGCGCAGGCACTTCTCCGGCGATCAACGAGGACACGGCTTTCTGCGCCTGCTCGTAGGTCGGGAACGAGGCGATCTTCTCGCCGACCTCGTCGCGACCGGCACCCGGACGCTGCGCGAACATACTCATTTCACCATCCTGTCATGCGCGCCTGACCGTTCCACCGGCGTTGCATAGGAGGCGCGGACTACGCTGGACCAGTGAGCACGCAAAGGGTATTCGTCGCCCGCCTGGCGGGCTGCACGGTGTTCGACCCGGCGGGAGACCGTCTGGGTAAGGTGCGCGACGTCGTGGTGATCTACCGCGCCTCCGCCGCACCGCGCGTCGTGGGGCTCGTCGTCGAGATTCCCGGACGACGACATGTGTTCGTGTCCATCGGACGCGTCACCTCCATACAGGCCGGTCAGGTCATCACGACCGGCCTCATCAACGTGCGCCGTTTCCAGCAACGTGGTGGCGAAGTGCGTGTGATGGCCGAGATGCTCGGCCGCCGCGTCAGCCTGGTCGACGGTTCCGGCACTGCCGTGATCGAAGACGTCGCGATCGAGCGCAACCGGCTCGGCGAATGGGACGTGGGGCAGCTGTTCCTCCGACGCCCGCGCACGAGCGCGTCGCCCTTCGCCAAGGGCGCGACGACCTTCGCGGCCTGGGGCGAGGTGCGCGAGAACCAGACGCCCGGCGAGGCGCAGTCCGCCGAGCAGCTGGTCGCGACCTACTCCGAGCTCAAGCCGGCCGACCTCGCCAACACGCTGCTCGACCTTCCCGAGGAGCGACTCATCGAGGTCGCCGAGGAACTCAGCGACGACCGACTGGCCGACGCCCTCGAAGAGATGCCCGAAGACGAGCAGGTTCACATCCTCGAACAGCTGGGCGATGAGCGCGCCGCCGACATCCTGGATGCCATGGAGCCCGACGACGCGGCCGACCTCCTCGGTCAGCTTCCGGAGTCGCGCTCCGAGCAGCTGCTCGACCTGATGGAACCGGAGGAGGCCGACGACGTCCGCGCCCTCCTGCAGTACGGCCCCGACACCGCCGGTGGTCTCATGACGCCGGAGCCCATCGTGCTCTCGGCCGACGCGACGGTGGCCGAGGCCCTGGCCCTCATCCGCCGGCACGAGCTGCACCCCGCCCTCGCGGCATCCGTCTTCATCACCCTGCCCCCGTACGAGACGCCCACCGGGCGGCTGCTCGGGACGGTGCACTTCCAGCGCATGCTGCGGTACCCGCCGCACGAGCGCCTGGGGGCGATCATCGACGACACGCTGGAGCCGGTCACCGCCGACGCCACTGCGGCCGAAGTCGCGCGCCTGCTCGCGAGCTACAACCTCGTGTCGCTCCCCGTGGTCGATCAGGCGCACCGCCTCGTCGGCTGCGTGAGCGTCGACGACGTGCTCGACTACCTGCTGCCCGACGACTGGCGCACGCACGACAGCGACGATCCGAGACCCCGGACGACCACGAGGTCCACCGCGACCTCGAGCATCCCCCAGATCACCCCGCAGACCCCGAGGAGGCGCTGATGGCACGCACCAACCGCAAGCCCGCTCTCGACGCCCCGCGCGGCCGCACCGGCGTCCTGGCCCCCCGCGCTCCGCAGCCCTCGCGTGACCGCTTCGGACGGTTCACCGAGTGGGTCGCCCGCGCGATGGGGACGCCCACCTTCCTGCTGTCGTTGACGCTGTTCTGCGTGGTGTGGATGGGCTGGAACTCGATCGCGCCCGACGAGTTGCGTTTCGACTCCGCAGCGATCGGCTTCACCGCGCTGACACTCGTGCTCTCGCTGCAGGCCTCGTATGCCGCCCCGCTGATCCTGCTGGCGCAGAACCGACAGGACGACCGCGACCGCGTGCAGATCGAGCAGGACCGGCAGCGCGCCGAGCGCAACCTCGCCGACACCGAGTACCTCGCCCGTGAGATCGTGGCGCTGCGCATGGCGGTGCGTGACCTGACCGACGAGGTCATCACGAAGGACACGCTGCGGGCCGAGCTCAAGGCCGCCCTCGAGCGCCTCGACGAGCACGACGACGCTCCTCGGCCCGCCTCGTGAGCGACGCCCTCACCGGGAGCGTTCGCGCAGCGGTCGCCGCCGTCACCGATCCGGAACTGCGGCGTCCGCTGGGCGAGCTCGACATGGTGCGCGACATCGCCGTCTCGGGCACGACCGCCGAGGTCGGCATCGCCCTGACGATCGTCGGCTGCCCCGCCGCGGATCGCATCGAGAGAGACGTCCGGGATGCCGCGGCCTCGGTCGCGGGCATCGAGGCGGTCGAGATACGGGTCGGCGTGATGTCGCCCGACGAACGGAAGGCGCTCACCGCGAAGCTGCGCGGCGGACGCGCGAAGCGCGAGATGCCGTTCGGGCCGGATTCGCTGACGCGCGTGATCGCCGTCACCAGCGGCAAGGGCGGCGTGGGCAAGTCCACCGTCACCGCGAACCTCGCCGTGGCCCTCGCGGCGAAGGGGCTGCGCGTCGGGCTGATCGACGCCGACGTGCACGGCTTCTCGATCCCCGGGCTGCTCGGGCTCGTCGACGCCGACGGCCTGCCGCCCGCCCCCACCAAGCTCGACGACCTGATCCTGCCGCCGGTGGCGTACGGGGTGAAGGTCATCTCGATCGGCATGTTCCTGCGCCGGCCCGGAGAAGATGCGGCGGGCGCTGTCGCGTGGCGCGGACCGATGCTGCACCGCACCGTGCAGCAGTTCCTCACCGACGTGTTCTTCGGCGATCTCGACGTCCTGCTGCTCGACATGCCACCGGGTACCGGAGACGTGGCCATCTCGGTGGGCCAGCTTCTCCCCCACGCCGACGTGCTGGTCGTGACGACCCCGCAGGCCGCGGCCGCCGAAGTGGCCGTGCGCTCCGGCCTGGTCGCTCGTCAGACCGGCCAGCGCCCCATCGGGGTGATCGAGAACATGGCCGCGATGACACTCCCCGACGGCACGGTGCTCGATCTGTTCGGTGCCGGCGGCGGCGCCGAGGTGGCCCGCGCTCTCTCGAGCGCCGATGCAGACGTGCCGTTGCTGGCATCCGTGCCGCTCAGTCCCGCCCTGCGTGCCGGCGGAGACGATGGGCGCCCGGTGGTGCTGTCGCACCCCGACGACCCGGCCGCGCGCGCGATCGACGCGGCGGCATCGGCCCTGGCCGTTCGTCCGCGTGGCCTGGCAGGCAAGCCGCTGCGACTCGGCGTCTGACCCGAGCAGCTCCCGTCACGAGAACAGGGCGCCGCCGCGAGAATAGGGCGATTCGCGCCGAATCGGCCTGTTCCGGTGACATCCCCTGTTCTCGTGACACGCCGTCGTCCGACGCCGCCCCAGGCGGAGGATCCTGTCGAAGCCACCACGCAGACCCCGCCCTTCGACAGGCGGAGGAACCTCCACCCGATTCAGAGATGACTGCCCGGGTCGGCCGCCGAATCCGCGTCAGGTCGCCTCGTCGTCGAACGGCGGCCGCTCACCCGCCACGAAGGGAGCGGATGCCGGCTTCTCGCGCGCCGCGAGGGCTGCGGCGCCCGCGGCGCGCATGGTCGCCGTCGGGGTGTCGTCGAGCAGTGCCTCTCGAATGATGCGGCGCGGATCGTACTGCCGCGGGTCGAGCTTCTTCCAGTCGACGTCGTCGAACTCGGGGCCCATCTCGTCGCGCATGCGCGTGCGGGCACCCTGCAGCGTCTCTTTCGCGCGCTTGGTGAACTTGGCCAACGCTTCCGCATATCGCGGGAGGCGCTCGGGGCCGACGAGGACCGCCGCAATCACGCCGATCAGCATCAGCTTCTCGATCGTGAGGCCGAAGAACATGCGTCCAGATTACCGGCCTCGCCTAGGGGGTGAGCGACCATCCGCCGTCTAGCCTGATCTGAGGAGGTCCACGTGAGCGGTCATGAGGCGAACGAACGGTTCGTGCAGGAGTCGACGGTCGAGCCCGAGCACATCGCTCGCGCCCGGGCGCACGCGCTCGAGCTCGGAGCGGCGCCGATCAGCCCCGCGGTCGGAGCGCAGGCGGCCGTGATCTCGGCGGCATCCCGCGCTCTCAACATCGTCGAGGTCGGCACCGGCGGCGGGGTCTCGGGACTCTGGCTGCTGCACGGCTCCCCTCGCGCGACCATCACGACGATCGACAGCGAGCCCGAGCACCTCGGAGCAGCCCGGTCCGCATTCATCGACGCCCGGGTACCCGCCGCACGGGCCCGGTTCATCACCGGTCGGGCAGCGGATGTCCTCCCGCGCATGAACGAGGCCTCGTACGACATCGTCTTCATCGACGCCGATCCCGAGGGCGTCATCGAGTACGTCGAGCACGGCCTGCGCCTGGTGCGCGCCGGTGGCACGGTCCTCATCCCGCGAGTACTCGCGCACGGTGCGGCCGACCCGGTTCGCCGTGACCCGGTGACCACGGCCTACCGCTCTCTCATCCAGGAGGTGCAGTCCTCCCCCGCTGTCATCGGCGCGCTGTCGACCACCGGCGAGGGTCTGCTGCAGCTCACCACACGGCCGCCCGAGGACTGAGCCTCCCCCAGTGCACGAAGAAGGCCGGCCCCCACGGGGACCGGCCTTCTCTGCGTCGATGGGCGTCACGCGGTGACGACACCACCGAGCACGTCGTAGAGTTCCTTCGCCTCGGCGTCGTTCACCGAGACGACGAGTCGCCCGCCGCCCTCGAGCGGCACGCGCACGATGATCAACCGGCCCTCCTTCACGGCCTCCATCGGTCCGTCGCCGGTACGCGGCTTCATGGCTGCCATCGCGGCCCCCTTTTCGTCGTTGGTCTGCCTGAGAAGTTTACCGGTATCCCGCGTGGCGAGTCGTACCGAGCGGGCAGCGAGGGTCGACGGGCCTCAGGGAATCTGCCAGTACGCGTTCGCGAGGGCGTACATGTTGTAGATCCACCACCACTGTCCGAGCAGCGCCACAGCGAGCACCGCGAGCCTCCACCCGCGGGACCGGGGCACTGCCAGAGCCCCCCAGAGCGGCGAGATCGGCACCAGCAGCCGGAAAATACTCGACTGCGGAAAGAACACCAGCAGCAGGTAGACCAGGTAACTCGCCGACCACAGCCGTACTTCGATGCCGAGGCGCTTCACCTGCGGCGAGAACAGCAACAGAGCGGCCACGGCCAGCACGAGCAGCGCGAGGAACACGTACCCGGTCACGGCGCCCAGCCCCCAGCGGGTGAACCAGAACCCGGCGGCCTGCACGAACCCGTCGAAGGGGACGAACCCGCCGTTCGAGTCCCCGAGCCAGTTGCGTCGCCAGGCCAGTTCGGTGGCCAGGTACGCGCCCGGGTCGCCGGTGACGAATCCCGCGATCGCCTGCCACGCGAATCCGACGACGACCGAGAGCCCGCCGAGCGCCACGAGGTGCGCGATGTCGCGTGTCGGCAGCGGATCCGCGCGTCGACGGAAGAGTCGATGGATGCCATAGAGCCCGAGGAACAGGGCGAAGGCCAGGATGCCGGGACGCGTGAATCCCATCGCCGGCACGAGGAGGTACAGCCAGGCCCACTGACGCCGCTGGACGCACCGGAGGGCGAGGAAGAGGAAGAAGAGGAACAGCGCCTCGGCGTAGCCCACCTGGAACAGGGCGGCCAGCGGCCCGCACGCGAAGAAGATCACGGCCCACATCGCGGGCGACGCGCCGATGCGTTCGCGCAGCAGGGAGTGCAGCACGAGACAGGCGCCGTAGCCCGCGGCCAGCGAGATCGCGACGGCCCCCGCGCCCCACGACCCGAGCAGGAAGCCCAGTGCGGCCGAGAGATACGAATACAGAGGCATGAACGCCCAGGCGTTCTCGGCGACGTGACCGCCGGCGGCGATCGGCAGGTCCACCGGGTACCCCGAGACGGCGGCGAACCAGTACCACTGCGCATCCCACCCCAGGGCGAGCTTTTCGAGCGAGGGGGCGATTCCGTAGCGCGAGCCCGGGCCCGACAGCGCCGACGCGAGAAGGAAGAAGCCCGTCGTGACCACGCGCGCCACGGCGTAGACGATGGCGATACGTGCCGCCACGGGCAGGCGATCCGCCCATCCGACCCGCGTGCGCGTCGTGGCCGCGGTGGTCACGACCCGCTCAGCCAGGCACGCAAGCCGCGCTCGACGGCGTCGATCTGCGCGAGCGGCACGCGCTCCTCGTCGTGGTGCGCGAGGTGCGGGTCACCGGGGCCGTAATTGACGGCCGGAATGCCGAGGGCAGAGAACCGCGCGACATCGGTCCAGCCGTACTTGGGTTTCGGCGTGGCGCCCACGGCATCCACGAACTCCTTCGCGAGAGCCGCGTCGAGGCCGGGGCGAGCTCCCTCTGCCACGTCGACGATCTCGACGTCGAAACCGGTGAACACGTCGGTGACGACACGGGTCGCGGCTGCGGCGTCGCGGCTCGGAGCGAAGCGGTAGTTGACCTCGACGGCGCAGGCGTCGGGGATGACGTTGCCCGCGACGCCACCCGAGATGCTCACGGCGTTGAGCCCCTCGCGGTAGACCAGTCCCTCGACCTCGATCTCGCGGGCGCGGTACTCTGCCAGGCGCGCGAGGATCGGGGCCGCCTTGTGGATCGCGTTCTCACCGATCCACGATCGCGCGCTGTGGGCGCGGACACCTTCGGTGCGAACGATCGCACGGAGCGTTCCGTTGCAGCCGCCCTCGACCTCGCCGTTGCTGGGCTCGCCCAGGATGGCGAAGTCGCCCTCGAACAGATCCGGGCGGTTGCGCGACAGCCTGCCGAGGCCGTTCAGGGCGGAGTCGACCTCTTCGTGGTCGTACCACATCCACGTGATGTCGACCGGGGGCTCGGTGAGCTCGGCGGCGAGCTTCAGCTGCACCGCGACACCGGCTTTCATGTCGACCGTCCCGCGCCCCCAGATCACGTCGGCGCCGTCGACAGAGCGGTCCTCCACCGGGAGGTTGCCGTTGATCGGCACGGTGTCGATGTGCCCGGCGATCACGACGCGACGGTCGCGACCGAGGTTGGTCCGGGCGACGATCGTGTCGCCATCGCGAATGATCTCGAGGTGGGCGTACGCGGAGACGGCGGCCTCGATGGCATCCGCGAGAGGGGTCTCGTCTCCCGAGACGCTGGGGATGTCGCAAACGGCCCGGGTGAGGGCGGCCGAGGACTGGGTGAGGTCGAGCGCGGGCATGCCCCGATCTTCCCACAGGCAGTGCCCCAGTACCCTGGGACGGTGAGCAACGAACGACGCATCAGTGCTGCCGGCCTCTCGACGCGGACCACCGGGGGCACGGTGCTCGACGCCTGGTTCCCGAACCCTGTCCTGGGCGATTCGACAGACCTGGATGCCGAGAAGGCGGCGCTCGAATCCTCCGCGGGCCCCGATGAGCGACGCGGTGTCGTCGTCGAGACGGTGGCGCTCACGATCGACGCCGACGAGCCCCCCGCCTCGACCGCGGACGCCTACCTGCGTCTGCACGCGCTGTCCCACCTGCTCGTGCGCCCGAACGAGATCAACCTCGACGGGATCTTCGGCCACCTCCCCAACGTCGCCTGGACCAACGCCGGTCCCGTGCACCCCGACGACGCGGCTCGACTGCTGCCGCAGCTGAAGCGTCACGGCATCGAGCTGCAGGGCCTCGACAAGTTCCCGCGCCTCACCGACTACGTGCTCCCCGCGGGCGTGCGCATCGCCGATGCCTCGCGCGTGCGCCTGGGCGCGCACCTCTCCCCCGGTACGACCGTGATGCACGAGGGCTTCGTCAACTTCAACGCCGGCACGCTCGGTTCGTCGATGATCGAGGGCCGCGTCTCACAGGGCGTCGTCATCGGCGACGGCACCGACATCGGCGGCGGAGCCTCGATCATGGGTACCCTCTCGGGCGGAGGAACCCACCGTGTCTCGATCGGCGCGCGTACCCTCCTCGGTGCGAACGCGGGCATCGGCATCTCGCTCGGTGACGACTGCGTCGTCGAGGCGGGCCTCTACGTGACGGCCGGCACGAAGGTCCGCGTCGGCGACGAGACGGTCAAGGCCGGCGAACTGTCGGGTCGCGACGGCATCCTGTTCCGCCGCAACTCCCTCACCGGCGCCGTCGAGGCATCGGCCCGCTCCGGGGTGGGCGTGACGCTGAACGAGGCGCTGCACGCCTGAGCCGCCCTCGGCCTCGTCGGGCTGCGGCTCAGTCGCGCACCCGTACCGACAGGCAGGTGACGCAGCCCTCGAGCTTCTCGAACTCGCTCACATCCACGGTGACGACGTCGAGGCCGCGGAACCGATGCTCTTCGGCCGTCGCCGGGGCATCGGACGACATCAGCACCGTGCTCTCGTCGAGCACCACCACGGCCGTACCGTGCTCTTCCGGAACGCCCGCGAACACGGGGAACAGCGAAGGATCGTCCACCAGCGGCTCGAACCCGACGACCGTGCCGTCGGGTAGCGCCGTCACGCCCGACTTGAGGTGCAGGACTTTCGTGACCGGGATCTCGCGCACCTCCCACCCACGGGAGGCGAGCACCTCGCGCAGCTGGCCGATACCCGCTGCGTTCGTCCGCGACGACGCCCCGACATACACGGTGCGGCCGACCTTCAAGACGTCGCCCCCGTCGAGAGTCCCGGGCTCGACGATCTCCACGCTTTCGATTCCGTATGCCCGCACCCCGGCCCGCACGCTCTCGATCTCGCCGCGGCGCGAGGGCGCCCCCGCCCGGCACAGCACGGCGAGCTCGCCGAAGATCACCACGGCGTCCTCGACGAACACACCGTCGGGCTGGTCGTCGGCCGGGACGATCTCGACGATCTCCCACCCGCGCGAGCGGAAGACGTCGACATATCCGTGCCACTGCTCGAGCGCGAGCTCGGGGTCGACCGGCACGCGATCGAGGTGGGTGAGCTCGCCGTCGGCGAGCTGGGGCGAGGGGCGGCGGACGAACAGGCGCGGCATGCCCCGACCCTACTGGTTGGCGTCCTCGGCGGCGGCCTGGGCACCCGGCATCCGCCCCCCTCACGCATAAACGCCGTTCGCGCGCATAAACGCGATCTCCTCGCGTTTTTACGCGCGAATCGCGTTTATGCGTGCCCCCGCACCCGCTGCGGGGCACGGCGCGCACGCGCCTCACCGCACCGATCACCGGTCAGCGCGCACGACGAAGCGCCCCGCCCCTGGCGAGAGGGACGGGGCGCTTCGGGTCGGGGTCAGACCCCGGGGTAGTTGCGCTCGGCGGCACCCGTGTACAGCTGCTGCGGGCGACCGATCTTGGTCTGCGGGTCGGTGATCGCTTCGCGCCACTGCGCGAGCCAACCGGGCAGGCGACCAATCGCGAACAGCACCGTGAACATGCGCGTGGGGAAGCCCATCGCCTTGTAGATCACCCCGGTGTAGAAGTCGACGTTCGGGTAGAGGCGACGCTCCTTGAAGTAGTCGTCCTCGAGAGCGATCTGCTCGAGCTCCTTGGCGAGATCGAGCAGCGGGTCGCTGACGCCGAGGGCCTCGAGCACCTCGTCGGCCGACTCCTTCACGAGTTTGGCGCGCGGGTCGTAGTTCTTGTAGACGCGGTGCCCGAAGCCCATGAGCTTGACGCCCTGCTCTTTGTTCTTCACCCGCTCGACGAAGCGCTCGACGCTCTCGCCGGAGTCGCGGATGCGCGCGAGCATCTGCAGCACGGCCTCGTTCGCGCCACCGTGCAGGGGGCCGGACAGCGCCTGGATGCCGGCGGAGATCGACGCGAACTGGTTCGCTCCGGTCGAGCCAACCAGTCGCACGGTCGAGGTCGAGGCGTTCTGCTCGTGGTCCTCGTGCAGCATCAGCAGCAGATCGAGGGCCTTCGTCATGACCGGGTTGGCCTCGAAGGGCTCGCTGTGCACGCCGAAGTTCAGCTTGAGGAAGTTGTCGACGAAGCCGAGCGAGTTGTCGGGGTACAGGAAGGCCTGCCCGATGCTCTTCTTGTGCGCGTAGGCCGCGATCACGGGGAGCTTCGCGAGCATGCGGACCGTGTTCAGCTCGACGTGCTCGGGGTTGTGCGGGTCGGACTCGGCCTCGTAGTAGGTCGAGAGTGCGGCCGTCGCCGCCGAGAGCACCGACATGGGGTGCGCGGTGGGCGGCAGCGCCGAGAAGAGGCTCTTCAGGTCTTCGTGCAGCAGCGTGTGACGGCGGATCCGCTCGTCGAAAGACGCCAGCTCGGATGCCGAGGGCAGCTCGCCGTAGATGAGCAGCCACGCGACCTCGAGGTAGGTGCTGTTCTTCGCCAGCTGCTCGATCGGGTAGCCGCGGTAGCGGAGGATGCCCTGGTCACCGTCGATGTACGTGATGTCGGACTTCGTCGACGCCGTGTTGACGAAACCGTAGTCGAGCGTGGTGTGACCGGTCTGCTTCGTCAGCGACGCGATGTCGATGCTCGGAACGCCGTCGGTGCCTCGCAGGACCGGGAATTCGGCGGTGGTGCCCCCTACCGTGAGAGTGGCCTTCTCCTGATGCGTGCCCGCGTCGCTCACCGCGCCTCCTTGCGATTCCTGGTCGCCCGTGTGGTCGAACGCGGGGGTTGCGGCACCCGCGATCTTGTCGACCGTTGGATGCCACGGGTATGGCATCCGGGTCGGCGGGGCGCGCGGAGGATGACCCCGAACGACCTGCCTTTACAGCCTAGTAGCCACTCCGACGTACAGATGACACCGCTAAAGGTCGCCCCCATCGAATGGAGGGAACCTCCTGGTCAGGCGCGCAGACGCTCCGCGGCCGCGGCGATGCGCTCGTCGGTCGCGGTGAGCGAGAAACGCACGTGATGCGGGAAGTGGGTGCCGTAGAAGTGCCCCGGCCCCACCAGGATGCCGAGCTCCGACAGCCGACCCACGCTCTCCCACGCGTCGCGCCCCTCGGTCGCCCAGAGGTAGAGTCCACCCTCGCTGCGGTCGATCGTGAAGCCGGCTGCCTCCACCGCGGGTTTCAGCACGGCGCGGCGGCGGGCGTAGCGCTCGCGCTGCTCGACCACGTGCGCGTCGTCGCCGAGGGCCACCGTCATCGCGCGCTGCACGGGAGCGGGGGGCAGGAGGCCGAGATGCTTGCGCCCGGTCAGCAGCCGCGAGACGAGCACAGGGTCGCCGGCGAGGAACGCTGCGCGGTATCCGGCGAGGTTCGACTGCTTGCTCAGCGAGTACACCGAGAGCACGTCGGTGAGATCCCCGTCGACCACGGTCGGGTCGAGAACGCTCGGCACGGGCTGCGCGTCCCACGGGGCATCCCAGCCCAGCTCGGCGTAGCACTCGTCGGAGGCGAGGACCGCACCGATCTCGCGCGCTCGGGTCACGGCACCCCGAAGCTCATCGGCCGACAGGACGCGGCCGTCGGGGTTGCCCGGCGAGTTGATCCACACCAGGCGCGTGTGTGCGGGCCACTCTGAGGGGTCGTCGGATGCCACGGCCTCGGCGCCCACCAGCCGCGCGCCCACCTCGTAGGTGGGGTAGGCGGCGCGGGGATGGACCACGGCATCGCCCGGGCCGAGCCCCAGCAGCAGCGGCAGCAGAGCGACCAGCTCCTTCGAGCCGACGGTCGGCAGGACGTTCGCCGCGCTCAGGCCCGGGACACGCCGACGACGCTCGTACCACGCGGCAATGGCTTCGCGCAGGGCCGGCGTGCCGGCGGTCTGCGGATAGGCGTGCGCGTCGGTCGCGTCGGCGAGGGCCTCGGCGATGACGGCGGGAGTCGGATCGACGGGCGAACCGATCGACAGGTCGACGATGCCGTCGGGGTGTCGCCGCGCGCGCTCCGCATACGGGGCGACGGCGTCCCACGGGTAGTCGGCGAGGTCGGCGACGCCCACGGCTCAGTGGCTCTGCGGGGGCAGCGCGGTGATGACGGGGTGGTCCTTCGCGATCACGCCCACCTTGGCCGCCCCGCCGGGAGAGCCGATGTCGTCGAAGAACTCGACGTTGGCCTTGTAGTAGTCGGACCACTCTTCGGGGAGGTCGTCCTCGTAGTAGATGGCTTCGACGGGGCATACCGGCTCGCACGCACCGCAGTCGACGCACTCGTCGGGGTGGATGTAGAGCGATCGTTCACCCTCGTAGATGCAATCGACGGGACACTCATCGATGCAGGCGCGGTCTTTGACATCGACACACGGGAGGGCGATCACGTAAGTCACCCGCTCAGTCTAATCGCGCCGGAGCGACCGACTCCGCCGACGGGCCCGCGGGCTTAGGATTCAGCCGGACGCGCGGGGGCCTGCAGCTTCGTGAAGTCGGGCCAGAAAGCGACGAGCACCATCAGCGCAGGCCCGACGACCGTCCATACCAGCGGGATCCACTCGGTGCCCGCGGTGGGCGCCGCCACGATCGCGGAGCCGCCCGGGCCCACCTGCGAGAAGACGTAGGTCGCAGCGGTGATGCCGAGTCCTCCGGCGAGAGCGTTGATGCGGTCGCCGGTGAGGGTGCGCAGCGCGATGAGCAGCGCGGCACTGCCGATCGTCGCGAGGATCAGACCGACCGGCACCGGGCCGACGAGGAAGGCCTGAGCGACCGTGCCGGCTGCTCCGTAGAAAGCCCCGACGAGCAGAGCCACCACCCAGCCGACGACGCGAAGAATCGTAGAAGTCACCGCCCGAGTCTAGGCGGGACGGCTATGCGCGGAGCCTGAGCGCTTCACACCGCCCACCCCCAGAGCCGCAGCAGCGCGGCGGTGGCTGCCGCGGCGGCCACCACGACGAGGAAGGGCGCACGTGCCCACAGCAACAGGGCGGCGACTCCTACGGCAGGAAGCCGCGCGTCTACGACGACCGCGGAGCCTGCTCCGAGGGTCTGCACCATCACGAGCGCCGCGAGAAGAGCGACGGTGAGGAGGTCCGCGATGCGCGCCGGGCGAGGAGCATCGAGCCAGTGCGCCGGAAGCAGGTATCCGGTCGCCTTGAGCGCGACGCAGAGAACGGATGCCGCGAGCACGGCGGTCCACAGGGTCATGGCATCCGCCCCTCGTCCGTCGACGTCGTCGCGGGCCGCGGGTCGAACAGGCCGACCGCGATCGCGACTCCGGCCGCGGCGATCACCGGGATACCGGGCATGAGCCACGGTGTGAGCAGCGCCGCGACGATCGCCGCGCCCGCCGCCACAGCCAGCGGCTGCCGCCCGCGCAGGCGCGGCCAGAGGAGGGCGAGGAACGCCGCCGCGGCCGCGGCGTCGAGACCGTACGCGCGCGGGTCGCCGAGCACATCGCCGAGGAGCGCACCGAGGAGGGTCGACAGGTTCCAGCCGAGCCAGATCGCCACCCCCGTCACCCAGAAGCCGACCTGGCGTGCGCGGGGTTCGGCCTGCGCCAGGCCGACCGCGACGGATTCGTCGATCGTGAACTGCGTGGCCGAGGCCTTCCGCCACAACCCACCCGCCACGACCGGTGCCATGCGCATCGCGTACGCGGCGTTGCGCACACCCAGGAGCGCCGACGACGCGATCGCCGCGGGGGCCGCAGCCGAACCCCCGGCAGCGATGACGCCGACGAAGGCGAACTGCGATCCCCCCGTGAACATCAGCAGGCTCAGCACGCAGGTCTGCCAGATATCGAGACCGGATGCCACCGACAGCGCCCCGAAAGAGATGCCGTAGGCACTGGTGGCCAGGGCGACAGCGAGCCCCTGACGGGTGGCCACACCCTCGGGTGTTCGGTACAGCGAACGCATGAACATCATCGTGAACGACAGCGTCACGTTCGTCAAGTCGAACGATCGGCGACGATAATGAACACATGAGCGATCTGAGCGACCGCATCGCCGCGAACCTCCGACGCGAGCGGGAGAGACGGGATCTGAGTGTGTCCGAGCTCGCGCGTCGCGCGAAGGTCGCCAAGGCGACCGTGTCCCAGCTCGAGAACGGCGGAGGAAACCCGAGCGTCGAAACGCTGTGGGCTCTGGCGTCCGCGCTCGAGATCACCTTCGCGGACTTCGTCGACGAGGACGCGCACTCCCCCACGCTGATCCGCGCGGGAGAGGCGAGCACGGCGGTGGCGTCGTCGGCATCCGAGTACGTCGCCGTCCTCTTGTCGGCGAGCCCTCCGCATGCACGCCGCGACATCTACCTGCTCTCGGCCGAGCCCGGACAGCCTCGTCGATCCGATCCCCACCCCCGGGGAACGGTCGAACACGTCGTGCTGGTGTCGGGTCGCGGACTCGTCGGCCCCGCCGACGCGCCGTACGAGTTGTCCCCCGGCGATTACCTCTCGTACGCCGGCGATTCCCCGCACATCTTCGAGGCGCTGACGCCCGGCATGAGCGCCGTGTGCGTCATCGAGTCGCGCTGACGACCCGCAGCCCGGGCGCAGGTGACGGTCCGGGAGTTGGCGCACACGCGATCGAGGTCGTTCATCACCAGAAGGTCGAGTGTCCACGACACCCGGGATGATTTCCGAGACGTCCGGGTGTTGCGGACACTCAACGGGGAGGAAACAGCGAACGGCCCCGCTCAGCGCAAGGCAGGCGGGGCCGTTCCAGGACGCGAACGCTCAGGCGTTGGCATCCTGACGCTTCATGCGCGAGGCCGCGCGGCCGCGCTCGGTCGCGTCGAGCACGACCTTGCGGATGCGCACCTTCTCGGGCGTGACCTCGACGCATTCGTCGTCGCGCGCGAACTCGAGCGACTCCTCCAGCGTGAGCAGGCGCGGGGGCGTCATCGACTCGAAGGAGTCGGAGGTCGACGAACGCATGTTCGTCAGCTTCTTCTCCTTGGTGATGTTGACGTCCATGTCGTCCGCACGGGAGTTCTCGCCGATGACCATGCCCTCGTAGACCTCTTCCGTGGGCTGCACGAAGAAGCTCATGCGCTCCTGCAGGGCGATCATGGCGAACGGAGTCACGACACCCATGCGGTCGGCGACGATCGAGCCGTTCTGACGGGTCGTGATCGAGCCAGCCCAGTCGTCGTAGCCGTGCGAGATCGCGTTGGCGATCCCGGTACCGCGCGTGATGGTGAGGAACTCGCTGCGGAAGCCGATGAGACCGCGCGAGGGCACGACGAACTCCATGCGCACCCAGCCGGTGCCGTGGTTCGTCATGTTGTCCATGCGTCCCTTGCGGGCCGCCATCAGCTGGGTGATCGCGCCGAGGTGCTCTTCGGGGGCGTCGATCGTCAGGTGCTCGAAGGGCTCCTTGAGCTTGCCGTCTTCGCCGCGCTTGGTGACCACCTGGGGCTTGCCCACGGTGAGCTCGAAGCCCTCGCGACGCATGTTCTCGACGAGGATGGCCAGTGCGAGCTCGCCGCGCCCCTGGACCTCCCACGCGTCGGGGCGTCCGATGTCGACGACCTTGAGCGAGACGTTACCGATGAGCTCGCGGTCGAGGCGATCCTTGACCATGCGCGCGGTGAGCTTGTGTCCCTTGACCTTGCCCATGAGGGGCGAGGTGTTGGTGCCGATGGTCATCGAGATGGCCGGGTCGTCGACGGTGATCGCCTTGAGCGGACGCACATCTTCGGGGTCGGCGATCGTCTCGCCGATGGTGATGTCGGGGAAACCGGCGATGGCGACGATGTCTCCGGGGCCGGCATCTTCGGCGGGGTAGCGCTCGAGGGCACGGGTCTTGAGCAGCTCGGTGACACGGGCGTTGCTGGTGGTGCCGTCGGCGCGCACCCAGGCCACGGTCTGGCCCTTCTTGAGCGTGCCGTTGAAGACGCGCAGCAGCGCGAGGCGGCCGAGGAAGGGCGAGGAGTCGAGGTTCGTGACCCAGGCCTGCAGGGGCGCCTCGTCGTCGTAGGACGGAGCCGGAACGTGCTCGAGGATCGCCGCGAACAGCGGCTCGAGGTCGTCGTTGTCGGGCAGCGAACCGTTGTCGGGGCGGTTGAGCGATGCGGCACCCGCGCGGCCCGAGGCGTAGACGACGGGGACGTCGAGCAGGGCGTCGACGTCGAGATCGGGCACGTCGTCGACGAGGTCCGACGCGAGGCCCAGCAGCAGGTCATGCGCCTCCTCCTCGACCTCGGCGATGCGCGCATCGGGGCGGTCGGTCTTGTTGACCAGCAGGATGACGGGCAGCTTCGCCTCGAGAGCCTTGCGCAGCACGAAGCGCGTCTGGGGCAGCGGGCCCTCGGACGCGTCGACGAGCAGCACCACGCCGTCGACCATGGACAGACCGCGCTCGACCTCTCCACCGAAGTCGGCGTGACCGGGGGTGTCGATGACGTTGATCGTCACCGGCACGTCGGAGTGGATGCCGTTGTACGTGATCGCCGTGTTCTTGGCGAGGATCGTGATGCCCTTTTCGCGCTCGAGATCGTTCGAGTCCATCGCACGCTCTTCGACGTGCGCGTGGTCGCCGAACGAGCCGGTCTGGCGGAGCATGGCGTCGACGAGAGTCGTCTTGCCGTGGTCGACGTGCGCGACGATCGCGACGTTACGGAGGTCAGGACGAAGGGCGTGCGCCATGGAGGGTCTCCAGGAAAATTCGGGGTGATGCCCGGAATCGGGCCTGCCTAGTCTACCGGGCGCCTGCGACACTCCCGGGCAGAAGACGTTCAGGAAGCGACGCGCCAGGAAAAAGGGGCGGGATCCCGCAGGATCCCGCCCCTCTTCGTCACCGGATCAGGAGTTGGCGAAGCCCACGATCGTCCAATCGATGGTCTCGAACTGGGTGGCGCCCCAGTTCACGAGACCCTGCTTGACGGCGTAGACGTTCGGCAGCGGCGCGATCGGGATGATCGGCACGGACTCCCAGAGCACCTTGTCGATCTCCTGTGCGGTCTGCAGGCGCGCGTCGGGGTCGAGCTCCGAGTTGGCCTTGGCCCACAGGGCGTCCAGGCGCGGGTCGGCGATGCCGGTGTAGTTCTGCGCCGAGTCGACGGGCGTGAACAGCGAACGGGTCGACGAGATCGGGTACGCGGTGCCCTGCCACGAGAACGTCACCATCTCGAAATCACCCTTGATGATGTAGTCCGAGAAGTAGCTGCCGACCGGAACCGAGACGAGCTCGACCGGGATGCCGACCTCGGCGAGGTCCGCCTGGATCTGCTCGGCGCGCTGGATGTTCGTCGTCGTGTCGGCCGGGACCGTCACCTTGAACGAGAGCGCGGTGCCGTCCTTGGTCCAGGAGTCGCCGTCCTTCGTGTAGCCGGCGGCCTCGAGGTACTTGGTGCCCGCATCGACGTCGTAGGGCAGGGAGTCGTCGGTGTACCCGTCCTGGCCGGGCATGAAGATGTAGCTGCCCTGCGTGATGGCGGGAACGCCGACCGGCGAGTTCGCGTTGTTCGCGATCTGACCGCGGTTGACGATGGATGCCACGGCCTTGCGGACGTTGACGTCGGCGAGCGGTCCGCTCGAGGCGCGCATGGTGATGTGCGTCCATGTCAGACCGTTGGACGCCTGGATCTCGGCGCCCGGGACGTTCTGGGCCGTCTGGTACAGGTCGGCGTTGGAGCTGATGTTCAGCGCGTCGATCTCACCGTTGCTGAACGAGGTGCCCTGCTGGCTCTGGCTCACGGCACGGAAGACGACCGAGTCGAGCTTGGGCTTGTCACCCCACCAGTTGGGGTTCGGCTCGAGCGTCGCGACACCGGCCGTCGAGTCGAAGCTCGCGAGCTTGAAGGGACCCGAGGACGGGAGCGCCTTGGTGAGGTATCCGGTGTTGAAGGTGTTCGGGTCGTTGGCGACGCTCGCGGGCAGCACCTGGCCGAACAGGCTCTGCCAGTCGGCGAACACCGACGAGAAGGTGATGACGACGTCGAACTGGTCGGTGCCCTGCTCGACGGAGGAGATCTGGTCCCAGCCGGTCGTCGAGATGACGACGTACGCAGGGTTGCTGCCGTTGTTGGCCTTCCAGGTGGCCTGGTAGTCGGCGACGGTGATGGGCGTGCCGTCTTCCCACTTGGCATCCGGGTTGAGCTTGATCTCGACCTTCTGGGGGTCGGTGCTGGTCAGTTCGACGGAGGACGCGTAGTTCTTGTCGACGACGGGCTTGCCGTCCTCGCCGATCCGGATGGGGCCACCCTGCATCGCCGCGACGATGTTGTTGGTGTTGACCTCGTTGCCGTCGATCTGGAAGTTGTTCCAGTTCACGGGCATGGAATCGACCGCGAGAGTGAGCGTGCCGCCGTCCTTGACGTCGGAGGCGTCGGCGCGAACCCACGCGGTCGAGGGCAGCGAGTTCTGGTCTTCGGGGTTGGCCGAAGGGGCCGCCGTGTTGCCCGGCGCGCACCCGGCGATCGCCAGGGCCGCGGCGCTCAGCAGCGCGAGAGCGCTGAGAGCCTTCGCTTTACGCATTCTCATGTGATCAATCCTCTCGTTGGTGATCGGGAAGGGCCCCCGCCGACGTGGTGCCGTCGGTCGGGGACGTTCGGGGGGATCCGAGCGGCACCGTCTCGAGGACGAGGTCGGATCGTTCGGCGTAGTGGCACGCCACCTGGGAGTGCGCCTGGGTGCGCAAGCCCGGGTCGTCGTTGTCGCACCGGCGCCGGTCCGCGTCGGGCAGCAGGCGGTAGAGCGGGCACCGCGTGCGGAAGCGGCATCCCGAGATCTCCTGCGTGGGACTCGGAAGGTCGCCGTCGAGCAGGATGCGCGTACGCGCACGCTCGATGCGCGGATCCGGGATGGGAGCCGCCGAGATGAGGGCCTTGGTGTACGGATGCCGGGGGTCGTCGAACACCTCGTCGACGGGGCCCTGCTCGACGATGCGTCCGAGGTACATGACCGAGACGTCGTCCGCGATCTGACGCACCACCGCGAGGTCGTGCGCGACGAACAAGAACGAGAGCCCGAGTCGCTCCTTCAGGTCTTCGAGCAGGTTGATCACACCGGCCTGGATCGACACGTCGAGCGCCGAGACCGGCTCGTCGAGGACGACGACCGCGGGGTCGGTCGCCAGAGCCCGCGCGATGCCGATGCGCTGACGCTGCCCGCCCGAGAACTCGTGCGGATAGCGGTCGGACATGTTCGGGTCGAGCCCCACGAGGTCGAGCAGCTCCCGCATCTTGCGATCGCGTTCGGCACGCGGGACGCCCTGCACCAGCAGCGGTTCGGTGATGACCTCGCCGACCGGCAGGCGCGGGTCGATCGCGCCCATCGGATCCTGGAAGACGATCTGGATCCCCTTGCGCAGCACCGCCTTGTCTCTGCGGTTGACCGTGGCGACGTCGGTGCCGTTGATGTGGATGCTGCCGCTCTGCGGGGCGACCATCTCCATGATCTCGAGGATCGTGGTGGTCTTGCCGCAGCCCGACTCCCCCACCAGGCCCATCGTGCGACCCGGTTGGATCGAGAACGAGATGCCGTCGACGGCGCGGACCGTGCCGACGCGACGAGGGAAGACCGAGCCCTTCATGAGCGGGAAATGCTTTACGAGGTTGGTGACCTCGACGGCGGGGGTCACGTCGGGGCGCAGCGGCGGGATCTCACCCAGCGCCTCGGGTCGCGGGAAGATATCGGGCCGCGCAAGGGCGCCGGAGGCGATCTCACCGGAGCGGATGCACGCCGCGACATGGTCGGGCACCGTCCCGTGGACCTCCAGGACGGGCTCGATGTCGTGGCACGCGTCGATCGCGATCGGGCAGCGGGCGGCGAACGGGCACCCCTTCGGGAGGGCGGCGAGGGACGGCGGGCGCCCCTCGAGCGGGACCAGTCTGTGCGAACCCGCGGTCTGCATGTTCGGCACCGAGCGCAGCAGGCCCACCGTGTACGGCATGTGCGGATCGTGGAAGATCTCGTCGACCGTCCCTCGCTCGACGAGCTTGCCGGCGTACATGACCGCGACACGGTCGGCGTGACCGGCGACGACGCCCAGGTCGTGCGTGATGAGCACCACGGCGGCGCCCGTCACCTCCCGGGCCTTCTGCAGCACCTCGAGGATCTGCGCCTGAATGGTGACGTCGAGAGCCGTGGTCGGCTCGTCGGCGATGATCACGCGCGGGTCGTTCGCGATCGCCATGGCGATCATCGCGCGTTGACGCATACCGCCCGAGAACTCGTGGGGGTACGCGCGGGCCCGACGCTCGGCATCCGGGATGCCGACGAGCTTGAGCAGCTCGACGCTGCGGGCCTGCGCCGCCTGGGCGCTCAGAGCGCGATCGTGCAGACGGAGTCCCTCGGAGATCTGGTCGCCGACCGTGTAGACCGGGGTCAGTGCCGACAGGGGGTCTTGGAAGACCATCGCCAGCTCGGCGCCGCGGATCTTCGACAGCTGCCCGTCGTTCATCCCAAGCAGGGAGCGCCCGTCGTAGAGGATGTCGCCCTCGACCTGCGCGTTCGAGGGCAGCAGCCCCATCACGGCGAGCGACGACACGCTCTTCCCGGAGCCGGACTCCCCCACGATTCCGAGGAACTCGCCCTCGTGCACGTCGTACGAGATGCCGCGGACCGCACGGACCGCAGCGCCGTCACGCTGCGGGAAAGTGACGCTGAGGTCGCGGACCGACAGCAGCGGCGAGCGGCCGGTCGAGGACAGCATGGTGGCGGATCGGGTGTCAGTCACGGTTCGCTCCCGAGGTGGGGTCGATGGCGTCGCGCAGGGCGTCGCCGATGAGGCTGATGGCCAGGAGCAGCACGATCAGCACGCCGGCGGGGTACACGAACAGCCACGGGCGGGTCACCGCGGCCGACGTGCCCGACGCGAGCAGTGTGCCGAGCGAGACGTCGGGCGCCTGGACGCCGAAGCCGAAGTAGCTGAGCGAGGTCTCGGCCATGATGGCCGAGACGATGCCGAGGGTTGCGTCGATGATGAGCAGCGACGCGATGTTGGGAATGATGTGGCGGCCCAGGATCTGCCGGGTCGGCATGCCCATGTAGCGCGCCGCGCGGACGAAATCGCGGTTGCGCAGCGACCGCGTCTGGTTGCGCACGACCTGGGCGAGGATCATCCAGCTGAACACCGCGAGGAAGAACGTCAGCGCCAGCCACGACAGGCCGCGTGTCAGCGGGCTCAGCAGCACGAGGATGAAGAACGACGGGATGACGAGCAGAAGGTGGATGAGCCACCCGATGACCGCGTCGATCTTGCCGCCGAGGTAGCCGGCGAGCGAACCCACGGCCGCCGCGATCAGCGTGGCGCCGATACCGGCGAGGGCGCCGATGATGAGCGACTTCTGCAGACCCACGAGGGTTTGGGCGTAGATGTCCTGACCGATGCCGTTGGTGCCGAACCAGTGCAGTTGGGTGGGCCCGAGACCGACGTTGAGGAAATCGCGCTGGGTCGCGTCGTAGGGGTACAGCAGCGGGCCGACGAAGGCCCAGAGCACGATGAAGACGAGGATGCTCGCCCCCACCCAGAAGCGCGGCATCTTGCGCAGGCGCGAGCGGACGAGCGCTCCGCGCGAGAGCGGCTTGCGGTCGCGGGTGACAGGGCTGGTGGCGACGAGCGATCCGTCGAGGGCCTCTTCCTGCATGGTCATGTCAGCTCCTCACTCTCGGGTCGAGTGCGGCGTAGAGCACCTCGGACAGAGTCGACGACAGCAGCACCAGCACGGCGACGAACAGGGTCGAACCCGCCACGGCGTTGATGTCCTGCTGAGTGACGGCGTTGAGCTGGAACTGCCCCATGCCTCGCCACGAGAAGACGATCTCGAGCATGGTGGAACCGGCGATCAGGGTGCCGAAGCTGTAGGCGAAGAAGGTGGACATCGGGATGAGCGCGATGCGCACCCCGTGGCGGAAGAGCGCCTGGGTGCGCGGCAATCCCTTCGCGCGGGCCGTGCGGATGTAGTCGGCCCCAAGCACGTCGAGCATCATGCTGCGCTGGTACCGCGAGTACGACGCGGCGCTGATGAGCACCAGCGCGAGGGTCGGCAGCAACAGGTGCACCGCGCGGTCGGCGACCATCGGCCAGAACCCCTCGACCCCCGCGGTGTACTCCCCCGTGAAGCGGATGAGCTGAGTGCCCGCGGCGTTGTTGAGGTTGGTCGCACCGATCATCAGGAGAACGCCGATGACGAAGGTCGGCGTCGCGAAGACGAGGTACGAGGCATAGGTCGTCACCTGATCGGTGGCACGGTACTGGCGCACCGCTCCCCACACGCCGATGAGGACACCGACGACGGCACCGATCAGCGATCCGATCAGCAGAAGACGAAGGCTGGTTCCGGCGCGCGTCGCGATCTCGGTCATGACGTCCTGGCCGCCGATCGTGTTGCCGAGCGAGAACTTCGTGAACAGGTTCACGAGCCAGTTCCACAACCGCACGAGGATCGGCACGTCGGGGTTGGCGCCGAGAGCATCCAGGCTCGCGACGATCGACTCCTGAGGGGGACGCGGGTTCATACCGTAGAAGCGGTCCTGGGGTCGCAGCAGAGCGCTACCGAGCACGTACGCCAGGCACGTCGCCAGCAGGCTCAGGACGGCGTAGTTCACGAACCGTCGTAGAACGTACAGCGTCATGAGGTGCGCGAGCCCGTCCGGAACACATCGGGGGTCAGCATCATGGGTGGTCCTCTCGCCTTCGAGATCCCCGCCTATTCGTTTGCCTGGCTAAGGATCTTCAGCGACCCTACGTCGGCTTCCCATGAAACGCGTGCCGGGGGAACACACTTTTCACGACCGTAACAAAGCTCTTACATGGCGCTTTGTCACCACGGTCTCCATCGAGCGCAGCATCGCGCTCAGCCGAGACCGCCTGAGATGAACAAAGCGATGATAACCCAGCAGATCAGAACCAGCAGGGAAATGACCGAGGGAATGTCCCACGAGCGGCGCACGACACCGCTCTTCGAGGCAGTGCGGCGCGCGGTCTCCCACGCCTCCTGAATGAGCTGCAGATCACGGATCGCGGGAGGCTCGCGACGACCCCGTGAGTCGTCGCGACGCAGCGGCGGTCGGCCGGGACGCCCCGCGACGGGGCCGCCGAACGCCTTCACGACGCGCGGCTCGTCGGTACGGATCTCGAGCTGCCAGCGCATGTCGATATCGGCGACACGCGCCCAGGCGACGTCGACGACGCGCAGCGGATTGTGGATGCGGATGCCATCGGCATCGATGCGCACGTGAGGGGCGAAGAGCAGGGCGTAGACGGCCCACAGCGCCAACAGCACCCACGGCGCCAGCAGGAGCATCTCGCCGACGCCGGCGCGGAGCGCGGCATCCCCCAAGAGCACGACCGCGAGCACCGCGCCGACGATCAGGCCCACGATCGACGACGGGGCGCGGAACACCCGTGGGTGCTCCGCGCCCCGAAAGCGCTCGTCGCGTGTCACGCGCCGCCCAGTGAGAGCGAGGCGCCGGGAATGGCGTCGAGCAGGCGCTGCGTGTACTCCTGCGACGGCTGGGCGAAGATCTCGTCGACCGTGCCCTGCTCCACGAGTTTGCCGCGCTCCATGACGCACACCAGGTCGGCGGCGACGCGGACGACGGCGAGGTCGTGCGTGATGAACAGGTACGTCAGCCCCAGCTCGGACTGCAGCTCCGCCAGCAGCTGGAGGATCTGCGCCTGCACGAGCACGTCGAGAGCCGAGACGGCCTCGTCGAGCACGAGGATGTCGGGCTTGAGCGCGAGCGCACGCGCGATGGCGACGCGCTGACGCTGTCCGCCGGACAGCTCGTTCGGATAGCGGGATGCCAGCTCCTGCGGCAGAGCGACCTGCTCGAGCAGCTCTTCCACACGGGCGCGGCGCGAGGCACCGTCACCCACCTTGTGTATGTTGAGCGGCTCCGCGATCAGGTTGCCGATGCTGCGGAGCGGGTCGAGCGAGCCGTACGGATCCTGGAAGACCGGCTGCATGCGGCGGCGGAGGTTGAAGGTGTCCTTCGCGTTCAGCTTGCCGGTGTTGACGCCGTCGACCTCGATCGAGCCCGAGGTGGGTTCCTCGAGCTTGAGCACCATCTTCGCGATCGTCGACTTGCCGGAGCCCGACTCGCCGACGAGGGCGAGCGTCTTGCCACGCGGGATCTCGAACGAGACCCCGTCGACGGCGCGGAACTGCTCGCTGCGGAACCCGCCCTGGCGGATCTTGTACTCCTTGACGAGGTCGGTGACCTTGACCGTCGCGGGAGCGTCGATGTCGGACTCGCGCAGGATGCCGCGGTCCTCCACCTTCGCCTGGATGCGCTGCGAAGCGATGCTGGGGGCGGCCGCCACCAGTCGCTGCGTGTACGGGTGCTGCGGGTTCTCGAGGATCTCGCGGCTGGGACCCGACTCGACGATCTCGCCCTGGTTCATCACGACGATCGTGTCGGCGCGCTCCGCGGCGAGCCCCAGGTCGTGCGTGATGAGCAGCACCGAGGTGCCCCGCTCGCGAGTGAGGGATGCCATGTGGTCGAGGATGACGCGCTGCACGGTGACGTCGAGAGCCGAGGTCGGCTCGTCGGCGATCAGCAGCTTCGGGTCGGCCGCGAGGCCGATACCGATGAGCGCGCGCTGGCGCATACCGCCCGAGAACTGGTGCGGGTACTGGTGCAGTCGACGCTCGGCGTCGGCGAGACCGGCCTGCTTCAGCACCTCGATCGCGCGCTGCTCGACCTCTTTGCGGCCGGTGGCGATGCCGTTCGCGCGGATCGCCTCCTTGACCTGGAAGCCGATGCTCCACACGGGGTTCAGGTTCGACATCGGGTCCTGCGGGACGTAGCCGATGTCCCTGCCGCGTACCGACTCGAACTGCGTCTGGCTGAGGTCGGTCAGCTCGCGCCCGTCGAGGGTGATGCTGCCGGCGGTGACGTGTCCGGTGCCGGGGAGCAGACCGATGACCGCAGACGCGGTCGTCGACTTGCCCGAACCGGACTCACCCACGATGGCGACGGTCTGACCGGGATACACGTCGAGGCTGACTCCGTGCAGGACCTCGCGCGTACCGCCTTCTCCCTCGAACGCGACCTTCAGGTCGCGCACGGACAGCAGCGGCGTCATGGTGGCGTCGCTCATCGGCGGGCCCTCGCTCTCGGGTCGATGGCGTCTCGGATGAGCTCGCCCAGCAGGATGAAGGCCAGCACCGTGACCGTCAGGGCGACAGACGGCCAGATCAGGGCCAGCGGCGCGATACGCAAGGACTGCTGCGCCTGGCTGATGTCGTTACCCCACGACATGGTGTCGCCGCCCAGGCCGACACCGAGGAACGACAGCGTCGCCTCCGCGACGATGGCCGCCGCGAGGCTGATCGTGGTGACCACGAGCAGAGGGGCGATCGCGTTCGGGATGACGTGCGTCAGCAGCGTGCGGAAACGCGTCTGACCGAGCGCCTGCGAGGCCGCCACGTAGTCGGCCTGACGCACGCGCAGTACCTCGGCGCGCACCACGCGCGCCGTCGACGCCCACGCGAACCCGCCGATCGCAAACGCCAGGGTGACGACGTTGCGGTACTGCGAGAAAACACTCATCACGACGATGGCCGCGAGGATGTAGGGAATCGAGAAGAAGATGTCGCCGACGCGCGAGATGACCGCGTCGAGCCATCCGCCGTAGAAGCCCGACAGCGCGCCCATGATCAGGCCGATGATCGTGCCGATCGCGGTCGCGAGCAGACCGACCGACAGCGACGTACGCGCTCCCCAGACGATGCGGGAGAAGGTGTCGCACCCCTGGAACGTGAAGCCCAGGATGTGGCCCGAGGCGGGACCGGCGTTGCTGTTGGACAGCTGGCAGTCGTTGTTGGGCGGCACCTGGGTGAACAGCGTCGGCCACACGGCCATCAGGATGACGACGGCCATGACGGCCAGCGCGATCCAGAACGTGGGGCGGCGACGGAGGTCGCGCCACGCGTCGAGCCAGAGGTTGCTCTTGCGGGCGGCGACGCGAACGGCGTCGACCGAGATGGTCTCGGTCTTGATCGGCGCGACATAGTGCGGCGCCGGGAACTGACTACTTGACATAGCGGATCCTCGGGTCCAGGAGGCCGTACAGGAGGTCGACGACGAGGTTGACCAGCACGTAGATGATGACGAAGACGGTCACGAACGAAACGACCGTGGGTCCCTCGCCGCGGATGGTGGCCTGGTACAGCGTGTTGCCGACACCGGGGATGTTGAAGATGCCCTCGGTGACGGTGGCGCCGACGAGGAGCACCCCGAAGTTCGTCGCGGAGTTCGTGATGACCGGGATGAGAGAGTTGCGCAGCACGTGCACGGGGATGACGCGGCGACGCGACAAGCCCTTGCTGTAGGCGGTGCGCACCCAGTCCTGGTTCAGCGTGTCGATGACCGAGCCGCGCATCAGGCGCATGCTCGTGGCGAAGAGGCTGAAGCCGAGCACGATGGCGGGCAACCACAGGTCGCCCCAGTTGTTCTGGGCACCCACGGTGGGTTTGAACCAGCCGAGCTGGATGGCCAGGAAGTACTGAGCGAGGAAGCACGCCACGAAGATCGGCAGGGCGACGAACAACAGGGCCACGATGAGCGCGACGTTGTCGAACAGCTTGCCCTTGCGGATGGCCGAGATGGTGCCGACCACCACAGCGAGGACGAGCTCGATGGCCAGGGCCATCACCGCGAGGCGACCGGTCACGGGGAGCGTGCGTGCGAGCACCTCGTTGACGGACTGACCCGAGAAGGTGGTGCCGAGGTCGCCCCGGAAGATCCCGCCGATGTACAGGAAGTACTGGACGATGAAGGGCTGGTCGAGGTGGTACTGCGCGCGCAGGGCTTCGACGACCTGGGGCGCAGGGGTCTTGTCGCCGAAGAGACCGAGGATCGGGTCCCCCGGCATGGCGAAGACCATGAAGTAGATCAGCAGGGTGGCCCCGAAGAACACGGGGAGGACCTGCAGCAGACGTCTGAGGATGTAGCCGAGCATCCGCTCTCTTTTCGAACGTGGGAAACGCCTCATCCGACGTTTTCAGGGGGGCATGGACCGCGAAAGGACCCGTGCCGTTTTATCACACGTCGTGATGAGGCCTGGCTGGCAGACCGCGAGGCGGTGACGAATCCGTCACCGCCTCGCGGGTGAGATCGGAAGGGTTACTTCGTGATCTCGTAGTACAGCGGAACCGAGTTCCACCCGAACTGGACGTTGTTGACGCCCTCGGCGTAGCCGCCGGTGACGTTCGAGTACCAGAGCGGGATGGCCGGGAGGTCCTTCAGCAGGATCTCCTGAGCCTTGGCGAAGTCGGCGTTCTGCGCCTCGAGGTCGGTCTCGGCGATGCCGGCCGTGATCTGCGCGTCGAACTCCGGGTTCGAGTAGTCACCGTCGTTCGACGAGGCGCCCGTGGCGTACAGCGGCGCGAGGAAGTTGTACGCACCGGGGTAGTCGGCCTGCCAGCCCGAACGGAACGTGGTCTCGATGCTGCGGTTGGTGACCGCCGAGCGCAGTTCCTTGAACGTCGGGTAGGGCGCGCCCGAGGAGTCGATGCCGAGCGTGTTCTTCAGCGAGTTCGTCACCGCGTCGACCCAGGACTGGTGTCCACCGTCGGCGTTGTAGGCGATCTGGAGCGAGCCGCTCCAGGGCGAGATGGCGTCGGCCTGGGCCCACAGCTGCTTCGCCTTGTCCGCGTTGAACTTCAGCACGTCGGCGCCCGAGAGCGAGTCCGACCAGCCCGCGATGACCGGCGAGGTGAAGTCGCTGGCCGGGGTGCGCGAGCCCTGGAAGATCGTCTTGGTGATCTCGTCGCGGTTGATGGCCATCGAGATGGCCTGACGACGGAGCTTGCCCTCTTCGCCGCTGAAGTGCGCGAGACGCTCGGGGATCGTGAACGACTGGAAGATCGCTGCCGGCTGGTTGACCGCGCGGTCCCCCAGGTCGGACTGGAACGTGGCCAGCGACGACGAGGGAACCCCGTCGATCACGTCGACGTTGCCGCCGAGCAGGTCGGCGTATGCGGCGTCCTGGGTGGCGTAGAAGATGATCGACAGACCACCGTTCTCAACCGTGCGACCGCCCTGGTAGTCGTCGTTCTTGACGAGGTCGATCTGCACGTTGTGCTGCCAGGCACCCTCGCCCTTGAGCTTGTAGGGGCCGTTGCCGATGGGGTTCTCACCGAAGGCGGCCATGTCGTTGAACGCGACGTCGGGCAGCGGGAAGAACGCCGAGTAGCCCAGGCGCAGCGCGAAGTCGGCGGCCGGCTTCGACAGAGCGATCGTGAAGGTGTAGTCGTCGACCTTCTGGAGACCGGTGAGCTCGGAGTCAGCGTCGTAGCTGAAGCCCACGATGTCCTCGAAGAACGAGCTGCTGACCTGGTTGTTCGAAAGCTGGGCGCCGTAGTTCCACGCCTTGATGAAGTTGTCGGCCTTGACCTCGGTGCCGTCCGTGAACTTCTGGCCCTTCTTCAGGGTGACCGTGAGGTTCTGGGGGTCGTTGGTGACGATGGACTCGGCCATGTCGTTGACCGGGGCGCCGGTTCCGTCGTAGTAGACCAGACCCGCGAAGATCGAGTCGAGGATCTTTCCTCCACCGACCTCGTTGGTGTTGGTGGGGATCAGCGGGTTCTGCGGCTCGGAGCCGTTCGTCCGAATGATCGCCGTGGCGTCGCCGCCCGATGACGAGCCGCCGCCGTTGTCTCCGCCGCCCGAGCAGCCGGCGAGCATAAGCCCGACAGCTCCCAGCAGGGCGAGGCCGGAGAGGGCAATCTTGTTGCGCTTCACAGTTCCTCCAGGGAAGGGATGATCGTCGCCCATGCAGGGCTTTCGCGCAGCACAAGGCGCGGGAAAGATCCGTCGGGCAGGATGAGAACACACTAGGCACGTTTACCCAGGTGCCCCAAACTCCTCTGAAAAACGTTACACAGCATTTACTCGAGAGGCTCTCCATGGAGCAATCTGACAAGCCGGTCCGGTCACGCGGCGGCGCAGACTGGACGTATCCTCCCGCCATCGCGCGCACGGAGACCTACCGGCGACGCCGGCTCGGGTGGGAGATCGCCATCGTGCTGCTCGTCAGCGTCGGTCAGTCCGCGATCTACTCGGTCGTCTCCTTCGTGCGTGCGGCGACGCGTGCGCCCATCTCGCAGCAGCAGACGCAGCTGAACCCCTCACGCAGCGCCGAGCCGCTGTGGGACGCCATCTACCAGTTCCTCGACATCTTCTTCTCGCTGGCCCTCGTGGCCCTGGCCGTCTATCTGCTGTGGGAACCGACGAGCAACGCCCTGCGCCGCATCGGCCTCGATTTCCGACGCTTCGGCGGCGACGCCGCGCGCGGGCTGCTGCTGGTGGTTCTCATCGGCGCCCCCGGGATCGGCGTGTACGCGATCGGCCGGGCACTCGGGCAAAGCATCGCGGTCATCCCCGCTCCCCTGGACTCGTCGTGGTGGGTCATCGCGCTGCTCGTCCTCGCGGCACTGCGAGCCGGCCTCACCGAGGAGGTCATCTTCCTCGGGTTCCTCTTCGACCGCCTGCGTCGTCTCGGCTGGTCGTGGACGGGGATCATCGTCTCGACGGCCCTCCTGCGGGGTAGCTACCACCTCTACCAGGGATGGCCCTCTGCACTCGGCAACGTCGTGATGGGGCTGGTCTTCGGCTGGTGCTACAAGCGATGGGGTCGCGTGATGCCCCTGGTGGTCGCACACACGATCATCGACATCGTCGCCTTCGTCGGATACCCCCTCGCGGCAGCGTGGTGGCCAGGGATCTTCGCTCCCACCCCCGCGCCGTCTCCGAGCTCCTGAGAGTCAGGACTGAGGCGGCGACCAGGTCCAGAACGCCGGCGGCAGCCCGTTGGGCTCGGAGGTGTAGGTCACTCCCCCGACGCCCGCTGCGCTGACCACGGCGCCCGTGCGCTCCAAGAGCGGCACTCCCGCGTGCGCGGCGAACAGCGACCGGTCGATGAGCTTCGCCTCCGACAGCACGTCGACGGGATCGGTGTGCGTGGTGAGGTCGTCGAAGAGCTCCTGGGTGTCTCCCCCGTCGATGCCCTCCGCGATGCGGTCGCGGGCCGAACGATAGAGGCTCTCGTCCTCGCCGACCCACGAGAGGGTGGCATCCGGAATCTCCGTCGCCGTGGCGGCTCGAACGGCGATGCCCGCCTTGGCGGCCATCGACACGATCCGCGGGAACACCAGCGAAGACGTTGGATCGGTGGTGTCGTAGGCCACTCGAAGCACGGCCGCCCGGTCGTTCAGGGCGGAGCGGGCGGCGTTCACGTCGGCTCCGGTCCCGGGAGCGCCGTTCCCCGACACGAGATCGTTGTAGAGCTGGCCGGTCGCCGGCGAGGAGAGGAAGGACTGCAGCGGCTGCGCGTTGGGACGGACGGCCCCGAGCACGTCTTGGACGAGGGATGAACGGTCGAGCGACAGAGTCGTCGCCTGACGAAGATCGGATGCCGTCGTCGTGGCGAACCGCAGCTGCAGCGTCTCTGACGTCGGCCCTACCTGGACGGTGAAGCCCGCATCGGTCAGCGTCTTCTGCTCCGCGACGTCGAGGTCACCGACGTTGGCCACATCCACCGTCCCCGCTTCGAGAGCCGACAACTGCGCGGCTCGATCCGGGAAGAACCGGACGGTGAGGCCTTCGAGGCCCGGAAAATGCGCGCCCTGGTAGCTGTCGCGTCGAGCGAGCTGGAGGGTGTCGGCCGTGATCTCCGAGACGGTCCACGGGCCCGAGGAGACGACGCCCGCGGGATCGGGGGTGGTCCCCGGTGCGACGTCGAAACCGGTGTTCCATGCCTGAGCGGCGGCGGCCAGCACGGGGTTCGGCGCGACCGGCGCCTGCGGGTCGCCCTCGGGCACGGTGAGGATCGCGGTGAGCAGGTCCTTGACGCTGACGCCCGCGCGCTGCGCGACGACGTGCACGGGACGATCGAGCAGCCATTGGCGATTCCAGTCGGCGAACGGCTGGTCGTAGGTGAGCGTGAGCGTGTCGTTCGCCCGGTCGAGACGGGGCCGCGTCGTACGAGCGTTGGGATCCGCGGGCAGCGCGGTGTCGAAGTAGCGCGTGCCCGAGACCAGCTGGCCGTTCGCGTCGTAGGTGGCGTCGTCGAAGAAATGCGAGGTGACGGCCCACCCGAACAGGAGATCGTCGAGCGTCACCGGAGTGCCGTCCGACCACACGCGGTCTGAGAACAGCTCGTAGCTCACGGTGAGCGGGTCGCCTTCGACGCGCGTGATGCGGCCGAGGCCGTTGTTCGGCACGACCTGCAGGTTTCCGTCCAGCGATCCGAGCTTCTCGTCGAGGAGAGCTGACACCGCCCGGTTGGCGGCCGTGTCGCCCGTAGCGCTGGCCGCGTTGAAGCTCGTGAGGGAACCGACGACACCGACCGTCAGACTCGTGCGCTGCTCCTTTGCCGGCTCGGGCGCGGGGTCGGCAGCCGAGCAACCGGCCAGCGCGAGCCCTGCGGCGACGAGGAGCGCGATCACGCGTCCCGGCCCGCCACGGCGTCGAGTCGGTCGAGGAACGTCGTTCAGCCCGTGGTGCACAGGGGCACTTTACTAAACGCCTCCTGAGGATCTCCCGGTCTCCTGCGGGCACCGGTCCGGCTCTGTCCGCCGGGGCGATGTTTCGCGGGCCGCGAGGCTGCATCCCGCTGACAAACCTTCGTCACGCTGCAACGCACTTGTCGGCGGGATGCAGTCTCGCGAGATCAACGGGTCCGCGAAAGGAGCGAGACGAGCGCGGCGCCGAACCCCGGATGCCGGGAGTCGACGCCGCGCGCGGGTCAGGCGAACGCCTCCGGCGGCGGGCACGAGCAGACCAGGTTGCGGTCGCCGTAGGCCTGGTCGATGCGGCGCACGGGAGGCCAGTACTTGCCGCGGATCAGCGAGCGGACGGGGTACACGGCGGTCTCGCGAGAGTACGGGTGGTCCCACTCCCCCACGACCACGGTCTCCGCCGTGTGCGGAGCGTTCACGAGGGGGTTGTCGTCGGCGGGCCACTCGCCAGCCGCGACGGCGAGGGCCTCGTGCTTGATGGCGATCATGGCATCCACGAAGCGATCCAGCTCGGCGAGGTCCTCGCTCTCGGTGGGCTCGACCATCAGGGTGCCGGCGACCGGGAACGACATCGTGGGCGCGTGGAAGCCGTAGTCGATGAGGCGCTTGGCCACGTCGTCGACCGTGACACCCGTCTGCTCCTTGAGCGGACGCAGGTCGAGGATGCACTCGTGCGCGACCAGACCGCCCTCGCCCGCGTACAGCACCGGGTAGTGCTCGCGCAGGCGCGTGGCGATGTAGTTGGCCGAAAGCACCGCCGCGGCCGTGGCCTGGCGGAGCCCCTCGGCGCCCATCATGCGCACGTACGCCCATGAGATGGGCAGGATTCCGGCCGAGCCGTGCGGGGCAGCCGAGACCGGACCGCCGTCGAACGTCCCCCCGGCGTGGTCGGCGCGCTGCGAGAACGGGTGCGAGGGCAGGTACGGCGCGAGATGCGCTTTCGCCGCCACCGGACCGACACCGGGTCCGCCGCCGCCGTGCGGGATCGCGAACGTCTTGTGGAGGTTCAGGTGCGACACGTCGCCGCCCAAGTCGCCGAACCGAGCGAAGCCGAGCAGGGCGTTGAGGTTGGCACCGTCGACGTACACCTGTCCGCCGGCGTCGTGCACCGCCTGCGTGATCTCGAGCACATCGTGCTCGTACACCCCGTGCGTCGAGGGGTAGGTGATCATCAGGGCCGAGAGCGCCTCCGCGTGCTGGGCGATCTTCGCGCGCAGGTCGACGAGATCGACGTTGCCCGCCTCGTCGCAGGCGACGACGACAACCCGCATGCCCGCGAGGATCGCGGAGGCGGCGTTCGTGCCGTGGGCCGACGACGGGATGAGGCACACCGTGCGCTCGGTGTCGCCGTTCGCGAGGTGGTAGCCGCGGATCGCGAGCAAGCCCGCGAGCTCACCCTGCGAACCGGCATTCGGCTGCAGCGACACCGCATCGTAGCCGGTCACCTCGGCGAGCCAGCGCTCGAGCTGGTCGATCATCTCGAGGTAGCCGTGCACGTCGGCCTCGGGCGCGAACGGGTGCACGCGCGAGAACTCCGGCCACGACACCGCCGCCATCTCGGTGGCCGCGTTGAGCTTCATCGTGCACGAGCCCAGCGGGATCATGCCGCGGTCGAGCGCGTAGTCGCGATCGGCGAGCGACTTGAGGTAGCGCATCATCGCCGTCTCGCTGTGGTGCGTGTGGAAGACGGGATGGGTGAGGTACTCGTCGTCACGGTGAAGGGCGCCGTCGACGCCGCGCAGCGCTTCGCCCACGGGCAGCTCGCCGCCGGCGAGACCGAAAGCGTTCAGCACGGCCGAGATGTCGGCATCCGTCGTCGTCTCATCCACCGAGACGCCCACCGTCGCATCGTCGACCCAGAGCAGCTGATATCCCCCCTCGCGGGCGCGGTCGACCACGTCCTGCGCGCGCCCGGGAACGTGCACGCGAACGGTGTCGAAGAACGCGTCGCTCCCGAGGGTCAGGTCGTACGAGCGGAGAGCGGATGCCAGGGCATCGGCCTTCTGCGCGACCCGCGTCGCGATCGCTCGGAGGCCGTCGGGTCCGTGGTAAACGGCGTACATCGCGGCCATGACGGCGAGGAGCACCTGGGCGGTGCAGATGTTCGACGTCGCCTTCTCGCGGCGGATGTGCTGCTCGCGCGTCTGCAGCGAGAGGCGGTAGGCGGGGGCGCCGACGGCATCCTGGGACACTCCGACGAGACGGCCCGGCAGCTGACGCTCGAGGCCCGCCCGCACGGCCATGTAACCGGCGTGGGGTCCGCCGAAGCCGAGCGGCACACCGAAGCGCTGGGTCGTGCCGACCGCGACATCGGCGCCGAGCGCGCCCGGTGAGCGCAGCAGGGTGAGCGCGAGCAGGTCGGCCGCGGCGACGACGAGACCGCCCTTCGCGTGCATCGTCTCAGCGACGGTCGAGAAGTCCCAGACGCGTCCTGTCGCGCCCGGGTACTGCACGAAGGCGCCGAACGCCTCGGGCAGCTCGCCCGCGAACGCGGTCTCTTCGATGCGGATGCCGACGGCCGCGGCACGGTGGTGCAGCAGGGCCTTGGTCTGGGGTAAGGCGTCGACGTCGACGAGGAAGACATCGGTCTTCGCCTTCGAGGCGCGACGGGCCACGAGCATTCCCTCGACGACCGCGGTGGACTCGTCGAGCATCGAGGCGTTCGCGGTGGCGAGGCCCGTCAGATCGGTGACCATCGTCTGGAAGTTGATGAGCGCCTCGAGCCGGCCCTGCGAGATCTCGGGCTGGTACGGCGTGTAGGCCGTGTACCAGGACGGGTTCTCGAGCACGTTCCGCGCGATCACCGACGGGGTGAACGTGTCGTAGTAGCCGAGGCCGATCAGCGGCCGCGCCGAGCGGTTCGCGGTGGCGAGCTCGCGGAGCTCTGCGAGCGCCTCGGCCTCGGTCGCCGCGGGCGGGATCGAGCTGGTCGCACGGGGCTGGACGTGGATGGATGCCGGCACGGCGGTCTCGACGAGCGCCTCGACGCTGTCGTAGCCGACGGTCTCGAGCATGCGGGCCTGGGCCGCCGCGTCGACGCCGATGTGGCGGTCGACGAACACCGCGGGCGTTCCCGCGTCGGTGCGCGGAGGAAGAAGAGTGCTCACGCGGTGAGCTCCTCGTAGGCGGCACGGTCGAGCAGGTCGGCGGGGAGCTCGCCGTCGACGCGGATCTTGATGAGCCAGCCTCCGTCGAAGGGCTCGGCGTTGACCAGGGAGGGGTCGTCGACGACCGCGTCGTTCACCTCGACGACGGTGCCGCTCAGGGGCGCGTAGAGCTCGCCGACCGACTTGGTCGACTCGATCTCGCCGCAGACGTCGCCTGCGGTGACCGCGGAGTCGGCGCCGGGGAGCTCGACGAAGACGACGTCGCCGAGCTTGTCGGCGGCGAAGTCGGTGATGCCGACCGTCGCGATGTCGCCGTCGAGGGCGATCCACTCGTGCTCGGACGTGTAGCTGAGGGCGGTGAGGTCGGTCATGCGTTTCTCCGATAGAAGGGAAGGGCGGTGACGGTCGCGGGGATGCGGGTCCCGCGCACGTCGATGGTCAGTTCGGTTCCGGGTTCGGATGCCGCGGGGGCGACGAAAGCCATCGCGACGGGGTGGCCGAGGGTGGGGCTGAGGGCCCCGCTGGTGATTTCGCCGACGGTCTCGTCCCCGTGCAGCACGGCGTAGCCGGCGCGACCCGCGCGACGCCCCGCAGAGACGAGACCGACGAGCACGGGGGCGTCGGCGGGACCCGAGGACAGCCCGTCCTTCCCGACGAACGCCTCTTTGTCGGCGGCGACGACGCGACCGAGGCCCGCCTGGGCGGGGACGATGTCGCGCGAGAGCTCGTGACCGTACAGCGGCATGCCCGCCTCGAGGCGGAGAGTGTCACGCGCAGCGAGGCCACACGGCACGAGACCGTGAGCAGCGCCCGCGGCGAGCGCGGCGTCCCACAGCGCGGCGGCCTGCGCGGTGGGGATCATGAGTTCGTATCCGTCTTCGCCGGTGTAGCCGGTGCGGGCGACGAACAGCGGTGCGCCCTCGAACGTCCCCTCGGTCCAGGCGTAGTAGCCGAGCTCGTCGAGAGCGGTGCCGGTGATCTGCACCCCCGGGGTGGAGCTCAGGATGCCGCGCGCCTCGGGCCCCTGAAGAGCGATGAGGGCGTAGTCGTCGGTGACGTCGTCGACGAGCGGCGCCTCGGGGAACGTGCGCCGCGCCAGATCGAAGGCCGAGGCCACGGCATCCCGATTACCGGCATTGGAGATGACGAGGAAGCTCTGCTCCCCCGTGCGGTAGACGATGACGTCGTCGACGATGCCGCCGCTCTCGGCGAGCACCAGCGAGTACTTCGCCTTACCGATCTTCATGGTCGACAGTCGCCCGGCGAGCACGTAGTCGAGGAACGCGGGCGCGGCCTCGCCCTCGACGCGGAACTCCGCCATGTGCGAGATGTCGAACAGCCCCGCGGCCGTGCGCACCGCGTGGTGCTCGGCGAGGTCGGAGGTGTAGCGCACGGGCATGTTCCAGCCGCCGAAGTCGGTGAACGAGGCGCCGAGGGCCTCGTGTCGATCGTTCAGCGGCGACGTGCGCGGTGGAGCGGGGGTTTCGGTCATGAGTTCTGCCGTTCGCGATGACGGACAGACGTCGGACGACGCCTGGAGAACTCCCCCTCTGTCATGGACCTGAGAGTTTCACCCGTGCGGTCGAATCGAGCGCGGGCTTTCACCGTCGGCGGACCCGGGACGGTGCATCCGGGTCTCTTTCCAGAGTGGCCCGATCGACGCGGTACGCGTACCTGAGAGATTGGCGGGGAGGCTTGCTCCTTCGGTGTCCGGCTGCGTTCGCCGGAGCTCTCCCGCATCGATCATGGGGCCGGTGTGGACTTGTGGGGTCAGCCTAGCGGAGCTCGGGCGCGGGACGTGCGATGTTCAGCCGTTGTCC
Organism: Microbacterium sp. AG157; assembly: GCF_003385695.1. Taxonomy (NCBI): domain Bacteria; kingdom Bacillati; phylum Actinomycetota; class Actinomycetes; order Micrococcales; family Microbacteriaceae; genus Microbacterium; species Microbacterium sp. AG157. The sequence continues at coordinate 565,202 of NZ_QRDK01000004.1, forward strand.
TGCTTGCGTATTTCGCGGGCGTCTCCGGGGACGCAGAGGGAGGTGCCGGCAATGTAGTAGTCGCCGGGGGCCGTTGAGAACGACAGACCCGCCACGGTCCCGCCCGAGGCGTACACGACGTAGAGCGGCGTATCGACGACACGCACCTGCATGCCGAGCGAACGCCAGTAGTCGGCGATGACCTTGGCGTCGGCACCCCGATCACTGTCCGGAGCGGGTGCCCCGTAGCCATATGAGTAATTGACGCGCTGGCCTTGTTGATCGCCGCAATCGCCGACCTCGGGCGCGTGATCGCGGTTCCACCCCGCGACATTGAGCTGGGCCGCACTGTCTTCGATGGTTGAGACGAGAGCGTCACGGGCCTCAGCGGGAGTCATACTGTCTTCCTTCGATTGCACACAGCCGGCCAAAGTGATCGGTGAGATGAGGACGAGCGCTCCGAGCACCATCGCAAGGACGGGCCGACTAGTTCGAGAAGCCATTCGTCAATCCTTCGATCAGCGCTTTCTGCAGCGGGGTCGGAGCTGGCGGAACATAAGGCGACACGAGATCACCACGTCCGGTCGTGGCGAGGGCCACGTTGCGCAAAGACTCCGTCTGCTTGTCAAGATAACCCCCCTCATCCGATGTGACTGCGCCATGATCGTTGACCGCGCGCAGCGCTCCGTCTCCGGCGACGCTGAATGCGTGTGATCCGAAATCCGGGCTGATCGGATTGACGGAATGGTCAGGAGCCAGACGCCCTGTCCACGCCCACTGATCGCCTCGAGCAGGATCTATCGCCCAAACGTCCTGGGCCTGCCCCGAGAACACGGAATCCGCATGTATGTCCGACGCCGAATCAATGTTCGTCGGCAAACCTGCTGAACCTAGCGTGACGAAGGAGTCGACGTGGACCTGGTCTTCAGTCAGAGCCAGAGACGCCGTGGTGGTCCCGTAGGAATGCGCCACAATGTTCACTTGCGCTCCGGAGTTGACGTGGTCAAGGGAACGCAAGTCACGGGCGAGGTTCGCTGCTCCCGCGTCAGCCAGGTCGTTATGCATGACGTCGAAGCCTCCCTCCATGATCGGCACGGGCGGGGTCTTGTACCCGATCCAGGCCACGGTCGCATGGGAATGGCCCGGATCCGCGCGGTTTTGCTGATCGAGGAGGTTCTGAGCGGCGCGCGACCAACCGTCCATCCCCTCGGTCGTGGTTCCCATGCCGGGCACGGCGTACGTGATGTTGTCCGCGGTGTCGAGATCGCCGATGGATATCGCGGCGAGAGGGGGCGAGTCCCCCGTGAGAGTGATGAGGTGCCGAGGGGCGCCGCCGGCAGGTGACGTCAGCGACGACTCGATGTTCTCAAGACCCTCCACCCGAGAACGCGCACGATCGAGCCGCTCGGCATACGCCTCGGCGGCGGCCTGTCCCCCGACGATCTCGTCGTATGTCGGTGGCTTCTCCGCCTCGGCCAGCGCTGCGCGCGCGTCTGCGAGCTGGTCCTTGAGCCAGATGCGGTTCGCCTCGTCGCGAGCGGCGTAGGCGACTCCCCCGAGGTTGCCGATGATCGCCGGGGCGGCGTGGATGAGCGCGTTTTTCTGCGCCGCGTCCAGGTGCGCCCACCACGGTGCGACGGCCGCCGGCTCTGCCCGGGCGAGAATCCCGGCGAGGTTCGGGCGGGCCCGCAGAAGAGCGGCCAGACTCCCGGCGTCCGCGCCGGCGAGAGCGTCGAGCACCTGGCCGGGATTCGCACAACCCGTCAGGAGAGCCGCCCACTCGTCGGCGCCCAGGCCGGGCACGGCGATGGCGGCGCGAAGCACGGCAGCCGCCCTTTGCGCGGCATCGCGGAGTGCCGCACGCGCATCCGCGAGGACCGCCCTGGCCTCTGCTCGCGGTCCGGAGCCCAGGAACGCTCGTCGGTCCGGCCCGAGCCAACCGGTGGGCGTGGCGGGTGGCTCTTGGAAAGCCGCAGCGTCGAGCGCGTCGGCTCGGTCCCACAGGTCGACGGCGTCTCCGGCCCTTGCCCGTGCAGCGTCGATCGCGGCGGCGACGTCTTCGAGTGCCGATCCACCGCGCCGGAAGGCGGCCGCCATGGCGGACCAGCCGGACGCCACAGCCCCGACACGCGTCCCGTAGGCGTCGGCCGCTTCGCCGGTCCAGTCCGCGACCGCCTGCATCGTCCGGAGCGCTGCCCCGACCTCGTCGGCGTTCTGCTCACGCACCCGCCACGCGGAGATCGCCCGATACAGAGCGGCGACATCGCCGGGGATGAGGGCGGATGGGTCTCGCGTATCACCGAGTTCGGCAGTCACTCGATGACCCACCCCTCGACGGCACCCAGCGCTCGAACGTCGGCCTGGGCGCTGGCGTCCAAGCTCTCGAACATGTCCGCGACCTCGCGTAGCCCCGCCGCGAGCGCCTGGACACCACGGCGACGTTCGGCGGTGCAGTCGTTCATGCACCCGACGAACTCCGCCAGGGCGAGGTTCAGGTCGGGCTGGTCGGCGACGGAGAAGCCCCAGACATCGGGCTCACCGGGCACGACATCGACCATCTTCGCCGCCACCCGCCGCACCTCATCGACGGATATCGAGATGTCCCCCATGCGCAGGAGCATAGACAGATGACGCAGCGACACGGGGCGCCAGAGGGAAATTTCACCCGCCCCACGGCCGACGGCCCTCGTCGCCGGCGGGGCAGAGAGCGCTCGCCGAAGCGGGCGGCGCATTGGCCTCCCCACCGCCCGAGGCGCGGAGGCGGCTCAGCCGCGCGTGCAGTTCCCGGACGCCACGGGCGCCGACAACGAGCCCATCTGCGCCATCACCGGTTCGAGCTCGGTGGGCGTCATGGCGTAGCCGACGTCGTCGTCGGTGTCGGAGCGGGCGAACACGATGCCCGCGACCTGGCCCGAGGTGGTCAGCAGCGGACCGCCCGAGTTACCCGGGCGCACGATGCCGGCCAGGGCGTAGATGTCGCGCGGAGCGCGTGAGTCGTCGTAGATGTCGGGGACCGGAACCGTCCCCTCCGAGAGGATCTGCGCGCTTCCCGAGGTGAACGGCCCTCCACCCGGATAGCCCTGGACGACGGCGGGAGCGCCCACCGCGAGCGTCTGCGCGATCGGCAGGGCCGCGGCATCCAACTGGTCGACGGAGATGACCGCGATGTCGTCGATCGGATCGAAGTAGACGACGCGGCCTTCGCGGGCCGGACGCCCCGGGAGCTCCACGAGCGGGGTGTCGACCCCCGCGACGACGTGCGCATTGGTGACGACGCGGTTCTCGGCCACGACGAAGCCCGAGCCGCTCGAGGTGATGCCGCACGCATAGGCGGTGCCCGAGATCCGTGCGACCGACTGCGCGGCCTGGGTGAGAGCGGGGTCGTCGAGGGCGATGCTCGGGGTCGTGGGAACCGGACCGATCTGGATGAGCTCGCCCAGACGAGGGATGCCGTCGGCGAAGATCGTTCCTCGCAGGTCGGCGAGCGCACCGCGCACGGGAGCGGGCGTGAGGTCGTCGATCGTGCGCACCACGGCCGAGGAGCCGAGTGCGGCGGAGACGACGGGGACTCCCACCGGGGTGAGTGAGCCGGCGACGAACGAGATCGTGAGGGCGGCGGCCGCGACGTTGACGACCCCGCCGAGGAGGCGCTCGGGGACGCGCAGCTTGATGCGGTCGGCACCACGACGGAAGAATCCGCCCACGGCACTGCCGAGACCCGAGCCGATCACGAGGAGCGCGATCCCGGCGCCGATCATGGCGGGTCCGCGCCACGCGAGGTCGGTGACCCACTGACCGACGAACGGCAGCGCCCAGTACGCGGCGACGGCACCGAGCGCGAGGCCCGCGAAGAAGCCGACGGTGGCGAGAAAGCCCCGGGACAGACCCACGGCGAGTGCGACCGCCAGAAGGGCGATCAGGGCGATGTCGACGATCGGCATCCGACCTCCTGTGTTCGCATCGAGGCTAGGACGCCCGTCTGAGAGAACCCTTTCGACGCGCGGGCCGAGCCGGCCGCCGCGCATCCGCGGCGCGCACCGGTTCGGGGCGCGTCCGACGTTCGGGGCGGTGATTTCACGCCCCGCACCGCACGATCCGCCCCGATCCAGACGGGCTCGTCTGGAATTCGCCCTTCGAGTCGGAATGACACTAAGATCGGTTCCGGAGATATGGTCACCATGACAAGAACCCCTCACCCCGAGTCCCGCGATGCCGGCGTGCGCGTCGCGGTGTCGACCGTGATCTTCAGCGTCCGACGCGACGAACACGACGAGCCCGTCCTGTCGCTCCCCCTGGTCCGCCGCACGCGCGACCCGTTCGATGGACGGTGGGCCCTGCCCGGCGGTTGGCTCGATGCGACCGAAGAGCTCGACACCGCGGCATCCCGCACCCTCGCCGAGACGACGGGCCTCACCCCCAGCTATCTCGAGCAGCTCTACGCCTTCGGGGCCGTGGACCGCTCGCCCACGCGCGTGGTGTCGATCGTGTACTGGGCTCTGCTGCGCTCCGACGAGGTCGACGCGCAGGTCGCCGCCCACGCGCGAGAGGGCGACGCGCCCGAGAACGTGGAGTGGTTCGACGCGAACGATCTCCCGCCGCTGGCGTTCGACCACAACGACATCGTCGAGTACACGCTCTGGCGCCTGCGCAACAAGGTCGGCTACAGCCGCATCGCGCACGGGCTGCTCCCCGACGAGTTCACCCTCGCCGATCTGCGCGAGGTGAACGAGACGATCCTGGGCAAGCGCCTGGATCCGGCGAACTTCCGCCGCCAGGTCGACACCTCCGACACGCTCATCCCGACCGAGCGCTTCCGCACCGGAAGCCATCGCCCCGCCCGCCTGTACCGCTACAACCGCGATGTGGAGCTCGCCGACCGCGGCCCGCTCCCGTCCCGTCACTGATCGGAACGCCCATGTCCGCCACACCCCTCACCCTGCAGCCCCGTCCCGCGATCGACCCCAGCGTCGACCACGCAATCCAGGCGATCGTCGCCGGCGCCTCCACCGACGCCACCTGCACCACCGACCTCGCGGTCGGGCCCTGGGACTTCGACACACGCCCCGGCTACGGCCCCGGCTCATCGATGGGCGACGTCATCCCCACCGGCGCCCCGCGCCAGGGCGAGTTGCCGCAGCGGTACCGCGACGCCTCCGACGACGACCTCGACGCCCGCATCCGTGCGGCGAAAGAGACGCTGGGCGACCGGGTCGTGGTGCTGGGGCACTTCTACCAGCGCGAAGAGGTCGTGCGCCACGCCGACTACGTGGGCGACTCCTTCCAGCTCGCGAACGCCGCGAAGGACCGCCCCGAGGCCGAGGCCATCGTGTTCTGCGGCGTGCACTTCATGGCCGAGACCGCCGACCTGCTCTCGCACCCCGAGCAGGCCGTGATCCTCCCGAACCTCGCGGCGGGCTGCTCCATGGCCGACATGGCCGACATCGACCAGGTCGAAGAGTGCTGGGAGCAGCTCGCGGACGTGCTGGGCGATCTCGAGACCCCGGATGCCGAGGGCCTGGTTCCCGTGATCCCGGTGACCTACATGAATTCCAGCGCCGCCATCAAGGGTTTCGTGGGCCGCCACGGCGGAATCGTCTGCACCTCGTCCAATGCCCGCACGGTGCTCGAGTGGGCGTTCGCGCGCGGACGCCGGGTGCTCTTCTTCCCCGATCAGCACCTGGGCCGGAACACCGCCAAGGCAATGGGCGTGCCCCTCGAGCAGATGCCGATGTGGAACCCGAGGAAACCCCTCGGCGGCTCCTCCGACGCCGAGATCGTCGAGAGCCGCGTGATCCTGTGGCACGGATTCTGCTCGGTGCACCGCCGCTTCACGGTCGACCAGATCGACAGGGCTCGCGCCGATCACCCCGGCGTCCGCGTGATCGTGCACCCGGAATGCCCGATGGACGTGGTCGATGCCGCCGACGAGGCAGGCTCGACAGACATCATCCGCAAGGCGATCGCAGCGGCGACCGAGCCGACGACCTTCGCGATCGGCACGGAGATCAACCTCGTGCAGCGCCTCGCCGCCCAGTACCCCCAGCACGAGATCTTCTGTCTCGACCCCGTCGTCTGCCCGTGCTCGACGATGTATCGCATCCACCCGGGTTACCTCGCGTGGGTGCTCGAGTCGCTCGTCGACGGCACCGTCGTCAACCGCATCACGGTACCGGCCGATGTCGCCGAGCCCGCCACCGTCGCGCTCGAGCGCATGCTCGCCGCGAAGCCGAACGGCGCGGTGAAGTGACCGCCGTCGTCGTGGTGGGCAGCGGCATCGCCGGTCTCACGGCGGCGCTGCACGCTTCCGAGAACGGATGCCGTGTCACGGTCGTGACCAAGGGCGCCCTGCCCGACACGAACACGCGCTGGGCGCAGGGCGGGATCGCCGCCGTGACCAGCGCGGCCGACACGGTGGCTTCGCACGCGGCCGACACGATCACCGCCGGCGCGGGGCTGAACGATCCCGCCGCCGTCGACGTCCTGGTCGGCGATAGCCCGGAGCGCATCGCCGAACTCGTGGCACGCGGAATCGTCTTCGACCGCGCTGCCGATGGCGACTTCTCCCGGGGCCTCGAGGCCGCTCACGCGGTCCCCCGCGTGCTGCACGCCGGAGGCGACGCGACCGGTGCCGCGATCCAGGCTGCTCTCGGCGCGTCCGTGCGCGCCGCGGGGATCGAGGTGCGCGAGCACGCCCTCCTCCGCGATCTGGTGGTCATGGACGGCCGCATCAGGGGCATCGAGCTCGATGGCGGCGAGCGCCTCGACGCCGACGCGGTGATCCTGGCCACCGGGGGCGCGGGACAGCTTTACGCCCACACCACCAACCCCCTCGGCGCGACAGGCGACGGAGTCGCCGCGGCTCTTCGCGCGGGGGCGGCTGTCGACGACCTGGAGTTCGTGCAGTTCCACCCCACGGCGCTGGCCGACGGCATCCCGTTCCTGGTCTCGGAGGCCGTCCGCGGAGAGGGCGCCATCCTGATCGACGATGCCGGTCGACGGTTCGTCTTCGACTCCCACCCCGACGGCGAACTCGCTCCGCGTGACGTCGTCGCTCGCGCGAACGCCCGCGCGATGGCCGCGCAGGGCGGTCGCCCCGTCCGGCTGGATGCCACCGCCATCGGCCGCGAACGACTCGCCCAGCGCTTTCCCACGATCGACGCAGCGGTGCACGAGCGCGGGCTCGATTGGGGCCGTGATCCGATCCCCGTGACCCCGGCGGCGCACTACCTCATGGGCGGCATCGTCACCGACCTCGACGGACGCACCACGCTGCCCGGACTGTACGCGGTCGGCGAGACGGCCCGCACCGGCGTGCACGGGGCGAACCGTCTGGCATCCAATTCGCTTCTCGAAGGGGCGGTGTTCGGAGCGCGCGCCGGGGATGCCGTGGCCCGCGGCGACGCCTGGCCGGCGTTCTCGACGCGCACCGTTCGGTGTCTCGACGTCGCCCCCGCGGTGGACGCTCCCCCGTTCTCTCGTCGCGCCCTGCAGCAACTCATGTGGGCCGAGGCGGGGCTCGAACGGGAGGCGACGGGTCTGCGCCGCGCGGCCGCCGTGCTCGCCGCCTGGGACGCCGAGCCCGCACCGCGCAGCATCGAGGACGCGAACCTCCTCCTCCTCGCCACGCACGTGGTCACCGCAGCTCTTGCCCGCACGACCTCGGTGGGCGCGCACTTCCGCTCCGACGCCGAGTCCTCGGCATCCCGTCTCGATCTCCAGGAGGTCCTCGCATGCTGACCCGCGCCACGATCGACCGCGTCGTCTCGGCCGCCCTCGACGAGGACGCCCCCTGGGGCGACCTCACCAGCGAGACCTTGATCCCCGAGCACGCCACCGCGCGCGCCGAGCTCGTGGCACGCGTCGAGGGGGTGTTCAGCGGCTCGGCGGTGTTCGTCGCCGCGTTCACCCTCACCGACCCCTCGATCACCGTCGAGCTGCAGATCACCGACGGCGCGCGGTTCACCCCCGGCGACACGCTCGCCGTGGTCACGGGACCGGCGCGAGGTGTGCTCACGGCCGAGCGCATCGGCCTCAACTTCGTGCAGCGTATGTCGGGGATCGCGACCCTCACCAGCCGCTATGTCGCCGAGGTCGCCCACACCGGCGCGCGGATCGTCGACACACGCAAGACCACGCCGGGCCTGCGCGCGATCGAACGCCAGGCCGTCCGCGACGGCGGCGGCCACAATCACCGCTTCTCGCTGTCGGATGCCGTCATGGCCAAGGACAACCACCTCGCGGTGCTGACCGCCAGTGGGCTCTCGGTGACGCAGGCGCTCGAGAGCGCCATCGCCCGACTCCCTCACACCACGCACGTCGAGGTCGAGGTGGACCGGCTCGAGCAGATCGACGCGGTGCTCGCCGCCGGCGTCGGAACGATCATGCTCGACAACTTCTCGATCGACGACTTGCGCACGGGCGTCGCCCGCATCGCCGGGGCCGCCCAGGTCGAGGCTTCGGGCGGCGTGACGCTCGACACCGTGCGGGCGATCGCCGAGACCGGCGTCGACGTCATCTCGGTCGGCGCACTCACGCACTCGGCCTCCGCCCTCGATCTGGGCCTCGACATCCGCATCGAGACGGCGTGAGCCTCTACCTCGACAACGCCGCCACCACCCCCGTGCGCCCCGAGGTGCTCGAGGCGATGGCGCCCTACCTCACGCGGTTGTTCGGCAATCCGTCGAGCCATCATGAGGTGGGCGAGGCCGCGGCATCCGCCCTCGATGAGGCTCGCGCGCGGGTTGCCGCCGTCCTCGGGTTCCGCGCCGGCGACGTGGTCTTCACCTCCGGCGGCACCGAGTCGAACAACGCGGCGATCAAGGGAATCGTGCTGGGCTCGGGGAAGCGTCATCTCGTGACCACGGCGATCGAGCACGAGTCGGTGCTGGCCTCCGCGGACTACCTGTCACGCCTGCACGGGGTGCGCGTGACCCACGCTCGGGTCGACGACACCGGCACTCTGACGCCCGAAGCGCTCGCCGGCGTGCTGTGCGACGACACGGGGCTCGTCAGCGTGGGCTACGCCAACAACGAGATCGGAACGGTTCAGGACGCCGCCGCCCTCGCGGCCGTCGCTCACCAACGCGGGATTCCCCTCCATCTCGACGCCGTCCAGGCCGCCGGGTGGCTTCCCCTGACGGGACTCGGAGCGGATGCCGTGACGGTCGCCGGCCACAAGATCGGCGCCCCGAAGGGCACCGGGATCCTGGCCGTGCGCGGGCGCCTGCCGTTCGAGCCGCTGCTGCACGGGGGCGGGCAGGAGCGCGGCCGACGCTCCGGCACCCCCGACGTCGCGGGGGCGGTGGCGATCGCCACCGCCCTGACGCTCGCCGAAGCGGAACGGGCGGCCGATGCGGCCCGGGTCAAGACCCTGCGCGATGCCTTCATCAGACGGGTGCTCGCAACGGTGCCCGGCGCACGCCTCACCGGTCACCCGCAGCGCCGGCTTCCCGGGACCGCCAGCTTCGTCTTTCCGGGAACGAACGGCGAGACCGTCCTGCTCGAGCTGGAGCGTCACGGGGTTGTCTCATCGAGTGGCTCGGCGTGCGCGGCGGGCAGTGACGAGGCCTCGCACGTGCTCCTCGCCGTGGGGCTCTCGCCCGACGAGGCTCGCACGGCCGTGCGTTTCTCCCTCCCGCATGGACTGACGGGTTCTCTCGACGCCGTCGCAGATGCGGTCGCCGACGCCGTATCCGCCGTAGGCTCGCGCGGGTGAGTTCCACTCCCGTCACCGTCATCGTCCCCGGATACGACGTCGCCGCCTTCGCGGAGGAGGCCCTGGACTCCCTGCGCGCACAGACGCACCGGCACTGGACGGCGGTCCTCGTCGACGACGCCTCCATCGACGACACCACCCGCATCTTCGCCGACGCCGCTGCCTCCGATCCCCGTTTCCGACTCGAGCGGCATGAAGAGCAGCGCGGGCTGGGCGCCGCCCGCAACACCGGCCTGTCACGCGTCAACACCCCGTACGTCGCCTTCCTCGACGCCGACGACCGCTTCCGCCCCGACGCACTCACGCGCCTCGCCGACACTCTCGATCGAACCGGCAGCGACTTCGCCGTCGGCGCGTACGTCCGTCTGCGACCGGATGCCGACACCCCGGGGTACACGGCCGGCGACGTGCAACCGTGGGTCACGGCATCCACTTCTCCCGCCCGCGAGCGCACGACGATCGCGGAGCATCCCGCGGCCTCGGGGAACATCGTGGCGTGGTCGAAGATGAGCCGCACGCGGTTCTGGGACATGCACGGCCTGCGCTTTCCCGAGGGGCGCTACTACGAGGACCAGGTCCTCACGCAGCGCATGTACACGGCGGCCACGGCGTTCGACGTCATCCCCGACGTCGTCGTCGACTGGCGCCAGCGCCGCGAGGGCGGGTCGATCACCCAGCGTCTCGGCGAGCTCGACGTGCTGCGCGACTACCTCGACGCCCTCGGCGAGGGCATCGCGGTGCTCCGCGAGGCCGGGGCCGACGCGGCGGTGCAGGAGCGCGGAGCCCTCATCCGCACCCTCGATCTCCCGCCGCTGCAGCTGATCGCCGAGACGCACCCCGACCCCGCGTACCGCATCGCGCTCGACGCGTTCCTGGAGACGCTTCCCGGCTGAGCGGTCACACCGGTCTCAGCAGCCTCCGTCGCCTAGGCGGGGGCCTCGTCGGCGCGGCGAGCGGGGAGCGCTGCGCGCGCGAGACCGGCAGAATCGTGTTCTTCTTCGGCCAGGACGGACGAGGCGGCGAGCTGCTCGGCGGCGAGGCTCGAATACAGGCCACCCGCGACCAGCAGTTCGGAGTGGGTGCCCGATTCGACGATGCGGCCGGCATCCACCACGTGGATCTGGTCAGCGCCGATCACCGTCGACAGGCGATGCGCGATCGAAAGGGTCGTGCGCCCGTGCGACGCGGTCTCGAGAGCCTCTTGCACGATGCGCTCCGACACGGTGTCGAGGGCGCTCGTCGCTTCGTCGAGCAGCAGTACCGGTGGGTCTTTCAGCAGGACGCGCGCGATCGCGATGCGCTGCTTCTCTCCGCCCGAGAGTCGATAGCCGCGTTCGCCGACGATGGTGTCGTATCCCGCCTCGAACGAGTCGATGACGTGGTGGATGTTGGCCGCACGGCAGGCGGCCTCGATCTCGTCGTCGGTGGCGTCGGGCCGGGCGTACCGCAGATTCTCGCGCACGGTCGCGTGAAAGAGGTAGGTCTCTTGCGAGACGATGCCGATCTCGTCGATGATCGACGCCCGCTCGAGGGAGCGAACGTCGGCACCCGAGAACATCACCGCTCCCCCGGTTGCTTCGTACATCCGGGGCGTGAGGTAGAGGATCGTCGTCTTACCGGCGCCCGAGGGGCCGACGAAGGCGACGTGCTGACCCGGATCGACGGTGAACGAGACGCCGTCGAGGGTCGGCCGCGCCTGCTGCGGCGCATCGGGGTAGCGGAACTCGACGTCGCGGAACTCGATACGCCCCACCGGACCGGGGGCCGCCGAGACGGGCAGGGCGTCGGCGTCGTCGACAATCGCCGGACGCAGGTCGAGGTACTCGAAGATGCGGGCGAACAAAGCCGACGAGGTCTGCACGTCGAGGGCGACGCGCATGAGCCCCATCAGCGGCATGAGCAACCGCGCCTGCACCGTGGTGAAGGCGACGATCGTGCCGGCCGTGATCGCTCCCGCGCCGCCGCCGATGAGGTACCCGGCGACCAGATAGATGACCGCCGGAACGCTCGACATGATCACCTGGACGACGGCGAAGAAGCCCTGACCGCTCATGGCACGCCGCACCTGCAGGCGCACCTGGTTGTCGTTCTCGGCGTCGAAGCGCGCGGACTCGGTGCGCTGACGGTTGAACGACTTCGACAGCAGGATGCCCGAGACGCTGAGCGTCTCTTGCGTGATCGCCGACAGCTCCGACAGCGACTCCTGCGTCTCACCGGCGATGCGCGCACGCACCTGGCCCACGCGCCGCTGCACGAACAGCAGGAACGGCATGAGCGCGACGGCGATGAGGGTCAGACGCCAGTCGATGAGGATCATCGCCACGAGGGATGCGATGACCGTGACGGCGTTGCCGAGGATGCTCGTCACCGTATTGGTCAGGACCCCCGAGACGCCCCCCACGTCGTTCTGGAGGCGGGACTGGATGACGCCCGTCTTCGTGCGCGTGAAGAAGCCGAGCTCCATGTTCTGAAGGTGGTCGAACAGACGCGTCCGCAGGTCGCCCGTGACCCGGTTCCCCACGGTCGCGGTAAGCCAGGTCTGCCCGACGTTGAGTGCCGCAGAGACGAGGAAGAGGCCGATCATGACGCTCACGAGGAACGCGAGGAGCCGCAGGTCGGGCGGCGACCCGTCGATGGGGAAGAGCGCGTCGTCGAAGATGCGCTGCACGAGCAGAGGCGGGATCACGGCCACCGCCGCGCCCACCACCACGAGGAGCGCCGTGAAGGCGATACGACCGCGGTAGGGCCGGAACAGGTCGATGACGCGGCGCCCGAGGTTCTGCACGCGCGGGGCCTGGGCGTTGCGACGACGCTGCACGTCCGCGTCGACGCCGCGGAACATGCTCCCGCCCATCCCCATGCTCATGCTCGTCAGCCTACGTCCGACCGCCGACACCGAGCGCCGGGCCGGCGATGTCGGATGCCCTCGATAGGGTCGCTAACGAACGACCTTTGATCGGTTGTCTCGATATCGGAATATCCGAGTCCGCGCACCCGTTGTGTCCGTCGCAGTCGCCCACCGTGGCGCCACGAAGCCCCCCGCACGTAAAGGACCTCGTCATGGCCGCCACCGGCACCATCCCCGTCTCTCCGGAGAGCACCGCTTCCTCACCGTCGCACCGCTCCGGCCCCGTCATCGCTCTGCTTGTCGTCGCCGCGTTCGTCGTCATCCTCAACGAGACCACCATGTCCGTCGCCCTGCCGGCGATCATGGCGGACTTCGGAGTGAGCGCCGCGACCGGCCAATGGCTCACCTCGGCGTTCCTGTTGACGATGGCCGTCGTCATCCCCCTGACCGGCTTCCTCCTCGAACGCTTCCCCATCCGCGTCGTCTTCTTCAGCGCGATGGGCGTCTTCGCGCTCGGCACCCTCGTCGCCGCGCTCGCGCCCGCGTTCGGGGTCCTGCTCGCGGGCCGCATCGTCCAGGCGATGGGTACGGGCGTGATGATGCCGTTGCTGTTCACGACGGTTCTGAACCTCGTTCCGGCGAACAAGCGCGGCCGCGTGATGGGCGTCGTCACCATCGTCATCGCCGTCGCACCCGCCGTGGGGCCGACGGTATCCGGGCTCATCCTGTCGGCGCTCACCTGGCACGCGATCTTCTGGCTCATCCTCCCCATCGCACTGGTGTCCATCGCTCTCGGAGCGCGCTGGGTCCGCAACGTCACCCAGACGCGCCCTGACGCGCGCTTCGACGTGCTCTCGGTCGTCCTGTCGGCGGTCGGCTTCGGCGGCCTCGTCTACGGTCTCAGCGCCATCGGCGAATCGGCCTCCGGGCACGCGTCCGTGCCGGTGTGGATCCCGCTCGTCGTCGGCGTGGTCTTCGTCGCCGTGTTCGTCGTCCGTCAGCTCCGTCTGCAGCGCTCCGACTCCGCTCTGCTCGACCTGCGCGTCTTCCAGAGCCCGTCGTTCCGACTCGCCGTGCCCCTGGTGGCGATCGTGATGGCCGCGCTGTTCGGCTCGCTCATCCTCCTGCCCATCTTCCTGCAGCAGGCGCTCGGCCTCAGCAGCCTCACGGTCGGTCTCATGCTGCTCCCGGGCGGCGTGCTCATGGGCGTCATGGCCCCGATCGTCGGCCGCCTCTTCGACCGCTTCGGGCCTACCCCGCTCGTCATCCCGGGCATGTTGATCGCGGCCGCCGTGCTGTGGACGATGGCGCTGACCTTCGGCCAGGGCACCCCCATCTGGTGGATCGTCACGGTGTACCTCGCCCTGAACCTGGGACTGGGCCTCGTGTTCACGCCGCTCATGACGTCCGCGCTCGGCTCACTCCCCCGCCGTCTCTACTCTCACGGCAGCGCCGTGGTGGGTACGGCGCAGCAGGTCGCCGGGGCCGCCGGCACGGCCGGTTTCGTGGCCATCATGACGGTCTTCTCGAGCGCCGCTCTCGCCGGTGGCGTCGATCAGGCCGGTGCCGTCGCATCGGGCGTGCACGCGTCGTTCGTCGTCGGCGCGGTGATCGCCACCGCAGCCGTCGTTCTCGCGTGCTTCGTCCGCAAGCCCGCGGAGGGCGAAGAAACGGACGCTCCCGTCAGCGCCCACTGATCCCCGTCGAGGCGGGCGCGGCCCTGCGGTCGCGCTCGCCCGGCCGCGCGGACCGTGTGCAGCTAGACCTCGCGAGGAGTCTTACTCACTGCGAGGTCCGGTGGTGCGGGAGAACGTCGCGACTGGTCGCGCGCCGACGCGGACTCAGAGAGAGCAGGAACCGCCGCCGCAGCACTGCGACGCGGACGGCTTCTCGCCGTTCTCGGTCTCGACAGCGGGGGCGTTCAGCAGTGCGATCAGCGGCTTCGACGAAGCGGCCGTGTCGGACGTGGTGTCAGCAGACATGCGCTCCATGCTACGCCTGCGCGTGAGGGCCCGGGCCGGGGGTATCCGCTAACGCTGCGTCGCGGCATCCGCAACCCCCGCCCCTCCCCTCGCGGGGCTTTCTACCGTGGAGACCCCGACCGAGAAAGAAGGGCTTTCCATGACTGATCTGAACGGCAAGCGCATCGCGTTCCTGCTCACCGACGGTTTCGAGGACAGCGAGCTCACCAGCCCATGGGATGCCGTGACCTCCGCCGGTGCCGAGGCCGTCCTCGTCTCGCCGAGCGAGGGCAGCATCACCGGAGAGAAGGGCCACGAGCAGAAGGTCGACCTCTCCGTCTCGAGTGCCTCCGCGGGCGACTTCGACGCCCTCGTCCTCCCCGGCGGCGTGCAGAACGCCGACGACATCCGCATCGTGAAGGACGCCGTGTCGTTCACCCGTGACTTCTTCGATCAGCACAAGCCGGTCGCCGTCATCTGCCACGGCGGGTGGATCCTCACCGAGGCCGACGTGCTGAAGGGCCGCACCCTCACGAGCTACCCGACGCTGCAGACCGACCTGCGGAACGCGGGTGCGACGTGGGTCGACGAAGAGGTGCATGTCGACCAGGGTCTCGTCTCGAGCCGAAACCCCGACGATCTCCCCGCGTTCAACGCGAAGCTGGTCGAAGAGGTCGCGGAGGGGAAGCACTCCGGTCAGACCGCCTGAGCCCGCTTTCGACCAAGGCCCCGGACCACGGTTCGGGGCCTTCGTCGTCGGCCCTGGCGCGCGGGTCGCGATGTGCGGGGTCGCATCGCGCGGTACGACGCCGGCCGGAGCGACAGCTCACGACCCTCCCGCCCGACGGCTGCACCCCGAGGGCACCGACACCAGGGTCAGTCCCCCGCCGGCAGCGTCTGACACGAGGGACACCACTGCCCGCCGCCCTTCGTTCCGGGGATGTCTTCGATCACTCCGGCGCAGTCCGGACACGGTTCGCCCGTGCGCCCGTGCACGCGCATCGACGCGACCTTCGCCGCCTTCTGCTCCGCGATCGGCACTCCGCGTCGGGCGAGGACAGCGGCCGTCAGGGTGTCGTGCAACGCGTGGTGGAGCCGTGTGATGTCGTCCTCGCTCAGCGCCGCAGCGTGCGCCGTCGGTGCCAGCCGCGCCGCGAACAGGATCTCGTCCGAATACGCGTTCCCGATCCCGGCGAGCGTCTCCTGCTCCTGCAGGAGCGCCTTGAGCTGCTTGCGCCGACGCCCCAGTGCCTCGGCGAGCATCTCTCTCGAGTAGCTCGGATCCGCGGCATCCGGTCCGAGCTTCGCGATCGAAGGCACCTCTTCGGCCGCATCGACGACGTGCAGCTGCACCGAGAGCCACTCGCCCGCATCGATGATGCCCAGGATGCCGTCGTCGAAGGCGATACGCGCGATCACGGCTGCGGCCGGCACCGCCTCGTCGTCCGTCGCGGCCGAGGGGCTCCACGTCGCCCAGCCGGCCCGGCCGAAGCCGAGCCCCAGATGCACGCCGTCGAGATCGAGGTCGATGTGTTTCCCGTGGCGCGAGACCGCGGTCACCGTGCGACCGACGATCTCGTCGAGCGGACGCGCGCGGGTCTTGAGCGCGCGTCCCTCGACGAGTTCGACGCCCGTGACCGCACGGCCGCGCAGTCGCTCGCTCAGGAAATGCGCGAGCGCCTCGACCTCGGGTGCCTCAGGCACGGGTCATCGCGATCAGGACTCCGACGACGCCGGGGGCGCGGTCGGTGCCGGGTACGAGCTCGTCGAGCCGGGCTGACTCGACTGCTGCGCCTGGGCGAACGAGTCCGCCACGACACGACCCTGGATGATCTGGGTGAGGTCGATCCCGGTCGCCGCGCGCACGGCCTCGAACGACGAGCGCAGGCCCGTTGCCGACTCCGCCGCGAGGTGACCGCTCGCGCCCTCGCCACCGAGGACGGTGATGTTGCCGACGCGGTCGTACCCCTTGGCGAATTCGGCCATCATCGGCACGAGGGCTTCGAGGGCGCGTTGCGCGAGCAGTGCTTCCTGATTGTGCGAGAGGGCCTCGGCCTCGGCACGGATCGCCTCGGCGCGCGCCTCACCGGCGAGACGGACGGCCTGAGCATCGGCCTCGGCCCGCACGCGCACGGCGGCCGCTTCCTGCTCGGCGATCTCGGCACGGGCCTGGGCCGCCTTGATCTGCGCGTACGCCTCGGCGTCGGCGTCTTTCTGACGCTGGTACAGGTCGGCGTCCGCGACGCGCGACACCTCGGACTCCAGGCGGGCCTGGGTGTTCTGCGCTTCCTGCTGCAGCACGGCCTGTCGACGCTCGGCGCGGGTCAGCGCCTCCGCCTGCTCGGCCTCGGCGTTGGCGCGACCGACCTCGGCCTTCGCCGCCGCGCTGTTCTTGTCGAGCTTCGTCTGCTCGATGAGGTTCGCCTCGTCGGTGGCGATCTGTCGCGCGCGGATCTCACGGACGGCGTTGATGCGCGCCACCTCTGCCTCGCGCTTGACGCGCTCGACCTCGGTCGCACCCAGGGCCGAGATGTAGCCGTTGCTGTCGGTGACGCCTTGGATCTGGAAGGAGTCCAGAATCAGCCCCTGCGACGACAGGTCGCCCTTGATGCCCTCGGCGATCTGGTCCGAAAGTCGCTGTCGATCGCGCATCAATTCTTCGACGGTCAGGGTCGCGACGACGCCGCGCAAGGCTCCTTCGAGCTGCTCGGTCGTGAACTGCTCGATCGCTTTGTCCTGGGAGGCGAAACGCTCGGCCGCGCGACGCACCTGTTCGGGGTCGGAGCCGATCTTCACCAGGGCCACGCCGCTGACGTTGACCGTGACGCCGTTCGACGACTGAGCCGTGGGCTCCATCTTGATCTGACGCGCGCGCAGCGAGATCATCTCGCCGCGCTGCGTCAGCGGATTCACGATGGCGCCGCCCCCGGTGATGACGGTGATGCGCGAGGATTCCCCGTCTGCCCCTCTCTGCCGCTTTCCGACGATGACCAGTGCTTCGTCGGCCTTGGCGACGCGGTACCACCCGCGTATCAAGCCCGCGATGATCAAGAGGACGACGACGACAACGACGAGTGCGATGACCACGACGATGCCGATCGCCCCCAGAGCAGCAAATTCCATGGTTCTCCTTCGACAGGCGCCGCGAACCGCGGCGCGGGGGAATTCCCTCCAACCTATCCGGGGGCCTGCGGGCGCTGTCCAGCCCCTGTGCGCACGGTTCCGGTCGCCGCCGGGGTGGGGAGGAGCGTACCGTTGAGAGTGGGCGGCCCGAACCGCCCCAGAAGGGTCCCCCATGAAGATCGTTTCGTCGCAGGACTGGCGAGATGCCATCCGCTTCGATGCTCCCGTGCTCGTCGCCGAGGTCGTTCCGGGAGAAGCCACCCGCTGCGTGGCCTGCGGCACCGACGGTCCGCTCTACGAGCGCACAGAGCTGTGGGCGGTCAAGCACCGCCACCCCAAGCATCACGGCGGGTTCGTCCGCTTCTACTGCGAGGTTCACAAGCCGGCCGCTCCCCCGCCGCCGCCCGCCCCTACGATCGAGGCCCGCCGCGCCCGCGCCGCATCAGCGCCCAAGGAACGTCGCGCCCCGAGCCTGAAGCCCACCCCGATCACCGATCGCCCGACGCGCGCGATGTGCCCCGATTGCTTCGTCGAGGTCTCGGCCGGCGGCGACTGCGGAATGTGCGGCGCCCAGGTCGTCTGATCGGTTAAACCAAGAACCGCCCCGGATTTTCCTCGGGGCGGTTCTTCGTGTTCGGGAGACTCAGCGGGCCGAGATCGTCCACCCGGCCTCGTGCGAGGCGCCGGGGTCGAGCGAGACGACACCCGTGTCGAAGTCGTACGCGTCGTCGTTGAACGCGTCGGGCGCGCAGGTCATCGGCTCGACGGCGAGGCCCGCGCGGTGACCCGGCGTCCCCGGGCCGTCCGGCAGGTCGGCCGTGTGGACCTGCACCCACGCGCATTCCCCCGCCCAGCTCATGGCCACACCGCTGCCCGAAGGATCGGTGAGCGTGACGGTCGCGCGACCGTCGGCATCCCGGATCAGCCCCGTGTAGGCGTGGTCGATCTCGACGGTGCCCAGCATCCGCTCCTTGCGGAAGTCGAAGCGCTCCGCGTCGGAGGTGACGGATGCCAGCGCCACCGGCGCGAGCCGGTCCGGCGTGACCTCGAGCACGGTGTCGGCCGGAAGCCCGAGCGTCCACTCGTCGAGCGTCGCGGGACCGGCGACGAGATACGGGTGGGGGCCCGTACCCCAGGGCGCCGGTGTGTCCGACAGGTTCGTGGCGCGAACAGTCTGCGTGAGGCCGGCGGCATCCAGGCGATACGTGGTCGAGACGACCAGCCACCAGGGGTATCCGGCCTGCGCGGTGATGGTCGCGGTGAGAGTGACCGCGTCATCGGCTGCCTCGAGCACGTTCCAGTCCACCCACGACAGCAGTCCGTGCAGCGCGTGGCCGCGATTCGGCTCGGTCAACGGCAGCTGGTGCTCGAGACCGTCGAAGCGGTGGATGCCGTCGACCACACGGTTCGGCCAGGGGGCGAGCGTCGTGCCGCGGTAGGCGGGGCGTAACTCGTCGGCGTCGAAGGGGACGACGAGGTCGCGGCCCTCGTGCGTCAATGATCGGAGGGTGGCGCCGACGCTTGCGATCGCGGCTTCGTAGCCGTGGGCGCGCAGGACGACGGGGGTGCCCGAGACCACGGTGGGGGTCTCGGTGGGAACGGCAGCGGTCATGTCGCCATTATCCCGGCCGCGGCCCCGCCACCCCGGCATCCCCTCCGCCGGATTTCACCCGAACCGACGAAATGCCCCGACCCGCGAGGGGTCGAGGCATTCCGGGGAGGGCGACTTACTTGAAGGCGTCCTTGACGTCTTCGCCGGCCTTCTTGACGTGAGCCTTGGTCTGGTCGGCCTGGCCCTCGGCTTCGAGGCGCTCGTTGTCCGTCGCCTTGCCGGTGGCTTCCTTCGCCTTGCCAGCAATGTTCTCCGCAGCGTTCTTGATCTTGTCGTCGAGTCCCATAGTCGGCTCCTCCCGTTGTGGTCTTCGGGTATCTCCCGATGTGCATTCACGCTAGGCGGCGGTTCCCGAGGGGGCAGGGGGCTTGAAATCCACGTCGCCGTGAGGCACGGATGCGAATAGGTTCGTGACGTGGGGAACTGGGGGGACATCTCGTGAGCACGCTTGCCGATTTCGACGACCTTCTCGAGG
This sequence comes from Microbacterium sp. AG157, assembly GCF_003385695.1. Classification (NCBI taxonomy): domain Bacteria; kingdom Bacillati; phylum Actinomycetota; class Actinomycetes; order Micrococcales; family Microbacteriaceae; genus Microbacterium; species Microbacterium sp. AG157. The sequence continues at coordinate 584,915 of NZ_QRDK01000004.1, forward strand.
AAGCGCCCGACGGGCCCGTGCGCAACGGTCGAGCGGGTCGCGTCGCCCTGATCGTCTTCCTCGTCATCACGTTCATCGTGCTCGGCGGAGGCGGCGGGTACGTCTGGTGGGCGTCCGCTGCGGCGCTGCCCGCCCCGACCGTCACCTCGCAGACACCGACCGCGAACGCCGGGGCGCCGGCATCCCTCGCTCTCCCTTCCGGCGGCGAGACGCTGCTTCGAGTCGACGGAGGTGCCGATTACCTGGGTCCCGACGCCGCTCAGTCGTTCGCGGCAGCGGGCGGGAACGACGCGCGCTCGCTCGCGAGCATCTCGAAGCTCATCACCGCCCTCGTCGTCCTCGACGCCCACCCTCTGATCGGCCCGACAGATCCCGGGCCGACCATCTCGTACACCGAGGCCGACACCGACCTCTACGACCAGTTCTACGTGCAGGGCGCGGTCATCGCGCCGATGCCCGATGGCCTGAAGCTGTCACTTCACGACTCGCTCACGACGATGCTCCTCCCCTCGGCCGCCAACTACGCGGTGGCCATCGCCCGGTGGGGCTTCGGCTCCGAGGGGGCCTACGTCTCGGCGGCCCGCTCGTGGCTCGGCAAGAACGGGCTGAACGACACACGCATCGTGGATGCCACCGGCATCGACTCCCGCAATGCCAGCACCCCGAGCGATCTGCTGGCACTCGCGAAGATCGCGGAGGCGAACCCGGTCATCGCACAGATCGCCAATACCCGTTCGGCGCAGATCACCGGCGCCGGAACCGTCACGAATACCAACGACCTGCTGGGCACGCTCGGGGTCACCGGGCTCAAGACCGGCAACCTCGGCGACGGGACCTTCAACCTCCTCTTCACCTCGACGCTCGACGTGCGGATCGGCGCTCCCCTGAAGATCACGGGCGTGCGGCTCGGCGGCGAGACCCACGACAGCACCGATGCGGACGTCCGAAACCTCCTCCAGAGCATCAGCGACGGCTTCCACGACATCCCCCTGGGCACCGTCGGCGACACCCTCGGCACGATCTCGACGCCGTGGGGATCGAGCGCCTCGCTCGTGCTCGCGCAGACCACGAAGCTCCGCACCTGGTCCGACACCCCCGTGGCGGTGACTCTCGACACGACGACGCCCCAGAACTACGCCGACGGCGAAGTGGTCGGTTCGCTCACCTGGACCGCGGGACCGAAGACGACCTCCGCCGACGTCAAGATCTCGGGCGCGATCGAGGAACCCACCCTGTGGTGGCGCCTGACGCACCCGAGCGAGCTGGGCTGAGCGGCCGAGGACGCGCCCGTTGAGCGGGGCCGCGCATCACGGACGCACCCGTTTGTGGAGCACGCATGACATGGATGCCGACACCCCGCGCTCACGCCGAGCAGCTGCGTCCTCGGTACGTTGATGGCGAACGGCCCCGACGGTAGCGTTCGAGGATGCGCCGGACGATTCCCCTCCTGACGATCGCGGTGGCTGCCGCCCTCGGGCTCAGCGCCTGCGTCCCGCAGCCCGCCCCGGAACCGACGACGACCGACGCGGCCACCCCGACCTTCACGCCGACGGTGAAGCCCACCGCGACGGTGTCTCCCTCCGCCGATGCCTCAGCCCCGGCGAGCGACGCCGTGCTGATCGTTCAGCTCGACAGCGCCTCCATCGCCGCGGGTTCGACGCTCGAGTACTCGCTCGCCGCGGTCGACGCGTGGACGGCCGCGCTGGGCATCGCACCGACCCGGTCGGCGGTGGAAGGCCCGTACGGCGGCGATTCCGAGCTCACCGCCCTCGAGTGGCCGGGCTTCACGCTGACCGTGCCGAACGACGGGTCGACACGCGGCGCCTCCGTTCGCGTCTCCTCGCCCACGGTCGCCGGCCACCCCGTGGTCACCAGCGGTGGCATCGGTGTCGGCTCGACCCGAGCCGAGGCCGTCGCGGCGGGCGCCACGGAGGGATTCGACTCCACCGAACTGCGGCTGGACACGCGAGACGCACCCGGGACGCAGTCGTTGCAGCGGCCGGGTGAGGTCGGCCGGCAGTACGTGATGCTCGTCCTCGACGGCGACTCCATCGTCCAGATCATCCTGCCGGCGAACGACTACAGCGATATCTGATGATTTCCCGCGTCGAACGACGCGTGGACTCTGCCGGGTGAACATCGGCATTTCCTTCTCCCGTCGCTGCGCCTCGCTCTAACGTGAACAGCATGTCGTCACTCCACCTCGAACCCGGAACCATCGCCGATTGGGTCGCAGCCCTCGCCGCCGTCTTGGGGTGCATCTTGAGCATTTTCGCGCTCCGCGTAGCCCTCGCCGCGAACAAAACCGCAGATGAGACGCGTCAAGCGGCTGTTGCCGCGGCGCGCGATTCTGCCACGCGCGAAGCGCAGCGAGACGAGGTCGACCGTGCACGCGATCGCCGCCAGTTGGCCGGCAGCGTCGCCTCGTGGTGGGCAGCCGACCGAGAAGAGAACGGCCGCAGATATGGGGTTGTGGTCTCGAACCAGAGCCCCACGTCCGCCGTGTTCTACGACGTCGAGGTGCAGGTGGCGGGACCAGGCGGCGCGACCCACACCATCCGCATGAAGGTGTTGCCGCCGGGCCAGTTCTTCGTTCAGAAGAAGGGCCTTGCACAGCAGTCTTCCTGGGACGGTATCCCCCTGCCGGTGCGCGAGGCAGACGTTCTCGACCCCTTCACCGTCGCCGGTGATCGCTCCATCACCGTGCTGGAGTACGCCGACGGCCTCGGTACGAGGTGGCAATGGACCCCCGGCGCCGGTCTCGCAGAACTCGCCTCACCCGGACGCAGCACGACGCCGACCTCCTGAGCGCATCCGCTCCTAGGCTGGCCTCATGACCAGCCTCTCCCCCGCCCAGGTCGATCGCGCTGTCGGCGCCGTGCTCGTCTCCGCCGCGGGCGACGCCCTGGGCTCGGCGTACGAGTTCGGTCCCGCGCTCGCCGACGACGTCGTCCCCGCCTTCGGCCGCGGCCACTTCGGCCACGGCGAGCGCGAGTGGACCGACGACACGAGCATGGCCGTGCCGATCCTCGACGAGCTCGCCGCCGGGCACCGACTCGAAGACCCGTCGTCGCTCGAGACCATCGTCCGACGCTGGCAGGAGTGGGCGCGCGACGCCCTCGACGTCGGAGCGCAGACGCGCCAGGTCCTGTCCCGCATCCCCGCCGACGGACGAATGGATGCCATCACCGCCGCGTCCCGTGCCGTGCACGACGCATCGGGTCGCAGCGGAGGCAACGGCTCGCTCATGCGCACCGGACCCCTGGCCCTCGGCTACCTCGAGCGTCCCCGCGAGGAGATGGCCGCGGCGGCCGGAGCCGTCGCCCGCCTGACCCACTGGGAAGACGACAATCTCGACGCGTGCGCTCTATGGTGCGGGGCGATCCGCCACGCCATCCTGACGGGAGAGCTCGACATGCGCGCGCAGCTCGACCTCGTGCCCGCCGAGCGCCGGGATCGCTGGGCCGACCTGATCGAGGCGGCCGAGGGCCGCCATCCGCGGGACTTCCAGCAGGCGAACGGCTGGATCGTACGGGCGTTCCAGGGTGCACTTTCGGCGGTCGCCGGGGCGGGCTCGCCGCTCGAGGCGATCGAGCGAGCCGTCCGTGGCGGAAACGACACCGACACGGTCGCCGCGATCGCCGGTTCTCTGGCCGGAGCGGTCTGGGGTGCCGAGGCGCTGCCGCCTTCCCATGCCGAAGGCCTGCACGGGTGGCCGGGCATCGACGGCTCCGAGCTCGCGCGTCGGGCGCGGGAGGCCGTGGGGGCCTGACGTCGCCTCAGAGCGAGGTCGCCACGCTGAACACCGTGATCAGGATCCCCACCGGAACGAGCACGGCAGCCGCGGCGATCCCGATCCCGATCCACACCCAACGCGGCAGGCTGCGCTTCAGCCGGCGCCCCTCGGGACCGACGGATGCCGACAGCCCCGGCGCCGCGCGATCGTCGCTATACCCGTCGGTCTGGGTCCACGCTTTCCGGCCCACCGTGGCCCGGATGCGGGCGAAGCGCTCCCAGACCGCGGGGTCGTGCAGGTCGAAGCCACCCGGGCGGTAGACGATGAGCATGTCGTCGCGCACCTCGACGTCGAGATCGCCTGTCTCGTCGATCAACAGACCCATGAGGTCGGGCGTGAAGACGTACAGGGCGTCGCGCTCGTACCCTCTCGGTGCGAAGAGATGGAAGTGCGCGTCGAAGTCGCCCTCGAGCGAGAGTCGCTGCTTGCGCTGCGGTCGGTGCTGGAGCGACGACAGGATGCCGTCGTTGCTCCGCGCATCGAGCACGAAGTGCGGCAGCTGTCTGGGCAACCGGATCGCCAGGTAGCCGAGGTTGATGCTCTTGACCGGCACGTTCACCGACACGCTCGTCCGGATCGTGACGATCCCGCTCTGGCGGACGTTCTCGGCCTTCCTCGCCCCGCCGACGATCCGGCCGGCCTCCCACCCCGGCCCGGTGATGCGGTCCTGGACATTGCCCGCCGTGGCGTACTCCCACATGTCACCCGAGAGCGCGGGAGGCTCCGCGGTGGCCTCGTAGGTCCAGCCATTCGTTGCGGCGAAGGAGGCGAGGTCTTCGATGCGGGCGGGCTCGGGGGTGGGCACGTGGCCGACCCTAGCGGGGTCCGTCAGAATTGGTCGTCACTGAGCCCAAGCTCCTCCCAGCGACGTCGGGCGACTGATGCGGAGAGCTTCTCGAGTTCGAATTTTTGAGGCGCGCCATGCTGATCTACCCGGATGCGGCGCCACAAGAATCGCCTCTCCGCCGTCACGCTCGGCAGGTGGTAGTCGAGAAAACCCGCATCGATCTCGCGGAGGGTGGACCAGCCCGACCCGTAATCCTCGAAGGGGAACTCCCTCCGCCCATCGATCCAGACGACCAGGAACCACAGCCACGGGGCTCTCCGAGGAAACATCATCTCCGACACCACACACGCGACATGACCTCGGAGCTCACCGTCCACGGAAAGCGTCCAGACCGCGTGGTGGTAGGAGCTCAACGAAGGATCGAGCGGTTCATAATCCCTCGGTTCCGTCACGACGACGAAGCTACCTGCCCATAGGCAGAAGTCCGGGGAACAGTCCCGTTCAATCGTTGAAGCGGAACTCCACCACGTCGAGCAGCCGAAACACCTTGAGTTGGCGTGTGTCTGCTGCAGTTCTCAACGTTGATCGACGGAGAAGCCCCACGACTCCCACCATGCATCTCACCTCTGCCAGACGCCGTCATCAACGTCACCTAGGCTCCATCTCCATCGAGTTCCAACTGAAACTCCGTGAAGATGTCGGGCACTGCGTACCCGATCGCCTCGCCTGGACCGTCGTAAACCGCCCAGAGGGGGTCCGGAGCATCTTGGCTGATCTGCGCCCGATCGACGAGCTCGGCTTTGGCTCGATCCGCGGGCATACGGAATCGCGTTAAGTACTTATTCGCATCCCCCCACCCAAGAATTCGACCAATTTCGGCCCTTGCCAAATACCCACCTGCGCGCGCTGCACCGACAATCACGTCGCGCTGACGCTCGTGCCCACGCTCATTCAAGATCACCAATAGCTCTGCGTAAGCCGTGTCGCTCCACGATGAGTTCGACACCTTCACATCTTGAGAGATGTTCGACAGAATTTCACGCGTTCCTTCGTCTGAGACCGCGTGCCCCAAAAATTCATCCCAATTTAGCGCATACATTGGCCCACCGACCGACTTGATTGTCTCATCTTGGATCCGAGGATCTATTCGCCGTAGAGCCTTTTCGCCTTGCTGAACTTCCCAAATGTCTGGCTTACGCTCCTCGGTTACGAAAACGAACCCGGAAGTAAAGTTCTGCTGCTTACAATGCGCAAGGATTTCCTGCCACACGTAGTAATCACCGGCTGCTTCGTCTACAGATGCCTTGTTGCTATCGGTCTTACCTGGTCCGACCGGATCGTCCTGATTAACCCGTGATACGTAGAGCGCTTTCCACTCGTTCAACTGCTCTTCTCCCGGCGCAGCAAGAAGATGCCCATTGTCAAAAACTTCAGCAATCTCATCTAAGAGCAAGTGAGGGACGCCACCCCTCTTGATCGCGGTGATATCAACGCGATCGCCGAGCCAGCCTCGCACTTTGTCGTCGACCTCGTCGAGCCATGTCACGAGTTCGTCAAACTTGATTTGCACCTCTGACTCGAGTGCTTCGATCTGTTCCGCCGTGACAGCGTCGACTCTGCTCTGCGGTCGGACCTTGCCAATTTCTGACAGCACGTATTCCCGGACTCGATCAAGGCCTCCTCGACCCTCAAATAGACCCGGCGTTGGCACGTTGTTCAGTACGGCGTCTGAGTAAGCCTGCCTATAAAGCTCTACCTGAACTTGGTGCGGGAGATAGACACGGCTCGCCAAATCCCGAATCGACCCGAGCAGGTTCTTTCGCGGATTACTGTGCAACTTCCACAGGTTGCGAAAAACCATCGTGTCAAAGTAGATGGGGATGCCAGCATCAAACGCTTGCCGCACCTCGTCGTCCGTGAAGACGTGCATGTGGGGGTGAATTACAGGAAATGACACAGGCAAATATCCGTAACTTCTCGCTTGAAATTCGAGCTTGGAATCCAATGCAAGTATGCAACTACCAGTGCTCGCGTCGCAACAACGATTGACGAATTCCAGCTAGCGGCGACGCCCCCTCGCCCACGACGCCGCACGAACCACCGGCTACGCACAGCACCTAAGCTTCCATCAGCGAGAGACACGTCACGGCTCGATTGGGAGGACATACGCGACCGAACACATTCTCAGTTCAACGCGCATCCTGTTTGGACGGCTGAGCTAGTTGTTAAATCGGAACTCCACCACGTCGCCGTCCTGCATGACGTAGTCCTTGCCCTCGAGGCGTGCCTTGCCCTTCGCGCGGGCCTCGGCGACCGAGCCGAGCTCGACGAGGTCGTCGAACGAGATGACCTCGGCCTTGATGAAGCCCTTCTCGAAGTCGGTGTGGATGACACCAGCGGCCTGCGGCGCCTTCGCGCCTTGCGGAATCGTCCAGGCACGCGCTTCTTTGGGGCCTGCGGTGAGGTAGGTCTGCAGGCCCAGTGTGTCGAATCCGATGCGGGCGAGCTGGTCGAGGCCCGACTCGTCCTGTCCGGTCGACGCCAGCAGCTCGGCCGCGTCCTCGGGGTCGAGGTCGATGAGTTCCGACTCGATCTTCGCGTCGAGGAAGACGGCCTTGGCGGGTGCGACCAGCGCGGCGAGCTCGTCCTTGCGAGCCTGATCGGTGAGGACGGCCTCGTCGACGTTGAAGACGAAGATGAACGGCTTCGCGGTGAGCAGACCCAGTTCGCGGATCGGCGAGAGGTCGATTCCGGATGCCGACAGCAGCACGCCGCGCTGAAGAGCATCCTGCGCGGCCTTGGCGGCCTCGAGCACCGAGGGGTCGAGCTTCTTGCCCTTGACCTCTTTCTCGTACCGGGTGATGGCTTTCTCAAGCGTCTGAAGGTCGGCGAGCTGCAGCTCGGCGTTGATGGTCTCCATGTCGTTGGCCGGGTTGACCGAACCGTCGACATGGACCACGTCGTCGTCGGCGAATCCGCGGACGACCTGGGCGATGGCATCCGCTTCACGGATGTTCGCGAGGAACTGGTTGCCGAGGCCCTCGCCCTCGCTGGCCCCGCGGACGATGCCCGCGATGTCGACGAACGACACCGCAGCGGGCACGAGCCGCTCGCTGCCGAACACGTCAGCGAGCTTCTGCAGGCGCACATCGGGAAGGTTCACGACCCCGACGTTCGGCTCGATGGTGGCGAACGGGTAGTTCGCCGCGAGCACCGAGTTCTTGGTCAGAGCGTTGAAGAGGGTCGACTTTCCGACGTTGGGAAGGCCGACGATTCCGATGGTAAGAGCCACGGGAGTCCAGGTTACCCGGCCTGGAGCCCGGTCACCCGCGTCACGGCCGCCGCGCGCGGAACGCGTGGGTCACGTACGGCAACGCGACCGACCCTCCGTCGGCGAGTTCGGGAACGGATGCCACGACCCCGTCGACCGCAGCCTCGATGCCCGCGCGCTTCTCGGGGCTGGCCGTGATGATGTCGCTCCGCGAGACGACGAGGTCGCGCAGTTGCGGCAGAGTGATCCGCCTCGCCCACGACCATTCACGGTGCTCGAGCTCGCCGTAGGGCTCGGCGACGCGCGGACCGGTCGTGGCGAGGAGGACCTCGGCGTTCGACCCGCCCATGGCCGCGGTGAGCCGCCGCACCCAGTCGACCCGGTCGTCGCGGATGTTCCAGATGAGCCCGAGCACTCCCCCGCTGCGCAGCACGCGCGCGGTCTCGAGCGAGGCCGGCTCGACGTCGACCCAGTGCCAGGCCTGGCCCATGACGACGGCGTCCAGGCCGGAATCGGGGAGGGGCAGGTCCTCGGCCATCCCGACGAACGTGGGCACACCCCGCGCGTTCTCTCGCAGGCTCGCGAGCATGTCGGCATCCGGATCGACCGCCACCACGTCGGCGCCGAGCTCGACGACAGCGCGGGTGAGCTTGCCCGTCCCCGCTCCGACATCGGCGACGCGCAACGCGCGACCGGGCTCCCGCACGGGGTCGAGGAGCCAGGCCACGGCGCCGGACGGATACCCCGGACGCCCGGATTCGTAGGCGGAGGCCGCCTGCCCGAACGAGGTCGACTTCTCGCGATCGGTCATGCCCACGACCCTACGCCGCCCCTCCGACACCCTCCGTTGGATCGGGGCAGCGGGACGCGCGCGGCCCTCCGACGTCGACCCGCCCCGTGGAGTCGGAGTGCGACACGCCGTCGGTGGATTCCGGAAGCCGGCGGGCCGTCGACGACCTCCGCTCGACGGCACGTGTGGGTCGCCTCGGGGGCGAGCAGATACCAGGGCTGTACGACCCCGCCCCGGCGCGCCTCCTCCGCAACGCGGCGGTCCCGGCACAGGGTGGAATCGTGGCTCTGGACTTCACCGCGATCGATTTCGAGACGGCGAATTCCAGCGGTGCGTCCGCGTGCGCGGTGGGTCTGGCCCGTGTTCGCGACGGCCGCGTGGTCGCCACAGCGGCCTGGCTCATCAAGCCGCCGGCGGGTCACGACCACTTCGCTCCCATCAACGTCGGGATCCATGGCATCCAGTCTTCCGATGTCGTGAACGCGCCCGGCTGGTCGGCGCAGCTCGCGCGTCTCACCTCCTTTGCGGGAGCGGACGTCCTGGTCGCGCACAACGCCGGTTTCGATATGTCGGTGCTGCGCCGCGCGTGCGCCGCGACCGGCGACGACTGCCCGCCCTACCGTTACCTGTGCAGCGTGCAGATGTCGCGCAAGACCTACACGCTCGACTCGTACCGCCTTCCGCTCGTCGCCGCTGAGGCCGGATGCTCTCCCTTCGCGCACCACGACGCTCTCGCCGACGCGGTGGCCTGTGCCGAGATCACGATCGACTGCGCCCGCCGCGCCGGTGTCGACGACGTGCACGCCCTCGCCGCCCACCTCGGCGTGCGGGTCTCGCAGATCGTCGCCGAGCCCGCCGAGCGCGCGGTCGCCTGAGTCGCGTCGGCCCGTCTTTCCGCGGATGTCGGAGGTCTGGTGCAAGCTGACCCCATGGATGCCATCGCCCTCCTCTTCGTGATCCTCGCCCTCGCTCTCGGCGTCGTCGGCGGGTGGTTCACAGGGTCCTCGCGCGCCGCAGCTCGCAACGCCGTCGAGCAACAGGCCCTCGGGGCCCGGGTCGCCGCAGCCGAGACCGCGCGCGCGGGAGTGCAGGCGCAGCTCGATCATCAGGTGTCGCTGTACCGCGAACTGGTGGGGCAATCGCGCGCCGATCAAGCAGCCCGCGAAGAGCGCGAGCGACGAGAGCAGACCGTCCTGCGCGCCCTCGACCCGGTGCGCGAGACGCTCGACGCCATGCAGCGCAAGGTCGACGGTCTCGAGCGCGATCGCGTCGAGCAGTACTCCGCACTCGGCGAGCAGTTGCGCCTGTCCCGCGAAGCCGACGAGGCTCTGCGTGCCACCACGGAGTCTCTGGCCTCGGCCATGCGTTCGGGAACCACGCGCGGCGTCTGGGGCGAGACGCAACTACGGCGGGTCGTCGAAGCCGCCGGGCTCACGCGCTACGTCGACTTCGACCTGCAGACCGCGATCTCGAGCGACGCCGGAGCCGGTCGCCCCGATATGGTCGTGCGGCTCCCCGGCGGTAAGTCCCTGGCGGTGGATGCCAAGACCCCCCTCGACGCGTACCTGCAGGCGAGCGCCATCCCGGTGACGGCGCACGGCGACGACGGGGCCCGTCGGGCAGCACTCCTGACCAAACACGCCCGCGCGGTGCGCGCCCATGTCGACGCGCTGGCGAAGAAGGCGTACTGGGCGGGCCTCACCACGAGCCCGGAGTTCGTCGTGTGCTTCCTCCCGAGCGAGTCGCTGCTGGCCTCGGCCCTCGACGAAGATCCGACCCTGCTCGACTACGCCTTCACCCGTCGCGTCGCCCTCGCTTCCCCCGTGAACCTCTGGGCGGTGCTCAAGACCGTCGCCTTCACATGGACGCAGCAAGACGTCTCCGACGAAGCGCGCACGCTCTTCGCTCTGGGCACCGAACTCTACGAGCGCATCGGCAAGCTTGCTGAACACGCCAACGACCTGCGCCGAGCGATCGAGAAGACTGTCGACAGCTACAACCGATTCGCCGGGTCGCTGGAGTCGCGCGTGCTCGTCACGGCGCGGAAGTTCCCCGGTATCGACGAGACGAAGCTCGACGCGGTCGCCGCTCCCGTCGCGCTCGAGGCAGCTCCGCGTCGGTGGACCGCACCGGAGATGATCGAGGATCTCGAGGGAACCGGCGAGGTCACGCAATCACCGGTCGACGAAGACGGGGCGACCACGAGGGCCGATCTGGGTGACATCCGTCAGCGAGCGGGGCTCTCCGACGCCGGGTCGTGAGCGTCCGCCACGTCGCGCGAAAGTGCTCGCGCGCGTCGAGGCGCCATACGAGGTGGGAGGGGTCGAGAAAACGGATGTCGCCGGTCGAACACTCGGCGACGGAAAGGGAAGAAGGCTCAGGCCCCGCCGGGAACCCAGCTCAACAGGCTCACCACGGCCGCCGAGACGGCGACGAACGCCCCGACCATCCACCACGCGCTGACCTCGTGGCCCTCGTCGCGGCGCACGCGCAGCAGAACATCGGGACGACGCGCGGGATCGGCCGCGCTGGCGATGACCGCCTGTGCACCTGTCTGAGGTGCGGTGTGATTCGTCGGAGCTGCCATGGACGATCCCCCTTCGGGTCTCGGAAGTACACAGCGTCGCCGTTGACACTGCGTTCGATTCTGCCAGACACGGCCTCCGGGGCCGGTCACGCTTGCGTCACGACACGCCCGGCTGTATCTGCACATCGCGGGATTCTCGCCGCGTCGCGGTTCCCCCGGGCGCCGGAGCGTACTGGATCGCCGGGACCCCGCCCTACCGCCGAGACCGCATTCCGCTGACACGACAGTTGCGACCTGCAACCGATTTGTCAGCGAGACGCAGTCTCGCGATCAGAGGCGTCCCAGACAGGAAACCTGACGTCAACGCAACGACGTCAACGCAATGACGTCAGCGCAATGACATCGACCCCGAAGCGTCAGCCCGGAGCGTCACAGCCATTTCGACGTCAGGTGCTCCGACGAGATGCGGCGCAGGGTGCCCGAGGCGCCGCGCAGCACGACGCTCTCCGTGTAGAGGAAGTCACCCTCGCGGCGAACACCCTGGACGAGCTGTCCGTCGGTCACGCCGGTCGCGACGAAGATCGTGTTCTTGCCCTTCACCAAGCCATCGGCCTCGTACACCTCGCCGTCGACCTGGAGTCCGGCATCTCGGCCCTTCTCCTTCTCGTCGTCGTTGCGCGGGGCAAGGACGCCCTGGATGTGCCCACCGAGAGCCTTGATGGCGCACGCGGTCACGATGCCCTCGGGGCTGCCGCCGACGCCGACGCACATGTCGGTGCGAGCGTTGTGACGAGCGGCGTTGATGCCACCGGCGACGTCGCCGTCGCTCATGAGGCGGGTGCCCGCGCCGGCCTCGCGGATCTCGGCGATGAGCTTCTCGTGGCGCGGCCGATTCAGCACCGACACGACGATCTCATCGACGGGCTTGCCCAGCGCCTTCGCGAGCAAGCGGATGTTCTCGGCGATCGGGAGGCGGATGTCGACGACGCCGACACCGGCGGGGCCCGTGACGAGCTTGTCCATGTAGAAGACGCTCGACGCGTCGAGCATGGTGCCCTGGTCCGACACGGCGATGACCGAGAGGGCGTTCTGGCGGCCTGCGGCGGTCAGCGAGGTGCCATCGATGGGGTCGACGGCCACGTCGCACTGCGGCCCGCGGCCGCTGCCGACGCGCTCACCGTTGTAGAGCATGGGAGCGTTGTCCTTCTCGCCCTCGCCGATCACGATCGTGCCGTCGAAGTTGACGGTGCTGAAGAACGCGCGCATCGCGTCGACGGCTGCACCGTCGGCGGCCTCTTTGTCGCCCCGGCCGATGAAGGGAACGGCGCGGATGGACGCCGCCTCGGTCGCTCTCACCAGCTCGAGCGCCAGGTTGCGGTCGGGGTGCAAAGGGCTCATGTCGGCAGTCAGGCTCACCATGCGGCCACTGTATCCAGCGAAGCGTGGACAATCGCCGGTTTTGACCGGATGTGCAACGAAGGAATCGCCTTTCTTAACGGTTCGACAGAACTGCCCCGTTCCTGCCGCGCCCGCCGCGTCACGATCCGGTGGCTTCGCTAGAGTGACGGTGTCCCGACAACACCAAGGAGCACCTCCATGCCCGTCGCTTCCCCTGAGCAGTACGCCGACATGCTGGACCGCGCGAAGGCCGGCGGCTTCGCGTATCCCGCGATCAACGTCTCGAGCTCGCAGACCATCAACTCGGTGCTCCAGGGCCTGACCGAGGCCGGCTCCGACGGCATCCTCCAGGTCACGACCGGTGGTGCCGACTACTTCGCCGGCCACACCGTCAAGGCCCGCGCCACCGGCGCTCTCGCCTTCGCCAAGTACGTGACCGAGGTCGCCAAGAACTACCCCATCACGGTCGCCCTCCACACCGACCACTGCCCCAAGGACGCCCTGCCCGGTTTCGTCCTCCCGCTGCTCGAGGCCTCCGAAGAAGAGGTCAAGGCCGGTCGCAACCCCATCTTCCAGTCACACATGTGGGACGGTTCGGCCGTTCCCCTCGACGAGAACATCGACATCGCGGCCGAGCTCCTCCCCCGCATGAAGAACATCAACGCGATCCTCGAGATCGAGGTCGGCGTGGTCGGCGGCGAAGAAGACGGTGTGCAGCACGAGGGCTCGAACGAGGCCCTGTACACGACCGTCGCCGACGTGACCAAGGCCGTCGAGCGCCTCGGCCTCGGCGAGAACGGCCGGTACATCTCGGCCCTCACCTTCGGCAACGTGCACGGCGTGTACAAGCCCGGTGGCGTCAAGCTCCGCCCCGAGCTGCTCGGCGAGATCCAGGAGGGCATCGCCGCGAAGTTCGGCACCGGCCCCAAGCCCCTCGACCTCGTGTTCCACGGCGGCAGCGGCTCGACCGACGACGAGATCGCCCTCGCCGTCGCCAACGGTGTCGTGAAGATGAACATCGACACCGACACCCAGTACGCCTTCACGCGCTCGATCGCGGGCTACATGTTCTCCAACTACGAGGGCGTGCTCAAGCTCGACGGCGAGGTCGGTAACAAGAAGCAGTACGATCCCCGCGCCTGGGGCAAGGTCGCCGAGTCGGCCATGGCCGTGCGCGTGGTCGAGGCCACCAAGCAGCTCGGCTCGTACGGCCAGTCCCAGAACTGACCCAGCGCGTTTGCACGAACGCCCCGGCTCTCCCGCCGGGGCGTTCGTCGTCTCCGGACGCCGCGCCCCGGGCCGGGCGCTTGACGTCAGCGAGACGACATCTCGCTGACGATTCGGCGTCGGACTGCATCCGAGATGTCAGCGAGATGCTGTCTCGCGTGCCCTCCGCCCGTCCGGCAACAGCGGCTCAGCTGCGGTACGCCTCGAGCACCGTGGGGGCACCCTCGGGCGACGACAGCACCTCGATGGCATCCCCCGCCCGGACCTCGCCGGCACGGCGAACGCGCAGGTAGGCGCCGAGTCGCCCCTCGTCGGAGAACCGCTTCACCCAGCCGCGCGCCGCCGAACCGCCGACCCATCGCGCGAAGGTCGCGCACGGGGTGCGGGGCATCGTGACCTCGACCTCGACGGTGTCGCCGATGCGCCAGATCTCTCCGATGCGCGCGCCGTTGACGTCGAGCCCCTCCACGCGCAGGTTCTCACCGAACCAGCCCGGGTGCAGCTCGCGATCCAGCTCGCCCTCCCAGAACGCGGCGTCCTCGGTGGCGTAGGCGTACACCGCCTTGTCGGGCCCACCGTGGTGCTTGCGACTCGCTTGCACGTCGGAGCGGATGCCGAGCTTGCCGACGCGCACGCTTCCCTCGATGGCACGCTTGTCGATCGCCGTCACCCCGACCGATCCGGAATCCGGGTGCAGGCTGTGGACGGCGCAGACGGCGACGAGTCGAGGCATGGACCGATGCTAAAGCGTACGAAGCCGACGCACGTGCGCAGGACTCAGCCGAACTCCCGCCGCATCACGACGGTGCCGCCGTCGAGAGAGCGGATCTCGACCGCCCCGATGTTCGAGGCAGAGAGATCCGTGCCGGCGCTCAGCTCGGTGGTCGACCCCGGGTCGGCACGCCACGTCGAGAGCACGCTCGTCGTGCCCGCGTCGTCGGTGATGGCCAGGGCATACGGCCAGCCACCGGGAGGAGCATCGAGCACCTGCCCGGTGTACTGGCAGACCAGGTCGATGCGGGTTCCCCACGGGGCAGACGTGAGCTTCACCGAGGCTTCCAGCGGCGCTCCGGCGACGTCGTCGAGGGCGTAGACCGTCCCCGTCGACTGCTGCACCGCGCTGTTCACGGCGAACACGCTCGGTACCGCGACGGCGACCAGGGCGATGGATGCGGCGAGCGTCCACACCGTGAGGCGGCGCTTACGCCGACGTCGGGCGACCTCGACGACGCGTCCGCGCAGGGCCGGGTCGGGCGAGGCGAGCGGGATGGGGCCGGTCGTCGGGCTCAGGGCTCGAGCCCGCTCGGGGGACAGCCGCGACAGCAGTCCCGCGGCGGGAGCGAGCTCGGCGACGGACGCGCGGCAGGCGGCGCACACCGCGAGGTGGGCTTCGAATTCGGCGCGGTCGGATGCGCACAGCGCCCCGAGCACGTAGGCGCCGTCCGACATCGACAGACGTTCGTGATCGTCGTTCATCGGGTCACCCCCCTTTCCTGCAGCGCGAGCCGCAATGCCCGCACCGCGTAATGCAGTCGCGATTTGACGGTTCCGGCCGGGATGCCGAGCTCCTCGGCGGCCTGAGCGACGCTGCGCCCACCGTAGTAAGCGCTGACGATGACGGCGCGGTGGTCAGGAGTCAGGGTGGCGAGCGCCTCTTCCACGAGGAGGGCGTCGAACATCGCGTCGGTGTCGTCGTCGCGGACGACCTCGGGCAGTTCGTCGACCGGATGCTCGTGCCGACGCCGCGCGCTGCGCGCTTCGTCGATGACGAGGTTGCGGGCGACGGTGTACATCCACGAGCGCAGCGTCGCGGGATCGTCGCTCATGACCCGCGGGGTCCGCCAGGCGCGCAGCAGCGTCTCTTGTACGACATCGTCGGCTCCCGCGTGATCACCGGTGAGGCTCACGACGTAGCGCCAGACGGGGGTCGCGTGCGCGTCGTACAGCGCGGTCAGCTGCGCGTGTTCGTCTCGCACCGCGGCATCCCCTCTCCCTCTTCTTCTAGGAACACGGGATGCCGCGCAGAACGGTTCAGTTCGAGACGCTGCCCATGACGGCCGACAGGAACTGCGGGTCGCTCGACATGCCGATGAGAGAGAGCACGGCGGCGATGATCGTGCTGATCAACGCGCCGACGATGGGGATCCAGAACGAGATACGGCCGCGCTTCATCGACCGCCACGTCAACAGGGCGGTGAACAGCCACCCGATGCCGGTGACGGCGGCGGCGGCGGCACCCCAGAGATACCCGGCGGTGAGGTTCGTGAACGCCACGTCGACCCGGAAGACCCGGGCGAAGTTGTTCGCGTACTCGGGGAAGTTCAGCAGTTGGATGATCGACGTGACCACCGAGAACAGCCCGTAGATAAGAAGGCCGAACGTCACGATCCGGTCGATCTGCCCGCCGCGGGTGGTGGGGACGGGCATCGGCGCAGGCTTCGCCGCGGAGCTCGATAAGGCGACCGGCTCCGGCTGAGGGGCGACCCCCGCCTCGAGGGCCTCGGTCACCTCCGGACGCCGGATGCGCGCGCGCTGCTCTTCGGGCGTGGCGTACTCGCCGTACTGCGGGCGGGGACGGGCCTCGTCGGAGGGGGTGCGCGGATCGGTGTCGCTCACGCCCGACCCCGGCCGCCCAGCGCGCGCTCGTCGCGTTTGCCGGTGGCATCCTGCCGCAGCTCTTTGGGCAACGAGAAGATCAGGTCTTCTTCGGCCGTGCGCACCTCTTCGATATCGCGGTAGCCGGCGCCGGCGAGCTCGTCGAGCACCTCTGTCACGAGGACCTCGGGAACCGACGCACCGCTGGTGACGCCGACCGTCTCGACCCCCTCGAGCCACTCCTGCTTGACCTCGTCGACGTAATCGACGCGGTACGCGGCCTTGGCCCCGTGCTCGAGGGCCACCTCGACCAGGCGGACGCTGTTGGAACTGTTCGCCGAACCGACGACGATCACGAGGTCGGCGCCGACGGCGACCTTCTTGATCGCGACCTGGCGGTTCTGGGTGGCGTAGCAGATGTCGTCCGACGGCGGATCCTGCAGCTGCGGGAAGCGCTCGCGCAGACGCCGCACGGTCTCCATCGTCTCGTCGACAGACAGCGTGGTCTGCGAGAGCCACACGACCTTCGAGGGGTCGCGCACCTCGATCGTGTCGGCGTGGTCGGGAGAGTTCACGACGGTGACGTGCTCGGGAGCCTCACCGGCGGTGCCCTCGACCTCCTCGTGTCCCTCGTGGCCGATCAGCAGGATCTCGAAGTCGTCACGGGCGAAGCGCACGGCCTCGCGGTGCACCTTCGTCACGAGGGGGCACGTGGCGTCGATGGCCTGAAGACCCCGGTCGGATGCCGCGGACACGACGGCGGGCGACACGCCGTGCGCGCTGAAGACGACGTGGGCGCCCGAGGGAACCTCGTCGACCTCTTCGACGAAGATCGCGCCCTTCTTCTCGAGCTCCGTCACGACGTGGATGTTGTGCACGATCTGCTTGCGCACGTACACCGGGGCACCGTAGCGCTCCAGGGCCTTCTCGACGGCGATGACCGCGCGGTCCACGCCGGCGCAATAGCCGCGGGGCGCGGCCAGCAGGACCTTCTTCTGGCCCTTCACGGGGATATCCTGGAGCCGCCCGCGTCGACCCGGGATACGGGGAACGGGCAGGTGGACGGCAGGTGAGCTCACCCCTCGATTCTACCGGGACGCCCCTGAACACCGGCCGAACCGGCCACCTCGACCCTCCGGAGACCATGACCTCGTTCCAGCCCGAGACCATCGCGGGCCAGGCCCCGCCCGCCGACAGCGTGCACCCCCGTGACTCGAGCACCGACGCCCCCACCTCGGTCTCGCGCCTGAACGACACCATCCGCGGCTTCATCGAACGCTGGGGGTCTGTCTGGGTCGAGGGCGAGATCACCTCGTTCAACCGCCGCGGCGGCAACGTCTTCGGTCGCCTCAAAGACCTCGGCACGGAATCGACGGTGGCCTTCCGCATCTGGTCGAGCACCCTCAACCGTCTGCCGAAAGACCTCAAGGTCGGCGACCATGTCGTCGCGTGTGTGAAGGCCGACTACTTCCCGCGCACCGGTGACTTCTCGTTCGCGATCTCGGCAATGCGGCACGTGGGTCTCGGCGAACAGCTCGAGCGTCTGGAGCGGCTCCGCGTCCAGCTGCGCTCCGAGGGCCTGTTCGATCCGGTCCGCAAGAAGAAGCTGCCCTTCCTCCCCCACTGCATCGGTCTCATCACGGGCGAGAACTCGGACGCCGAGAAAGACGTCCATCGCAATGCCGAGCTGCGCTGGCCCCGCGTGCGCTTCCGCACCCAGCACGCCGCCGTCCAGGGCGACCGGTGCGTTCCCGAGACCCTCGCGGCTCTGAAGATCCTGGATGCCGACCCCGAGGTCGACGTGATCGTGATCGCCCGCGGCGGCGGAGATCCGCAGACGCTGCTCGGCTTCAGCGACGAGCGATTGCTGCGCGCCGTGGCCGCGGCATCCACTCCGATCGTCAGCGCCATCGGACACGAGAACGACCGGCCGCTCCTCGACGAGGTGGCCGACGTGCGCGCCTCCACACCCACCGACGCCGCCAAGCGGGTGGTACCCGACGTCAGCGAGCAGCGGGCACTCGTGTCGCAGCTGCGTGCCCGGCTCACGGGCCGTCTCACCCAACGCGTGCTGCACGACATCGCGCAGCTCGAGCAGATCCGTTCGCGACCGGCGCTGCGCACTCCCCATTCCATGCTCACTTCCCGCGCGCAGGAGCTGTGGATGCTCTCGAACCGCGGACGCGACATCGTCGACCGCCGCATCGAGGCTGAGCGGCGACGCGCGAGCGAACTCGGCGCGGGGTTGCGCGCGCTCTCGCCGCTCGCGACGCTCGCCCGCGGCTACGCGATCGCGCAGCTCCCCGACGGCTCGGTGCTGCGCGACGCCGCTCACGCCCCGGCCGGGACCGCGCTTCGGCTCACCGTGGAGGAGGGCACGCTGGCCGCTCGCTCGGAGGGCGGCGTTCCCGACACGGTTCCACACGGGGCGTCGACCAGTGGCCGCGACACCGCGGACGACGCCGAGTCCTCGGCATCCGCCGATCGACCGCTCGACGACGAGGCACCCGGCGACGGGGTGTCGATGGGGCGCGCCTAGAATGGATGCCATGACCGCGACGACCCCCGGCCCCGCCGTCGACGTCGCGACCCTGTCGTTCGAGCAGGCCCGCGACGAACTCGTGCGCGTGGTCGCCGAGCTCGAGCAGGGCGCTCCGACCCTCGAAGAGTCGCTGGCGCTCTGGGAGCGCGGCGAGAAGCTCTACGCCCGCTGCGAGGAGTGGCTGCTCGGCGCGAAGCGCCGCCTCGACGCCGCCCGCGGCGAGGGTGACGACTGATGGCTCGCGTCGTCGCCCATCTCGGTCGCCCCGAAACCCCGCAGGAAGCGGCCGATCGCAAGGCCGAGTCCTCGCGTCGGTACCGGTCCAGCAAGACGTTCCGCAACCTCATCGCGGCACTCATCGTGACCGTCGGCGTCGTGCTCGTCGTCGTCGCGGCCGTGCCCCGCGGCGAGCCGGCTCCCCGCCCCGACATCGACGTCGCCGCCCTCGCGGCCGAGATGCAGAGCGACCTGGGTCGACCGGTGCTCTCCCCCTCCCTCGGCGAGGGATGGCGCGTCAACCAGGCCAGCACCGAGGGCGTCGGCGGCACCGAGGCGTGGACCATGGTCTACGTCCGCTCGGGCGAGAGCGGATTCCTCCGCGTCGCGCAGGGCTTCGAGGCAGACGAGACGTGGGTCGGACAGGTGCTCGACGGCACCCGCAGCACCGAGACCATCGAGATCGACGGCATCACGTGGAACGTGTACCGTCCGTCGAACCCGTCCGGCACCGGGAACATCGACTACGCCCTCGCCACCCCGGCCGGGCCCGACTACGTGCTCGTCTACGGCGATGCCGCCCCCGAGACCGCGGCGCTGGCCGCCGCGTCCGTCACATCGCAGATCGAGCAGTTGAGAGAGGTCCCGTGAGCGAGCGCATGACCCCCCGGCAGGTCTGGCGGCAGATGGTGGAGGGCAACGAACGTTTCGTCTCGGGCGCCCCCGCTCACCCGCGTCAAGACGTCGAGCGCCGAACCGAGCTCGCGAGCTCGCAGCACCCCACGGCGGCGCTGTTCGGCTGCTCCGACTCTCGCCTCGCGGCCGAGATCATCTTCGACGAGGGCCTCGGCGACCTGTTCGTCGTGCGCAACGCCGGTCAGGTCATCTCCGACTCGGTCATCGGCAGCCTCGAGTACGCCGTGGGCGTGCTGGAAGTCCCCCTGATCGTGGTGCTCGCGCACGACGCGTGCGGCGCCGTCGGCGCGGCCATCGAGAGCACGGGCGTCGACGCCCCGACCCTCCCCGCCTACATCTGGCGGCAGATCGCGCCCATCGTCCCGGCTGTGCGACGCGTGCAGCGCGCCTCCGCCGTCGACGGTCACCTCCCCGACGCCGTCGACCCCGAGCTTGTGGGTCGCGAGCACCTCCGCCACACGGTGGGCGAGCTGTTGCGCGCCTCCGAACTGATCAGCGAGGCCGTGGCCGAGGGGCGCACCGCCGTGGTCGGAGCGAATTACCGCCTCGATGAAGGCGAAGCCTTCCCCGTCGTCATCGTGGGCGATGTCGACGACCCCCGCGTCGACGACCCGCGCGTCGAAGACGCCCGCATCTGACAACCCAACGAACGACCCGGAGGAACAACGACGTGACCGACATCGAGTACCGCATCGAACACGACACCATGGGTGAGGTGCGGGTACCCAAGGACGCCCTCTACGCCGCGCAGACGCAGCGTGCGGTCGAGAACTTCCCCATCTCGGGCTCGGGCCTCGAGTCGACGCAGATCGCCGCTCTTGCCCGCATCAAGAAGGCCGCCGCGCTCGCCAACAAAGAGCTCGGCACCCTCGATGGACGCATCGCGGATGCCATCGCCCGAGCCGCCGACGAGGTCGTCACCGGCGCGCACGACGCGCACTTCCCCGTCGACACGTACCAGACCGGCAGCGGCACCTCGTCGAACATGAACATGAACGAGGTGCTGGCGACCCTCGCCACCCGCATCCTCGGCGACACGGTGCACCCCAACGACCACGTCAACGCCTCGCAGTCGTCGAACGATGTCTTCCCCACCTCGGTGCACATCGCCGTCACACAGGCGCTCATCACCGACCTCATCCCGGCGCTTGAGCACCTCGCGACGGCGCTCGAGACCAAGGCCGAGGCGTGGAAGGGCATCGTCAAGTCGGGCCGCACCCACCTCATGGACGCCACCCCGGTCACCCTCGGCCAGGAGTTCGGCGGCTACGCCCGCCAGATGCGCCTCGGCATCGAGCGCGTCGAGGCCGTGCTCCCCCGCGTCGGCGAGGTCCCCCTCGGCGGCACGGCGGTCGGTACCGGCATCAACACGCCCCTCGGCTTCCCACAGAAGGTCATCGAGCTGCTCGCGGCAGAGACCCAGCTGCCCATCACCGAGGCCGAGGACCACTTCGAGGCCCAGGCGAACCGCGACGGTCTCGTCGAGGCATCCGGCGCCCTCCGCACGATCGCGGTCTCGCTGACGAAGATCAACAACGACATCCGCTGGATGGGCTCCGGCCCCAACACCGGTCTGGGCGAACTGCACATCCCCGACCTGCAGCCGGGTTCCTCGATCATGCCCGGCAAGGTCAACCCGGTCGTCCCCGAGGCCACCCTGATGGTGTGCGCGCGCGTCATCGGCAACGACGCCACCGTCGCGTGGGCGGGCGCCTCGGGCTCGTTCGAGCTCAACGTCGCCATTCCGGTCATGGGCACGGCACTGCTCGAGTCGATTCGTCTGCTCTCGAACGCCATGCGCGTCCTCGCCGACAAGACCATCGACGGCCTCGAGGCCAACGTCGCGCGCGCCGAGGCGTTCGCCGGCATGTCGCCCTCGATCGTCACCCCGCTCAACAAGGTCATCGGATACGAGGCCGCGGCGAAGATCGCGAAGCACTCGGTCGCCAAGGGCATCACGGTGCGCGAGGCGGTCATCGACCTCGGCTACGTCGAGCGCGGCGAGATCACCGAAGAGGTGCTCGACGCCAAGCTCGACCTGCTGTCGATGACCCACCCGGGCTGATCGGGCCCACTGGCGCATCCCCGACGCCGAGGCGCGCCATAATCAGAGGATGAGCCGCACGACGAGACCTGTCTCGACGCGCGTGCGCTTCCTCGGCGCGATCCTCGGCGTCGTGCTGCTCGGCATGATCATCGCCGGCGGCGTCACGTTCCTCGTGCAGAGCGAACGCGTCGTGGCCAACGCCGAACGGCAACTCGACGGGTTCGTCTCGACCCTGTCGACGAGCAGCCAGGATGCCGCCACACTCGTCGCGGCGACCGTTCCCGGTCGTACCGACGGCACCGTAGCCCTCGACGGCGCGCGCGTGCTCGCGAGCACCCCGTCTCCACCCGGACTGTCGATCGCCGACGATGCCGGGCTCGTGGCATCCCTGGCCGACCAGATCAGCCTCGGCAACGATCGTGGGCGCCTCGACAGCGTCCATGGGCCCGTGCTCTACGCGGCCGTCGAGACCCGCGACGGGGCCGCCGTGCAGGTCATCTCGGTGGACCAGCGCATGGAGCTGGTGACCCTCTCGACGCTCACCTATGGAATCTCGGCGCTCGTGGTGCTGCTGCTCGTCGCCGTAGCCGGCTGGTTCGTCACGGGGCGCCTGTTCTCGCCGCTCCGGCGCCTGCGCGATACCGCCGACGCCATCACCATCGACGACCTCGGCACGCGCCTGCGCGCGCACGGCAACGACGAGATCTCCGATCTGACGACCTCGGTCAACTCGATGCTGGATCGACTGGCGATGTCGGTCGACGCGCAACGGCAACTGCTCGACGACGTCAGGCACGAGCTCAAGACCCCTATCACGATCGTCCGTGGGCACCTCGAGATGATGGATCCCGCCGATCCCCACGATGTGACCGAGACACGCGACCTCGGCATCGCCGAACTCGATCGCCTCGCGCGGCTGGTCGACGACATCGACACCCTGGCCGACGTCGAGAGCGGCGCGCTCGAGGCGGCGGTCATCGACGTGGGCTCCCTCACCGACCGCGTGGCGGAGCTCGCGGGGGCGATCCCGGGGCACACCTGGACCGTCGAGCAGCGGGCGCGCGGCCGCATCCACGGCGACGCCGATCGCCTCGTCCAGGCGTGGCTCCAGCTCGCGGACAACGCCGCGAAGTACACCCCCGAGGGCACCTCGATCGAGATCGGCAGCACGGCGGACGAGACCACCGCCCACCTCTGGGTCCGCGACCACGGCCCGGGCATCCCCCCGGCCGCTCGTCACCGCGTGTTCCGTCGCTTCGACCGCCTGTCGACGGGGCGGGGGATCGACGGATCCGGGCTCGGACTGTCGATCGTGGATGCCATCGCCAAGGCGCACGACGGACACTGCAGCGTCAGCGACACCCCCGGTGGTGGGGCGACCGTGGCCCTGCACATCCCCGTGACCGGGGCGCAGTCCCCCGCCGAGCTCCCGACGCCCGTGCGCGCCGGTGACGTCGTCATGCAGAGAGAGGCCACCGGATGACACGCATCCTCATCGCCGAAGACGAGGAACGCATCTCCGCGTTCGTCGCGAAGGGGCTGGAGTCCGCGGGCTACCAGACTCTGATCATCGCCGACGGAGCAGAGGCCCTCGACACCGCGCTCTCGGGTGACGTCGATCTCGTCCTGCTCGACGTCGGTCTGCCATCGATGGACGGCTTCGAGGTGCTGCGGAGCCTGCGCGGCCAAGGCTCGCAGATCCCCGTGATCATGTTGACCGCACGCACGAGCACGCGCGACACCGTCGACGGTCTCGACGCCGGTGCCAACGACTACGTCGCCAAGCCGTTCAAGTTCGACGAGCTCC
Source organism: Microbacterium sp. AG157 (assembly GCF_003385695.1). NCBI lineage: Bacteria > Bacillati > Actinomycetota > Actinomycetes > Micrococcales > Microbacteriaceae > Microbacterium > Microbacterium sp. AG157. The sequence goes on from NZ_QRDK01000004.1 coordinate 608,614, forward strand.
TCGCCCGGGTGCGCTCGCGCATGCGGGAACCGGTGACGGTCGGTCCGATGACCGTGGCACACGGCGACGTGTCCCTCGATGTACTCGCCCGTCGGGCCACCGTCGGCAGTCGCGAGATCGATCTCAGCGCACGGGAGTTCTCCCTGGCCGAGGAGTTCATCCGCCACGCGGGCCAGGTGCTCAGCCGCGAGCAGTTGCTGAGCCGCGTCTGGGGAATGGACTTCGACCCGTCGTCGAACGTGGTCGACGTGTACGTGCGCTATCTGCGGGCCAAGATCGGCCAATCGCATATCGTCACCGTGCGCGGCGCGGGCTATCGCTGGGAATGACGTTCACAACCCGAAAACCCCCGGCGGGGGAACCGGGGGTTTGGGGAGACGCTCACGGTGGTCTTCCGACTCACCCGAAGAGCGGTGACCTGCACGTGACGTTCTCTTGTTTTTCCTGGGGGGAACCGCCGAGGCGGGTGACGAGGTCTCCCTCGTCGATGGCTCTACTCTGGCGGGTCATTGTGAGAGCCCGGAGAGCGTGAAATGAGAACCCTCTCATCTGAGCCCAAATCTTCCCTCCCGGTGCCGCACAGACGGCGACGAGAAGGGGCCGGGATGCCACGGCATCCCGACCCCTCTCAGAGAGCCGCTACGACAGCTCGCCGGCCTCCAGCAACTCCGTCACCAGGGCGGCGATAGCCGAACGCTCGGACCGCGTCAGGGTCACGTGACCGAAGAGTCCGTGGCCTTTCAGCGTCTCGATGACCGAGGCGACCCCGTCGTGCCGACCGACGCGCAGGTTGTCGCGCTGGCCCACGTCGTGCGTGAGCACCACGCGGGAGTTCTGGCCGATGCGGCTGAGGACGGTGAGCAGCACGTTCCGCTCCAGCGATTGCGCCTCGTCGACGATCACGAACGCGTCGTGCAGGGAACGGCCGCGGATGTGCGTGAGGGGCAATACCTCGAGCAGGCCTCGCGCGAGCACCTCCTCGAGCACGTTGCCCGACACGACCGAGCCGAGGGTGTCGAACACGGCCTGGCCCCAGGGGCCCATCTTCTCGGCCTGATCGCCGGGGAGGTAGCCCAGCTCCTGCCCGCCCACCGCGAACAGCGGTCGGAAGACGATGATCTTCTTCTGCTGCTGTCGCTCCAGCACGGCCTCGAGAGCGGCGCACAGCGCCAGCGCCGACTTGCCCGTACCGGCACGGCCGCCCAGCGAGACGATGCCCACCTCGGGGTCGAGGAGCAGGTCGAGGGCGATACGCTGCTCGGCCGACCGCCCGTGCAGGCCGAACGCGTCGCGATCTCCGCGCACCAGGCGGTACTCCCCCTTGCCGGTGACACGGCCGAGCGCCGAGCCGCGCTCGGAGTGGATGACGAGCCCGGTGTTGATCGGCAGCCCCTTGACCACCTCGCTGACCCCGACCTCGGTCTCGTACAGGTCGGAGATCTCGTCGCCCGACAGGTCGATCGAGGCGATACCGGTCCACCCGGAGTCCATCGCCTGCTCGGCGAGGTACTCCTCGGTATTCAGACCGAGGGATGCCGCCTTCACCCGCATCGGAAGGTCCTTCGACACCACGGTGACCTCGGCGCCGTCCTGCGCGAGGTTCATGGCGACGGCCAGGATGCGGCTGTCGTTGCCGCCCGTGCGCATGCCGGAGGGGAGCACCTGCTGGTCGGTGTTGTTCAGTTCGACGCGGAGGGTGCCGTCGGTGCCGACCGGGACGGGGAAGTCGAGGCGTCCGTGCTCGATACGGAGTTCGTCGAGGTGGCGCAGGGCCTGGCGGGCGAAGTACCCGATCTCGGGGTCATGACGTTTGCCTTCCAGCTCGGTGATGACCACGACGGGGATCACGACGGAGTTCTCGGCGAAGCGGAAGAACGCTCGCGGATCGCTCAGCAGGACGGAGGTGTCCAAGACATATGTGCGCAGAGCCTGGTCGGCTCCCGTTTCGGCCTCGGTGCTCTCGACGACGTGACGCTGGTCGTACGGTGCTCGTGCAGTCACAACCCACTCCCGACCCGGGTGAATCACCCGGTTGTCACGAGTCGACCTGTGGGTCACGAGTCGCGATCCGAAGGTCGACTCGACCGGACTCCGTGTCCGATGAGATCACCGTACGACCCCTCGACACCACCCGGGGTCGTTAACACGCCGCGAAAATGACGAGTTCGTAAACAGCGTGTTCACGCCGATACGTCGTCGAGATCGTTCACTGTCCGAAGCGGCGATCGCGCGCTGCGAAGTCGCGGATCGCGCGGAGGAAGTCCACCTCGCGCAGGTCGGGGCCGAGCGCCTCGACGAAGTAGAACTCCGAGTGCGCCGACTGCCAGAGCAGGAAGTCGCTGAGGCGCTGCTCACCGGAGGTGCGGATCACGAGGTCGGGATCAGCCTGTCCCCCCGTGTACAGGTGCTCCCCGATCTGTTCGGGCGTGAGGCTCGCGGCGAGCTCCTCGAGAGACCCGCCCGACTGGTCGTGCTTCGCGATGATCGAGCGCACGGCATCCACGATCTCGCTGCGCCCGCCGTAGCCGACCGCGAGATTCACGTGCAGACCATCGTGTCCGCGGGTGCGCTCGGTGGCCTCGTGGAGCACCTCGGCGAGCTCGGTGGGCAAGCCGTCGGCGCGGCCGACGTGCTTCACGCGCCAGTTGGGCTCATGCGAGAGCTCGGCAGCGAGTTCGGCGATGATCTCGAGCAGGTCCTGCAGCTCCCGACTGTCGCGCTTGACCAGATTGTCGTTCGACAGCAGGTACAGCGACACGACCTCGATGCCGAGGTCGTCGCACCAACGGAGGAACTCGTGCATCTTCGCGGCGCCGGCTCGATGACCGTGGGCGGCACTGTCGAAGCCGAGCTGGCGCGCCCACCGACGGTTGCCGTCGATCATCATCGCGACGTGGTGCGGCACGGTGGCCGGCATGCGACGACGCAGACGCGAGATGTAGAGACGGTAAAGCGGTCCACGCCCCTCGTTCTTCCGCATACGCGCCACTCGCCTACGCTACCGCGTCGCAGGCGGCGGCGACCGGTGAAAGCGACCGGTGCTTCCTGGGGGAAGGGTGAGCGGATCGCCCATGTTCCTCCGCGCGCATGAGCTGAGACGTAGTGTCGAGAGCGTGACGCCCTCGATCCCCGCAGACGGCCCCGACATGCCCCAGCTCCCCCTTCTGGAAGCGGGCGCGGTAGGCGCGCAGGCTGAGCTCAAGCCCACCTGGCGCGGCTGGATCCACGCCGGAACCTTCCCCGTCGCGATCGCTGCCGGCATCGTGTTGATCGCCCTGGCGCAGGGTGCCCCCGGCAAGTGGGCCGGGGCCGTGTTCATGGCCACCTCGATGCTGCTGTTCGGCAACTCGGCCCTGTATCACCGCTTCCATTGGAAGCCGAAGACGCTCGCGGTGCTCAAGCGCATCGACCACGCCAACATCCTGCTGCTGATCGCGGGAACGTACACACCTCTCGCCGTACTGGCCCTTCCGACGCCGAAGACCGTGCTGCTGTTGTCGATCGTGTGGGGCGGAGCGATCCTCGGCATCCTGTTCCGCGTCTTCTGGATCAACGCGCCGCGGTGGCTCTACGTGGCGCTCTACCTGGCGCTCGGGTGGGCCGCCGTGATGTACCTCGGCGACCTGCTCGCGGCGAACGTCGCCATGATGGTGCTGGTCGTGGTCGGCGGTCTGCTCTACACGGGCGGTGCGATCGTCTACGCGCTGAAGAAGCCCAACCCCTGGCCGGGACACTTCGGCTTCCACGAGATCTTCCACGTGTGCACCGTGCTGGCGTTCCTCTGCCACTGGACGGCGTGCCTGCTCATCGCCCTCGCCCCGGCGTACCACGGCGGCTGAATCCCCGGGCCACCGGGGCTGAGCGCGTCACGCCCCCGCGCGTCCCCTTCTCGAGCCTCGGATTCCGGATGCCAGAGCCCCGGGCTGAGATTCAGCTGCGAGGAGCGGCCGGGTCGATGTCCTGGTCGTCGGTCGTGCTGGCGTCTCGGGCCGCGCGCGCCTGCTCCTCGGCATCCAGTTCGGCGTTGACCTCTTCGCGGTATCGACCGCGGCGAATCCGGCGCAGCATGTCCCACACGAGGAGGAACACCGCGACGCCGATGAAGGCGATGGCGGCGAAGCCGAGCGGCCCGGGTGTGACGATCGACTCGTCGGGAGTGGTGGCCGGGGAGGGCGTGGTCGCAAGAGCGACGATCACGGGATGCATGGAGTCCTTCGGTCCGGGCGGAAGCGCGTAGCCTGGTACTCCAGCCTAAAGCCCGGGGAGACCATGACGACGCAAGCCCTGCTCGTCGAACGTTACGGGCGCACGCGTTCGCCCCGGCGGCGCCTCGTCGGCTGGACGATCGTCGCTGTGCTCGCGCTCAGCGCCATCGGGTATCTCGGCTACACGACGTTCGCCAGCAGCGCGGCCTCGGTGACGGCGACCGACACCGGTTTCACCGTCATCGACGACAAATCCGTCTCGAGCAGCTTCCAGATCACCGCCCCCGTGGGCAAGCCGGTCGCCTGCGCCCTCGAGGCCCGCGACGAGGATCACGGGACGGTGGGCTGGAAGGTCGTGCAGTATCCCGCGTCGGACGACGCCTCGCGCGCCTTCACCGAGACGATTCCGACGCTGTCGCTGGCGACCACAGGTTTTGTCAACGCCTGTTGGGTGCCGTAAACTCGCGGAATCACGACGCGCCCCGGCTCGATGCCGGGGCGTTCGACATATCCCCGCCGACGGCTGCAGACACCGCCGTCAGCGCCTCGACGAAGGAGTACCCGTGTCCAACGACGCTCAGGTGACGTTCCTCACGCAAGACGCCTACGACCGCCTCCACAGCGAGCTGGAGCACCTCTCGACCACGGGTCGCGAAGAGATCGCGAAGCGCATCGAGGCCGCGCGCGAAGAGGGCGACCTCAAAGAGAACGGCGGCTACCACGCTGCGAAAGACGAGCAGGGCAAGCAAGAGGCGCGCATCCGCACCCTGCAGGCGCTGCTGAAGTACGCGAAGGTCGGAGAGGCCCCCGAGAGCCACGGCGTGGTCGAGTCGGGCACCGTCGTCACCGCGATCGTCGCCGGCGGCGAAGAGAAGTTCCTGCTCGGCAACCGCGAGATCGCGGCCAACTCAGAGCTCGACGTCTACAGCGAGGCCTCGCCTCTCGGAACGGCCGTCATGGGCCTCAAAGAGGGCGACAAGGGCTCGTACACCGCACCCAACGGGAAAGAGATCCAGGTCGAGGTCGTCAAGGTCGAGACCTACTCGGGTCAGTAACCCGCCTTCGTTCGCGAGCCGCTCCCCCACTGCCGGGGTGGGCGGCTCGCGGCGTTTCCGGACCGCCGAGGCCAGGGCGGTCCGGGGCGTGTGACCACGCTGAACGCGCCTCGACCAGCCTCCCGGTCGAGGCCCTGACGCGTCAGTTCGGAACGACCGTCGCGATGAACCCGGCGTGCTCGAGCGTCGAGATCACGAGCGCCCGGTGCTCCTCGCCGCGCGTCTCGACGCTCAGCTGGAGGATCACCTCGCTGATCTGGAGCCCCTGCCCGTGGCGGGTGTGCAGCACCTCGATGACGTTCGCACCGACGCCTGCGAGCAGCTCCGACACCCGGGCGAGCTGGCCCGGGCGATCAGGCAGCGGAATCCGCAGAGACATATAGCGACCGGATGCCGAGAGCCCGTGAGCCACGACCCGCTGCAGCAGGAGGGGGTCGATGTTGCCGCCCGAGAGGATCGTCACGGTGGGGCCGCTGGCCTTCACCTTGCCGGCGAGGATCGCTGCGACGCCCACGGCTCCGGCGGGCTCGACGACCTGCTTGGCGCGCTCGAGGAGCACGAGCAGCGCGCGGGCGATGTCGTCCTCGGTGACGGTCACGACCTCGTCGACGTACTGACGGATGAGTTCGAACGGCAGATCACCGGGGCGGGCGACCGCGATGCCGTCGGCGATCGTCGGGGTGGTCTCGACCTGCATCGGATACCCCGCGGCGAGCGACGAGGGGTAGGCGGCGGAGTTGTGCGCCTGCACGCCGATGATGCGCACCACTCGCCCCTCGGCTGCGGCACGTGCCTTCACGGCGGCGGCGACTCCCGCGGCGAGCCCTCCCCCGCCGATACCGACGATGACCGTCTCGAGATCGGGCATGTCCTCGACGAGCTCGAGGCCCAGGGTCCCCTGCCCCACGACGATGTCGCGGTGGTCGAAGGGGTGGATGAGCACGGCACCCGTGCGCTCGGCGAACTCGGCGGCCAGGCGCAGCGGCGTCTCGACGGTCGCCCCCTCGAGGATCACCTCGGCGCCGTATCCGCGCGTGGCGAGGAGCTTGGGGACCGGAACACCCAGGGGCATGAAGATCGTGGCTGCGATACCGAGCTGCTGCGCGGCCAGCGCCACCCCCTGCGCGTGATTGCCGGCGGATGCCGCCACGACGCCTCGCGCCCGCTCCTCCTCGGTCAGGCGGGACAAGCGGTAGGTCGCGCCGCGGATCTTGAACGATCCGGTGCGCTGCAGGTTCTCGAGCTTGAGGTTCACGGGTACACCGAGCAGCTCGGTGAGGTGGAGCGACTCGTCGAGGGGCGTTCTCGTGATGATGCCGCGCAGGTTCTGCGCGGCATCCTCGAACTCGGCCAGGGTGGGAGTGTCGTTCATGATCTCCTTCCGCGCTCGCGCGGGACGGTCCGCCAGATCAGATCCGGGGATGCCAGGGTCTCACCGTCGCGCTTCCACGCTTTCGTGCTGAGGTAGACGGCGACGACGTTGACGAATGCGGCGAGGGGCACCGCGAACAGGGCGCCGGCGATGCCGCCGATCATCGCGCCTCCTGCGACGACGAGCACCACCGCGAGAGGGTGCACCTTGACGGCCGAGCCCATCAGGATCGGGTGGAGCACATGGCTCTCGAACTGCTGTACCCCGAGGACGACGATGAGCATGAACAGGGCGATGAGCGGGCCGTTGTAGACGAGGGCGATGAAGACCGCGAGCGCCCCGGTCGCGACCGCGCCGACGAACGGGATGAACGCGCCGAGGAAGACGAGCACACCGATCGGGATCGACAGGGGCACGCCGAGCAGGAAGGCGCCGAGACCGATGCCGATCGCGTCGATCGTCGCGACGAGCAGTTGGGTGCGGGCGTAGCTCTTGATGGTGCGCCAGCCGGCGCGACCTGCACCGTCGACCGCTGGTCGGGCGGCGCGCGGGAAGAGGCGCGTCGTCCACCGCCAGATGCCGCCCCCGTCGGCGAGCAGGCACAGCAGGATGAAGAGCGTCAACAGCACGCCGGTCGCGACGTGCCCGATGGTGGAGCCGATCGTGAGGGCCCCGGTCCAGATGACCTCGCCCTGCTGCTGCAGGAAGGTCCCCGCCCGCGTGAGCCCGTCGTCGATCTGCTGAGCGCTCAGATGCAGGGGGCCGCTGATCAAGTACTCGCGGAATTGCTGGACGGATGCCTCGGTCTGCTTGCGCACCGACCCGAACTGCCGCGAGATCTGCCACACGGCGACCCACACCAGACCCGCGATGATCGCGAGGGTGCCCAGCACCGTGACGATGATGGCGAGCCACTTCGGCCAGCGGTGCCGCAGCAGGAAAGAGAACCCGGGCCACACCAGTGCCGAGATCAGCACGGCGACCAGCAGCGGGATCACCAGGAGCTTCAGCTGGATGACGACGAAGATCACCACCGCGAGCGCCGCGGCGATCACCAGCAACCGCCACGCGTATGCCGTCGCCTGCCGCAGACCCGGCGGGACGGGCGGCTGCAGGTCGCTCGACACGGTGCGACGTTTCAGGGCGTCGAGGAAGGATCCACGCTCGTCGGGATCGGTTCCGCTCATCCCGTCAGCCTACCGCCGCGCCGGTCGCGCTCCGGCGGCCATGTCGGAGGGGGTCGCTACGGTGAATCGCATGACCACGACGCTCCGTCGCGCCGACGCCCGCCGAATCGCTCTCGCTGCTCAGGGCTTCGCCCGACCGCGCCCCGCGACGGTGGGAACGCGTCAGATCACGGGCGTGCTGCATCGCATGCGCATCCTGCAGATCGACTCCGTCAACGTCTTCTCCCGCTCTCATTACATGCCCCTGTTCGCACGGTTGGGGCCCTACGATCCCGCCCTGCTCGACAAACTCGCCTTTTCACGCCGGCCGACGTGGGTCGAGTCCTGGGCGCACGTGGCATCCCTCGTCTCGGTCGATGACTGGCCCCTGCTGCAGTTTCGTCGCGACGAGCTGCGCGCCAAGTACAGTCGCGACGCGTGGGCCGAGGCGAATCAGCCACTTCTGCGGTGGTTGCGCGACGAGCTCGCCGACCGCGGTCCGCTGCGTCCCGCCGAGATCGAGCACGACGCCCGCAGCGGCTCTCGCGGCTCCTGGTGGGGGTGGGACGACGTCAAGAACGGCCTGGAGCGCCTCTGGTTGTTCGGCGATGTCGCCATCGCCGGCCGACGCGGCTTCGAGCGGCGATACGCCCTCGCCTCCGATGTCCTTCCACCGGCGGCGCTCGAGACCTCCGTTGCCCGCGCCGAGGCGATCAGAGAGCTCGTACGTCGCGCCGCCATCGCGTACGGCGTCGCCACGGTGGCCGACCTCGCCGACTACTGGCGCATCCGCGATCGACCGGCGGTGATGACCGGCATCCACGATCTGGTCGACGCCGGCGAACTCATCCCCGTCTCCGTCGAGGGCTGGCAGGTCGCCGGTCGACCGGCCAAGGCATGGCTGCACCGCGACGCCGCCCGGCCGCGCAAGGTCGATGCGGCAGCCATCCTCACCCCGTTCGACCCCGTGGTGTGGTTCCGCGACCGCGCCGAGCGGCTGTTCGACTTCGACTACCGCATCGAGATCTACACGCCCGCGCCGCAGCGGCGCTACGGGTATTACTCGCTGCCCGTCCTCGTCGGAGACGACGTGGTCGGACGCATCGACCTCAAGGCCGACCGCGCGTCGCGCGCTCTGCGCGTGCAGTCCGCGTGGTGGGAGGCCGGGGCGTCTCCGGATGCCGCCGAGCGCGTCGCCGCCGAACTGCTCGCGGCCGCACGTTGGCAGGGCCTCGACCGCGTCACGGTCTCGCGGTGGGGTGACGCGGCCGAAGACCTGGCAGGGGCCCTGCGCGCCGAGCGACACGAGCACCCCGACGGTCGCACCAACTGAAACGCGCCCCCTCGGCCGAAGCGGAGGGGGCGCGTTCACTCAGAACTGCACGCGTGGCGGTTCGGCGATCGCGGCGCCGTCGATGACCTCGAAGAACTCCCGCTCGTGGAAGCCGAGCTGGCGGGCGAAGAGGTTGTTCGGGAACACCTTGATCTTCGTGTTCAACTCGCGCACGCCGCCGTTGTAGAACCGTCTCGACGCCTGGATCTTGTCTTCGGTGTCGACGATCGCATGCTGGAGCTGCAGGAAGTTCTGGCTCGCCTGGAGCTGCGGGTATGCCTCGGCCACCGCGAACAGCGATTTCAACGCTTGCTGCATGTGGCCCTCGGCGACGCCGGCCTCAGCCGGACTCTGCGCCGAGAGTGTCTCAGCCCGCGCGCGCGTGACGTTCTCGAACACGGCTTTCTCGTGCGCCGCGTAGCCCTTCACCGTTTCGATGAGGTTGGGCAGCAGGTCGGCACGTCGCTTGAGCTGAACGGTGATGTCACTCCACGCTTCGTCGACGCGCACATTGAGCGCGACGAGGCTGTTGTAGGTGGCCCACAGGTAGATGCCAGCGATGACCAGGATGCCGACGATCACGATGACCGGTACGAGCCACTCCCACATAAGTCCCCACACTCCGTTCGGAAGATTGCCCTCCAGTGTAACTGCGGGGTGCGCCGCGTTACGGGTGGTGCGAGGGACTCCCAGGCGATCTGCACGCAACGGGCATCTCGTACCCCCGGTGGGACTCGAACCCACACTGAAGCGATTTTAAGTCGCCTGCCTCTGCCATTGGGCTACGGGGGCCCGTGCCTCCACCGTATCGCGGGCGTCGCCCGCCGCCCGCTGACCGTGCGGCAAGAAGAGCGACGACACGCCGATTCCCGATGACGACATCCGGCCTCCCGGTCCCCGACTCGGCACGACGACACGTGACGCCCCCGGAAACGCCGAGACCCCCGCACCCGGAAGGGCGCGAGGGTCTCGGACGAAGGGTGTTACTTGGCCGCGACGGGCTCGGCCTTCTTCTCAGCCGGAGCTGCGGGCGTCTCTGCGGCGGGAGCGGCCGGACGCGGGCGAGCGGCGAACTCCTCGAAGGCTGCGCGAGGCTTCTGCACGGCCTCGAGCGATACGACCTCGCGGCCGTGGACGAAGTTCTGCATCCAGTCGCCGATCACGCGGAACTTGCGCTCCCAGGTGGGCATGGCGAGACCGTGGTAGCCGCGGTGTGCGAACCAGGCGATCAGACCGGTCAGGGCGATGTTGCCCGACTGGAAGGCGCCGTTGTACAGGCCCAGGCCGGCGACGGCACCGAGGTTCTTGTGGTTGTACTCCTTGGGCTCCTCGCCGCGGAGCACCGCCACGAGGTTCTTCGCCATGAGCTTGCCCTGGCGGACCGCGTGCTGGGCGTTGGGGACGCAGAATCCGCCCACGCCGCCGCCCGAGAGGTCGGGAACGGCCGAGACGTCACCGGCGGCCCACGCACCCTCGACGATCTCTTCGTCGGTGCCGACGCGCAGGTCGGGGCGGGTGCGGATGCGACCGCGCTCCTCGACGGGCAGGTCGCTGCCACGGACGACCGTGGGGTTGGCCATGACACCGGCGGTCCAGATGATGAGGTCGGTCGGCAGGTTCTCCCCCGTCGACAGCTCGACGATGCCGTCGACCGCGCCCTTGACCTGCGTGTCGAGGTGCACGAAGGCACCCTTCTTGGCGAGGTCGGCGAGGACCCACTCGCTCGTCTTCTGCGAGACCTCGGGCATGATGCGGCCCATGGCTTCGATGAGGTGGAAGTGCGTGTCGTCGAACGCCAGGGTCGGGTACTGCGAGAGCAGCGACGACGCGTAGGCGCGCAGTTCGGCGAAGACCTCGATACCGGCGAAGCCGCCACCGACGACGACGACGGTCAGCAGACGGTCGCGCTCGGGACCTGCGGGCAGCACCGACGCCTTGTCGAAGTTCGACGTGAGGCGGTCGCGGATCGCGACGGCCTCTTCGATGGTCTTGAGCCCGATCGCGTTGTCGGCGATGCCGGGGATCGGGAAGGTGCGCGAGACGGCACCGGCGGTGACGACGATGTGGTCGTAGCTCTGCTCGAAGGTCTCGTCACCGGCGATCGGCGTGACCGTCGCGGTTTTGGTCGCGTGCGAGATGCCCGTGACCTTGCCCGCGATGACCGTGGTGCGCTTCAGGTGGCGACGGAGGCCGACCACCACGTGGCGGGGCTCGATCTCGCCCGCGGCGACCTCGGGGAGGAAGGGCTGGTACGTCATGTACGGCAGCGGGTCGACGAGCGTGACTTCGGCCTCGCCTCGGCCGAGCAGCTTCTCGAGCTTCCAGGCGGTGTAGAAACCTGCATAGCCCCCACCGACGATGAGGATTCTGGGCACGGTAGTGGTCACGATGTGAGGGACTCCTCGTTTGTGGTGCGGCTCGGCTCGCGGGAGACGCGCGCCTGTCGGATTCGCCGGGCAGCAGCAGTGACACCGAGCGCAATCATTATAGCGGCCAGTGTGGCAGCGCCGAGCGGCAACGACCCGTACAGCACGCTATCGCGAGACGGCAGAAGGGGCGACCCCGCCGCGGGCGCCGCCTCGACGGGCGGCAGCGGCGGGATGACCACGGGACTCGAGGTGGGCTCCGGCGACGGCTCCGCGTCTGCGCGGCGGTACAGACGAATCCACTCCTTGAGGCTCCCGAGCGGGTTCTCCGACACGGTCTCGACCCGCGCCGACACCGCAGCAGCGGCATCCACCAGTCCGTAGCCGTACAGCTTGTCGGGTCGAGCCGAAGCGCCGGCCGCGGGCCTCGCGGTCTGAATCAGACGGTTGAGGACGTTGTTGGCATCCATCCCCGGGTGCGAAGCGCGCACGAGGGCGGCGATGCCGGCGACGATGGGCGCCGCACCGCTCGTGCCGTTCCACTGCACCAGCGAACCGTCGGCCGAGACACCGATGAGCCGCTCGCTCGGGGCGGAGAGACCGATCGTGATGCCCTGGGTCGAGGCGTCGTTGCTCGCCGCGCCGCTCGGGTCGACGCCGCCGACGGCCAGAACGCCGGGAATGGTGGCCGGAGCGCCCACGCGGTCGGTGCCGCTGCCCCGGTTGCCGGCGGCCACGACGATGACCACGTCGTGATCGAAGGCGTACTCGAAGGCGGTATCCCAGCTGGTGTCCCAGTCGAGGGTGTTGGTCGTCAACGACATGTTGATGACCGTCGCACCGTTGTCGACCGCCCAGCGGATGGCATCGGCGATCTGATCCGTGAAGGGCTTGGCACTCGAGGCGCCGAACCCGACCGAGATCGACAGCAACTCGGCCTCTGGCGCGACACCGATCATGCCGCGGCCGTTGCCGGTCCCGCGGGCTGCGGCAAGCGAACCCACCCAGCTTCCGTGATTCGCGTCCACCGCGCCGACTGGCGAGCGTCCGTCGGAGGCGCCCACGCCCGACACGTCGGTGCCGCCGACAACGGCCCCGGTGAACTCGGTCGGCCCGCGGCCGATGCCGGTGTCGATGATCGCGATCTTCTGACCCGCACCCCGTGTGGTCTTCCATGCCTCGCGCACGCCGTACTGGTCGAGCCAGTACTCCCCCGCGCGAACCGAGTCGGTGGGGTCCTCGGGGACCGGATTCGACGGGGCCTGGGGTGCGGCCGACGCGGGAACCGTCGCGGCCACCGCGGGCATCGCCATCGCCCCGCTCAGCACCGTCACGAGAACGACGGATGCCATAGCGGCGGCGACGCGCTTCATCCGCCGGCCCCGGGGCTTTCGCACTGGCACCGCTCGGGCGACCACGTACCGCGCTCGAGGGCACGGTCTCCGATCGGGTTCACGCCGGGACCCGCGGCCAGCGCGTGACCGGCGAGAGCGTGCAGGCACTTCACGCGCGCGGGCATGCCGCCGGCCGAGATCCCGGCGATCTCCTCGGGCTCGCCATAGGCCGCACGGTCTCGCAGATACGCCTCGTGCGCCGCCAGGTACTGCTGCTGCAGTTCTTCGTCCTCGGCGAGCTCGTCGGAGAATTCCTTCATGACGTGGCCCGCCTCGAGCACCGACATCGCGGCGGTCGCCGCCGGGTGGGTGAGGTAGTAGAAGGTGGGGAACGGGCTGCCGTCGTCGAGCCGCGGCGAAGTCGCCACGACCGTGGGATTGCCGCACACGCAGCGCGCCGCGATTCCCACGACCCCGCGCGGGACACGGCCGAGCTGCGACTGGAGCACGGCCAGGTCGGCGTCGGAGGCGGGGGGAAGCGTTGCGGTAGTCATCGCCTCCAGGGTACCCGCCGTCTCCGACAGCCCGCCGGGACCCGGAATCAGCCCGCGGGTGCGTCGGGGGCGGGAGTCGGATCCGGAACGCCGACGGTGACGTCGGGAACCGCCACCTGCGCCGCGCCCGAGGAGGTGACCGAGCGCACGAGCTGTGCCATCCAGTCGGTGCGGGTCTGGCCCACGTCACCGCTGACGTCGTCCTGCTCCTGCGGCGTGGCCGAGGCCGGCAGGTCGTTGTCGATGAGGTACACGACCTCACCGGGGAACGTGTAGCCGAGACGCTCGCGCGCCTGCGTCCGTATGTACGCGGGATCGGACCAGCGGTCGCGCTGCGTCTGCAGATCGGCCACCTGGGACTGGCTGAGCTGCACGGCGCTGCGAAGCGCCTGGATCTGCTGGCGCTGGTCCATATACGTGCCGACCGTCGGCACGAGGACGAAGGTCCCCAGCACCACCAGACCCAGCATGATCACGACGAAACCGGAGATGCGTACGCGGCCGAGCCAGTCGCGCACGTCGACGCGGCGCTCGCGGGCGGCCGGGCGCGCCGACGGACGCACCGGTCGGGCCGATGCCCTCGGCCCCCTCTTCGACGAGGTCCTGCTCGACGTCGGAGCCTCGGATGCCGCTGGGCGGCGAGGAGGTAAAGTCGGTCGCTCCACGGCATCCCCTCCGTCGTCGTCCGGCTCGGATCTCGAACCGCACGCGAGTCTACGGCCCGCCGGAAGGCGCTTCCGCGGACGCGCCGGGGGCACGGCGTCCGCTCAGCGAAAAGCGCTCGCGAACGACGGAGGAGGGGAAGCCGTACGGCTCCCCCTCCTCATGTGGTCAGACGATCAGCCCTTGAAACGGGGGAAAGCCGAGCGGCCCGCGAAGACCGCGGCGTCGCCGAGGTCTTCCTCGATGCGGAGCAGCTGGTTGTACTTGGCGACGCGCTCGCTGCGCGCGGGGGCACCGGTCTTGATCTGACCGGCGTTCACGGCGACGGCGAGGTCGGCGATCGTGGTGTCCTCGGTCTCGCCCGAGCGGTGCGACAGCATCGAGGTGTAGCCCGAGCGGGTCGCCAGCGAGATCGCGTCGAGCGTCTCGGACAGGGTGCCGATCTGGTTGACCTTGACCAGCAGCGAGTTGGCGACGCCGAGGTCGATGCCCTGCTGCAGGCGCTTGGGGTTGGTCACGAACAGGTCGTCGCCGACGAGCTGGACCTTGGAGCCGATGGCATCCGTCAGCTTCTTCCAGCCGTCCCAGTCGTCTTCGGCGAGGGCGTCTTCGATCGTGACGATCGGGAAGTTCGCGACGAGGTCGGCGAAGTAGTCGACGAGGGTGTCGACGCTCCACTCCTTGCCCTCGACGGTGTAGACGCCGTCCTTGTAGAACTCGGTGGCGGCGACGTCGAGGCCGACCGCGATCTCTTTACCGGGCGTGAAGCCGGCCTTCTCGATCGCGCGGATGAGGAAGTCGAGGCCCTCGCGGTTGCTGGGCAGGTCGGGGGCGAAGCCGCCCTCGTCGCCGAGACCGGTGTTGTAGCCCGCGGACTTCAGTTCTCCCTTGAGGACGTGGTAGACCTCGGTGCCCCAACGGAGAGACTCGCCGTAGGTCTCGGCGCCGATCGGGGCCAGGAAGAACTCCTGGAAGTCGATGCCGTTGTCGGCGTGCTCGCCTCCGTTGATGACGTTGAACAGCGGGACGGGCAGCAGGTGCGCGTTGGGGCCGCCCAGGTAGCGGAACAGGGGCAGGTCGGCACTGTCGGCGGCGGCCTTGGCCACGGCGAGCGACACGCCGAGGATGGCGTTCGCGCCCGTGCGCGACTTGTTCTCGGTGCCGTCGGTCTCGATGAGGATCTCGTCGATGATGCGCTGCTCGCTGGCCTCGACGCCCTCGATCGCGGGGCCGAGCTCGTCGACGACCGCGGCGACGGCCTTCAGCACGCCCTTGCCGCTGTAGCGGCTCTTGTCGCCGTCGCGCAGCTCGTAGGCCTCGAACGCGCCGGTGGACGCGCCGGAGGGCACGGCGGCCCGCTGGACGATTCCGTCGTCGAGGAGCACCTCCACCTCGACGGTCGGGTTACCGCGCGAATCCAGGATCTCGCGCGCGTTGACAGCCTCGATAAGTGCCACGAAGGACTCCTCGTTGGTTCTTGGGTGGAGAGGGGGCGGAGCGTCGTCGGTCCGTGGTCGAGTCTAGTGATCTCGTTCGCCGGGCGTGCGGCCGGGTTGCGGAGTCCGCGCTGCACGGAGCGCGACGGGACCGCCTACCGATCGGTCGAGCGTCCCACGGCATCCACCACGATCGCGACCGCCACCCCGTCCCACCCCTTGCGGTCGAGGGTCTGCAGGGCCGTGGCGTCGAACCGGGGGTCGGATCCGAGCATCAGGATGCCGCGGCGAGCGCCCTGCACCTTCGGATCGGTCGTGTCCGCATCGGCGACCTCTCCCCCGCGCACGACATTGTCGAGCACGACCACCGTGCCGATCCGCCCGAGACGCGCCGCCCAGTCCAGGTACAGCTCGTTGGACTCCTTGTCGGCATCGATGAAGACGAGGTCGAAGGGCCCCTCGTCCGCGAGCGTCGGCAGCACGTCGGCTCCGCGACCGACGCGCACCTCCACCCGGTCCGCGACTCCGGCGCGCGCGAGGTTCGCGCGGGCGATCTCCGCGTTCGCGGGCTCCGCCTCGATGGTGACGACCCGTCCCGACGGGCCGACGGCGCGGGCGAACCAGATCGTGGAGTATCCGCCGAGCGTTCCGACCTCGAGCACGCGGCGCGCCCCGGCGATGCGCGTCAGCAGGTGCAGGAATTTGGCGTTGACCGCCGCGACTTCGATCGCCGGCAGGCCCGCGCCGTGCTGGGCGGCGAGCGCGGCCTCCCCCTCGGGGTCGGGCCCGACGAGGGTCTCGGTCAGGAAGGCATCGACGTCTTCGTGGGTGCGCACTCCCCCAGCCTGTCGGCACCGGTCGAGCGGGTCAACGCTCTCCGCGCAGATGGGCGCGGGTCATCTCGTCGTACTCCTCGTCGGAGAGCTCGTCGAAACCCTTGGCCTCCACTCGGTCCGACCTCATCCAACGGACCATGAGGATCACGAGGATCGGCACGTCGGCGAACTCCGCGATGAACCAGATCATGTCACCCGCGAGGTGCTGGTCGTGCAGCAGCGACGGCCACCACGACACCGCCTGCGTGGCATCCGGGATCAGATCCAGCACGTTGTCGTTCAAGCGCATCAGCAGCCCCGGAACGGAGTCGATCAGCAGCTCGACGAACGCGAGCAGGAACTCGATGGCGATGAAGGCGCCGGTGTGGACGGCGCCGAGCGCCATCATCGGCAGCACCATCGCGAGCCCGACGAGGGGCACGACGATCCCCAGCGACGCCTCGACCGCCGGATTCACGCGCAGGATGCCGGCGATCGGGGTGAGAAAGAGGCAGAACACCGCCGCAATGACGACGGTGGCGACCATCGCGTTGCCGAAGATGCG
The DNA here is from genome assembly GCF_003385695.1 of Microbacterium sp. AG157. NCBI lineage: Bacteria > Bacillati > Actinomycetota > Actinomycetes > Micrococcales > Microbacteriaceae > Microbacterium > Microbacterium sp. AG157. The sequence goes on from NZ_QRDK01000004.1 coordinate 625,478, forward strand.
GGTCACGCGCGCGGAGAGGAAACGCTCGCGCAGACCCGAGGGAACGAGATCGAGCGGGCGACCGGCGGCGATGCCGGCGGGAACCGCGAAGATCAGCAGCGCGACGCGGGTCGAGAACGCCCAACGCAGTTCCGACGAGTACACGCCGAGGAAGCCGAGTTCGATGACCGCGTACGGCAGCAACCCGAGCGCGAAGAAGCCGATGGTGCGCAGGACCGGCCACCGCTCCCCGCGGCGACGGAGGCGCCGAACACCGAGGAGGTAGGCGGCGGATGCCACGAGGAGCACGCCGAGCGTGATCGGATCGGCGCGCCAGGTACTGAGGAAGACATCGATGGGAGGCGTGGAAGAAAGGTAGATCCGGGAGCTATGCGTGAGGTGAGGATCGGGCCGTCTCAGCCATCGGCTCGCCCCGACTCCAGAGCCGCGAGCACCGCCGGCAGCAGCGCCTCCGCCGTGCGACGGTAGCCGAGGGCACTGGGGTGGAAGCGGTCGACGCTGAACATCTCGTCGGGTCGCTCCGCGAACACCGGACCCACGGCGCGCGCGAGTCCGACCACCCGCCCACCCGCACGGTGCACGGCGGTCGCCTGAGCCGAGGCCAGCTGCCGCGACGACCGCGCGGCGAGCGCACGGAGGGGCTGCGGGATCGCGCGCAGGGTGCCGAGGTCGGGGCAGGTGCCGACCACGACGGGCACGCCCCGGTCGCGCAGGTCGCGCACGACGTGCGCGAGTTGCTCCGCGGAACGGGATGCCGGGATCCGGTGCGTCACGTCGTTGCCGCCCACGACGATGACGGCGGCATCCGGTCGGTACTCCGGCGGGAGCGAGGCCACCTGCGCCGCGACGGCCGAGGTCTCCGACCCCACCACCGCCGCGGTCCGCAGCCGTACGGGTCGCCCGGCCGCTCGCGCGATCCCCTTCGCGAGGCGCGCACCGAGCGTGTCGCGACGGTGTCCCGCACCGAGCCCCGCGGCGATCGAGTCGCCCAGCACGAGCAGCTCGACCGGCTCACCCGGGTGCTTCTTGCGCCGCCAGACGCGATCGGCATCCAGGGCCTGCTCGCCGAGGGGCTTCCCGATCCGGCGGCGGGCGATCGCCGCCTGCCGGGAGATGAGGGCGCGTACCCCCACCGCCCCGGCTCCGGCGAGCGCCACCACGGACGCCGCGGTCAAGGTCACCGGTCGACGCGCGCGCATTCCCCGATGACACCGGCCCGCGGTGAACGCCCGGTGGCCGGGCCGTGACGGCGGGACGACGGCACGCTCTGGGCATCGGCGCGGCGACGCGCGAGAGCTAGACCGACGCGCCGCGCCCCCGCGCGCGCAGCGCCACCGCCAGGGCCAGCACCGCCGCCGCGAGCACGATGTCGAAGGCGAGCCCGGCGAGCAGTTCGGCGCGGCCGCCGACGCCGGTGAGGGTGACGACACCGCCGATGACGATCACGCCGAAGGACAGGGCGAGCTGCTGGGCGGTGCTGAACATCCCGCCCGACAGGCCTGCGGCCTCGACCGGAACCTCGCGCACCACGAGCTGGGTGAGCGGCGAGAAGATCAGAGCCTGACCCGCCCCGAGCAGGACGAGCGCCGGCTGCAGCCACAGCCCGATGTCGCTTCCCCACGCGAGGACGAGGGTGACGGCCATCGCGACGAGCGCGACCATCTGCACCGTGACGCCGAGCACGAGCGTCGAGTCCCCGAGCTTCGCCTGGATCCGTGCCACCGCGAGCGAGACGCCGGCGAACACCACGGCGAAAGGCAGCAGCGCCATCCCGGCGTCGAGAGAGCTCAGCCCACCGGCCTCGACGGCTCGCGGGAAGACGTAGAGCAGAGCCGAGTACCCCGCGAAGAAGAGCCCCGCGGCCATGAGGCCCAGCTGAAGGGGACGCAGCCGCAGCACGCTCGGCGGCAGCAACGGCACCCGACCCGAACGCTCGACGGCGTTCTGGTGCTTCCACATCGCGACGAGCGCCACGGCTGCGATGACCAGCGCCACGGCGACCGGCCACGACCAGTCCCAGACCGGCCCGAACGTCAGAGCGACGGATGCCGCGAGGATGCCGAGCCCCAAGGCGGCGGTTCCGACCAGGTCGATCGCGACGATCTCGTGCGCACGCGAACGCGGAGCCAGCGGCGCGAGGGCGATCGCGGCCACGGCGATGAGAGCAACGACGACGAAGACGGCACGCCATCCCTCCACGGGGCCGAAGGACAGCGCCGCCAGAGCGCCGCCCGCCACCTGGCCGACGGCCGCTCCGATACCCCCGCTCGCACCGAATGCCGCGATCGCGCGGGTGCGAGCGGCGCCCTGAGAGGTCGCCTGGATGGTGGCGAGCACCTGCGGCGTGCACAGCGCCGCGCCGATGCCCTGCACCACCCGGGCGGCGATCAGCGTCTCGATGGACGGCGCGAGCGCGCAGGCGATGGCCGACACGAGGAACAGGGCCATTCCGACGGCGAACAGCCGGTGCCGGCCGAAGCGGTCGCCCAGACGACCGCCCAGAATGAGCAGCACCGCGAAGGGGATGCCGTATCCCGCGATCACGAGCTCGAGAGCGACGTCGCCGGCTCCGAAGCGCTCGCGCAGGGTCGGCAGGATCACCGTCACCGCGTTGAAGGCGAAGGTGCCGACGCCGGGCCCCAGCAGAAATCCGAGGTAGCGCCAGGTGGGCACGGCGGCGAAGGCGCCCGGACGGATCGACACCGGAGCGCTGCCGGTGGCGGGGTGTGCGGAAGTCGTCATGGTGCCAGCATGAAGACCGCTTCATCCTGGTACCAGGAGTGCGCTCATGCTGGTACTGCCAGCACTCCCCTCCGACGGGTGGGATGTCGCCGGCCCGTCCTATGATCGCCGGGGAGGGAGGGATGCCATGACTCGATCCGACGACGTCCGCGCCGAATTCGCGGGGTTCCTGCGCAGCCGGCGAGCGCGCCTGCGTCCCGCCGACGTCGGGCTTCCCGAGGGGACGCGGCGCCGTGTCGCCGGCCTTCGCCGAGAAGAGGTCGCGCAGCTCGCCGGGGTCGGCCTCACCTGGTACACCTGGCTCGAGCAAGGACGCCCGATCGCGGCTTCCGCCCAGGTCGTCGCGGCCATCGCCCGGGCGCTCCGACTGAGCGACGACGAGCGCGATCACCTCTTCGCCCTCGCCGACCTCCCCGTGCCCGACCGCGGGGCGCGGTACTGCGTCGGTGCGACACACCTCGACCTGCTCGAGAAACTCCTTCCTTACCCCGCCGCCGTGCAGACCGCCCGCTTCGACATCCGTGCGTACAACCGCGCTTACCGCTATCTTTTCGACGACCTCGACGACATGCCGACCGAGCGCCGCAACTGCGCCGTGCTCCTGTTCACCGACTCCGAGTGGCAGCGCTCGCACGTCGACCTCGACCACGCGCAACGACGGATCGCCGCACGCCTCCGCGCGGCCTACGGCCGCCATCACGAAGAACCGTCGTGGCAGCGGTTCATCGCCGACCTCGAAGAGGAGTCACCGCGCTTCGCCGAGCTCTGGCGGCTGGGCGACGTCGGCGGCGAGCGCAACGCGAACAAGCACCTCGTTCACGCCCGTGTGGGCGAACTCCACCTCGAGATGTCGAGCCTGTGGATCGACGACGGGCTCGGTTCCCGGGTGGTGTGGTTCTCGCCTCGCGATGCCGAGACCGCGGCGCGCCTGGAACGCCTCGCGGCCGAGAACCCGGCGGAGGCGTTGATCAGCGCGGTGGCTTAGCACCCGGTCCACCGAGATCCGGCCCCCCGGCGATCCCTCGATCAGGCCAGCGGCTTGATCTCCAGCGTCTCCGGCGTCGATTCGACGTTCACGGTCGCGAACGACGCATAGCCGTCGGCGGCGGAGCGCTCGAGCAGGGCCTTCATGTTCTTCGCGCGCCGCTCGACGCGCACGCGTGCCCCACCGGCGATCAGTGCCGTCTTGAGCGAGAGCAGCTGGGCCGTCGACACGTCGCGGTCGTGCACGAGAACGATCGAACGTTCGCCGTCGGCGGCGGTGGCCGGGAGCAGGTCGACGATCCGCTCGAAGCCGATCGAGAAGCCCACCGCGGGCACCTGCTGGCCGAGGAAGCGGCCGATCATCCCGTCGTAGCGGCCCCCGCCGCCGAGCGAGTAGTCGACGCTCGGGTGGGCGAGCTCGAAGATCGTACCCGTGTAGTAGCCCATGCCGCGCACGAGGAAGGGATCGAAGACGAGCGGCACAGCTCCCCCGCGGGCCGCGGCGACGGTGTCGCCGAGGTCGACGAGGTGGGCGACGACCTCGGCGGGGATGCCGGCGGGCAGGGCCGCGCGAATGCCGACCTCATCGAACGAGCGCTGCGACGCCGGCCGCGCGAGGTACTCGGCGAAGGCATCGACCGCCCGGGCGGTCACGCCGCGGTCGCGGAGCTCGGCGACGACCCCCGAGGGGCCGACCTTGTCGAGCTTGTCGATCGTGATCAGCACGCCGGGACGCTCGTCCGGTGCGAAGCCGAAGACGTCGAGCATCGCGTCCAGGGCACGGCGGTCGTTGACCCGGATCGTGCCGCCCTCGAGCCCGAGCGCGTCGAGAACGTCGAGGCTTGCGACCATGAGCTCGGCCTCGGCGTTCGCCGATGCGTCGCCGATGATGTCGATGTCGCACTGCACGAACTGGCGGTATCGCCCCTTCTGCGGACGCTCGGCGCGCCAGACCGGGGCGATCTGAATGGAGCGGAACACCGTCGGCAGCGACGCGCGGTGCGTGGCGTAGAACCGGGCGAGCGGCACCGTGAGGTCGTAGCGCAGGCCCAAGTCGGCGAGGGCTGCGGGGTTGTCGGCCGCGGCCCGGATGCTCTCGGCATCCATTCCCCGCTTGAGGATGCTGAAGGACAGCTTCTCGTTGTCGCCGCCGATCCCGGCGTGCAGGCGGTCGTAGTCCTCCATCACCGGGGTCTCGATCTCGTCGAAGCCGTGCGCGCGATAGCGCTCGCGGATGATGGCGAGCACACGCTCGCGGCGGGCCTTGTCAGCGGGGAGGAAGTCGCGCATGCCGCGCGGCGGGTTCACGGATGCCACGGTCCCATTCTTCCAGAGCGATGCGACGCCGCCGGCTGCCGGCGCGGCACGCGGCTCGAGATCGCACCGTGCCGCTCGCGTCCCCGCATGCCGACCGCACCGGAACCCGCGAGCTCGAGGGTCCGGTCAGCTCGCGGCCGCCTCCGCCTCGCGAACCTCGGCGCGCAGGGTGCGAAGCCGCTCCCGCAGAGCGCGCTCGGCGTCCCAACCACGCGTGCGGGCCAGGTGCACCAGGGTCAGCAACGCGTCGCCGAGCTCCGCCTCGGTCTCGGGGTCGGCCAGGTGGTGCGTCGGCGCGCACACGCCGACCTGCGCGGCCTTGCCCATCACCTTCTGCGCCAGGGCGAGTGAAGGCATGTGGTCGCTGACCCCGTCGAGCACACTCGTGCGCTCGCGCTTCTCGGCCGCTTTCGCCGCGTTCCAGTGCACGAGGACGTCCTCGGGGGTGGATGCCACGGCATCCGCGAACACGTGCGGGTGTCGCCGCACCATCTTCTCGGTCAGCCCCCGGGCCACGTCGTCGATGTCGAAGGGGTCGCCAGGATCCGCGGCGGCGATCTCGGCGTGGAAGAGCACCTGCCAGAGCAGGTCGCCGAGTTCCTCGCGCAGATCGGCGCGCGTTCCCGCCTCGACCGCGTCGATGACCTCGGCGCTCTCCTCGACGAGGTAGGGCACGAGGTCGCGGTGGTCGATCCGCTGCGTCCACACGCAGCGCTCGCGCACGGTCCTCATCGTCTCGGCGGCTTCCCGCAGGGCGTCGTCACTCACGGTCTCTCCCTCCGCGGGCCGGGGCGACGCCGCTCGCCACGAGTATCCCCCGACCGGGCGACCACGTCGCGGCTCCGGGCCGATCTCGCACGATCCCGTCGTAAAACCCTCGCGTGTCGTCCGCCGCCGCCGCACGGTTCGGCGCGGTACTGAACACCGCTCCGGAGATTCCGGATGCCGTCACCCGAATCGAGCGAATTGCTGCGGCAGTCGGCGTCTCCGACCGGAGAAACTCCGAAATCGGGCGCTGCGAACCGACGCACGCCGTTACACGTGGATCGGTCCGGCCCCTGACGCCGATAATCTGGGGCCTGTGCGTGAACTGACCCCGACCGAGGCCATCGACCTCGTGGGCCGCTTCGAAGCCGGCCAGGAGCTCCCCGAACAGATGCGCGCCGACGTGCGCCTGCTCGGATCCCTCCTGGGCCGCGTCCTTCAGGAGAGCGGCTCCCCCGGACTGTACGACGACGTCGAGCGGCTGCGCACGGCGACGATCCAGGCCTACACCGACGAGACGCCCGAGGCGTTCGAGCGTGCGGCCGCGATCGCCGACGGCTTCTCGATCGAACGAGCCGACGAAGTGGCCCGGGCCTTCACGGCGTACTTCCACCTCGTCAACCTCGTCGAGGAGCATCAACGCGTGCGCGTGCTGCGCGAGCGCGGCGATCAGCCGTCGCGCAGCGGAGCCCCCGACACCATCGCGAGCGCATTCGAGCGGCTCTCGAGCGAGGTCGGCGAAGAGACGGCGCTCGCGCGCCTTCAGGCGCTTCGATTCCACCCGGTCTTCACCGCCCACCCCACCGAGGCCCGCCGTCGCGCCATCTCGACGAGCATTCGGCGTCTGTCGGAGCTGCTGTCGGAGCACGACGGTGCTACCGAGGGCGGAACCGAGAGCCGTCGCGCCAAACGCCGAATGCTCGAAGAGATCGACACGCTGTGGCGCACCGCTCCCCTCCGGCGCGAGAAGCCCTCACCCGTCGACGAAGTGCGCTCTGTCATGTCGGTCTTCGACGAGACGCTGTACACCGCGGTTCCGCGCGTGTACCGCCGGATCGACGACATTCTTCAGGGTGAGAACGCCGGATCCCGCGCCCCGATCGTGAAGCCGTTCGTGCGCGTCGGCTCGTGGGTCGGCGGTGACCGCGACGGCAACCCGTTCGTCACGGCATCCGTCACCCGCAAGGCCGCGGCGATCGCGAGCGAGCACGTGCTGATCGGTCTCGAGCGCACGACCCGGCGCGTGGGTCGAGGGCTGACCCTGGATGCCGCCACCACCCCGCCCAGCGAGGCACTCGTCGCGCTGTGGCACCGCTTGCGCGCGGCGGACGAGGACGCCGCCGCAGAGATCGCGGAGCGTTCCCCCGACGAACCGCACCGCCGCATTCTGCTGCTGCTCGCGCGCAAGATCGCCGCGACCCGCACGCGCAACGCCGACCTCGCCTACCGCGACCCCGAGCACCTGCTCGCCGACCTGCGCGTCGTCCAGGACTCACTCGTCGCCGCCGGTGCCGCGCGCCAGGCATACGGCGCCCTGCAGCGCTTGGTATGGCAGGTCGAGACCTACGGCTTCCACCTCACCGAACTCGAAGTGCGCCAGCACTCGGCGGTTCACCGGAAGGTGCTCGACGAGCTCCGCGCCGGAGGTGCCCGCAGCGAGCAGACCGAAGAAGTCCTCGAGGTCTTCCGCTCGATCGCGTACGTGCAGGAGCGCTTCGGCCCCCGTGCCGCCGGGCGCTATATCGTGTCGTTCACGCAGTCGGCCGACGACCTCGCCAATGTGCACGAGCTGGCCTCGTTCGCGATGGGACCCGGCGAACAGCCCCCGGTGCTCGACGTCATCCCGCTGTTCGAGACCTTCGCCGACCTCCAGGCCGCTCCCGGCATCCTCGCCGAGATCGTCTCGCACCCCTCGTTCGTCAGTCGGCTGGATGCCACCGGCCGGCGCCTCGAGGTCATGCTCGGCTACTCCGACTCCTCGAAGGACGTCGGGCCCGTCGCCGCCAACCTCGCGCTCTACGAGGCCCAGGCCGAGATCTCCACGTGGGCCGCGACCGAGGGCATCGAGCTCACGCTCTTCCACGGGCGCGGCGGCGCCCTCGGACGCGGCGGTGGGCCTGCCAACTCCGCGATCCTCGCGCAGCCCCCGCATTCCGTCGACGGTCGTTTCAAGCTCACCGAGCAGGGCGAGGTCATCTTCGCCCGTTACGGTGACGCCGACATCGCCATGCGGCACATCGACCAGGTCGCAGCCGCCGTGCTCACGGCATCCTCCCCCTCGATCGAACGTCGCAATCGTGGAGCTGCGGAGGCATTCGCCGACGTCGCGACCACCATGGATCTCGCCTCCCGCGAGCGCTTCTTCGCTCTGGTCAAGGCGCCCGGTTTCGCACCGTGGTTCGCCACGGTCACTCCCATGGAGGAGCTCGGCCACCTGGCCCTCGGATCACGCCCCGCGCGTCGCGGGCTCTCCGTGGAGTCGCTCGAAGACCTGCGGGCGATCCCGTGGGTGTTCTCGTGGACGCAGGCCCGAATCAACCTCGCGGGATGGTTCGGTCTCGGCACCGCCCTCGACGCCGTGGGCGACGAGCCGCGCCTGCGCGACGCGTACGAGCAGTGGCCGCTGTTCCGCACGATGATCGACAATGTCGCGATGAGCCTGGCGAAGGCCGACGAGCGGATCGCCCGTCGCTACCTCGCGCTGGGCGACCGCGACGACCTCGCCCAGCTCGTGATGGACGAGATGCTGCTCACCCGCTCCTGGGTCGAGCGGATCACCGGCGGAGACCTGCTCGGCAACAAGCCGATCCTGCAGCGCGCCGTGAAGATGCGCAGCCCGTACGTCGACGCGTTGTCGCTCTTGCAATTGCGGGCCCTGCGCGCGCTTCGCGAAGCGGACGCCGAAAACCCGACTCCGGATGCCGAGCACCAGCGGCTGCTGCTGCTCTCGGTGAGCGGTGTGGCGGCGGGCCTGCAGAACACGGGCTGAGCTCGATACATTTTCATCGACGCGTCGGCTCTCCCCGCACAGAGCCGACGCGTCGTGTCACGAGGGGCCACGCGACCGTCCTCAATCGGCGTGACGAACGGGCGTCTGGCGGGATCAACTGCGCGCCTCGCCGCCATCACCGATCACCGCCCCGGTGAAGACCCGTGTACCGGGCGCGAAGAACAGCTCCTTGCCCACGTCGGCGCCCGCGACACTCGCCCTCGGGCCGATCAGGGTGTGGGGCCCACCTGGACCGCACGCACTGAGCCCGCCCCGTCCAGGGCATCCTTCTCGCGCAGCACGACCGGCTACGCTCCGACGTGATCACCGCGCCGTGCAGCACCGGGCAGCCGGGCCGATGGTCACGTCGCCGGTGAGACCGCGGTGGGCGCGATGGTCGCGTCAGGATGAATGCAGGGCTCTGCCCCCGGAGTGGGTGTGGCGCGTGACGGCGGCCTCTCCTCGGTGTCGCCAGCGTAGACCCCGGTCGGGCAGCCGATGCCCCGCATACGACGAGGCGGTGGTGGGTGTTGTCCTGGGGAGGGGACGGGACGCATCAGCGCGTCGGCACCCGGGGAAGTGCCCGTAAATGCGAAATGGCCACCCAACTTTGGGTGGCCATTTCGACTGAAAAGAAGTCCGGCGGTGTCCTACTCTCCCACAGG
>NZ_QRDK01000005.1:0-111358 GCF_003385695.1 Microbacterium sp. AG157
GCCCGGTGGGGCGGGGGGCGCCCCCCCGGTCCCGCGGGGGGCGAAGGCGGGGGGGGGGGGGGGGGGGGGGGGGGGGGCCGGGGGGGGGGGGGGGGGGGGGGGGGGGGGGGGGGGCTCGCGGCGCGCGCCGGTGTCGGCGCCCCGCCATAGACTCGAACGGACGGAGGTGCGCATGATCGACACGACGGAGGAGGCCGGGTTCTCGGCATCCATCGATCGCGCCGTCGACGTCCTCGCGGGTCGCAAGATCGCCGTGCTGACGGGGGCGGGCGTGTCGACCGACTCGGGTATCCCCGACTACCGCGGCAAGGGGGCACCCACACGCACGCCGATGACGGCGCAGCAGTTCCTCTCGAGCGCCGACGCCCGTCGCCGCTACTGGGTGGGCAGTCACCTGGGCTGGAAGGTGTTCGCGGCCGCGCAGCCGAACGACGGCCACCGTGCCCTCGCCGACCTCGAGTCCGCGGGAGTCGCGAACGGCGTCATCACGCAGAACGTCGACGGTCTGCACGTGCGGGCGGGCAGCGGCCGGGTGGTCGAGCTGCACGGCACCATGCGCCGGGTCGGCTGCTTGCAGTGCGGGCAGGTGTTCGACCGCCGCGATCTGGCGGAACGCGTCGAAGCCGATAACCCGTGGATCTCGCTGCCCGAGAACGTCGAGCTGGGCCCCGACGGTGACGTGACCCCGGCGTCGGCCGACGGGTTCGTCGTCCCGGTGTGCTCGGTGTGCGGGGGCACGCTCAAGCCCGACGTCGTGTTCTTCGGCGAGTTCATCCCGGTCGAGAAGTTCCGCGAGGCCGAGCAGCTGGTCCATGCGAGCGAGGCTCTGGTCATCGCCGGTTCGTCGCTCGTGGTCAACTCCGGCATCCGACTGGTTGAGCGGGCGCGGCGCAGGCGCCTCCCGGTGGTCATCGTCAACCGCGGAGAGACCCGCGCCGACCAGCGAGCGGCGGTCAAGATCGACGGCGGCACGACGCACGTGCTGCGCGCCCTCGCCGACCGGCTGCCGGCTCTGCTCTGAGGCTCGGCTCCTCTCGCGCAGCGACCTCCCGGCGAACGGCGACGCTGTGATCGCGCGACGACATCGCAGCCGCACGCGCCCGCCGGGAGAGGCGGCCCGCGCCATCCGGTGCCGCGCCCACCGCCGTCACCGCTCCCGCGTGAAGCCCACTGCTCCGCCGTCGAGGAACGCCCGGTGCGCCCCGCGCACGGTCATGCCGGTGAGACGCTCGATCGCGGAGGTCGCCCCGGGGCGCAGCTCGTCGTGGCGGCGCACGAAGACCTCGTGGGCGCGGGGGGCGTTCCACCCCGCGGGCAGCAGGTCGGCCGGCAGGTCGGGATCGGTGAAGGGGAAGCGGCGGTAGTCGTCGGTGAGGCGCACGCGAGCCACCAGGGCATCGTCGTGGGTCCCGCCGTCGACCGGGCTGTCGTGCTGCGCCACGAACCTGCCGTACAGCGCGTCGAGCGCGTCGAGGTCCCACCCGCGTGCGGCGATCGATCGGTCGTGGTCGAGGTCGCCGCTGCGGCTGAGGAACACGTCGGAGCTCACGCCGTTTGTCTCCATCAGATCGCGCGCCGCGGCCATGCGGTCGCCGGGTGCGACCCAGATCGCGGGCTGCAGCTGCCCGAAGCCCAGCCAGGTGAGCTGTTTGCGCACCTCGTCGCGGGCCGAGCGGTCGCCCGCGCGCGTCGCGATGAGCGTCCATTGGCCGTCCCACTCGCCGGATACGTGCCGGAAGATGCGTTCGCGTCCCTCGTCGAGCAGCTGCCAGGCCTTGGGCGAGAGCACGTAGGTGGTCAGGCGACCGTCACGGCGGGTCTCGAACCACCCCTCGGCCCGCAGGCGCGACATCACCACGCGGGTGGTGGCCGGTTCGACCTCGAAGAGCTGGAGTACGTCGCTGAGTCCGCGCAGCGGAGCCTCGCCGTCGCCGCAGTAACGGAAGTAGTCCCCGAAGAGCGTGAAGACGAGAGAGCGGGGGCGCATGCGAGAACGTTACCCGACCATTATGTAACGAAGTGCTGGCGCCGAACGTTTTTATGTTGCATACTCGTTGCGTCGTGACGGTTCGACATTCTCAGCGAGGAGGCTGACATGCGTATCGCAATCATCGGAGGCGGCCCGGGCGGGCTGCTCTTCGCCGCCCTGGCCGCGCGGAACATCCCCGGGGCTCACGTCGACCTGTTCGAGCGCAATCGCGCCGACGAGGCATTCGGCTTCGGCGTCGTCTTCTCGAACGCGACGCAGAGCGGAGTGGATGCCGCCGACTCGGCGCTGCGCGAGACCCTCGACGCGTCGGGGGTGCGGTGGGACGCCATCCGCGTCACCGCGAAGGGCGAGACCATGACCTTCGCCGGCAACGGCATGGGCGCCGTGCTGCGCAAAGATCTGCTCGCCGCCCTCCAGCAGCGGGCCGTCGCCGCCGGGGCGCATCTGCACTTCTCCGCCCCGCAATGCATCGACGAACTCGGCGACTACGACGTGATCGTGGCCGCCGACGGAGCGAATTCGCAGACGCGCGCCGCGATCGGCGACGACACCCTGGGGGTGACGTACGAGACGGCCGCGGCGAAGTTCATCTGGTTCGCCACCGATGCCCCCTTCGAGGGCCTGACGTTCCTGCACACCCACGCCGAGGGTCTTCCCGACGACGTCGCCGGCGTTTTCGCGGCGCACGCCTATCCGATCGGCGGCGGCCTGTCGACCTTCATCGTCGAGACCGACGAAGACACCTGGCGCGCCGCCGGTCTCGACGCCTTCGCCCCCGCCACTCCCCCGGGCCCGAGCGACGAGCACAGCCAGCACCGGCTCGAGCAGATCTTCGCCCCCCTCATCGGCGGCGCACACCTCATCGGCAACAACTCCCGGTGGGGCAACTTCCGCACCATCCACGCGCGCAGCTGGCACCGCGGCAACGTCGCTCTGCTCGGTGACGCCGTGCACACCGCGCACTTCTCGGTCGGCAGCGGCACGAAGATGTCGCTCGAAGACGCCATCGCCCTCGCCGACGCTCTCGTGGCGCACCCCGACGACGTCGAGGCCGCGTTCCTCGCGTACGAGGGCGTGCGGCAGCCGCAGGTCGCCCGCATTCAGGGCGCGGCGCGGCCGAGCCTGTCCTGGTGGGAGAACTTCGGGACGTACTTCCACGCGTTCGAGCCCTGGCAGTTCGGTTTCCACTTCTTCTCGCGCGCCCTCCCCGCGGCCAAGATCGCGCGCCGCGACCCGGATGCCGTGGACCGTGCCCTGCGACAGTGGCAGAACAGGCACGGCGCCCCGCCCCTCGAGTCGGCGGTGACGGGGCTCCTCGACAGACGTGTTCTCGACCGCGACCAGCTGCCCCCGGTCGTGACGGTCGCGGCGGGCGACGGCATCCGTCCCGACGACGCCGTGCGCGAGGCCCTCGCCGGTCACGCCGACGCCTCGGCTGTGCTCGTCACGGGCGGCAGCGCGCTCGATCGCCAGCTCACCGCCGAGGCCGCTCGCCTGCGACACGGCGTGGCGGCGATCATCGACGAGCCCGAATGCGACGAGGATCGCGCCATGACCCTGGTGCTCTCGGGCCGCGCGGATGCGGTGCTGCGATGAAGACGCGCGAGGGGACGACGCCCTGGCCCGCCGACGTCGCCGCGCGGTACCGCGCCGAGGGGCTGTGGCAGGGCCGCACGCTCGGTGACGCGTTCGCCGAAGCCGCACACGTGCACGCCGACCGGGTCGCTCTCGTCGACGACGAGGTCTCCCTGACCTACACCGAGCTGCACGACCGGGTCGAGGCGTGCGCGGCGCGCCTGATCGATCTGGGCCTCGTCCCCGACGATCGCGTCGTCGTGCAGCTGCCGAACCACTGGACGTTCGTCGTTCTGACGGTCGCGTGCCTGCGGGCCGGGATCGTGCCGGTCATGGCGCTGCCCGCCCACCGCGAGCACGAGTTGCGACACCTGGTCTCGGCATCCGAGGCCGTCGCGCTCGTCACTCCCGACATCCTGCGCGACTTCGATCACTTGGCGCTCGGCCGCGCTCTGCGGGCGTCGAGCCCGACCGTGCGGCACCTGATCGTGCTGAGCGACGATGACGACGCTCCCGACGCCGTCAGCCTCAGGGCCCTGTGCGCACCGTCCGACGACTCGATCCGCGGTCGGGCGCTGCCGAGGCCGGATGCCACCGACGTCGCCGTGTTCCTGCTCTCGGGCGGCACGACGGGCCTTCCCAAGCTCATCGCCCGCACGCACGACGACTACCTCTGCAACATCGTCCTGACCTCGCCGCCCTCGGCGGTCGATCGCGACACGGTATACCTCGCGACGCTGCCCATGGGACACAACTTCCCGCTCGCGTGCCCCGGCATCCTGGGCACCCTGCTCGCCGGCGGCACTGTCGTGCCGTTGGGTTCTCCGCGGCCCGAGCGCGCATTCGCGGCCATCGAGCGGCACAGGGTCACCCACACCGCCGCGGTGCCCGCGGTGGTCGCCTCGTGGCTCGATCACGCCGGCGCCGTGGGGTTCGACGCACTCGGGAGCCTGCGCGTGCTGCAGGTGGGCGGAGCGCGCCTCGCCGACGAACTGGCCGAGCGCGTCGTGCGGGGGCTGCCGGGCACGCTGCAGCAGGTGTTCGGCATGGCCGAGGGGCTCATCAACGTCACGCGGCTCGACGATCCGGTCGAGGTCGTCGTCGGTACGCAGGGGCGTCCCGTGTCGCCCCGCGACGAGCTCCGCGTGGTCGACGAGACGAGCGGGCTCGACGTCGCCCCGGGCGCACCCGGCGTGCTGCTCACCCGAGGCCCCTACACGCCGCGCGGGTACTACGACGCTCCGGAGACGAACGCGCGCTCCTTCACCCCCGACGGCTACTACATCACCGGCGACATCGTGCGCCGGCGTCCCGACGGGAACCTCGTCGTCGAGGGACGCAGTAAAGACATGATCAACCGCGGCGGCGAGAACATTTCGGCCGAAGAGGTCGAGAACCTCGCTTACGCCCTAACGGGGGTGCGCCTCGCCGCGGCGGTGGCCATGCCGCACGACACCCTGGGTGAGACGGTGTGCCTGTTCGCCGTGCTGTCCGACGGACACGACCTCGATCTCGGCGCGGTGAGGGCGCACTTCGATGCCTGTGGCGTCGCGGCGTTCAAACGCCCCGACCACCTCGTGACGGTGACCGAGCTGCCGTTGACGAAGGTCGGCAAGATCGACAAAAAGGCCCTTCGCGAACGTCTCGTCGCCGAGCGGTCCGCCGAGCTCACCGCATCCTGACCCGGAAGGAGCGTTCGATGTTCATCGACGCCGCGGGGCTCTCCCCCGCCGACACGTACCGCCTGCTGGTCGGATCGGTCGTGCCTCGCCCGATCGCGTGGGTGACGAGCGGGCGGGAGCCCGTGAACCTCGCCCCGTTCAGTTCGTTCACCTGGGTGAGCCAGCATCCCGCGATGCTGGGCTTCACTGTCAACAAGCGCGCGAACGGCCGCAAGGACACCGTGCGCAACATCGAGGAGCAGGGCGAGTTCGTGGTGAACATCGCCGACGAGGCGATGCTCGAAGCGCTGCACGCGAGTTCGGAATGGATGCCGCCGGAGGTGGGCGAGGCCGACCGCCTGGGTCTCGCACTCGCGGAGTCGCGCATCATCGGCATCCCGGGCCTGGCCGACGCCCCCGTGCGCATGGAGTGCCGTTACCACTCAACGACCGCATTCAGCCCGACGGGCGGCGAGTTCGTCGTCGGCACGGTGGTCGCCTGGTCGATCCGCGACGACGTCGTGCGGCTCGGCTCGACCGGTGCGGCCAGCATCGACACCGAGCTGCTGCGGCCGATCGGCCGTCTCGCCGGCCCGCGGTACACCCCGCTCGGCGAGGTGGTCGAGCTGCCGCCGGTTCCAGGCGGGTGAAATACTCCACGCGTGAGACCCCGTGGGGTCTGCACGGGGCCCCGTGAGACGTCGACTCACCCCGGCTCGGTAGCGGAGCGCATCAGCGTCGGACGACCTCAGGTGTCCGAGATCGAGCACGGCGATCTCGAGAACACGAAGGTCCGCACGATCCGGGGACACCCGGGGCCGACGGCGGCAGCTTCGTCATCGAGGACGTCACGGGCGACGCCCGGGCGCAGGTCACAGAGTTCGGCGTGGGCCCCGCGCGCGCCGTCCCGCAGTTCCGCTCGGGTGACATCCGCCTGCGAGTCGCGTCGCCCGACACGGAGCACGTCCGCGAGCGGTCGCGACGGCGCGCCCTCAGAACCAGCGCGCGATCGCCGGCAGCTTTCCACCGCCCACGACCCGCAGCCGCCGCGCACCGCGGCCGGCGAGCCAGCGCGCAAGGTCTGCCGCGGCGCCCTCGACCACGGGGCCGCCCTCGCCGTACTCCCCCGGTGCGGCGTCTCGGTCGGTCGCCCGCAGCACCACCGCGCCGGGCTCGCTGCGGCGCGTCCAGGCGCGCAGCACGTCGGCGATGATGCCGTCGACCATCTCGGGCGGGAAGTCGAGGAACGAGCCGCCGTTGTCGAGGTCGACCGCGTGCACCCAAACTTCCTTGGCCCGCATCCACGCCGTCTCGCGCGCGGGCACCGTGCGTCCCTGCGCGGTGACGACCTCGGCATCCCACTGCGCGTCGGTGAGATCACGCCACTCGACGTCGAGGTGCACGGCGGCGTGGTCGACGAGGTGGCGCAGCGCGCGGGTCGGCAGGGTCGCGCCGAGCACGATCTCGTCCCACCGCTGCGTGTCGGAGGCGTACATGCGGTTCTCCACGCCCGTCCGCGCCCATTCGACGAGTCGGGCGACGGCACGGGCGTTGTAGCCGACATGCGCCACGAGGTGACGACGCGTCCATCCGGGCAGCAGGCTCGGCGCGTCGAGGTCGGCGTCGTCGAGCTGCATGAGCCGCCGGGCGAAGTACGCGGTGCCCCGGCGCGCGAGATCGAGGTGCGCGTGCGGGGCGGCGTCGGCGTCGTAGCGCGCGCCCGCCCCCTGCCGCTCGCGCAGGGCGAGCTGCTCGGGGCTCAGCGGGGCGCCGCTCACGGCTCTTCCGGGACGAATCGGTTGGTCAACGTCCCGATCCCGTCGATCGCGACCTCGACCACGCTTCCGGATGCCAGATACTCGCGGGGTTCGCGGGCGTGCCCGACGCCGCCGGGGGTTCCGGTGAGGATGACGTCACCGGGGCGCAGGGTCGTGATGGTCGAGACGTACCGCACGAGGTCGACGGGGCCGTGGACCAGGTCGTGGATGTCGCCGACCTGCTTCTGCACGCCGTCGACGGTCGTGGTCATCCGGGCGTCGAAGGGAATCTCCTCGGGGGTGGCGAGCACCGGCCCGAGCGGCGTCGAGCGCTCCCATGTCTTGCCCTGCAGCCATTCGCGGGTGCGGAATTGCCAATCGCGCATCGAGACGTCGTTCGCGATGGTGTAGCCGGCGATCGCGTCTTCGGCCTCCTCGTCCGACGCACGGCGCACGGTGGCGCCGATGACGACCGCGAGCTCGCCCTCCCAGTCGATCTCGGGGCTCTCCGGCGGCAGGGCGATCTCTTCACCGGCCGCGGCGAGGGTGTCGGCGAACTTCGCGAACAGCACCGGATACTCGGGCAGCTCGCGCTTCATCTCCAGGATGTGGGCGCGGTAGTTCAGACCGACGCACACGATCTTGCTCGGTGCCACGATCACGGGCGCGTAGCGCACGGCATCCAGCGCGATGACCGCCCCCTCCAGCGACGCCACCGCCGATGGAGCCCCGGCGCGCAGCACGGCTCCGACGTCGGCGAACCCCTCCAGCACGACAGCGCGATCGCCCTCGACACGGGCGGCGGCGGTGTCACCGTTCCACAGGATGGTGCAGAGCTTCATGGACGATTCCCCTCGACGACTCCGGTATACGGAGCGATCGCACCGACGGCCGGGAGAGTTGTGCGGAGCGTCATCGCCGCCTCCCCCCGTCGCGGGCCGTTCGCCCGGTGTGAATCGGAGAGGTTTCTGCGCGGGGTCATCGGTCGGTCTCCTCTTCGAACTCGCGGTACAGTCCCAGCCCCTCGAAGATCGGGGTGTCGCTGAAGTGGAACAGGTCGAGGCGCGTTTCGGCCTGAACGCGGAAGCGGCACCAGCTGGGCACGACGAAGATGTCGCCGTGCTCGACGGTGTGCTCGGTGTCGCCGAGCAGGACCCGTCCGGTGCCGTCGAACACCTGGTAGACGTTGGAGCCGACCTCCTGTCGCACCGGCGTCGAAGCCCCCTCGCGCAGGCGGTGAAACTGCGCGCGGATGGTGGGCATGACGTCTCCCCCAGTAGTGGGGTTCGCGAAGCGCACGGCGGCGTGACCGGGACCGACGGTGGCCGGCATCCCCTCCTTCTCGAGCAACAGCTGGTCGGTCAGGGCGGCGTCGGTGTGCTCCCAGCGGTAAGCGCCGATCGGGCTCGACACGGTACGACGCAGGCCGGCCAGCGGCAAGAGGCCCGGATGCGCCCACAGGCGTTCCGAGCGGGAGTAGTTGGGGGTCGCCTCGTCGGTGACCCTCTCGGAACCGAACTCGAAGAACCCCGAGTCCATCTGGTACGCGAAGGGGATGTCGAGGCCGTCGATCCACGTCATCGACTCGTCGGTCTCGTTGTGGTGCCCGTGGAAGTGCCAGCCCGGGGTGAGCAGGAAGTCGCCGCGGCTCATCCGCACCGGATCGCCGTTGACGACGGTCCAGACGCCCTCGCCGGAGGTCACGAAGCGGAAGGCGTTCTGCGAGTGCCGGTGCTCGGGTGCCGTTTCGCGGGGGCCGAGTTGCTGGATCGCCGCCCACAGCGTCGGCGAGATGTAGGCGCGTCCGCCCATTCCGGGGTTGGCCAGACCGATCGCACGGCGCTCTCCGCCGCGCCCGACGGGCACAAGATCGCCGGCGCGCTCGGCCAGGGGCTGCAGGGCGCTCCACCGCCAGACCCACGGCAGGGCCTTGGGCTGCGGGGTCTGCGGCATGAGGTCGTCGAGCTGCGTCCACAGGGGAATGAGGTGTTGCTCGTCGAATCCTCGGTACAGGGCGCGCAGTTCGGGGGTGTCCTCGGGCTGCATCGCGTTCTCGACCGGGGTGATGGTCTCGCTCATCGGTCCTCCTCGACGTCGGCGTGGTTCCAGGTTGCATTACTTCGCTTCGTTGCGCAACGCACTTTTGTCACACGTTTCGACGAGGCGAGACATTTTCCTTGCGCAAGACACGAATCTGTTACACCATGTCGCCACGGGATGCCGCGGCACGGCGCCACGGCCCCGGTGAGAGCATCGACGCCGATCTGCAAGGAGGCAGAGCATGTCCGAACTCGAGCACCACGCGACCACTTCGTCCGATGGCACTCCCATCTCGTACTTCCGCCGTGGCCGGGGGCCCGCGCTCGTGGTGACGCACGGGAGCATCGCGACGAAGGAGCAGTGGATCCCCGTCAGCGAAGCGCTCGCCGAGCACGTCACGCTCTACGTGTACGACCGACGCGGCCGCGGCGGCACCGGGGATGCCGGTGCCTACTCCCTCGCCCACGAGGTCGCCGACATCGCCGCGATGAGGGAGGTCGCCGGCCCCGGAGCACACCTCCTGGGCCACTCGTTCGGCGCCCTCGCCACCCTCGCCTACGCGCGCGAGCACGGCCTCGGCGGCGGCACTCTCCTCGCCTACGAGCCTCCGCTCGCCGTGCAGGGCCCCGTCGCGGGCGACCGCCTCGCCGGTTACCGAGAACTCGTGGATGCCGGTGACCTCGACGCCGCCCTCGAGTACGCGCTCGTGAACTTCGTGCGCGTGCCCGCCGAGGCGATCCCGTTCGTCCGCGAGACACCGCTGTGGGGCGCCAGCGTGCCCCTGACCCCCACGTGGGTGCGCGAGCTCGCCGAGATCGACGCCCTCGGCAGCGACCTCGCGCCCTACGCCGAGATCGACGACCCGACCCACCTCATCGCGGGCACGGCGACCACGTCGTTCCTGTATCAGTCCGCTCACGATCTGGCGAACATCATCCCCGGCGCGGGCATCACCGACATCGAGGGCGCCGATCACTTCGCGCACCTCGCCGATCCGCGGGGCTTCACCCGCGTCGTGGTCGACGCGCTCGATACCGCCGCGGTCGTTCGGTAGCCCCCGCCCCCGGACCGGCCCCCGGCGCGCGCCCCGACCGCGCCGGGGGCCCCACGAGTCGGGGCGGTTCCGCCGTCCATCGGACCGCTCGGGCGCCCGGAGCCTGCGCGCGCGGCACGAGGGGCGGGCGGTGGGTACAGGCGGCGGGGTGCGCACCCCACCCCCGGGTTAGGCTCGAACGGTGACGATCCTGACTCTGGTGCGACATGGCGAGACCGCGTGGAACTACGAGGGGCGGATCCAGGGCTCCACCGACATCCCCCTGAACGACACCGGTCGTGTGCAGGCGCGCGGTATCGCCGAGACCCTCGCGGCTGAGTACGCGGGGCGCGACGTCATCGTCGTGTCGAGCGATCTCGGTCGCGCTGCCGAGACCGCCGACATCATCGCGGCGGCCCTCGGCACCACCGTGTCGCGCCGCTTGCCCGGATTGCAGGAGCGCTCGTACGGCGACGCCGAGGGGATGGACGCGCCGACCTTCTACGAGACCTACGGCCCATGGCACGCGGCCGACGTCCCCGGCGCGGAGACCTGGCCGGTGGTGCGCGAGCGCGCTCTCGCCGCGATCGCCGAGGCCGTGGCATCCGCTCCCGTGGGCGTCGACGTGATCGCCGTCGCCCACGGCGCACTCATCCGCGAGGTCATCATGTTCGCCACCGACGGGGAGTTCCCGCGCGAGGGCGAGCGCCTGCCGAACTGCTCGGCGACGACGTTCCGCCTCGAAGGCGACCGCTGGGAGATGCTGGCCTACGCCGGCGTCGCGAGCTGAGATCCCCGTCTCCGCACAGACCGGGCGTCGCGCGAGAACCTGAGGGGTCTCCTCACGACGTCGCGCGTGCCACCACCGACCGTGCGTGCCGCAGGATCGGCTCGTCGATCATGCGTCCCTCGTAACGGAACACGCCCCGCTCCCCCTCCGCTGCGTCGAGCACTCCCCGCGCCCAGGCGACGAGGTGCGCGCTCGGGGCGTACGCCTCGCGGATCGTCGCGACCTGCCCCGGGTGGATGCACGCCGTGGCGGCGAAACCGGATGCCGCGGCATCCCGAGCCTCCGCGGAGAGCCCCTCCAGGTCGGCGATGTCGACGTGCACGGCGTCGATGGCCCGCTTGCCGAAAGCCCCCGCCGCCAGCAGCACGCGCGCCCGCGCCAGGCGCGCGACGTCGCGGTAGCCCCCGTCGTCGCGGCGGCTCGAGGTGCCGCCCAGGCTTGCGACCAGATCCTCCGCGCCCCACATGAGAGCCACGACCTGCGGGAGCGCCGCGAGCTGCTCGGCGTGGACGATCCCCCGTGCCGTCTCGCACAGGGCGATCACCTCGAACCGCTCGAGCAGACCGAGGGATGCCGGGTCCTCGGCCTTGGCGACCATCACGCGTCGCACCCGGGTGTGCGCGAGGGCGGCCAGGTCGTGCGCGAAGTCCGGCGTCCGCGGCCCGTTCACCCGCACGATCACGCGCTCGGGGTCGGGGTCGGCGGCGATCATCGCGTCGCGGGCCGAGGACTTGGCGTCCGCGGACACGGCGTCTTCGAGGTCGAGAATCGCGGCATCCGCCCGCTCGAGGGCTTTCGACAGCCGTTCGGGCCGGTCGGCGGGGACGAACAACAACGCGGGGCCGAGGGTGAACGCGCGGGTCACCTCGCTCACGCCCGCCCCTCCAGCGCCCACACCAGCACCGTCCGCGTGGCGGTCGCCACGACCTCGCCGTTCTGCGAGCACCCGGTATGAGCCATGACCACGACGCCTTGACCCGGACGGGATGCCGAAGAACGCACCGACACGATCTCGGTCTCGGCGGTGAGGGTGTCACCGACGAACAGCGGCGCGGGGAAGCTCACGTCGGTGAGCCCCAGTTGCGCGACGAGCGTGCCCTGCGTCAGCTGCGCGACGGAGAGGCCGACGAGGGTCGACAGCGTCCACATCGAGTTGACGAGGGGTCGACCGAAGGGCTGGGTCGCGGCGTACGCGGCATCCAGGTGCAGTGCCTGTGCGTTCATCGTGAGGGTCGTGAACACGACGTTGTCGGCATCCGTCACGGTGCGGCCGGGGCGATGCGCGTACCTCTCACCGACGACGAACTCCTCCAGGTACAGGCCGCGCTGCTCGATCATGCGGCAACGGTACCCGTGAGCCCCAGCGCGCGCGAGATCACCATGAGCTGCACCTCGGTGGTGCCCTCGCCGATCTCGAGGATCTTCGAGTCGCGGTAGTGACGGGCCACGGGGTACTCGTTGATGAAGCCGTTGCCGCCGAACACCTGTGTCGCGTCGCGCGCGTTGGCCATGGCGGCATCGCTCGCCGTCATCTTGGCGACGGCGGCGTCGACCGTGAAGGGCTTGCCGGCGTCGCACAGGCGCGCGGCGTGCACCCACGCCAGGCGGGCGGTGTGCACGCGGGCGTGCATGCGGGCGAGCAGGAACTGCATGTTCTGCCGGGTGGACAGGCGTTCCCCGAACACCGTGCGACTGCGGGCGTAGTCGACGGCCGCTTCGAGGCATCCCTCTGCGGCTCCCGTGGCGAGGGCGGCGATCGCGACGCGGCCCTCGTCGAGCGTGCGGAGGAAGTTCTTGAACCCGTGCCCGCGCTGACCGAGCAGGTTCGCCTCGGGCACCCGCACGCCGTCGAACGTGAGGGGGTGCGTGTCGGAGGCGTTCCAGCCGACCTTGTCGTAGGCGGGGCCGACGGTGAAGCCGGGTGTGCCGTTGGGCACGATGATCGTCGAGATCTCGGGGCGCTCGTTCGTGCGGCCGGTCACGGCGGTGACGGTGACGAACCGGGTGATGTCGGTGCCGGAGTTGGTGATGAACTGCTTCGACCCGTCGATCACCCACTCGCCCCCCTCGAGTCGCGCGGTGGTGCGGGTGGCGCCCGCATCGCTGCCCGCCTCGGCCTCGGTGAGTCCGAATCCGGCGAGAGCGCGACCCGCCACGAGGTCGGGCAGGTACTCGGCCTTCTGCGCATCGGTGCCGTAGCGGTAGATGGGCATGGCGCCCAGGCCCACCCCCGCCTCGAGGGTGATCGCCATCGACTGGTCGACGCGCGCGACGCCCTCGATCGCGACGCACAGACTCGCGTAATCGCCGCCCTGCCCGCCGACCTCCTCGGGGAACGGCAGGCCGAAGAGCCCGAGCTCCCCCATCTGCTCGACGAGATCGAGGGGCAGCTCGTGCGCGCGGTCGGCTTCGTACGAGCGCGGCGCGATGACCTCGTCGGCGAACTCGCGCACCATCGCGCTCAGTTCGCGTTCGTCGTCGGTGAAGGCCTGCTGACTGTCGATGCTCACGGGAGGGTCTCCTTGTGGGAAGGGATGGGGTCGGATGCCGGGATCCCGGCGAGATCGTGCGGCTCGGAGGGCGCGGGGGTCACCGAGGCGACCACCGCATCGCGGGCGACCTGCGCTCCCGCCGCGGTGCGGAGTCGAACGACGCCGGCGTGGGGCGCGGTGACGGTGTGCTCCATCTTCATCGCCTCGATCGTGACGAGCCGGGCCCCCGTCTCGACCGTGTCTCCGTCCGCGACGTGCACCGCCACGACCGTGCCCGGCAGCGGAGCGACCAGATCGGGATCGAGGGTTCCCGGCGCGCGGCCGACCGCGGCCCGGCGACGCTCGGCGGCCGCTCGACGCGAGACCGGACGCAGGCGATGCGCTCCGCCGTCGGCATGCACCCAGAACTCCCCCGGGCCACCGGTCACGAGGGCCTCGACCTCGGCCGGCCCGACCGCGCGCACGACTCCGGCGTCGTCTTCGAGGAACACGCTCCGACCGGGCGCCGCTGCCCCGGCACGCCACGCGCCGACGCGGCCCCAGACGGAGCCGTCGGCCGGGGAGCCGGCATCCACGACTCTCTTCGCCACGGCAGCGAGTGCATCCGGCGTCGGCTCGACGGCGTGAGGCGTGCCCCTCCGGTCCAGCAATCCCGTATCCAGATCCCCCGCGCGCACGGCCGGGTCGGCCAGCAACGCCCGGAGGTCGGCGATGTTCGTGTCGACGCCGAGCACGACGGTCTCGGCGAGAGCGGAGTCCAGGCGGGCGATCGCCGTCTCGCGGTCGGGGCCGTGCGCGATCACCTTGGCGATCATCGGGTCGTACAGAGAGCCGATGACGCTGCCGGTCTCGACGGCACTGTCGACGCGGGCGGATCCCGGATGCCAGAGGCTCACGGTCCCCGTCGCGGGGAGGTAGCCGCGCGAGGGCGTCTCGGCGTACACGCGCGCTTCGATCGCGTGCCCGTCGAGACGAACCTCGGGCAGGTCGAGCGCGAAGCCCGCGGCCACCCGCAGCTGCTGCTCGACGAGGTCGATACCGGTGACCATCTCGGTCACGGGATGCTCGACCTGCAGGCGCGTGTTCATCTCGATGAAGAAGGGTTCGTCGAGGCGGTCGCCCGCGACGAGGAATTCGACGGTGCCCGCGCCGAGGTATCCGACGCTGCGGGCGGCGGCGACGGCGGCCTCCCCCAGCCGTCGGCGGGTCTTTGCGTCGACGACGGGCGAGGGGGCCTCCTCGATCACTTTCTGGTGCCGTCGCTGCAGCGTGCATTCGCGCTCGCCGAGCGAGAGCGTCGTGCCGTGCGCGTCGGCGAGCACCTGCACCTCGATATGCCGCGGGCGTTCCAGCAGACGCTCGAGCAACAGGGTGTCGTCGCCGAAGGCCGCGGCGGCCACGCGGCGGGCGGTGGCGAGCGCGTCGGCGAGATCGTCGGGGCCGGTGGCCACGGTCATGCCCTTGCCACCTCCGCCCGCGGAGGGCTTCACCAGCAGCGGGTATCCCGCGCGATCCGCCTCGGCGGCGATCTGGTCGTCGCTCAACCCCTCGGCGGAGAACCCCGGGACCGTCGGCACCCCGTGGGCGGCGACGTGCTCCTTCGCGCGGATCTTGTCGCCCATCACCTCGAGCGCCTCGACCCCGGGGCCGACGAAGACGATCCCGGCCGCGGCGCACGCGCGGGCGAAGCCGGCGTTCTCGCTGAGGAAGCCGTACCCCGGGTGCACGGCATGCGCCCCCGACGACACCGCGGCGGCGACCACCGCGTCGACGTCGAGATACGACGGCACGCGCAGGGCGTGGTCGGCTTCACGGGCGTGGGGCGCATCGGCATCCGCGTCGGTATGGACGGCGATCGAACGGACGCCGAGACGGCGGAGCGTGCGGAACACCCGGCGCGCGATCTCACCGCGATTGGCGACGAGGACGGACGAGAACATGCGGGGCGGATCGACGCGCGGCGCGACGATGTCGCGAACGGGGCGGTCAGGCATCGCCGTCATCCCCGATCACATCCGGAAGAGGCCGAAGCCCCGGTCGGCGAGCGGCACGCGGCTGACGACGTCGAGCGCGAGCCCGAGCATCGTGCGGGTGTCGACGGGGTCGATCACGCCGTCGTCCCAGAGTCGAGCGGTGGCGTAGTACGGACTGCCCTGCTCCTCGTAGCGTTCGCGGATGGGTTTCTGGAACGCCTCGTCGTCGGCATCCGTCCACTCCTCTCCGCGCGCGGCGCGCTGCTCGCGGGTGACGGTGGAGAGGACGGATGCGGCCTGCGCCCCGCCCATGACCGAGATACGGCTCGAGGGCCAGGTCCACAGGAACCGCGGGTCGTACGCGCGCCCGCACATGGCGTAGTTGCCGGCGCCGTACGATCCGCCGACGAGGACGGTGAGCTTGGGGACGCGGGTGGTCGCGACGGCGGTGACCATCTTGGCGCCGTCTTTCGCGATGCCCCCGGCCTCGGCATCCCGCCCCACCATGAACCCGGTGATGTTCTGCAGGAAGAGCAGGGGGATGCCCCGCTGATCGGCGAGCTCGATGAAGTGCGCGGCCTTGAGCGCCGACTCGCTGAAGAGCACGCCGTCGTTGGCGACGATCGCGACCGGGTGTCCGTGCAGGCGCGCGAAGGTCGTGATGACGCTCTCGCCGTACAGCGCCTTGAACTCGTGCTGGGTGCCGGCGTCGACGAGGGTGTCGATGATCGCGCGCATGTCGACGGGCTGACCGATGTCGGCGGGGACGATGTCGTACAGGTCCTCGGGGTCGCGTGCGGGGTCTTTCACGGTCTCGACCGACCAGACCGGCGCCGCGGTTGGCGGCAGGGTTCGCACGATGTCGCGCACGATCTCGAGAGCGTGCTCGTCGTCGTCCGCGAGGTGGTCGACCACCCCCGAGCGACGGGCGTGCAGATCGCCGCCGCCGAGCTGTTCGGCGGTGACGTCCTCGCCGATCGCGGCCTTGACCAGGGGTGGTCCGCCGAGGAAGACCGTGCCCTGATTCCGCACGATCACGCTCTCGTCGCTCATTGCCGGGACGTAGGCGCCACCGGCGGTGCACGAGCCCATGACGGCGGCGATCTGCGGGATGCCGAGTGCCGACAGCTGCGCCTGGTTGCGGAAGATGCGGCCGAAATGGTCGCGGTCGGGGAACACCTCGTCCTGCAGGGGAAGGAAGGCGCCGCCCGAGTCGACGAGGTAGACGCAGGGCAGGCGGTTCTCGCGCGCGATGTCCTGCGCGCGCAGGTGCTTCTTGACCGTGAGGGGGAAGTAGGCGCCGCCCTTCACGGTCGCGTCGTTGGCGAGCACCATCACATGACGCCCGTGGACGAGACCGATCCCCGCGACGACGCCGGCGCCGGGCGCTCCACCGTCGTAGAGCCCGTGGGCGGCGAGCGGGGCGATCTCGAGAAAGGGACTCCCCTCGTCGAGGAGCCGGTCGATCCGGTCTCGTGCGAGAAGCTTGCCGCGGCCCGTGTGGCGATCGCGGGCGGCGTCCGACCCGCCGCGCGCGGCGCGGGCCAGAGTGGCGCGGAGCTCGCTGACGAGGTCGCGCTGGGTCGGCGCGGCGGCGGGGGTTTCCGTCGCGCGTCCGACCGCTCCTGTCTCGGAGGCCGCGGGCTTCTGCGCGACAGGCGGTGCCGCGTCGGACGCTGTCGCGGTGACCGGTGCTGTGCTCATGGCGGCTCCGTCTCGGCGCCGCATCGTCGACGGCACCGTCGTTCCCGTCGGGGTCGTTCCCGCGGGGTGGGGTTTCAGTTAATGTTGACTAACTGAAATGCCAGGCTAGCCCGAGCGGATGCCGATGACAAGAGCGAACGAGAAGCCCACGGCCGTCGCGGGCGAGGCACGGACTCACGGGGCGGCTGTGCGCGTCCCCGTCGGCAACGCGCGCGACCGCGCCAAGGCCGATCGCCGCGCGGCCCTGCTCGCCGCCGCGGCGCGCCTGTTCGCCGAGCGCGGCTTCGACGGCGTGACCCTCGGCGACATCGGCGAAGCGGCGGGAGTGAGCGGCCCCGCCGTGTACCGGCACGTCTCGAGCAAGCAGGCGCTGCTCGGCGCGATCCTCGTCGACGTCAGCGCGCGGTTGCTGCAGGGCGGTCGCGCGGTCGGGGGCGGTCGCGCGGTCGAGGACGGTCGCGCGGTCGGGGACGGTCGCGCGGTCGGGGACGGTCGCGCGGTCGGGGACGGTCGCGCGGTCGGGGACGCTCCCGCGGCGCCGAGCGACGGTCCCGCACGGCGCCGTGCCGACGCCCCGTCCGCGGCGGGCGAGATCCCCCGCACCGACACGGACGTCCACACCACGGACGATCCGGACACCGTCCTGCGCGCGCTCGTCGACTTCCACGTCGCGTTCGCGGTCGCCGAGGCCGACGTGATCCGCGTGCAGGACCGCGACCTCGACCGCCTCTCCCCCGACGACCGCCGCGCGGTACGCGACCTGCAGAACGCCTACGTGTCGGTGTGGACGGCGGCTCTCGCCGCGAGAGACGGGGATGCCGAGTCACCGGCCGAGCGCCGCGTGCGCGCCCTCGCGTGCTTCGGCCTGATCAACTCGACGCCGCACAGCGTGCGGGGCGTGCCCGCGCCCCGTGTCCGCCTCACCCTCACCCGCATGGCCCTGGCAGCGCTGACGGCCTGAGCCACGGCATCCGCTCTGCCTCCGGGCGCCGACCTCCGCCGAGCTCGAGTGTCCACGAAACCCGGACACCCCCGGCACCCCGCCCGGGTGTTCTGGACACTCAACGCACCCGTCCCACCCCCGGCACCCCGCCCCGCGCGCCAGCCTCGAGTGTCCACGAAACCCGGATACCCCCGGCGCCCCGCCCGGGTGTTCTGGACACTCAACCAACAAACACCCGCCCACACCCCACGCGAGCGTGCACGACACGCCGGACGCAGCGCGGGGCTCACGGCGTGCCTTGGACACACGACACGCCCGTTCCCGCCGGGGCATCTCACCCCGCCTGCCGAGCTCGAGTGTCCACGAAACCCGGACACCCCCGGCACCCCGCCCGGGTGTTCTGGACACTCAACGCCCCCGCCCCACCCTCGGCACCACGCCCGGGTGTTCTGGACACTCAACGCACCCGCCCCACCCTCGGCACCCCACCCCGCGCGCCAGCTCGAGTGTCCACGAAACCCGGACACCCCCGGCACCCCGCCCGGGTGTCCTGGACACTCAACGAAGACACGTGCAACCCGCGCACGCGGGAGGTGCCGAGGGCGACCACTCCCCCGGCACCCGGTCCGCGGGTCCGAGCCGAAGCCCGCACCGACGACTCAGCGCAGCAGCATCGCGCGCCCGGGCTCGCGCAGCACTCCGGCGACGTCGGTGAGGAAGCGCGCCGCCTCGGCCCCGTCGACCAGTCGGTGGTCGAACGAGAGGCTGAGCGTGAGCACGTCGCGTAGCGCGATCTCGCCGTGATGCTCCCACGGTGTGCGCCGCAGGGCTCCGACGGCGAGGATCCCGGCCTCTCCCGGATTGAGGATGGGGGTGCCGGCATCCACTCCGAACACGCCCACGTTGGTGATCGAGAACGTGCCACCGGTCATCGCGGCGGGGGCGGTGCGCCCGGCGCGAGCGGTGGCGGCGAGGTCGGCGATCGCGTCGGCGAGGTCGACGAGGTCGAGGGCGTCGGCGTCGGCGATGACGGGAACCACGAGACCTCGATCGGTGGCGGCGGCGATCCCGAGGTTCACGTAGTGGTGCTCGACGATCTCGCCGGCCGCCTCGTCCCACTTCGCGTTGAGCGCGGGAGTGCGCCCGAGGGCGAGGCACACGGCCTTCGCGACGATCGCCAGCAGCCCGATCCTGTGTCCGTCGAGGGCGCGGTCGGTCTTGAGGGATGCCAGCAGCTCGGTCGTCGCGGTCACGTCCAGCGTGAGGAAGGTCGTCGCGTGCGGAGCGGTGAACGCGCTCTGCACCATCGCCGCCGCCGTGTGCTTGCGCACCCCGCGGATCGGCGTGCGCGTGATGCGGTCGCCGATCCGCGGGGCGGGGACGCTCGCGGGCGCGGCCGAGGGGGCCGGGTGTGCAGCCGTGACACGGGCGATGTACTCCTCGACGTGCGCGCGCGTGATCGTCTCGCCGGGATGGGCGGCCGCGACCAGGACGAGGTCGATGCCGTGATCTTTCGCGAGTTTGCGCACCGGCGGCGTGGACCGCGGACGCTCGACCGGAAGGTCGATGGGGCCCGTGCGCACGATGTCGTGCGGGGCTGCCTCGCGCACGGCGTGGTCGGTGTCGAGCGTGACGGGTGCGGCCCCGCGCGCACGGCGACGCGGGCGACTGCCCGAGGTCGGCGCGGCGCCGTAGCCGACGAGGTTCGGCGTCGCGCGCCCGGACGCCCCCGCCTCCGGTGCCGTCGTGCGGAGATCGTCCGCGACACGCCGTTCTGCGAGGTGCGGCGGCGGCACGTCGGCTCTCGACTGCGCGGGACGGTCGGCCGCGCCGATCGCCGTTTCCGCGGACTCGGCCGCCCGACTCTCGGCCGGCGCGTGTCCCGCGGGCGCCGCGGTGCCGGCATCCGCCCCCTCCACCGCGAACGACACGAGGGGCGAGCCGACCTCGACGACGTCTCCGGCCGCCGCGTGCAGCCCCTGCACGGTGCCCGCGTAGGGCGAAGGGATCTCGACGATCGCCTTGGCCGTCTCGACCTCGGCGATCGTCTGGTTGAGGGTGACGGTGTCGCCCTCCGACACGTGCCACTGCACGATCTCGGCCTCGGGGAGCCCCTCGCCCAGGTCGGGAAGCCGGAATTCGGTGATCATCGCACGACCTCCGATCCGGTGTTCCGCTCGAGCACGCGATCCACCGCGTGCAGGATCCGATCCAGATCCGGCACGTGGTGCTTCTCGAGCTTCGCGGGCGGATACGGGATGTCGTGCCCGGTCACGCGCTGCGGCGGTGTCTCGAGGTAGGGGAAGCACTGCTCGGTGATGCTCGCAACGAGTTCCGCCCCGACCCCCGCCTCGCGTGCGGCCTCGTGCGTGACCACGACACGCCCGGTCTTGCGGACGGATGCCGCGACCGTGTTCATGTCGATCGGCGAGAGCGAGCGCAGGTCGATGACCTCGAGCGAGACGCCCTCGTCCTCCGCGGCGAGAGCGGCGTCGAGAGCCGTACGCACCTGAGCGCCATAGGTGACGATCGTCGCGTCGGTGCCCTCTCGGGCGACGCGGGCGAGGTGCATCGGCGGGGCGTCGGCCAGGTCGGCATCCAGATCGACCTCGCCCTTGGAGTGGTACAGGCGCTTCGGCTCGAAGAAGACGACCGGGTCGTCGGAGGCGATCGCCTGCTGCAGCATGACGTACGCGTCCTGCGGGTTCGGCGCCGCGACCACGCGCAGCCCCGCGGTGTGCACGAAGTACGCCTCGGGCGACTCGGAGTGGTGCTCGGCCGCGCCCACGCCCCCGGCCCACGGGATGCGGATGACGAGCGGCATCCGGATCCGCCCGTTGCTGCGGTAGTGCAGTTTCGCGACCTGGCAGACGATCTGGTCGAATGCCGGGTAGACGAACCCGTCGAACTGGATCTCGACGACGGGCCGGTAGCCGCGCAGGGCGAGGCCGACCGCGGTGCCGACGATGCCGGCCTCGGCGAGCGGGGTGTCGACGACGCGCTGGGCTCCGAACCGCTGCTGCAGACCGTCGGTCACGCGGAAGACACCGCCGAGCTTGCCGATGTCCTCGCCCATGAGGAGGACTCTGTCGTCTCCTTCGAGGGCGCGCGCGAGGCCCGCGTTGATCGCGGAGCCGAGGGTGAGAGTGCTCATCGCGAGACCTCCTTCTCGTCGTTCTCGTGCGCCCGGGTGAGGCCCGCGTCGATCCCGGAACCACGCGTGACGGCGCTCATTTCTCGAACCCCGCGAGGTACTCGACGTACTCCGCTTTCTGTTGCGCGAGCCCACTGTGCGGTTCCGCGTATACGTGGTCGAACATCGTCTCGGGTGCGCGGGTCGTCGCTCCGATGCACGCCGCGCGCACTTCGGCGGCGAGCGCGTCGGCGGCTCGATCGACCTCGGCCATCCCGGAATCGTCGAGCATCCCTTCGGCGCGCAGATACGCCTCCAGGCGCGCGATGGGGTCGCGCTGCGCCCATTCCTCGACCTCGGCGGCGTCCCGATACCGGGTGGGGTCGTCGCTGGTGGTGTGCGGCCCCATGCGGTAGGTCACGGCCTCGAGGAACGAGGGCCCCTCACCGCGGCGAGCGCGATCCAGCGCCCACCGCATCGCGGCGACGCAGGCGAGGGCGTCGTTGCCGTCGATCCGCAGGCTCGGGATGCCGAACCCCGGCGCCCTGCCCGCGATCGGGTACTTCGCCTGGACGGTGACGGGTTCGCTGATCGCCCACTGGTTGTTCGAGCAGACGAACACCACGGGCGCGCGGAACGACGAGGCGAAGACCATCGCCTCGTTCACGTCTCCCTGGCTGGTGGCCCCGTCTCCGTAGTAGGCGACGGCGACGTCGGTGGAGCCGTCGCGCTGAGCACCCATCGCCCACCCGGTGGCGTGCAGGGACTGCGCTCCGATGATGATCTGGGGCGGAGCGGCATTGATGGTCGTGTGGTCGTAGGCCGAGTGCTCCTCACCGCGCCACGCGAGCACGTAGTCGGCGGGCTGCGCCCCGCGGCCCAGCAGGACGCCGTGCTCGCGGTAGCTGGGAAAGACGAAGTCGCCGGGGGCGAGGGCGTGCGCCGTACCCACCTGGGTAGCCTCCTGGCCGCGGCACGGAGCCCACAGCGCGAGCTGGCCCTGGCGCTGCAGGGCGACACCCTCGGCGTCGAGACGACGGGTCAGGACCATGTCGCGGTGCAGGGCTCGCAGCTCGTGCGGCGACACGTCGGCGACCCACGGGTCGAGGGTGTCATCGGCGATCCGCGAGCCGTCGGGCTCGAGAAGGCGGAGCACGTCGTCGACGCCGTCGTGCTCGTCGGCGCTTCCCGGGGAAGTGCCTCGCGTCTGGGTGTACGTCATCGTCATCCCTCCAGTGCGGCCGGGGCTCCTCGTGAGAGCCGGGGCGTACGGGTGCCGGCAGCACCGCCGACGGGGCCGACCGTACGCGCGGAATGCACCCCGCTCAAGACCTCGTCGTCATATTGAGCATCGTGCCCACCGCGACCGACCTTCGCGCTGCTAATGTTTCGCACCATGAGCAAGCTCGACGCGGTCGACCTCGACCTGCTCCGCGCCCTGTCCGCCGACCCGCGCGCCACCGTCGTCGCGCTCGCCGAGAAACTCGGACTCTCCCGCAACACCGTCCAGGCGCGCATGAGCCGCCTGGAACGCGGGGGCGTCTTCCTCTCGTACGAACGCACCCTGTCGGCGGAGGCCCTGGGCTTTCCCATCGAGGCGTTCCTTCAGGTGACGGTGCGCCAGGCCGAGCTGCCGGCCATCCGTGCCGAGCTCGCCAAGGTGCCCGAGGTGCTGCAGGCGCACGGCCTCAGCGGACAGGTCGACCTGCTCGTGCGGGTCGCGTGCCGCGACACCCAACACCTGTTCGACACCGACGCCCGCATCCTCGCGATCGAGGGTGTCGAACGCACCGAGACCTCGCTCGTCATGGGCGAGGTCATCGGCTATCGCGTCGGCCCGCTGATGCAGCTGGCGCGCGAGGAGATCTAGCACCCTCCCGCGGGGCCCCGACCTACGGCGCCGGCACCACCGGGATACTCGCCGTCTCCGCCTTCTGCTCGGTCGGGCTGCCGGCATCCATCCGCACGAGAACCACACCCACGAGGATCAGCGCGCCCCCGACGAACTGGATCGGCGCGGGCGTCTCGCCCAGCAGCAGCCACGCGAACCCGAGCGCGAACAGCACCTCGCTGAGGCCCACGAACGACGCGAGCCGCGAACCGATCAGCGGTACGGCGATGACTCCGAGCGCGTAGCCGACGGTGGTCGCCACGGCTCCCACCCAGAGCAGGGGCAGGATGCCGGGGAGCTCGAGCCCCGCGAGCGACACGGTGATCGAGGGGGCGGCGAAAGGCAGCGCGCCGGTGAGCACCAGCGCCCCCATGAGCAGCGTTCCGGTGAGCAGGCCGCCGGCGGCCAGGGCGAGGGGTGGGAGGTCGTCGCCCGCGCGCCCGGCGATGACGAAGTACGCCGCGGCGCACACCGCGGCGCAGAGCGCGAAGATCGTGCCGAGCAGGTCGAAGCGCGCTCCGCTGATGTCGACGACGAGCACCAGACCCGCCATGGCGACGACGGAGCCGATCAGCACGGCCTTCGACGGCGAGCGGCGGGTGCGCACCCACACGGCGATGACGATGAGCACCGGCGCGATGTACTGGATGAGCAGGGCGACGGCCACGGGCATCCGCTGCATCGCCGCGAAGTAGAAGAGCTGGCAGCCGGCGACGGCGGTGAGTCCGAACGACACGATCAGCAAGCCGTGCCGGCGCACGAACCCGCGCTGGCGGCGAATCGCGCGCACGAGCGCGGGTGAGAGCAGGAGCGCCGCGAGGCCCATCCGCACGAGCAGCACCGCGCCGAGCGACCACCCGCCGTCGAGCAGGGGTTTGACGAAGGGACCGCTCGACGAGAACGCCAGGGCCGAGGCGACGGCGATCGCGAGCCCGGTGACGGCGGTGGAACCGCGGTGGGTGGGAGGCGGGAGGGTCACGGAAGACGTGGTCATGCGGGCCTGCTGTCACGAGTGAAGGGGGTTTACACTCGTGACAGTACGGCCTCGACCTGTCAGGAGTCAACGTGGTCTTCATTCGTGACACAGAACTCGTGCTGCGCGCCGCCGTCGAGCTCGTCAACACCCTGCCCCACACGGAGGTCAGCGGGGTCGACACCCTCGTCGACGCTTCCGCTCTCGAGGCCTTCACCGAGACCCACGGCTACACCGGCTCGCGCACGCGCGACGCTCGCGAGCTGACCGCCGTGCGCGGCATCCGGCCCCGACTGCTCGCGCTGTGGAGTGCGGATCGCGACGGGGCCGTCCCCCTGGTCAACGCGATGCTCGCCGACGGGCGGGCGCTCCCCCAGCTCGTGCGTCACGACGGCCTCGACTGGCACATCCACGCGAGCGACCCCGCGGATCCTCTCGCGACCCGCATCCTCGTCGAGACGGCCCTCGCGTTCGTCGACGTCATCCGCGCCGACGAGTACGACCGCGTGCGCGTGTGCGACGCCGACGATTGCAACGGCGTCTACGTCGACTTCTCGAAGAACGGTTCGAAGCGCTACTGCGACGCCGGCAACTGCGGCAACCGCATGAACGTCAACGCGTACCGCAAACGCAGGGCGGACGCTCCGGCATGAGGCCGTCTTGATCCTGATCGAGCAGGCCTACTGCACGAACTCCCGGATCGCGGATGCCGCGGCCTCCGGCGTCTCGTAGTGGATCAGGTGCCCGACCTCGGGGATCTCGACGAGCCGCGCGTCCGGGAACAGGGTCGCCAGGTGGCGCTCGGCCTCGATGGGCGTGATGTCGTCCTTCTCGGCCGCGATGAGCAGGGTGGGCTGCGCGATGCGCGGGGCGAACTCGCGCACGTCGTGCGAGACGCTCGTGACGAAGGCCTCGTGCAGCACGTCGCGGTCGGCGAAGCGTGAGAAGTACTCGTCGTGCTGCTCGTGCACGAAACGGCGCAGGTCGGGGTCGCGGGTCTTGGCCATGGCGTTGCTCATGACGCGCACGATGAGGCCGTTGCGCAGCAGTGCGTCGCCGAGCACGCGCGGAAGCTTGGCCCCCGCCAGGTAATAGAACACGGCGAGGCGGGTGAGGATCCCGCGCGGCCCCTCGAGCGCGGGCGCTCCGATCGGATTCACGAGGACGAGTTTCGGCGTCGACAGCCCGCCCGCCACCGCCGCGGACGACACGATCGAACCGAACGAGTGGCCGAGCACGATGGCATCCGGAGCGACCTCTCCGACGAACGCGCGCAGCCACGCGGCGTAGGTGTCGAGATCATGGGGGCGGCCGACCAACGGCGCGGTCTCGCCGAATCCCGGGAGGTCGGGAGAGATGACGCGGATGCCGGGAAGATGCGCGACCACCGGATCGAGCCCGTGGTGCTCACCGCGGAAGCCGTGCACCGCGACGATCGTCGTCTCGGCGTCGTCGTCGCCGTAGACCCAGTACGCCGTCGTCCCCCCGAGAACACCGGCCTCGCGCCGCACGACGGGGATCTGGGCGAGTCGTTCGGCGTAGGGGTTCGGCATGCGTCGAGTCTACGAGGGGGGTCGGGCAGGACTCGTCGGCACCGATCCACCGGGAGCGGGGGCGCGCAGGCCCTCGCGTTGTGCGGGAGGAGATTGCTCGACGGGAGGAGACCTCTCGCCCCACGCATCCTGCGCTCGCCGGATCCCCTCCCGTCGCCGCGCGTCCTGGCCCGCTTCTCCGCGCCGACCCGCGCTCGCCCTTTCTCGCGCCCGTGCTCCGGCAGGCGCGTCTTCCCTCCTGCACCCGTCGGCAGGAACGCTCTTCGTGATCCTTCCCGCTCTGCGCGCCTCGACGGCGATGTCGGAGCTCCGCTCTACCGTGAGCGCATGACCACGTGGCAAGCCGAGCCGCTTCCCCTCTTTCAGACGCCCGAGTGGGCGCGCCTCGTCGGCGTGTTCGACCTCGAGACGACCGGCGTCGATGTCGAGAACGATCGGATCGTCACCGCGCACGTGGGTGTGCTCGACGCCAACGGCCGCGTCGTCGACGCCCGCGACTGGCTCGCCGACCCGGGCGTCGAGATCCCGGCGGGGGCGGCGGCGATTCACGGCATCTCCACCGAGCGAGCCCGCGCCGAGGGCGCTCCGGCCCCGCGCGTCGTGGCCGAGGTCGTCGAAGCCCTCGGCGCGCTCTTCGCCGCCGGCATCCCGATCGTCGCCTACAACGCGCCCTTCGACTTCTCGATGCTGAAGAACGAAGCCGTACGACACGGCGTCGCCCCGATCGCCGACCCCTCCCCCGTCATCGACCCGCTCGTGGTCGACAAGACCTTCGACCGGTACCGCCGCGGAAAGCGCACGCTCTCCGTCGTCGCCGAGCACTACCGCGTCCCCCTCGAGTCCGCCCACGAAGCCTGCGCCGACGCCGTGGCGGCGGGCCGCCTCGCCCTCGCCGAGAAGTTCGGTCCCTGGCTGCCCTCGACCCTCGACGAGCTCCACACCCGCCAGATCGGGTGGGCGCGCGCGCAGGCCGCGAGCCTCACGGAGTACTTCGTCAAGATCGGGCGGCTGGATGCCACGGCTCCCGCGATCGACGGGGCCTGGCCGATCCGCTGACCCGGTCCCGCTTCTCGACCGCCCGTCCTCGATCCCCGCCGCGCCGAAGCGGTCGATGCCCGGGCGCCCCTGCTCTGCTTCCGCTATGCATCTCCTGTGACGAACGTCGTCCTTGATCGACACGCCACGGAAACGTGCCACCCCTAGCGTGGCGCCAACGCTCTCGGTGGCGACCTTATGCGCGACGCTGCCGCACCTTCTGAAGGGACGACACAACCCATGCGCCACGCTTCCGCAGCCACGCCCTCGAAGCATCCCGTTCTCCGTCGCCCCCTCCTGGCCCTCGGCGCCGCGGCGCTCGTGGCCGGACTGATCTCGTCAGCCGTCGCACCGGCGGTCGCGGCCGACCCCGTCGACGGAGCACGCACCGCGGGAGACGCGATGTTCCCCAACGTCGGCAACGGCGGCTACGACGCCCTCGACTACGACATCGACCTCGCATGGACTCCCGACGCGGTACAGACCGGATCCGTCGTGGCGGGCTCCGTGGTCGCGACCTCGACCATGACCGCCCGTGCCGCCGAGCCACTGCGCAGCTTCTCGCTCGACTTCGAGGGACTCGTGGTCGACTCCGTCACCGTCGACGGCACCCCCGCCGCCTGGCAGCGCGACAGCGATGCCGGCGCGATCCGCCACAAGCTCATCGTCACCCCCGCCTCCCCGGTCAGCGGCGAGTTCCGCGTGACGGTCGCGTACCACGGGGTCCCGCAGGCCCACGTCGACGCCGACGGATCGTACGAGGGCTGGAACGCCACGACCGACGGGGCGACCATGCTCGGTCAACCGGTCGGCAACATGACCGGATTCCCGCACAACAACACCCCGGGCGACAAGGCGACCTACTCGATCTCCCTCGATGTCCCCACGACCCTGAGCGACACGGCGGGTCAGGGGTCCGCTCCGGCCGCCGCGGTCAGCAACGGCGAGCTGCTCTCGACGACGCCGTCGGCCGACGGCACCCGCACGACGTGGGCGTGGCAGCAGACCGAGCAGATGGCATCCGAACTGCTCATCATCTCGATCGGCCGCTACGACGTCATCGAATCGACCGTGACGCTCAGCGACGGCAGCACGATCCTGGCGTGGTCGTTCGTCGACTCGACCTCCACGACCGCGAACAAGGCGACCGTGACCAGCGCCGTGGATCAACTCGGCCCGATCATCCGCAACCTCGAGTCGATCTACGGTCCGTACCCGGGGCGCAGCGCGGGTGTCGTCGTCGACCGCGTCCCGCGCGGGATCAACTACGCGCTCGAGACGCAGGACCGCTCGTTCTTCCCCACGCGGATCGGCTTCAGCACCCTCGTGCACGAACTCGCCCACCAGTGGTACGGGAACAACGTCTCCCCGACGACCTGGACCGACATCTGGGTCGCCGAGGGCATGGCCACCTGGTCCGAGAGCTTCTACGCCGGCAGCGACGGGTTCGGAACAGGCACCCCCTCACGCGAGCAGCAGTTCGACGCGTGGAGCGGCACACCGGCGGGCGACGGCGCCTGGAGCATCGCCCCGGGCGCCCAGACCGACTCCGCCTCCCTGTACGGCTACCAGACCTATGACCGTTCGGCGCAGTTCTGGGCGGCTCTGCGCGTGGCGATCGGCGACGACGCGTTCTTCGACGTCGTGCGGCAGTGGCAGACACGCAACGCCGGCACGAGCAAGACGGGGGCCGACCTTCTCGCGCTCGCCGAAGAACTCTCCGGCCGCGACCTGCGAGCGTTCTATCAGGACTGGATCCTGGATGCCGACAAGCCCGCGTGGCCCGATCAGTTCACGCTCTCGCTGACGTCGTCCGCGACCGCATCGCTCGAGCGCGCCGCCACCGCGAGCTACACGCTCACGGCCGAGAACACCGGGCTGGTTCCCTTCGCCTCCGCGACCGCGACGCTCGATGTCGGCGGCATCCTGAATCGGGCCTCGATCGACTCGGCCACCCTGCCCGACGGTGTCGCCCTGACCGGCGACGACCTGGTCTGGACAATCCCCGCGACGGATCCCGGCCAGACCGCCGCGACGACGTTCGCGGCGACGGTCTTCGACGAGGCCTCGGGCGGCGCCCTGACCACCGAGGCCGCACCGAGCCTCGGCGGAACGTGCGCATCGTGCGCGAGCACTCTCGCGGTGCGGGAGTACCCGGTCGATGCGCAGGCACCGGTCATCACCGGCGACACCGCTGTGGGCTCGACGCTCACGGCGACCACCGCCGGTTGGACCGACGACACCTCGTTCACGTACTCCTGGGCCGTCGACGGGGCCTCGATCCCGGATGCCACGACCTCGACCTTCACGATCCCGCCCACCGCCGAGGGGCGTACGGTGACGGTCACCGTCACGGGCGGTCGCGCCGGCTACCTCGACCAGACGCGGACGAGCGCCCCCTTCGGACCGGTGGCCGCGGCGGCGGCGGCGTCACCCTCGGCTTCGCCGTCGGCATCGGCTCCGGCCGCGCCGCGCGCCCCCGGACAGCTCGGGGCGACCGGCTCGGAAGCGCCGATCACGGCGGCGGTGTGGGCCGCGGCCGCGCTGATCGGCGGCGCGGTGCTGTCGGTGGTCGCGGTGCGCCGTCGGCGAGTTGCGCGAGGTGAGGATTCGGTCTGACCGCTTCGGCGAGGACGCCCCTGCTCCCGGGTTGCCGGGGGTGGGGGCGTCTTCTCGGCTGGACAGCCCGCCGGATGGGCCGAGATGGGGGCGTCGTTTGGCCAGACCACCCGGAGCATCGCCGGGAGCGGAAGAGTTATCTAACCATCTCGCTCTGCGCGCCGCCGGGAGGAGCACACCTGACCACCCCGCCCTGCGCGCCGCCGGGAGGGGCACATCTGATTAAACCGCCCTGCGAGTCGCCGGGAGCGGGGGACGTCGGGTGCCCGCATCACCCTGCGTGTTACCGGGTGCGGAGCGTCGTCTGCCCTAGCCACCTGCGCAGGGCGTCATCTCTCCGAGCGGCCGGCAGCTCGTCAACGTCCGTGTCAGCGGGCGCGGTGCCAGGTGGTGATTTGGAGCCGCCACCACGCGACCTGCGAACGCGGCCACGATAAGAGTTTCCGCCCGAGAACCGAGGGCGATCACTTTTCGGCGCCAGGGCCCTGCGCACTCGCGTTGGGGTCCGCGGAGCCGGGTCGCGCGTCTGGACGCCGACCAATGCGGGACGCGCGTTCTGCGCGGGGCGCGCAGTATCGGGACCATCCCCTCACCTGACCCCTCCCGCAGGCTCCGGCATCCCCGCCAGCAAATTTCCATCGGCAGATCCCTCTCCTCCCTCGAAATGAGCTCGGGCCCTCGTTGCGCCATCGCACGGCATCCGCCCTGGCACACCGGCATCCCAGGACATTTCCCCTGCCCACGAATCGCTCGTCGACGTCGCCGGACTCGCTCGCTCAACTCGTCGAAGGGGGGCGATTCACCGTGTGCCTTCCCCGCGGAAGTCAATGTCGGTGGTCGGCGATAACGTTCTGCCATGACCCGCACCGCACACTCCGAAGACCGGTCGACGCCGGTGTTCCGGGAGTGCGACGGGGCGCCCTGGCCGAGCGACGAAGAGCTCGAGCTGGAAGCCGAATGGGCAGCTTTCCGCGAGAGCCGCGACGTCGAATGGTGGGTCGACGATGACCTCCCGCCCACGAGCTCCGTGCCCTTTTCTTCTGCGCAGGGCGTGCCGCCGCACGTGCCGAACCGGCTGGATCCCGTCGTTGGCGACGGAGCCTGGGAGTGGGACGACATCACCGACCTGCTCGGCGGCGAAGCTGCATCGGTCGCCGACCTCGACGCCCGCCTGGGACATCTCGAATGCGTCGTCACCGATCGGCAGCGGGCGACCGCCGACGAATACCGCCTGATTCTGGCGATCCTCGACGACGCCGCCTTCGATCCGACGCCGTGGGTCGGGCCTGACCCCACTCTCGATCGCGCCTGGCAGGACGCCCGAGGCCGCACGCCCGGCGCCGTCCGACGCGACCGCATCGATCTCGCCGAACGTGCCGCCGTCGCCGAGATCGCGGTGCGCCTGCACCTCTCCGAACAGACCGTGCGCACGAGGGCCGCCCACGCGCGGACGCTGTCCGACGGGTGCCCGCAGCTCTGGAAGGCCTTCGCCGAGGGACGCCTGTCCGAGAAGCACGCCGTCGACGCAGCCCGTCTGGCCTCGACTCTTCCCGCCGGCGATGCCGACGCCTTCCACCGCTTCGACGACGAAGCGTGCCCGCAGGCATTGGCTCTCCCCCCGGCGAAGTTCGCCGTCACCGCCCGCGCCATTCGCGAGCGTGTCCACGCCGAGTCGATCGAGGCGCGCCACCGCCGGGCCGCACACGACCGCGGCGTGTGGATGCGAGCCGAGCTCGACGGCATGGCGTCGCTGCACGCCCTGCTGCCCGCCGACCGCGCTCGCGCCGTGATGTCGCGTCTCGATCAGGCAGCCCGGCATTTGCGCGCTGCGACCGACGAAGAGCGGACGCTCGCGCAGCTGCGTGCCGATGCCTTCGCCGACCTGGTGATTATGAGTGACGACCCACCCGAACCGACGGCATCTTCGCCCTCGGCCCCCAGCGCCACCGTTTTCCCTCCTTCACGCGCCGACGCTGCAGTCCCCGTCCCTCCCCCGGCAGCCGCCCCGCGCACTTTCCGCTCGGCGCCCCCGGCAACCGTCGTCGTCACGATCCCCGCACTGACGCTTCTCGGCCGCGACACCGAGCCCGCCACGCTCGAAGGGTACGGACCGATCGACCTCGACACGGCCCGGCGCCTGGCCGGCACGGCGACCTCGTGGATCCGGCTTCTCACCCACCCCGTCACCGGCACCCCGCTCATGCTCGACCGCAAGACGTACCGTGTACCCGTCGCCCTCCGGCGATGGCTCGGCGTCACCTCGCCCAGCTGTGTCTTCCCCGGCTGCGGCCGCGCGGCGCGGGACTGCGACATCGACCACCTCATCGCGTGGGCCGACGGCGGTACGACGGACGACGACAACCTCGACCCGAAATGCCGACACCACCATCGCCTGCGTCATGAGAGCCGGTGGGACATCGATCGTGGAGCAGACGGTGGCACCGCCTGGATTTCACCCCTGGGTGGGAGGTACGGCACGGATCCGCCGCCGTTCTAGTGACCGAGCCGCAATGACGTTCGTGACGAAACGGGATGCCGCGCCGTCACGATGCGTGACACCCGTGACGCGCCCCGGGGCGTGTGCCGCGGCACCGGGCCCGGCATCGGCCGCAGCGCCACTTTGCTGCCCCGACCATGACGCCCGTCGCGCAATGGTCCGGATATTGTTTCGATCCCCCAGCCCTGCCGCAGCCCTGCCGCAGCCCTGCCCCTGCCCCAGCCCCAGCCCCCCAGCCCTGTCGCAGCCCTACCCCAGCCCCAGCCAGAGCCCCAGCCCTGCCAGACTGTTCCCGTGACCGTCCGCATCGCCACCGTCCAGGCCGAAGCAACCCCCGGCGCCGTCGAGCTCAACATCGCGCGTGCCGCGCAGCTCGTCGCCGAGAGCGCCGAAGCCGGAGCAGAACTCGTCCTCTTCCCCGAGGCCTTCCTGACCGGCTACGACGAGGCCACCTTCGGCGGCACGCTGCCGAACCTCGATGACCTCACCTGGCTCGCTCCCCTGCAGGAAGCCGTCGACGAGACCGGCGTCATCGCCGTGGTGAACACGGCGCTCGACGATGGCCACCGTCGAACGCTGACCGACGTCCTGCTGGCTCCGGGCGCGCCGCCCCTCCCCGCGTACGCGAAGCAGCACCTCCACGCCCCCGAGCGCACCATCTTCGTCTCCGGCGCGCGGGGATACTCGTTCCGCATCCGCGATGTCGAGTTCGCACTGTCGGTCTGTTACGACGCGAACTTCCCCGAGCACGCCGCCGCTGCGTCGGAGGCGGGAGCTACCGTCTACCTCAACAGCGGCGCCTACTTCCCCGGCGGCGAGCGACGTCGAGACCTCCACCTCGCCGCGCGCGCTCTCGACAACGGCATCTACGTCGTCTACAGCGGCCTGATCGGCGCCCCGAGCGACTTCATCGGCGGCTCGGCCGTCTTCGACCCCCTGGGGCGCCGCGTCGCGTCGGTCGACGAGCGCGAGGGGCTGGCCATCGCCGATATCGATCCCGCCCTCGTGGAGGACGTCCGCCGAGATCAGCGGATGTGGACGGACCGCCGAGAAGATCTGGGCGACTTCGAGCGGTCCGGCGACCTCACGGGACGCACCGCGCGAGCGACCGGCGCCTGACCCGCCCGCACCGGTCACGGGACGCGACGTGGGAACGACCAGCGTCCCGACCGCCCGCACCGCGAACGGGCCCTGCCGCACATGCAATCGCGTCCGAACCGCCGCGCGCTCCCCAGCGACTGACGGCATCGGCCGCACGTCATGCGCGCTCCGCCCGGGCCACCGACCGGCGGCGCTGCACCGCCCGAAGACACCGCCGCGCGCTGCCGAGACCAGCGGAGTTCCTTCGACGTCCTCACGGGAACACGCGAAAGCCCCCATCCCGAAGGACGAGGGGCTTTCGCGGCGAAAACCGCTGCGGATCAACGACCGCCGAAGTTGTTGCGTGACCACTACCGGCGTGAATGACTCAGGCAGCCTCCCCGCCCGGGGCGGTCTCCTCTCCATGACCGATCCCAAGCCCCTCCGCGCCGTGCTCTACGTCCGCCTCTCCAAGGAGTCCGCGCGCTCCACCTCGATCACCGGCCAGACCGACGACCTCTCGGTCATCGCCGAGCGAGCGGGCTGGGACGTCGTCGCCACCTTCACCGACAACGGCAAGTCGGGCGGCAAGGAGCGCGAGAACGCCCAGGCGGCCTACGACCTGTGGGCCCGCGGGGACGCCGATATCCTCGCCGTATACGCCTACGACCGGTGGAGCCGCATGGGCATCAAGACCCTCGCCGCCCTCATCGAGGTTGTCGACGCCCGCGCCAAGACCCCGCACCCGGCCACCTTCATCGCCGCCCGCGAGGGGATCGAGTCCACACAGCCCGACTGGCAGCTCCGCGCAGCTTTCGCGGCCGACATGGCGAAGCGCGAGCGCGACCTCGTCTCGAGCCGTCAGACCGCGGCGCGTGACCGCATGCGCCGCCAGGGCCGAAACGCGGGGCACGGCGTCCCGCCCTTCGGCTACCGCACAGGCCCGCACCCGACCCTTCCCGTCGGCCGTGGCCTCCACGTCATCCCCGAGGAGGCCGACGTCGTCCGCGAG
Organism: Microbacterium sp. AG157; assembly: GCF_003385695.1. Lineage (NCBI taxonomy): Bacteria > Bacillati > Actinomycetota > Actinomycetes > Micrococcales > Microbacteriaceae > Microbacterium > Microbacterium sp. AG157. The sequence goes on from NZ_QRDK01000005.1 coordinate 33,752, forward strand.
TTGGCCGAGCGCCTCATCGCTGGCGAGTCAACCGTCAAGCTCGCCGACGAACTAACCAAGCGAGGCGTGGCGACGGCACATTCCGAAGCCCGACGGGCAGCCCTAGCGGGATTGCCCGTGGACGGCCTGGACCGGGGCCGATGGAAGGCCGGACGTCTCGGAAAGACGTGGACGTCAGACCATCTATTGGGCCGAATCTCGAACAATGGCGCGCCGTTGCTCGACGAGAGCGGCGAGCCATTGGCGCCGTTCGAGCCCATTCTCACCCTAGAAACCGTCCTAGCGATCCGCGATCGATTCACTCCCGACAAGCAAGGGCAGCTCTACCGCCGCGCCTCAGGTCTCCTATCTCGCATGGCATTCTGCTCCGGGTGCGACCGCCCGCTCTACCCGCGGCGGACCTCCGTGAGCGAGCGCAACCCCGATGGGTACATCAACTACGGTTGCTCCGCTCAGGCCGCGGGCGTCTCCTGCGCCGCGAAGGTCACGATAAGCGCCCGAAAGCTCGAGGCGGAGGTCGTATCCCGCTACCTCGCGGCTCGCGGCGAGCTTCCCGAGACCCGCGTCGTCTCCTACTTGTCGGGTGGGGCACCCGCTGGCGAACTGTCCGCCCTTGAGGCGCGCCTCAAGGAGCTAGCGGGGCGCCTGGCGGCGGCCGACGACGAGGAAGAACTCGAAGCGCTGACCTCTGCAATGGCAACACTGCGCGCCCGGCGTAAGTCGCTCCGCGGCCAACTCGCGATACCCGCCGAGCGGGTTGAAGCGACGGGGCGCACCTGGGCCGAGGCATGGAATGAGTCACCGGAGCGCGAGACGCGGCGGCGGATGCTCCTACACCTGATAGACCACGTCGTCGTCCACCCGGTGAGCGCGTCGAAACGGGTTGTCATCTACTGGCAGCCCGAGCGCCAGCCGCCTGAGTGAACCGCGGGCCAGCGGGACAGGCCCGTCCCGGCAGCGGGACAGGCGCCGGGACGGTGCGCCGGGGCAGGCCGGGATGACGAAATGACGATTTGAACGTCATTCTCTATTACTTGCTCTAGGAACCAACTCACTATGTAAAGGAAGGGGAAGTGACGTTCAAATCGTCATTTCGTCATCCTCCCGGAACCCTGGGCAGCGCCCACCCGTCAGGCGGTCTCCTCTGCATCCCCGTTTCCCGCGGGGTGACCTCCCATCTAAGGACCGCTCATGACGACTTCCCGCCTGTCCACCATCGCCACCCGCGTCCGCAACGCCGACGACCGCGACGCGCTCGCCCTGGCGCTCGACGAAGCGGACGAGGCGCTCGGCCTCGTTCTGACCCTCGGCTACTCGGCGCCCACCCTGGCCCTCGCCGGCCTGGCGTTCGACGACGCCAACAAGTTCGCCGACCTCGCACCGCACGCGCGCGCCGACGCCGCTCGTCGCTTCGCCGTGCTTCTCGACGTGATCGACGAGCTGACCCGGTGACGGCCCCGGCTTGCGCCGGGTGCGGCGGTCCCGTCCCCTACCTCGGGCGGGGCCGACCCTCGACGACGTGCTCCCCCGAGTGTCGTCGGACTGTCCGCGCTGAGGCCGCCCGCTCGCGGCGCGGATCAGACGACCCCTCCCCGGGCGACGTGCCGCCCATCCCTGAGCGCATCCGCGATGGACTGGCCGCCAGCGCCGCCGAGCGCGCCAGCGCCCACGAGGACCGCCGCAAGGGCATCGAGGACGCGGAGTCCCTCTTCGCCGCGCACGATGACGACGGCGGCGTCAGCCCCAGCCTCGGGGCGCTCGGCTACGCCCGGGTTTCGTCCGGGCGCGACGGACGCACCATCTGGGACTCCGACCCGGCGCAGAAGCATCAGGCGTCCTACGCCTCCCGAGAGGCCACCCGCATCCGCGAGGAGTGCGTGCGCGAAAGCATCCGACACGCGCTCTCGGCCGCGCGCCGCCTTGGCGTCTTCGACCCCGCGGACGTCGACCTCGGGCCCGCTCGAGAGGCGGGCAACGAGCGCGCCGACGCCATCCTCGCCGCCCTCGCCGCGTAGCCATTCCGGCTACGGGCAGCCTCTCCTATAAGTGAGGGATCGCGCACCGCTCGTCGGCGCGCAGCTCTCCACGAACGGCCCCCGGTCTACCGCGCGTAGGCACGGGGGCCGTTCCATTCGCCCTCGGGCTTGAGCGCGCCAGGTGCGCGCCCGCCCACGGGGCTTCTCCCTCTTTCGACGTAGCGGCAGGTCCGTCCGTCACATCACCGCCAGGTGCGGCTTCCTTCCTTCTTTCAGCCTCGGCGCTTTCATCTGCGCCCACCCCTCAAGGAGCCTTCATGGCCAATCTCTTTCAGACTGACGCTGTCGCCGTCGGCGGTGTCGCTATCCGTCTCGCGGCCCGCAATTTCCACCTCGCCGAGGTCGCGCAGCGCTTCGACTCGTCCGACTTCACCTCGGGGCGCGGCGACACGGTCTACCTGACCGTCCCCGGCGCACTCTCCGCCCACGGCCGCGCGCTCGACGACATCACCAACCGCATCATCAGCGACCGTCTCTCCGAACTCCGCGAGCCGATCCGACTGTCGACCCATGCCTACTCGTCCGTAGTGCTGACCGAGGCGGACCTCAGCCTCAACATCGTCGACCTGAGCAAGCAGGTTCTCAACCCCCAGGCCCAGGCCGTCGCGGCGAAGGTCGAGGCGGCCCTCGCCACCGTCGTCGGAACGATCGTCACCGACAACTCGATCAAGTACGCCGCAGCTAACCCCGTGTCTCTCTTCACGAAGGGGCGTGCAGCGCTCCGCGCCAAGGGCATCGACGTCACACAGGAGCGCCTCATCGCCCTCGTCGGCTCGACTGTCTACGACACCCTCCTCGACTCGGGCGCCCTCGACGCCGAAAAGCTTGGCGGCGATGCCCAGGCCCTGACCAAGGGCGCCGTCGGACGCATCCGCGGCTTCGAGGTGATCGAGTCCACCGCCGTCGGCGCTACCGAAGTGGTCTTCATGACGAAGACCGGCTCGCTGTACCTCGCCAACCGTGCCCCCGAAGTTCCGGCCGGCGTATACGGCGCCAAGGTGCGACACGAGACCTTTGAGCTCCGCTCCATCCAGGACTACGACGCCGCCTACACCGCGCAGCGGTCGGTACTGTCCACCTTCGTCGGCGCCGGCATCCTGCCCGCCTACCGGGCAACCCGGACCGAGGACGTTGCAGTCCAGGGCGCGGCCGATTTCGTCGCCGGGTCGGTGACCCTGTCCCCCATCCCGGGCGGCGCAACGGTCAAGGCCAACATCACGAACGTGTAATGCAACTTGCTCCGCCATGGCCCCGGCGTCCTAAGGGGCGGCGGAGTGCTCGCGGCCTCACCGGGTAGGTACGGCGCGGCGAGAGCACCCAGCGACGGGGAGTCGCGTGGGGTGAGCGGGCGGTCAGCCTAGGTCCCTGACGCGGCATGCACGGCCCGTCCCCTTGACCTCCGAGGGGGCGGGCCTTACGACCCGCCGAGAAGCTGCGTTATAGCCAACGCCGTTTGCGGAGCTCCGCTCGTGATACCCACCGAGACAGGAATGCCCCATTTGTCCCAAAACGCGGACCACAGGTCCGGCTTGCTGGAGGCACTCTCCGCCTGACGCAACACGCCGATGAGCCGCTCGACAGCCTCTTCCAGCGCGGCATCGCCCATGATTTCGAAGTTGTCGAGCACCTCCTCCACGTGCAGCAGAAGGCGCGCAATATGCAAGCGCAACATCTCCGGGAGAGAGTCATCGTCACGGAGACCGCCACGAACCTCAGCGACCATCTCGCGGATGCCGTCACGCTGAGTAGCGGTGCTCCCTGGAACTGATTGGTCCAGTAGCGATGCCACCCAGGTCAGCACTCCTATGTCACCGGGCTGAGGAGTAAATCGATTGGCCGCCGAATTGATCTCTCCCGTGTTTCCGTCCACGTGAGCAAGGACGCCGCGCTTCCATACAGGAAGCAGATCAGCGAACGTGTCGACCGGGTGTCCCTGCGCACGCCAGATAGGAAAATGCTCCTCAATATCGTTCAAGGCGGTCCACAATGCAGTGAATGAGTGACCGTCCTTGTCACTCAAGCTCGCGCCAAAGAAGTTGATGAGCAGCCGGGCTGGGTTATGCGACATGCCGCGAGCATATCGGTGAGCAAGTCGACCCCGGCCCCGACAGACGCGCGAGAGCGAGACGCACCCCGGCCTCGTCGCCCCCTGACCCGAGAGGGGTGGGGAGGGGCTCCCCCTACCCCCATCGCTCCGAGCCCGGGGAGGCATAGCGTTCGACGGTCGATACGCATAGCTTCCGGTTTTTCCGCAGAGCGCCCCCGTTCCCCGGTTTCTACCCAGCCCGGAATTCCGCGTGATTCCGCACCCCCGGCGCCCCGAGCCCGGGCCTCAGAGAGCCTAAGCGAGCCCCACGACACGCCGTAAAACGGCCCCAAAACTCCGCGCTAAGCCCCGTTTCACCCCATGAGACGGGGCTTTTATCGTGCGCCCAGCCCCTCGGAGGTGCCTATGGCTGACACAGTCGGCTTCGCCACTATCGGCATCATCGTCTCGGCCAACTCGGCAGCCTCGGCGGGCAACCTCGCGAACCTGACCGGCATCGACGACCTCGGCGAGCACGGCAAACGCGGAGGAACCGCCCACGGCACCGCAATCTTCGCCGGAGCCTCTCGCGCCCTCGCTCCTCTCGCCGTCGCCTCGGCGGCCATCGGCGGCGTCATAGGCGTCGTCTCCTGGGGCAAGGCCCAGGTCGAGGCCCTCGGCCGAATCGAGCAGATCAACACTCAGACGGCGTCGGTCATCAAGTCGACCGGCAACGCCGCGAACGTCACGGCCGAGGGTGCCGAGGCCCTCGCGGGCAAGCTCGAGGGCCTGACTGGCACGGAGGCCGAGAGCATCCAGGAGGGAGCCAACCTCCTCCTCACCTTCAAGAACATCCGCAACGAGGCCGGTGCGGGCAACGACATCTTCGATCAGACGACGACGGCCATGGTCGACATGGCTCGAGCCATGGGCACCGACGCATCGAGCGGCGCCATGCAGCTCGGTAAGGCGCTCAACGACCCCGTCGCCGGTATCGCTGCCCTGTCGCGCGTCGGTATCACGTTCTCCGACGACCAGAAGACCCTCATCAAGTCCCTCGTCGAGTCCGGGCAGACGATGGAAGCCCAGAAGATCATCCTCGCTGAACTCAATTCGCAATTCGGCGGGTCGGGCGCAGCCTACGCGCAGACCTACGCCGGGAAGATCGACTTTCTCGGACACGCCTGGGGGACGTTCGGAGAGACCCTCTTCACCGGAGTCATGCCCGCGCTCGGGACGGCGGCCGTGTTCCTCACGCGCGTCACCGAAGTTGCGACCGGCGTGATCGACGTTCTCTTCAACGGGAACTTCGACGGCGGTCTCTTCGCCGCTCTCGGGACCACTGAGGACTCCGGCGTTGTCGACTTCCTCTTCAACGTCCGCGACCTCGTCCTCGACCTGTGGTCGGCCATCGCGGCGGGTAGCCCCGACGGCATCGCCGAGGTCTTCACGGGCCTCATCGCGGGAGCCGCGGGCGCGGCGGCCCAGGTCCACGCCGCCCTCTTCGACGCCCTGCCCGCGGTCCCCTCCACGGTCCTCTCGATAGCCCCCGCGCTCGTTGACGCGGCGGCCCTTGTCTTCGGCTCCCTCATCGACGGCATCGTCCAACTCCTGCCCTACCTGACCAAGGCCGTACCCGCCCTCCTCCCGGCCCTGACAGGCGCTCTGGGGGTCGCGGTGCCGGGTCTACTCAACGCCGCCGTAACACTCTTTCAAGGGCTCGTGACGGCCGTCACGACGGCGCTCCCGCTCCTCGTGACAGCGCTCGTCGACCTGCTACCGGCGCTTACCGGCGCGCTCGTCGGCATGCTGCCCCTCCTCGCTGAGGCGGCCCTCGCGCTATTCACAGGCCTTCTCACCGCCTTCGCAACGGCGCACGCCGCCATCATCGCGGCGACCCTCGACCTCCTGCCGATGCTCGTGAGCGCCGTTATCGAAATGGTCCCCTTGCTCGTCGGGGCCGCAATCGAGCTTTTCCTCGGCATCGTCCTCGGGCTCGTCGACGCCCTCCCCCAGATCATCCGAGCCGTCCTGGAACTCCTGCCCCCGCTCATCACGGCGCTCGTCAGCATGGTCCCCGTCCTCGTCCGAGCGGCCGTCAGCCTGTTTCAAACGCTCGCCGAGACCGTCCCGGGCATGCTCCCCGAGGTCGTCGGGGCCCTCAGCCAGATCGGCGGCGCGATCGTCACCGTCCTCGGCGGCCTCGGACGAACCCTCCTCCAAGCGGGTATCGACCTCGTGCGGGGACTCGTGCAAGGACTCATGAACGCCGCGGGCACCGTCGTCGACGCCCTCCTCAACGTCGCCTCGGGTGCCGTGGACGCGTTCAAGAACTTCCTCGGCATCCATTCGCCGTCGCGACTCTTCATCGGCATCGGCACCGGCCTCGGCGACCAGCTCGCCGAGCAGATCAGCGAAGCCCGCTACCCCGCCCCTGAGCCCTTGAACCCCGCCGACATTCCCGACGGCGGCCTCATCGGCGAATGGCAGCGCCGTCGCCAGGCTGCCGCCGAGGCAGAGGGAAACACCTTCCGCATCAGCAACGTCCGCGACGGACGCGCCACCGCGGCGGCCATCGCACGGCGGCGCACGGGTGCCGCGTAACAAGAAAGCCCCCGTTCCCTTACCGGAGCGGGGGCTTTTCGTCGTTACGCTCGGGCCATGGAGCCCCGTGTCTTCGTCCTGATACTGACCGCCCTCGCGTTCATGCTGCCCACGCTCGCCGCGATCCTGACATACCGGTCCGCCGCCCGCGCGATCACGCTCGCGGACTTCCAGGCAGCGGAGTATCGACGCATCTACGAAACCTTCCTCGAGGAGGCATCCGGCAGCCGCGACGAGGCCGCGGCCCGCAAATACGACGCTGCCTACGCGGCCATCGGCTATGAGCCACCCACCTACACGAACATGGTTTCGGCCCCCATGCTCGCGACCGCCCGTGCCGTTCGGGCGGTGCTCACAGGGGCAAGGTCGAACGCCTGGCTCGCGCTCTCAGGCCTCGTGTGTGGCTTCACGGCGTCCGTGTGGTCGCTCTACCTGCCTTCCGCCTAGGCTCGGCGCATGCTGACTCCGGCCGAAGTTCGATCACGCTGCCGCACCGACGCAGAGGCGTCCTTCGAACGACTTCAAGGCGCGGCAGCGTCGGGCGACCCTGACGAGATTCGGCGCTCCTTGGCCGGTGTCCTCGGCGATCTGTATAGGTGGCGCGTGTTCGAATGCCGGGCGATGAGTGAAACGACAGGAACCGTTGTGAAGCACTTCGGCGGCATCAGCTCAGAGGGGGAACTTCTCGAGGGGCTAATACTCTGGCGCGACATCGCGGAGCATCACCCAGAACAGCTCGTCGAACTCCGGCACTACCCCCTTGTCCCCTCACCGGACCTCACCACGTCGGCTCACCTCTACACCGGCCACAACCTCTGTATCGTCCGCGCCGAAGAGGAGCCGCAACGCATCAGCGAGGAACGGAGACCACGTCGCGAGGTATTCCGCGACCGAGTCGCAGGTAAGCCGCTCCTCCCGATTGTGGAACGCTGCATCACCTTCCTCGGCGGGCTCACGTCTTGAGTGACCTTGTCGCCGCCGTCCCGCCGCACGAGCCGGCCGAGGACACACTCGTCACGGTGGCTAAGGCGGGCCTATCTCTCATCCCCGGCGTCGGCGGTCTTCTCGCCGAGACGCTCGCACATGGCATGCAACTTCGCCAGGGAGCGCGACAACACGAATTCAACGAACGTGTAGCGCGGCGTCTCGACGCTCTACTCGCTTCCGCCGCACATCGGGTCACTCTGGACGACGTTCTCAACTCCGACGAGTTTCTTGCGGGCGTCACTCGCGCGTCGCGCATCGCAGCCGAGACGGCATCCCATTCCAAGCGGGAACGTCTGGCCGCGGCCGTCGCCAACTCCGGGGAGTGGTCAGCCTTCGTGAAGCGAGAGCGAACGGAGTTCGCCCGTCTAGTCGAGGACTTCGATGACCTTCACGTCTGGCTGCTGCACTATCTCAACGACCCCGGAGAGTGGCTCGAGAAGAACGGCCACCTCCCGTCTGGGGTGCGCGCGGAGGACGTCATCGGCTTCCCAAAGCCCAAGCCGCACCTCACCTCAGGCGATGAGAACCCGCTCACGACCGTCTTCGGCGTCCCGTTCAAGACTTACTACCCCGTGCTTATGCAGGTCGTAGGTGACCTCGAGCGCACCGCTCTAACAAGCAACGAGCTACGGGACCAACTCAGGCGGTTATGGCCAGCACTGCACGGTGTGACCAACGACAAAGGCCGTCGGTTCCTGGAATTCCTCGGGGAACCGAGTTCGAGCGACGCGGCAGCTCCTGAGCTCTGACGGCTGCATCCGCCCAACGAAAAGACCCCTCTCCGTCAACTACACGGAAAGGGGTCTTTCGTCGTTGTGCGCCTCACTGAGACCCGATAATGGGGTTGGGCGGTCCCGGGCTACTAGTCCTAGTCCGGGCCCGCCTCACGCTGCCTGTAGCGCCCGCACCCCGACTGCCTCGCGCGCCGCGTCGACAAGCGACTTAAGGTCGCGGTCACCGATGCCGCCGTGCGCCGGTCCCGCCAGGACGAGGCTGACGAGCGCCCGTGCCCCGTCCACGAGAAGCGCGCGGAGCGTCGTGTCGGCGAGGTCCGCCGCCTCGGCCGACTCACACCGCGAGCCCGTCGCGTGCAGCGCGCACGCCCACCGCAGACCGACGCGGCGGACGGCGTCCTCGTCTTGGCGGATCAGGGCGGCGAGTTCGTTGATCGATTCCATGTCGTTTCCTTCCGTCGGCGCCGGAGCGGCCCCGTTGGCAGTCAACGTACCACACAGAAAATGCCTGATCAGTCGCGCAAACAGATACGCGCGAGTGGCCTTGCGCGAGGGATTGAGCGCAACCCAGATACGCGAAAACGCCCCCTCGTCCGAAGACGAAGGGGCGCCCCGTTTGACTAACGCCTTATTTCGCACCAAAGTTCTTGAAGCGCTGGTTGAACTTCTCGACGCGACCGGCCGAGTCCATGATGCGCTGCTTGCCCGTGTAGAACGGGTGCGAAGCCGACGAGATTTCCACGTCGATGACGGGGTACTCCACGCCATCCAGCTCGATCGTCTTGTCGCTGGACACGGTCGAACGGGTGAGGAACGTGTCGCCCGAACCGAGGTCGCGGAACACGACGGCCTTGTACGTGGGGTGGATGTCAGTCTTCATGGGAGGTCCTTTGAGAAGTGGTGTCCTGGATTCTGCCAGGACGTCAAAGTCTTCGGCGCCGATGGCACCAACGGAAGAGTCTACCAGGCCCCGACCCGAGCCGCCGTCACGGTCTCGGACAGCGACCGGTCAGGACGCGCGAGCAGCCCAGCGCCCCGCTTCGTGCGTGAGCGTGATGTCGAGACCGAACGTCTTCGACAGGTTCTCCTCCGTGAGAGCCTCATCGAGGGGCCCGGATGCCACCGCCTCGCCGTCACGCAGAAGCAACACGTGCGTGAATCCGACGGGAATCTCCTCGACGTGGTGGGTCACCATCACCATCGCCGGCGTGGTGGGTGCTTGCGCGTATCCCGAAAGCAACGCCAGCAGCTCTTCGCGCGCACCGAGGTCGAGGCTCGCGGTGGGCTCGTCGAGCAGCAGAAGCTCGGGGTCGGTCATGACAGCGCGGGCGATCTGCACGCGCTTCTGCTCGCCGTCGCTCAGTGTCCCGAACGTGCGGTCGGCGAGGTGGTCGAGCTTCCACTCGGCCAGCACCCGCAGCGCGCGACGCTCGTCGATGTCGTCGTACGCCTCGCGCCAGCGCCCGACGACGGAGAAGGCCGCCGTCAGCACGACGTCGAGCACGCTCTCCTCCGGGGGTACGCGACGCGCCATCGCCGAAGATGCGAAACCGATGCGGGGACGCAGCTCGAACACGTCGGTACGACCGAGACGTTCGCCGAGGATCGTCACCGAACCGGACGTCGGATGCAGCAGCGTGTCGGCGAGCTGCAGAACAGTCGTCTTCCCCGCGCCGTTCGGGCCGAGGACGACCCAGCGCTGGTCATCCGACACCGTCCAGTCGAGGTGGGACACGATGTCCCGCGCGTTCCGGCGGACGACGACGTCGGAGAACTCGAGAACCTGGGGCATGAATCTAGCCTACTGTCCGAGACGGACGGAACCGGATGCCACGCGGCCCTGTGGAGGGCGGGTGGGGGACTTCTCCTCCCTCCCGGCGAACTCCGCGTACACCGTCGCGACAGGCGCCGGGAGACACCCGCTCTACTTCCCCGCGACCTCCGCGTAAAGCGCCGCGGTCGTCTCGGCGATCGCCGCCCAACTGAAGTCCTCGACCGCGCGCTGACGCCCGGCCTGTCCGTAGGCCCGGGCCTTCTCGGCATCCATCGACACCTCCGTCAGCACGCGGGCGAGGTCGGCGACGAAGCGCTCGGGATCCACGGGCGTCCCGGTGCCGTCCTGCACCTGGTCGATCGGCACGAGTCGTCCGGTGACACCGTCCACGACGACCTCGGGAATCCCGCCCGTCGCCGTTCCGACGACCGCGGCGCCGCACGCCATGGCCTCGAGGTTGACGATCCCCAGCGGCTCGTACACCGAGGGGCAGACGAACGTCGTCGCAGCCGTGAGAATCGCGCACAATTCGTGCCGCGGCAGCAGCCTCTCGATCCACACCACTCCGTCGCGGGTGGCCTGCAGACCCCGGACGAGCTCCTGCACCTCGGCCATGATCTGCGGGGTGTCGGGCGCGCCCGCGCAGAGGATCAGCTGCACCTCGGGCGGCAGCTGCTCCGCCGCGCGCAGCAGGTAGGGAAGGCCCTTCTGCCGGGTGATGCGCCCCACGAAGACGACGGACGGCCGCGAAGGGTCGATCCCCTGAGACCGCAGGAAATCGTCGTCCGACACCGGATGCCACGACTCGGTGTCGATGCCGTTGTAGATGACCCGCACCTTGTCGGGGTCGAGCGACGGATAGCTGCGCAGGATGTCGTCGCGCATACCCGAACTCACGGCGACGACGGCCGCCGCCCCCTCGTACGCGGTCTTCTCGATGTAGCTCGACACCGCGTACCCGCCGCCGAGCTGCTCGGCCTTCCACGGCCGGAGCGGCTCGAGGCTGTGCGCGGTGACGACGTGCGGGATGCCGTGGAGAAGGGATGCCAGGTGACCGGCGAAGTTCGCGTACCAGGTGTGCGAGTGCACGACGTCGGCACCGGCGATGTCCGAGACGATCGCGAGATCGGTGCCGAGGGTCTGGATGGCGCCGTTCGCCGACGCGAGCTCCGTCGGGACGCCGTACGAGGTGGTGTCGGCCTCGTCGCGCGACGCGCCGAACGCGCGGACCTGCACCTCGGTGCCCTCGGCACGCAGCGCTTTCACAAGTTCGGTGGCGTGGACCCCGGCGCCGCCGTAGATCTCCGGCGGGTACTCCTTGGTCACGATGTCGACGCGCATGAGACGAACCGTAGTACACGGCGAGACGCGCCGTGAACGTGTTCCCGCCCGCTCCCCCGAGCCCTAGGGTGGTGCCATGCCTGCAGCGCCGAAGGTCTTCGGAATCATCCTCGCCGGCGGCGAGGGAAAGCGACTCATGCCCTTGACGGCTGACCGCGCCAAACCCGCCGTGCCCTTCGGCGGTCAGTACCGCCTCATCGACTTCGCGATCTCGAATCTCATCAATTCGGGCCTGCGTCAGCTCGTCGTGCTGACGCAGTACAAGTCGCACAGCCTCGACCGGCACATCTCCCAGACGTGGCGCATGTCGCCCATGCTGGGCGCGTACGTCGCCTCGGTCCCGGCGCAGCAGCGACTCGGAAAGCGCTGGTTCTCCGGATCCGCCGACGCGATCCTGCAGTCGATGAACCTGATCCGCGACGAGAAGCCCGACATCGTCGTCGTGATCGGCGCCGACCACGTGTACCGCATGGACTTCAAGCAGATGCTCGACGCCCACATCGCCTCCGACGCGCGGGCGACGGTCGCCGGCATCCGCCAACCGATCTCTCTCGCGAACCAGTTCGGCGTCATCGACACCGACCCGACCGACCCCACCAAGATCCGCGCCTTCCTCGAGAAGCCGCAGAACCCCGAAGGGCTGGCCGACGCTCCCCACGAGGTGCTCGCGTCGATGGGCAACTACATCTTCGACGCCGACGCCCTGGTCGAGGCCGTCACCCACGACGGCGAGCTGCCGACCTCGGCGCACGACATGGGCGGCGACATCGTCCCCTACTTCGTCAATCGCGGTGAGGCGGCCGTCTACGACTTCAACCGCAACGACGTGCCCGGCTCGACGCCGCGCGACCAGTCCTACTGGCGCGATGTCGGCACGATCGAGTCGTTCTACGACGCGCACATGGACCTGATCTCGACCCTGCCCGTGTTCAACCTGTATAACAACGACTGGCCCATCTATTCGCAGACGTTCAACGCTCCGCCGGCGAAGTTCGTGCGCGACTCGGTCGGCCGCATCGGCAACGCGATCGACTCGATCGTGTCGCTCGGTTCGGTGCTCTCGGGAACGCACCTCGAGCGCAGCGTCGTCGGCCCGTGGGCCCTCGCGGGGGGTGGCTCAACCATCACCGACTCGGTGCTCTTCGACAGCGTGCAGGTGGGCGCGGGAGCACGCATCCACCGCGCGATCCTCGACAAGAACGTCGTCCTCGAACCCGGTGCCACCATCGGCGTCGACCGCGAGCGCGACCTCGCCCGCGGATTCACCGTCACCGAGACCGGCATCACCGTCGTCGGCAAGGACGTGCACGTCCACGCGTGACCCCAGAGGCCGATGGCCTCGGATGCGAGAGGGGCGGTGACCGAACTGGTCACCGCCCCTCTTCTGCATCGGGAGGGGGGTTCAGACCCCCACGCGCTCGAAGGCGTCACGTGAGATCCGCGATGAGGCGGGTCGGGCGAGACGCGCTCGCACGGAGAAGCCCTCTCTCAGACCCCCACGCGCTCGAACGCGTCGCGCGAGATGCCCTTGGCGAGAACGGCCTTCGACCACTCCTTCGCGGTGTGCAGGCTGTGGTCGCGGTAGTTGCCGCAGCTGAACGCATCGGTTCCCGGCACGTCGTCCCACTCGACCTCCTCGACGATCGCGCGCAGCGAATCGGAGACGGCGTCGACGAGCGCCGCGACCTCGGGCTCGCCCCACATGATCACGTGGAAGCCGGTGCGGCAGCCGAACGGCGAGATGTCGATCAGACCGTCGATGCGATCGCGCACGAGGCTGGCGAGCAGGTGCTCGATGGTGTGGAGCCCGGCGGTGGGGATCTCCTGCTCGTTCGGCTGCACGAGTCGCAGGTCGAAGTTCGAGATGACGTCGCCACGCGGCCCCGATTCGGTGCCGATGAGGCGTACGTACGGCGCCAGGACCGCCGTGTGATCGAGGGTGAAACTTTCGACGTCGGCCATGAGGAGGTCCCTTCTGAGGAAGCGGGGGTACCGCAGAAGCCTACGGCGGGCTCACCGTCGGCAGACCCCGCGTGACGCCGTGCGACGCAGGCAGCCGCGTCTTCGAGCCGCGTGGACGTGACCCGGCGGGGCCTCGCTCCTCGAACCGCTAGCGTGGAGCGCGTGCCTGCGACCGCCCGTTTCCTTGTCGTCCTCGATGCCGATTCCACGCTGATCCGCAACGAGGTCATCGAGCTCCTCGCCGACGAGGCCGGCCGGGGGGCCGAGGTGGCCGCCGCCACCGAAGCCGCGATGCGCGGCGAGGTCGACTTCGCCACGAGCCTGCGCTCGCGGGTGCACGCGCTGGCGGGCGTACCCACCGAGGCGTTCGAGCGGGCGATCGCGCGCATCGACCCCACCCCGGGCGTGCGCGAGCTGATCGCCGCCGTGCACGAGCGCGGCGGGGTCGTGGGCGTCGTGTCGGGTGGGTTCCACGAGGTTCTCGACACCGTGGCTCCCGACCTGGGCGTCGACCTCTGGCGCGCGAACCGGCTCGTGGCCGTCGACGGAGCCCTCACGGGAGAGGTCGACGAAGACATCGTGGATGCCAGGGCCAAGGCCGACACGCTCCGCCGCTGGGCCGATGAGCTCGGTGTTTCCCTCCCTCTCACCTTCGCGATCGGAGATGGCGCGAACGACCTCGAGATGATGGCGACCGCGGGACTGGGGCTGGCATTCAACGCCAAACCCGCGGTGCGCGAGCGCGCGGACCTCGTCGTGGGGGCCGTCGATCTGTCTCAGGTCGTCGCGCTGCTCCCCCGCTGACTTCCGGGCCGCCCGCGCCGAAAGACCCCCTTTCCGATGTCGGAGGTCCGTTCTACCCTCGCCGCATGGACGTCATCCTGGTTCCCGGTCTGTGGCTCGACGCGTCGTCGTGGGACGACATCACCCCCGCTCTGGAGGCGGCCGGCCATCGCCCGTACCCGTTGACTCTGCCCGGACCGGCCGTAGGCGACCTGGTCGTCGACGACTGGGTCGATGCGGTCGTCCGAGAGATCGACCGCCTCGGCGATCGCGTGATCCTCGTCGGGCACTCGGGCGGCGGCAACGTCGTCTGGGGCGCGGCTGACCGCCGACCCGACCGGGTCGCGCGCGTCATCCTCGTCGACACGATCGTGCCGCATCCGGGGGCGACGATCTCGGAGTTCCCCGTCGAGAACGGCGTCGTACCCTTCCCCGGGTGGGACTTCTTCGATGACGACGACGTCGCCGATATCGACGACGAGACCCGTCGGCGCACCGCGGAGCACGTCGTCGACGTGCCCGGCCGCGTGCCGAGCTCACCGATCACGCTGAGCGACGAGCGACGTTTCGCCGTGCCCGTGACGATTCTGTCGGGGCAGCTCGATGCGGAGTCCTTCCCGCGCGTGCTCTCTCAGTGGGACGCCTACGCGCGAGAGGTGGACAAGATCGAGAACGTCGAAGTCATCACGCTCGATTCCGGCCACTGGCCGCAGTTCTCGCAGCCCGAGCGGTTCGCAGAAAAACTGGTCGCCGCGGTGCGGTGAGAGCTGTCCCGTCCCGGGCTCACGGCCAGCGCTGTAGCGCTCGACCACAAGCGCGTACCGCGTCGTCAGCACGCCAGTCGCCCGGGCGACTGGGGTGCAACCCGGGCCCGGCGGCGTGCATCCGAGGCCTCAGTGCCCCATGCCGAGACCGCCGTCGACCGGAATCACCGCACCCGAGATGTACGCGGCGTCGTCACCGGCGAGCCAGGTGACGACTCCGGCGACCTCCTCGGGAGAAGCGAAACGCCCCGCGGGGATGTTCTTCTTGTACTCGGCCTGGGTGTCGGCGGGGAGCTCGGCCGTCATGTCGGTCTCGATGAAGCCCGGAGCGACGACGTTCGCCGTGATGCCGCGACCGCCGAGTTCGCGCGTGAGCGAGCGGGCGAAGCCGACGAGGGCGCTCTTCGATGCGGCGTAGTTGATCTGACCGGCCGAACCGTAGAGCCCGACGACACTCGAGATGAGGATGACACGCCCCCAGCGCGCCTTGAGCATGCCCTTCGACGCGCGCTTGACGACGCGGAAGGCCCCACCGAGATTGGTGTTCACGACGCTGTCGAAGTCGTCCTCGCTCATGCGGAGCAGCAGGGTGTCCTTCGTCACGCCGGCATTCGCCACGACCACCGCGATCGGACCGAGCTCGGCCTCGACCTGGGTGAAGGCGGCGTCCACGGCGGCCGCGTCCGTCACATCGGCGCGCACGGTCAGGGTTCCCTCGGGGCCCTCACCGGAGCGGGCGGTCACGGCGACCTTCCACCCCTCGGCGACGAAACGCTCGGCGATGGCTCGACCGATGCCCCGGTTTCCTCCGGTGACGACGACGACGCGGTCCTGGGACATGGTGAGACTCCTGCGCTTGCGGTGACGGAACCGCCCTAGCCTACCGAGGCGACTCCCCGGCCCCGCCCGCCGAGGTTTGACACGGGGTCGGCACCGCTGGAACGCTGGACGAACGCGCGACGAAAGGGGCTCCCGTGAGCGACGACCGCACCACCGACCCGCAGCATCCCGAGCACATCGGGTCCGACAACACGCACGGCAGCGAGCAGCCCTCGTCGCCCTACGCTCCTCAGACCGAGACGTCCCCGGCTTCCCCGTACGAGGCGGCAGGGCCGTCGGCGTCCGCGGCACCTTCCGACGGCCCTTCGGCGGACGGTTCTCCGGCGTACGGCGCTGCGCCGTACGAGGCCACGGCGCCGGAAGCCCCGGCCTACGGAACGCCTGCACCCCCGGCGTACGGGGCGTCCGCGCCCGACGCCCCCGCCTACGCGACGCCCGCGCCCGACGCCGGCGCCGCCTACGGCGCCCCCGCCTACGTCGCGCCGGCGTACAACCAGCCCCCGACCTCGACCTACGGACAGCCCGCCTACGGCACGCCCAACGCGGCCTACGGGTACGGCGGCGCCTACGCCGCCCCCGCGCGCACCAACGTCCTCGCGATCGTGTCGCTCGTGGCATCCCTCGTCGGTTTCGTGCTCATCCTGCCGGTGGTCGGATCGATCGCCGGTGTCATCATGGGGCACATCTCGCTCAAGCAGATCAAGGAGCGGGGCGAGCGCGGTCGCGGAATGGCCCTCGCGGGCGTCATCGTCGGCTACGTGACCCTCCTTTTCGTCATCCTCTTCATCATCGGGATCTCGATCCTCATCGCCGGCAGCGCCGGTTCCAGCGGCTCGCGCTACGGCGCCTGACGGTCGCGATCAAGCCGCCGGGCGCTCAGGCGCCCGGCGGCTTTTCACGATGTCGAAGAGTCGGCGCGAGAGCGCACCCTGTGTCATCCCCACGGGCGTACCCTGATACCACTGTGAAGACATCGCACACCGCTCAGTCCGCGACGTCGCTCCCCAAGGCACCGAGGGAGGACGCCGATTCCCGTTTCACCAAGTACATGGTGATGATGGGGATCCGTATCGCGTGCTTCATCGCGATGGCCGTCATCACCCCCTACGGCTGGTACACCTTCGTGTTCGCAGCCGGAGCGATCTTCCTGCCCTACCTCGCCGTCATCGTCGCCAACGTCGCTGCCGATCAGGGCTCCACCGAGGCAATCGCTCCCGAACGCGCGCTCGAAGCTCCCTCGGCCACCCCCGCTCCCGCAGCCGCCGCCGAGGGCCCGCTCGTCATCCGTATCGCCGAGACCCCGCGCCTCGATTCCCCGCGCGACGATCGCTCGTGAACGACGAGCCCGCCGAGTGCTCGCGGGCCGGATGCCGAGAAGCCGCCGTCTGGTCGATCCACTGGCGCAATCCGCGCATCCACGCGGCCGACCGTCGTAAGACCTGGGTCGCATGCGACGAGCACGTGGCCTACTTGCGCGCGTTCCTCGGCGCCCGCGACTTCCCCGTCGAGGTTGCCGCCCTGTCGAGCGAACGCGCGTGAACGCCTCGCCGACGGACGTACCCTGGAAGACGTGATCGGTTCGGTCGAGATGAACGTGTGCATCGGGTGGTGCGCACGATGAGCGAGCGCGAGATGCCCGCGGCCGGACGGTGGGCCATCTACGTCGGTATCGCGATCCTCTTCGCGATCGCCTGCGGGTTCCTCTCGAACTGGCAGTTCTCGCGCAACGCCGATCGCAGCGAACAACTGCAGCTCGTCGCCGACAACTACGACGCCACCCCGGTCCCCCTCGGCGAGCTGCTCGCTCCCGGCGCCGAGCTGAACCCCGGCGACGAGTGGCGCCCCGTGCGCATGCAGGGGCAGTACCTCACCGATGAGCAGCTGCTCGTCAGAAACCGCGCGCACGGGGGCTCGGCGGCCTTCGAACAGCTCGTGCCGTTCCGACTCGACGACGGTCGCACTTTCCTCGTCGACCGCGGGTGGCTCGCCCCCGGCAACCAGCAGTCGGAGCCCGACGACATCCCCGCGCCTCCTTCCGGCGAGGTGACGGTCGAGGTACGTCTGCGCCCCGAGGAGGCCGCCCCGACCTCGGGCCGCACCGCCGAGACCGGTCAAGTGCCGACGATCAATCTCGGACTCGTCGAGGAGCAGACCGGCCCCATCGAGCAGGGCGCCTACGGCCTGCTCATGTCGGAGTCCCCCGCTCCGGCCGCCGCGCCCGCCCCGGTCGACCCGCCGAGCAACGACCCGGGTCCGTACCTGTCGTACGCGGTGCAATGGATCCTCTTCGCCATCATGGGCTTCGGCTTCATCACCTATGTCATCGTCAACGAGCGCAAGCTCCGCCGAGAAGAGGACGACGACGAGGACGACGAGCTCATCGAACCCGTCCCGACGCCCGAGAACCCCACGGGTGAGCGCCGCCGCGTCGACCCGGTCGCCCTGCACCGCTCGCGCAAGCGCCCGAAGGACCGAGACGCCGACGACGAGGACGCCCTGCTCGACGCCCGCTGAGCGGAACGGCAAGATGGCGGAATGACCCCGATCGTGCGCCCCGCCACGGCGGACGACCTCGCCGCGGTACGACTCATCGGGATTTTGAGCTGGCCGCCCACCTACGGCCCCACGCGAGGCGCGGACTACGTCGTCGCCGGGTTGGATCGTTACTGGAGCGACGAGGCGATCGGCACCGCGATCAGGGAGGAGCGCGTCGATGTCGCCTGCCGTGACGACACCGTGATCGGAATGAGCGAAGTCGACCGGATGGGCAACGATCTGGTGCTCTGGAAGCTCTACGTCGCACCCGATCAGCAGCACCGGGGTGTGGGCCGGCGGCTCGTCGACGCCGGGAAGGAGCGCGCCCGTGCCATCGGCGGCGACCTCGTCACCGAGTACGACATCGGTAACGCGACCGTCCGCGGCTTCTACCTCCGCCAAGGATTTCGCGACGATGTCGCGCCCTGGCCCGGCACGGATGCCGTGTGGATGCGCTGGGCGCTGTCCCGGCAGAGGTGACGCCGTGCCGGCACCCACGGCATCCGCTTTTGGTGGCGCTCGGCTTACGCCAAGGTGATCAGATCCGCGTAGTCGCGGCCCCAGATGTCTTCGACGCCGTCCGGCAGGATGAGCACGCGCTCGGGGTTGAGCGCCTCGACGGCGCCCTCGTCGTGCGAGACGAGCACGACAGCGCCCTCGTAGTGCGACAAGGCGCCCAGGATCTCTTCGCGCGAGGCGGGGTCGAGGTTGTTCGTGGGCTCGTCGAGCAGCAGCATGTTGGCCGACGAGACCACGAGGGTCGCGAGCGACAGGCGCGTCTTCTCGCCACCGGAGAGCACTCCCGCGGGCTTCAGCACGTCGTCGCCGACGAACAGGAACGATCCCAGCACCTTTCGAGCCTCGGTCGCCGTGATGTGCGGGGCCGACGACATCATGTTCTCGAGCACCGAACGGTTCACGTCGAGGTTCTCGTGCTCCTGGGCGTAGTAGCCGATCTTCAGACCGTGCCCGGGCTCGAGCTGGCCGGTGTCGGGCTGGTCGACGCCGGCGAGGATGCGCAGCAGCGTGGTCTTTCCGGCTCCGTTGAGCCCCAGGATGACCACGCGCGAACCGCGGTCGATCGCGAGGTCGACGTCGGTGAAGATCTCGAGCGAGCCGTACGACTTCGAGAGCCCGGAGGCCATGAGCGGAGTCTTCCCGCAGGGCGCGGGCTTCGGGAAGCGCAGCTTCGCGACGCGCTCTTCGGCACGCACCTCGTCGAGGCCCGAGAGCATCTTCTCGGCGCGCGCGACCATCTGGTGCGCGGCCGCTGCCTTCGAGGCCTTCGCGCCGAAGCGCGCGGCCTGCAGCTGCAGGGCAGTAGCCTTCTTCTCGACGTTGACGCGCTCCTTCTTGCGGCGCTCCTCGTCGGCCACCCGCTGGCGCAGGTAGTTCTTCCAGTTCATGTTGTAGACGTCGATGACCTGGCGATTGGCATCCAGGTAGAAAACGCGGTTGACGGTCTCGCCGACGAGTTCCACGTCGTGCGAGATCACGATGAGCCCGCCCTTGTAGCCCTTGAGGAACTCGCGCAGCCACACGACACTGTCGGCGTCGAGGTGGTTGGTCGGCTCGTCGAGGATCATGGTCTGCGCGTCGGAGAAGAGGATGCGCGCCAGTTCGATGCGACGACGCTGACCGCCCGACAGGGTCTTCAACGGCTGATCGAGGATGCGATCGGGGAGAGAGAGGTTGTGGGCGATGGATGCCGCTTCCGCCTCGGCCGCGTATCCGCCCGCCGCTTCGAAGCGCTCGGTGTAGTTCGCGTACTTCTTCATCGCCTTGGCGGCCACGGCGGGATCGTCGTCGCCCATCGCCATCGACGCCTCGTGCATGCCGAGGGCGAGAGAGCCCAGGCCGCGGGCGTCGAGGATGCGGGTGCGCGCGAGCATCTCAGGGTCTCCCGAGCGGGGGTCCTGGGGCAGGTAGCCCAACTCCCCCGAGCGGTCGACTCCGCCGTTCGCGGGCAGGAGGTCGCCGGCGAGCACCTTCGTCAGCGTCGTCTTACCGGCGCCGTTGCGCCCGACAAGGCCGATCTTGTCGCCGTCGGAGACGCGGAACGCCACATCGGACATGAGCACGCGGGCACCCACGCGGATCTCGAGGTCGTGCACGGCGAGCACAGCGAACGTCCGTTCTTCGGAGATGGGGAAATGGCCGACATGGCCAGCCACCCAGTATAAGACGCGCTCCTGCATGCCCGCCGACAGCGCGTTCAGCACCGCAGCGGCGGCGCGCTCGAAAAGGCTGCGAGGGAACGACGACTCGTCCGGATGCCGACTTCCCGACACGACGAAGACTTCGCTGTGCGGGTGTCTCGACGCCGAGGAGATCGGCCGATCCCGCGGCGTCTGAGTTTGCTTTTCGCTCCGTGGACTGACCTAAACTAAGCCTATCCTTACCTAACACGCAGGAGGCTCTTCGTGTCCCGATTCCGCGCACTGGCGGCACTCGCCGTCGGTTCCGCCCTCGTCCTGACCGGCTGCGCCGGCACCTCGGCAGCCGCCCCGGGCGCTTCCGACGATTCCACCGCGGACGGCGCATTCCCCGTGACGCTCACCAACGTCTTCGGCGAGACGACCATCGCCGCGAAGCCCGAGCGCGTCGTCACGGTCGACTGGGGCAACCAGGACGTCGCCCTGGCGCTCGGCGTCGTTCCCGTCGCCATGCCCAAGGTGATCTACGGCGACGAAGACGGTGACGGCCTGCTCCCGTGGACGAAGGACAAGCTCGCCGAGCTCGGCGCGCAGACGCCCGTCCTGATGGACGAGACCAACGGCTACGACTACGAGGCCATCTCCGACGCTCGGCCCGACGTCATCCTCGCCGCCTACTCCGGCATGACCCAGGAGCAGTACGACACGCTGAGCAAGATCGCGCCGGTCGTCACCTTCCAAGACGTCGCGTGGGGCACCACCTGGCAGGACATGACCGTCATCGACGGGACGGCTCTCGGGCTGAAGGACGAGGCCGAGAAGATGGTCGCCGACAAAGAGAAGCACATCACGGACGAAGCGGCGAAGTACCCCGCCATCGCCGGGAAGAAGTCGCTCCTCACCTACTTCGACCCGACCAACCTGTCGACGCTCGGCTTCTACAACACGCTCGACCCGCGCATGGGCTATCTCGAGGAGCTCGGCTTGGCCCCGTCGTCCTACGTCGCTTCGGAGTCGGCCGCGTCGAAGACCTTCTGGTTCACCCCCAGCACCGAGCAGATCGAGAACTTCTCCGACGTGCAGGTCATGGTCGCCTACGGCAGCGACGGCATGATCGCCGCGATGCAGGCCGATCCGCTGCTGTCGAAGATCCCGGCCGTGGCCGACGGAGCGATCGCCGTGATCACGAGTGGTTCCACCCTCTCGTCGGCCATCACCCCGACGCCGCTGAACATCGGATCGACCTACGGCGACGAGTACATCGGCCTCGTGGGCGCTGCGGCGGCGAAGGCCTCGTCCTGATGCCGATCCCTCACCCGTCGGAGCGATGAGCACTCTCGCTCCGGCCCTCTCCGCCCCCGGCGACGCTCGCCCGCGTCACTGGGGGCGGAGACGTGCTGTCGGTGTCATCGCTCTCGTCGTCGTGCTCGTCGTCGCGGCGATCCTCTCGGTCACCTTCGGTGCGCGCGACGTCACGGCCGCCGACATCTGGTCGGGACTCACCGGTTCCACCGACACCGCCTCGGCGGCCGCGGTCGCGAAGCGGGTTCCCCGAACCGTCCTCGCCATCCTCGTCGGCGCAGCCCTCGCGGTCTCGGGTGCGGTTCTGCAGGGGGCCACCCGCAACCCCCTCGCCGACCCGCAGATCCTCGGCATCAACGGCGGCGCCGGACTGGCGATCGTCGTCGGCATCGCCTTCTTCGGGCTCGGCTCGGCGACGTCCTACATCTGGGTCGGGTTGATCGGCGCCGCGGGTGCCGCCGTGCTGGTCTACGCGATCGGCTCGCTCGGTCGGGGCGGGGCGACACCATTGCGTCTCGCCCTCGCCGGCGCGGTCAGCGCCGTCGCGTTCAGCTCGCTCACGAGCGCAGTCCTTCTGCCGCGCGTCAACGTCATGAACGAGTTCCGTTTCTGGCAGATCGGCGGCGTCGGCGGAGCGACCTTCGAGACGATCCTGCAGGTGCTGCCCTTCCTCCTCGCGGGTCTGCTGATCTGCCTCGCGAGTTCGACGGCGCTGAACACGCTCGCTCTGGGTGACGAGCTCGCCGCAGGCCTGGGCGCTCGCGTCCGCGCTGCCCGGCTGATCTCCACCGGCGGTGCTGTAATCCTGTGCGGTGCCGCGACCGCGGTCGCCGGTCCCATCGGCTTCGTCGGGCTCGTCGTCCCCCACATGGTCCGTTTGCTGGTCGGCGTCGACCACCGGTGGCTGCTGCCCGTCTCCGCGCTGGGCGGTGCCGTGCTCCTCACGCTCGGCGACGTCGTGGGCCGCGTGGTGGCGCGTCCCGAGGAGATCGAGGTCGGCATCGTCACCGCTCTGGTGGGGGCACCGTTCTTCATCGCACTGGTTCGGCGACAGAGGATGAGGGCGCTGTGATCGGCTCGCTCACCGCCCCCGCGCCGGCCGCCCTGGCGTCCGTCGTCGACGGCCGGAAGCGTCGTCGACGCAAGTGGGTGCTGGTCACCGGCATCCTGACCTTTCTCGTCGTCGGCGCGTTCTCGTTGTCCCTCATGCTGGGTCAGACCGCCTACTCCCCCGTCGAGGTGTGGGGTGTCCTCACCGGACAACGCGTCCCGGGGGCGTCGTTCACCGTGGGCGAGTTGCGGCTCCCCCGCGCGGTGACCGGACTGTTCACGGGCCTGTGCTTCGGAATGGGGGGCGTGGTCTTCCAGTCGATGCTGCGCAACGCTCTCGCGAGTCCCGACGTCATCGGCATCAACACCGGTGCGAGCGCCGCCGCCGTCATCGGCATCGTGGTCTTCGGGATGGGCGAGACGACCGTGTCGTTTCTCGCGATGGCCGCGGCCCTCGTCGCCGCCCTCACGATCTATCTGCTCGCCTACCGCAACGGCGGCTCGGGGGCACGCCTGATCCTCGTCGGCATCGGCGTCGCGGCGATGTGCCAGGCCGTCGTGTCGTACGTGATCGCGCGCGCCGCGGAATACGACCTCCCCGCCGCGATGCGCTGGATCACCGGGAACCTGAACGACGCGACGTGGGACCGCGCCCTGCCGGTCGCCGGCGCTGTCGTCGTCCTCGCCCCGGTTCTCCTCGGCCTCTCCGGCCGCCTCGAGATCCTCCGCATGGGCGATGACACCGCCGCCGCCGTCGGTCTCCCCGTCGAGCGGAGTCGGCTGCTGCTCATCGTCGCCGCCGTAGGCCTGCTGGCCTTCGGCACGGCCGCCGCGGGCCCTATCGCCTTCGTGTCGTTCCTGGCCGGCCCCATCGCGGTCCGTCTTCTCGGGCCGGTCGGCTCCCCCATCCTGCCCGCGGGTCTGGTCGGCGCCCTGCTGGTGCTCGTGGCCGACTTCTGCGCCCAGTACGCGTTCGGCACGCGTCTGCCCGTGGGCGTGATCACCGGCGTTCTCGGGGCGCCGTATCTCATCTACCTGCTCGTTCGCAGCAGCCGAACCGGAGGAACCACGCTATGACCGTCGAGCGCTCCCTGATCGCCGAGGGCGTCACTCTCGGCTACGGAGACCGGACCATCGTCGACTCCCTCGACCTGCAGATCCCGCCGGGAAAGGTGACGACCATCGTCGGAGCGAACGCGTGCGGCAAGTCGACGTTGCTCAAGGCCATGGCGCGCCTGCTCACACCCTCGGCGGGCCAGGTGCTGCTCGACGGCAAGTCCATCCACCGCCAACCCACCAAGCAGGTCGCGCGCGTGCTGGGGCTCCTTCCCCAGTCGCCGATCGCTCCGGACGGGATCGCCGTGTCCGATCTCGTCAGCCGAGGCCGTCACCCCCATCAGGGCGCGCTGTCGCGCTGGACGAGCGCAGACGACGCCGCGGTGGCACGCGCCCTCGACGCCACCGACGTCGCGCACCTCGCCGACCGCCCCGTCGACGAGCTCAGCGGCGGCCAGCGCCAACGCGTGTGGATCGCGATGGCCCTGGCTCAAGAGACCGACGTTCTGCTGCTCGACGAGCCGACGACCTTCCTCGACATCAGCCACCAGATCGACGTGCTCGATCTGCTGGCCGACCTCAACCGCGATCGCGGCACCACCGTGGCCATGGTGCTCCACGACCTCAACCTCGCCGCCCGCTACGCCGACCATCTCGTGGCCATGGCGAACGGCGAGGTGATCGCGGCCGGAGACCCCGCCGAGGTCCTCACCGAAGACACCGTGCGCCGCGTCTTCGGCCTCGACAGCCGCGTGGTGCCCGACCCGCTGACCGGGCGGCCCATGGTCATCCCGATCGGCCGGCATCACACGGTGGCCGAGCCGGAGCAGGCGCAGACGGCCTGACGGTCCGAGAACGACGGAAGCCCCGGTCTCGGCCGGGGCTTCTGTCGTGGTTCGCGGTCGCTGCCGCTCAGGCCGTCCGCTCGACCTGTCCCGCGCGCCAGTACCCCATGAAGGCGACGCGTCCGCGGTCGACGCCGCAGCCGGAGACGAGCATGCGGCGCAGCAGCTTCACCGTCGACGACTCCCCCGCGATCCACGCGTAGAACTCCCCCTCCGCGTCAGCGGGGCTGTCCCACAGCAGGTCGACGTCGAGGTCGATGTCTTCGAGCACCTGCGGGCGAGGCGCGGCCGCGCGCGCCAGAACGTCACCGGATGCCGCGACCCAGGCCTCCATCGCTTCGATCAGCGCCTCGCCGTGGGGGCGTTCGCCGCGCGGGAGCCAGTGCACGCGCGCGTCCCCGCTTCGTACGGTCAGAGCGTCGTCGACGTCGGGCACTTCGATGAACGCATCGACGTCAAGGCCGGGCTCGAGGCCCTCCAGCACGGCGCAGATCGCGGGGGCGGCGGTCTCGTCACCGGCGAGCAGGATGCGTCGCGCCGTTCCGGGGTGGAAGTCGATCCCCTGCGCCGAATCGGCGCTGCGCGCGTCGGGGCCGACGACCACCAGGTGGTCCCCCGCCGTCGCCGCTTCCGCCCAGGAGCCGGCCGGACCGGCGTCGTGGTGCACGACGAAGTCGATGTCGAGTTCCAGGGCCTCGGGGTCGATGCGGCGCACGGTGTAGGTGCGGAAGGGCATGCGCTCCTCGTCGGGCAGGTCGCGCCAGCGCGTGTACCAGTCGCCGTTGGCGATGGCCTCGGGATCGTCCTGTCCGATGTCGCAGACGGTGCCGTCGCGGCCGGGCAGCACCAGCTTGACGCGCTGGTCGCGGCGGTCGGTGCCGAAGACGTCGAAGTCGGGTGAGGTGAACGTCACGCGCACGAAGTGCGGCGAGAGACGTCGCGCGGTCTTCACCACGGCGACGTACGGGCGGTAGGCGGGACGCGTGGCAGTGATCACCAGATAAGGATATCCTTACCTTGCCTCCGGATGCCACGGTGACGCCTCGACGGCGAGGTACCGGCCCGATCGCCCCGAGAGGTCCCCCTCCGTTTCGTCACACGCTGTCGACGAGCCGCCCGATCCTCTCGATCGCCTCGCGGAGCACCTCGGGAGCACAGCCCACGTTGATGCGCACGTGTCCGATCCCCTCGACCCCGAACAGCGGGCCGTGGTGCAGGGCGACCTGCGCCTCGCGCCGGATGAACGGAGCGGGGTTGTCGCCCCAGCCGTACGCCGACACGTCCACCCACGCGAGGAACCCAGCTTCGGGAATGCGATAGCGCGCGAGTGGCAGATGCTGGGCGAGCAGGTCGGCGAGCAGTCGACGGTTGTCGTCCAGCGCCACGAGCAACGAGGCGAGCCACCGGTCGCTCTCGGCCGAGAACGCGGCGCGGTTCGCGATGACGCCGAACAGTCCCGCGCGCCACTCGACCTCCCACGGCAGGGCGCGCACGACCGCGGCGGTCTCCTCCGCCCCCGTCACGATCACGGCGCACTTCAACCCGGCGAGATTGTAGGTCTTACTCGCGCTCGTCACGATGTAGCCGACCGCGGCCGCCTCGTCTCCGGCATCCAGGAACGGGGTGAAGACCGCGGGGGCGTGCGTGAGCGGCGCGTGGATCTCGTCGCTGATCACGCTCGCGCCGTAACGGTGCGCGAGACGCGCAAGAGCTGCCAGGGACTCCCGCGAGTGGACGGTCCCGGTGGGGTTGTGCGGGTTGCACAGCAGGACGGCACGCGCCCCGCCCGCCAGGGCCGCCTCGATCGAATCGAGGTCGAGGTGCCAGCGCGCCCCGTCGTCGATCAGCGGGATACGCTCCACGACGGCCCCGGCCTCTTCGACCGTGTCGTAGAACGGCGGGTACACCGGGGGCGTCACGATCACACGGTCGCCGGGAGAAGTGACTCCGCGCAACACTTCGACAACGCCCATCATCACGTCGCCCGTCCAGCGGATGCGCGACGGATCGGGTCGCCACCCCCATCGCCGCTCGGCGAAGTCGGCGAAATCGAGGTCGATGCCGGGGCGCGGAGGCGTGTAGCCCGTGTCACCGATCTCGACCGCCCGGTGCAGAGCCGCCGTGATCGCCGGCGCGAGCGGATAGTCGGTCTCGGCCACGAACATCGGAATGACGTCATCGCCGTAGGAGCGCCACTTCGTGCTGCTGCGCTGACGCAGAAGCTCGATCGGCAGTGCCTGCAACGGGAGAACGCTCATGCGAAAAGCCTAACGAGGACCCCGGATGCCGGTGCCCGGCGCGTCAGAGGAGGACACACGACGTCGCAGAGACCGCGGACGCCCACCCCCGAGGGGGATGGGCGTCCGTGAGAGGGTCTCAGATCGCGAAACCGAGGGCGCGCATCATGTCGCGTCCGTCGTCAGTGATCCGTTCGGGACCCCACGGCGGCATCCACACCCAGTTGATGCGGAAGCGTTCCACGACGTTGTCGAGAGCCTGAGCCGTCTGCTCTTCGAGCACATCGGTCAGCGGACAGCCGGCCGAGGTGAGGGTCATGTGGATGACGAGCGCGTCGTTCTCGTCGTCCCACGCGAGATCGTAGATGAGGCCGAGGTCCACGACGTTGATCCCCAGTTCGGGATCCATGACGTCTTTCAGAGCCTCGGTGACCTCGTCGTACTTCTCGGGAGCGAGGGTTGCGGTCATGTAACGATCCTACGCGTCGATCGGCGTACCGGCCTCGAGGAAGCGGTCGTAACCCTCTTCTTCGAGTCGGTCGGCGAGCTCGGGCCCGCCCTCTTCGACAATGCGACCCTTCACGACGACGTGCACGAAGTCGGGGCGGATGTAGCGGAGGATGCGCGTGTAGTGCGTGATGAGCAGCACGCCGAGATCGGTCTGCTCCTTGGCGCGGTTCACGCCCTCCGACACGATCTTCAGCGCGTCGACGTCGAGGCCCGAGTCGGTCTCGTCGAGCACGGCGATCTTCGGCTTGAGCAGCTCGAGCTGGAGGATCTCGTGGCGCTTCTTCTCGCCGCCCGAGAAGCCTTCGTTGACGTTGCGCGAGGCGAACTTCGGGTCCATGCGGAGGTTCTCCATGGCGCCCTTGACGTCCTTGGTCCACGAGCGGATGGCCGGGGCCTCGCCGTCGATGGCCGTCTTGGCGGTGCGCAGGAAGTTCGTCACGGTGACGCCGGGGATCTCGACCGGGTACTGCATGGCGAGGAAGAGGCCCGCGCGAGCGCGCTCGTCGACGCTCATCTCGAGCACGTCCTCGCCGTCGAGCGTGATGGAGCCGCTCGTGACGGTGTACTTGGGGTGGCCGGCGATCGTGTACGCCAGGGTCGACTTGCCGGAGCCGTTGGGGCCCATGATGGCGTGGGTCTCACCGGTGCGCATGGTGAGCGTCACGCCGTTGAGGATCGGGGTCGTACCGTTCTCCGTCTCGACCGTCACGTGGAGGTCGCGGATCTCGAGGACAGACATGGTGTTCCTTACTCGTAAATTCTGGGGGTCGTGGGCGCGGCTCAGGCCGTCGCCTTGGTGACGGACGGATCGATGAGCACGTCGTCTCCGTCGATCACGACCTCGTACACGGGGACCGGCTCGTACGCCGGGAGGTTCAGGGGGCGACCGGTCTTCAGCGAGAACGCCGAGCCGTGGGCCCAGCATTCCAGGGTCTCTCCCTCGACGAAGCCGTCGGAGAGCGAGATGTCGCCGTGCGTGCACACGTCGCCGATCGCGTGGACCTCGCCGTTGCCGTCGAGCACGACCGCGATCGCGACGCCGTCGATCTCGACGCGGTGCGCCTCGTCTTGGGTGAGGGCGCTGAGGGCGCAGGCGCGCGAGGCGCTCACGCCTCGGCCCCCGCGGCCAGCTCGTGCTCGATGGCCTCGATGAGCTCGGTCTCGAGCTCGGGGATGCCGATGCGCTGGACGATCTCCGTGAGGAACCCGAGCACGACGAGGCGACGGGCCTCGTCTTCGGCGATACCGCGCGCCTGCAGGTAGAACAGCTGCTCGTCGTCGAAACGACCCGTCGCGCTGGCGTGACCGGCACCCTGGATGTCACCGGTCTCGATCTCGAGGTTCGGGATCGAGTCGGCGCGGGCGCCGTCGGTGAGAACGAGGTTGCGATTGGCCTCGTAGGAGTCGGTGCCCGTGGCATCCGGTCCGATGAGGACGTCGCCGATCCAGACGCTGCGCGCGCTCTTGCCCTGCAGCGCGCCCTTGTAGAGCACGTCACCGACCGTGTGCGGACCCTTGTGGTGCAGGTAGACCTGCGATTCGAGGTGCTGACCGGCGTCGGCGAACGACAGGCCGTAGAGACGCCCCTCGGCGCCCGCGCCCGAAAGCTCGACGGAAGGGTTCACACGGACGACACCGCCGCCGAAGCTCACCACGACGTGGGTCAGCTTGGCGTCACGGTCGACACGAGCCTGGTGGGATGCCGCGTGCACGGCGTCGTCGTTCCAGCGCTGCACCGAGACGACCGTGAGGTCTGCGCCGTCGCGGACGATGATCTCGACGTTCTGCGCGTGATTCGCGGTGCCCTCGTGACGCAGCACCACGGTGCCGCGCGAGTTCGGCTGCGCCTCGATCACGACGTGGGCGTGCGCGAGGCCGCCGGTGCCGGTCAAGCGCACCACGATCGGCTCGTCGAGTTCGACATTCGCGGGGATGCGCAGCAGGGGTGCCTCGGCCTCGTGCGTCCAGGCGAGAGCGGCGGTCAGATCCTCGGGTCGGAAGTGCTCGCCGCGCGGGGCGTCTCCCGCGGCCAGACGCAGCTGTTCGACGGCCGCGGGAGCGCTGACTTCGACGGACACGACGCCCGAGGGCCCCGCCTCGTCGACGAACAGCGGCGTGAGCCGGTCGATGGGCGTCAGCTTCCAGTTGACCTCGCGGCCCGAGGGCACACCGAAATCAGCCGGATCGAACGAGGTCGGTCGCTCGGAGCGCGTCTGCACCGGAACGACGGATGCCACGAGTGCGGCGGGGTCGATATGCCCGTCCGCGGCGGCTGCGGGGGTGTGAGTCGCAGTCGTCATTTAGCCTACGGATCCTTCCATGCCCATCTCGATGAGCTTGTTGAGCTCGAGCGCGTATTCCATCGGCAGCTCGCGGGCGATCGGCTCGATGAAGCCGCGCACGATCATCGCCATGGCCTCGTCTTCGGGCATGCCGCGCGACTGCAGGTAGAACAGCTGCTCTTCGCTGACCTTCGAGACCGTGGCCTCGTGGCCGAGCTGCACGTCGTCGACGCGGATGTCGATCGCGGGGTACGTGTCGCTGCGCGAGATCGTGTCGACCAACAGGGCGTCGCAACGCACGGTGTTCGCGGAGTGATGCGCATTGGCATCCACTCGGACCTCGCCGCGGTAGCCCGCGCGACCGCCGCCGCGCGCGATCGACTTCGAAACGATCGACGACTGCGTGTACGGCGCCATGTGGATCATCTTCGCGCCGGCGTCCTGGTGCTGACCGGGACCGGCGAAGGCGACCGAGAGGGTCTCTCCCTTGGCGTGCTCTCCCATGAGGTAGATGGAGGGGTACTTCATCGTGACCTTGGAGCCGATGTTGCCGTCGACCCACTCCATGGTCGCGCCTTCGTGGGCGATCGCGCGCTTGGTGACGAGGTTGTAGACGTTGTTCGACCAGTTCTGGATCGTCGTGTACCGCACGCGGGCGTTCTTCTTCACGATGATCTCGACCACGGCCGAGTGCAGCGAGTCGCTCTTGTAGATGGGCGCGGTGCAGCCCTCGATGTAGTGGACGTAGCTGTCCTCATCGGCGATGATCAGCGTCCGTTCGAACTGCCCCATGTTCTCGGTGTTGATGCGGAAGTACGCCTGCAGCGGGATCTCGACGTGCACGCCCTTCGGGACGTAGACGAAGGAGCCGCCCGACCAGACGGCCGTGTTGAGCGCGGCGAACTTGTTGTCGCCGGCCGGGATGACCGTGCCGAAGTACTCCTCGAAGAACTCGGGGTGCTCGCGAAGAGCCGTGTCGGTGTCCATGAAGATGACACCCTGCTGCTCGAGGTCCTCACGGATCTGGTGGTAGACCACCTCGGACTCGTACTGAGCCGCGACGCCGGCGACGAGGCGCTGGCGCTCCGCCTCGGGGATACCGAGCTTCTCGTACGTGTTGCGGATCTCTTCCGGAAGGTCTTCCCAGGTCTGGGCCTGCTTCTCGGTCGAGCGCACGAAATACTTGATGTTGTCGAAGTCGATCTCCGACAGGTCTGCGCCCCACGTGGGCATGGGCTTGCGGCCGAAGAGCTGGTAGCCCTTCAGACGCGTCTTCAGCATCCACTCGGGCTCGGACTTGAGGGCGGAGATTCCGCGCACCACGTCCTCGTTGATCCCGCGCTGCGCGATCGCGCCGGCGGCATCGGTGTCGTGCCAGCCGAACTCGTATTGCCCCAGGCTTTCGAGCTCGGGTCGGTCGATGAGTACATCGGACATGGTGATCACTCTCCTTCTCGGGCCACAACGGTGTCATCCGCCCCGGCATTCCGGACTCCGGTCGAAGTCTCAGGAAGGTCGCTGGTGGGCCCGCTCGAAGACGCTGGCTGCGCGCCTAGACTGTCGTGGGTGCGGATCGCGTGAGCGCTGCACCCGGACCCTTCGATTCTACAGGCAACACCCGCTCCCGGTACGGCAGGACCGCTCTCCCGACAGCCGGGATCACCTCGACGCCAGGAAGCCGTACGCATGCCCTCCGCCTCGTCCCCCACCGCTTCGACCCGCGTCCCCGCCGCCCTGCGCCGCGTCGTCGCGTGGCTCCCCACCGACGTCGACCGTCGCGTTCGCGTGTTCGCCTGGCTGTCGTTCGTCGCCGAGGTGCTCATCATCGGCACCGGCGGAGCCGTCCGCCTCACCGGCTCGGGGCTCGGCTGCCCGACCTGGCCCAAGTGCACGGCCGATTCGCTCGTGAACACGCAGGAGATGGGCATCCACGGCGTCATCGAGTTCGGCAACCGGACACTGACCGGGCTCGTCGGCATCCTGGCCATCGCGGTCGTCGTGCTCGTCTGGCGTATGCGGCGCGAGCGCCGCGTGCTGTTCGTGCTCTCGCTCGTCGTACTCGTCGGAATCGTCGCCCAGGCCGTCGTCGGCGGCATCACGGTGCTCACCGGCCTCAATCCCTTCATCGTCGGGTTCCATTACGTCGCCTCGGTGTCGCTCGTGGCGGTGTGCGCCGCGTTCCTCGTGCGGATGAACCAGCCCACCGGCCCCCGCCTGCTCGCCGTGCCCCGCTGGTTCGCCGGACTGGTCCACGCGACCACGGGCGTTCTCGCCCTCACGATCGTCTTCGGCGTGCTGACCACCGGCGCGGGTCCCCACTCGGGCGACGCCTCCGCCGGACGCAACGGCTTCGATGCCGAGGTGCTCGAACACGTGCACTCGTGGCCCGGGTACGCACTGTTCGCGCTGACGCTCGTCGTCGTCGCCGCGGCGTGGCGCCTGCGCCTGCCGGTGCGTCGGTGGACCCTCGCGCTCCTCGCCGTCGAGCTGGTGCAAATCGCCGTGGGTCTGTACCAGGCGCGCAACGGCCTGCCCGAGTTCGCCGTCGGCACGCACATGGTGCTCGCAGCCCTCGCCGCCGCGACCATGACCGTCGTCGTGCTGCACCTGAAGCAGCCCGCCACCGCCGAACGTCGAGATGTCGGGCGCGAGACCGCGTCTGTGCGCGGCTGACTCCGGTCCGCGGCCTGCCGCAGTCGGAACGGGCCCTCCTTCGCGAAGGACCGCCTCCGCCTCCCGACGATGCCGAACCGCCGCCCGGGCGATTCCTGCACCCCCCTTATACGCCCATAGGCGATTCATCGGCGACCCCTACACAGCGCACTGGCGCATCCGTCATGGTTGACCGTGGCACTTTCGTGCCTACCGTCCCGTCGTCCCCCGCTTCGGGACCCGCCGCCCGACACCCCCTGTCGGAACGACAAGGAGTACTCCCCATGAAGACTCGTCCCCGCCTGGTGACCAGCATCCCGTTCTGGGTGCTCGTCGTCGCATCCCTGGCCGCCATCGCCGGCGGACTCGCGATCGTCCTGAACGGGATCGACGCGATGGAGCAGGTGCTCAACGACCCGAACGCCACCGTTGTGCAGGTCTACGTCGGCCAGTCGTGGGTCGTCGTCGGTGCCGCCGTCCTCGGCGCAGGTGCGATCGGCATCGTCGCGGTCCTCGCCCTCGCCGCCGCCACCGCGCTCACCCACCGTCCCGATGTCGCGATCGAGACCATCGACTGGAGCAGCGACGATGAGACCGTCGCCGAGGACTCCGCTCCCGTCGCCCCGTTCGCACCGGCCACGACCGCGACGCCCCTCGCGGTGGAGGACGCCGACGTCGAGACGCCGTCGACCGCGACCGCTCCCCCGCAGGCCGCAGCGGCTGCTCGCCACGACGACCCCCGGCTCGACGCCGGAGACGACGCCACGCGTCGCTGATCCCGCGCCTCGAAAGCGCCCGCTCCCTCACCGGGGCGGGCGCTTCGCTGTGTCCGGGGCGTGCGGCGGCGGCTAATCTGGAGGAGTGTTCATGCTGCGTTCCACCCAGGAGGACGATTGGCCCCGGGTGCGGGAGTTCCGCATCGAGAACGCCACCGACAACCCCGTCTCGTGGGCCGCGACCCTCGAAGAGACGCAGCGCATCCCGGACGAGGGCTGGAAGATGCGCGCACGCCGCGGCGAACAACCCGACACGACGAGCATGGCCGCCATCGACGACGAGACGGGTCGATGGCTCGGAATGATGTGCGCGCAGATCGGGGACGCGCACGGACCCGAGCCCGTCCTCACGGGCGTCTACGTGACCCCGGACGCGCGCGGGCGCGAGAACGGCGTCACCGACGCCCTGCTCGCCTCGATCCTGAGTTGGGCCGGCTCGCGTGACCAGACGGTTCTCCGGCTCTGGGTGGCCGAGCACGCCGCGCCGGCACGGAAGTACTACACCCGCAACGGATTCGTTCCGACCGGGCGTACCCAGGACCTCCGTGTCCTCGGACGCGAGCCGCACCCCGACGATGGCGGACTCGTAGAGATGAGCCGCCCCCTGACCGC
This sequence comes from Microbacterium sp. AG157, assembly GCF_003385695.1. NCBI lineage: Bacteria > Bacillati > Actinomycetota > Actinomycetes > Micrococcales > Microbacteriaceae > Microbacterium > Microbacterium sp. AG157. The sequence continues at coordinate 67,616 of NZ_QRDK01000005.1, forward strand.
CGACGCTCTCCCCGGAGCGCCCGAGCACTGACCGTCACGGCACGGGCCCCCTCTGAGACTCCGGGAGCCGGCATCCGGGCGACGAGAAAGCGCCCGCCCTGAAACAGGACGGGCGCATTTCTGAATCCGCTCAGAAGGGGAGTAGCGGGTCGACGGCGATCGCGACGAACAGCAGGGTGAGGTACGTGATCGAGGCGTGGAACACGCGCATCGGCCGCGGCTCTCCGCCGCGCACGGCACGGGAGTACAAGCGGTGCGACTCGTAGATGAACCACCCGCCGAAGACGAGCGCCGAGACCGTGTAGACCAGGCCCATGGGCGCGACGGGGATGAGCAGCAGCGAGCATGCGACGGTGGCCCACGCGTAGAGGATCACCTGCAGTCCCACCTGCGAACCGCTGCGAGTCGCGCCGAGCATGGGCACATCGACCTCGTCGTACTGGGCGGCGTACTTCATCGACAGCGGCCAGTAGTGCGGGGGCGTCCACAGGAACACGAGCGCGAAGAGGATGAACGGCGTCCACGACAACGACCCCGTCACAGCCGACCAGCCGATGAGCACCGGGAAGCAGCCCGCGATGCCGCCCCAGACGATGTTCTGCTCGGTGCGGCGTTTGAGGATCATCGTGTAGATCACGACGTAGAAGAAGATCGCCGCGGCCGACAGGCCCGCCGCCAGCGCGTTGGTGAAGGCCCACAGCCACACCGTCGACACCGCCGCGAGCGTCCACGCGAAGATCAGCGCACCGCGCGGCGACACCTCGCCCGTCACGAGCGGGCGGTTGACCGTGCGCTGCATGTGCGCGTCGATGTCGCGATCGAGGTACATGTTGAACGCCGCCGCCGAACCCGCGCTGAGCGAGCCGCCGATGACCGTGGCGAGGATGAGCCACAGGTTCGGCAGACCCCCCTGCGCCAGGATCATCACCGGCACGGTGGTCACGAGAAGAAGCTCGAGGACGCGGGGCTTGGTCAGAGCGACGTAGGCCCGGAGGGTTCGTCCGACGGAGCGGCGATCGGTCGTCGCAATGACGTGCGACGTCGTCGAGATGTCCATCGTCCCCCGGGGTAGCGCGTATAGAACCTCCACGATTCTATGCCATCTCCACCACACGACCGGCCGTCTGTCGACCCCCCGTCACGCACCGCAACCTGCAGTGGCGTTCTCGCTATGCTGACGGAGAACGCGCGCCCCGCGCCGACACCCCACCCCTCTCCCACTCCTACGGTGGTGAGTGCGGCGTCGGAAGTGAACCCGGGCGCACAGTATCGAGAAAGGCGACCCAGTTGTCGGACTTCGAATGGGATGACATCGATCGGCGCGCGGTGGACACCGCTCGCATTCTCGCGGCGGACGCCGTCGAGAAGGTGGGCAACGGCCACCCCGGAACCGCGATGTCGCTCGCTCCCGCGGCCTACCTGCTCTACCAGCGCGTCATGCGCCATGATCCCGCCGACACCCACTGGCCGGGTCGCGACCGCTTCATCCTGTCGGTCGGACACTCGTCACTCACGCAGTACGTGCAGCTCTACCTCGGCGGCTTCGGCCTCGAGAAGAAGGATCTCGAGGCGCTGCGCACCTGGGGCTCGCTGACCCCGGGCCACCCCGAGTACGGCCACACCGACGGTGTGGAGATCACCACCGGTCCCCTCGGCCAGGGCCTCGCCTCGTCCGTGGGCTTCGCCTACGCGGCACGCTTCGAGCGCGGCCTCTTCGACCCCGAGTCGCCGGCCGGCGAGAGCCCCTTCGACCACTACGTCTACGTGATCGCCGGCGACGGCGACCTCCAGGAGGGCGTGACCAGCGAGGCCTCCTCGCTCGCCGGCCACCAGGAGCTCGGCAACCTCATCGCCATCTACGACTCCAACCAGATCTCGATCGAGGACGACACCAACGTCGCCTTCACCGAAGACGTCCAGAAGCGTTACGAGGCATACGGCTGGCACGTGCAGACGGTCGACTGGAAGAAGACCGGCGAGTACGTCGAAGACGTCGCCGAACTGCACGCGGCCATCGAGCGCGCGAAGGGCGAGACGAGCAAGCCGTCGCTCATCGTCCTGAAGACGATCATCGGTTGGCCCTCGCCCGGCAAGCAGAACTCGGGCAAGATCCACGGTTCCGCCCTCGGCGCCGACGAGCTCAAGGCGACGAAGGAGGTGCTCGGCTTCGACCCCGAGCAGCACTTCGCCGTCGACGACGACGTCATCGCCCACACGCGCAAGCTCGTCGAGCGCGGCGAGGCCGAGAAGGCCGCCTGGCAGCAGAAGTTCGACGCCTGGGCCGAGGCTCACCCCGAGCGCAAGCAGCTGTGGGACCGCCTCCAGGCCCGTGAGCTCCCCGCCGACATCGCCGACGCCCTCCCCGCCTTCGAAGCGGGCAAGGACGTCTCGACCCGCGCCGCCAGCGGCAAGGTCATCAACGCCCTGGCCGCCGAGCTCCCCGAGCTCTGGGGCGGTTCGGCCGATCTGGCCGAGTCGAACCTCACCACGATCAAGGATGCCAAGTCCTTCATCCCCGCGGAGTGGTCGACGCACGAGTGGTCGGGAGACGCCTACGGCCGCGTCCTGCACTTCGGCATCCGCGAGCACGCCATGGGCGCCATCCTCAACGGCATCGTGCTGCACGGGCCCACGCGTCCGTTCGGCGGCACCTTCCTGATCTTCAGCGACTACATGCGCCCGCCCGTGCGTCTGGCCGCCCTGATGAACATCCCGACGATCTTCGTCTGGACGCACGACTCCGTCGCCCTCGGCGAGGACGGTCCCACGCACCAGCCGATCGAGCAGATCGCCACGCTCCGCGCCATCCCCAACTTCGCCCTCGTGCGTCCCGCGGACGCCAACGAGACGAGCGTCGTCTGGCTCGAGATGCTGCGCCGCACCGCCGGTCCCGCCGGTATCGCCCTCACCCGCCAGAACATCCCGGTATTCGCTCGCGGCACGGGAGCGGCATCCGGGGACGAGTTCGCCTCCGCCGAAGGCGCTGTCAAGGGCGCGTACGTGCTGGCCGAGGCGAAGGACGGCGAGCCCGACGTGATCCTCATCGCGACCGGATCCGAGGTGCAGCTGGCCGTCGAGGCGCGCGAGACGCTCGCCGCCGAGGGCGTGAACGCGCGCGTCGTGTCGGCCCCCTCGCTCGAATGGTTCGCCGAGCAGGACGAGGCGTACCGCGAGTCGGTGCTGCCCTCGTCGGTGAAGGCACGCGTGTCGGTCGAGGCCGGCTCCGCCCTCAGCTGGGCGGGCATCGTCGGCGACGCCGGTCGCTCGGTCGCCATCGACCACTTCGGTGCGTCGGCCGACTACAAGACCCTTTTCCAGAAGTTCGGCATCACGACGGAACACGTCGTCGAGGCGGCCCGCGAGTCCATCGCCGCGGCCAAGAAGTAATCAGAGGAGAACCAGGACAATGAGCACTCCCACCGCAGATCTCGCCGCCGCCGGCGTCAGCATCTGGCTCGACGACCTTTCGCGTCAGCGCATCCAGTCCGGCAACCTCGCCGAGCTCATCGAGAAGCGGGACGTCTCGGGCGTCACGACCAACCCGACGATCTTCGCCGGTGCGCTCTCGAAGGGCGAGGCCTACGAGGGCCAGGTCAAGGAGCTCGCCGCCGCGGACGCCACCGTCGACGAGGCGATCTTCTCGATCACCACCGACGACGTCCGCGACGCATGCGACATCTTCCTGCCGGTCTTCGACGCCACCAACGGCGTCGACGGTCGCGTCTCGATCGAGGTCTCCCCCGACCTCGCGCACGACACCGAGGGCACCATCGCTCAGGCGAAGGACCTCTCGGCCCGCGTCGACCGCAAGAACGTCCTCATCAAGATCCCCGCGACCAAGGCCGGCCTCCCCGCCATCACCGAGGTCATCGGCGCCGGTATCTCGGTCAACGTCACGCTCATCTTCAGCCTCGAGCGGTACGAAGAGGTCATCGACGCCTACCTCGCGGGTGTCGAGAAGGCACGCGACGCCGGTCACGACATCTCGACCCTGCAGTCGGTCGCGTCGTTCTTCGTCTCGCGCGTCGACACCGAGATCGACAAGCGTCTCGCCGCGATCGGCACCGACGAAGCCGCCGCGCTCAAGGGCAAGGCGGGCATCGCCAACGCGCGTCTGGCCTACGAGCTCTTCGAGAAGAAGTTCGCCGAGCCGCGCGCGAAGGCCCTTCTCGAGGCCGGGGCCACCGTGCAGCGTCCGCTCTGGGCGTCGACCGGCGTCAAGGACCCCGCGCTCCCCGACACGCTCTACGTCACCGAGCTCGTCGCCCCCGGCACCGTCAACACGATGCCCGAGAAGACGCTCGAGGCCACGTTCGACCACGGCGTCATCACCGGAGACACCGTCACCGGTGCGTACGCCGACGCGCACGAGGTGTTCGACCGCCTCGCCGCCGCGGGCGTCGACGTCGCCGACGCCACCCAGGTGCTCGAGGACGAGGGTGTCGAGAAGTTCATCGCCTCGTGGCACGAACTTCAGGACACCGTGAAGACCGCGCTGCAGGCCGGAAGCGCCCAGGCCGCGCGGTGACTCTCGCCGTCAAGGTCACCGGCCACGTCAAGTCGGTCGTCGACGCGGAGTTGCCGGGCCTGACGGGCTCGCTCATCGCGTCGGGGATCACCGCAGGCGACGCTTCCCTGTGGGGCGCCGCCGCGGAAGACGAGGCCTCGCGTCGGCTGGGGTGGGTGCGGGCGGTATCCGTCTCGCGCCCCCTCGTGCCGGAGATCACGGCCCTGCGCGACGAACTCGTCGCGCAGGGCGTGACCCGCGTCGTCCTCGCCGGGATGGGCGGCTCCTCGCTCGCCCCCGAGGTCATCGCGCAGTCGGCGGGCGTACCGCTCGTCATCCTCGACTCCACCGCTCCGGGCCAGGTGCTCGCCGCGATCGACGGCGACGCCGAGTCCGGCGGACTCGAGAAGACCGTGCTGGTCGTGTCGAGCAAGTCGGGCTCGACGATCGAGACCGACTCCGCGAAGCGCGCCTTCGAGGCCGCCTTCCGCGACCTCGGCATCGACCCGGCCGGGCGCATCGTGGTCGTCACCGACCCCGGTTCCCCGCTCGAGGCGTCAGCCCTGGCCGACGGCTACCGCGTCTTCACCGCGGACCCCACCGTGGGTGGCCGCTACTCCGCGCTGACGGCGTTCGGGCTCGTCCCGACCGGCCTCGCCGGCGTCGACATCGAGGACCTCCTCGACGAAGCGGATGCCACCCTGCTCGAGGTCGCGATCGACTCACCCGAGAACCCCGCCCTGGTCCTGGCCGCGGCCATCGCCGGGGGCGGCGACCTGCGCCGCGACAAGCTCGGCCTGGTCACCGACGGCAGTCACATCATCGGCCTGCCCGACTGGATCGAGCAGCTCGTCGCAGAGTCGACGGGCAAGAACGGCACCGGCATCCTGCCCGTCGTCCTTCTCCCGGTCTCGCCCGAGCTCGACTCGAAGCCGGACGATCTGCAGATCGTCCGCTTCGTCGACGACGCCGACGCGTTCCATCTGTTCGAGCGTCACACCGGCGACGTGCTGGTGAGTGGCTCGCTCGGCGCGCAGTTCGTCGTATGGGAGTACGCCACCGCGATCGCCGGTCGCCTGCTCGGCATCGACCCCTTCGATCAGCCCGACGTCGAATCGGCGAAGACCGCGACGCGCGGCCTGCTCGATGCGCAGCCCGCCCCCACCGCCCCGGCATTCGTCGACGGCGGCGTCGAGGTCCGTGTCTCCGATCCGACCCTGGCGGCCAGCGGCACGGTCGCGGGCGTGCTGGCGGCGCTGTGGCAGACGGTGCCGGCCGACGGATACGTCAGCGTCCAGGCATACGTGAACCGCCTCGAGTTCGCTCAGCTCGCGGGGCTGCGCGAACTCGTGGCCGCCGACTCCGGTCGCCCCACCACGTTCGGATGGGGACCGCGGTTCCTGCACTCCACCGGGCAGTATCACAAGGGAGGTCCCGCCACCGGCGTCTTCCTCCAGATCCTCGAACGCACCGACGTCGACCTCGAAATCCCCGGTCGGCCGTTCACGTTCGGGCAACTCATCCAGGCACAGGCCGCGGGCGACGCGAGTGTGTTGGCGGAGGGCCACGGCCGTCCCGTCGTCACGCTGACGCTGACCGACCCGCAGGTCGAGGTGCTCTCACTCTTCGAGGCGGCGCAATAAGCATGGTCGTAGAGATCACACCGGGTCACAATCCGTTACGCGATCCCGAGGATCGCCGTTTGAGCCGGATCGCGGGGCCCAGCGCCCTCGTGATCTTCGGCGTCACCGGCGACCTCTCGCGGAAGAAACTCATGCCGGCGGTCTATGACCTCGCCAACCGCGGACTCCTGCCGCCGGGCTTCGCTCTGGTGGGCTTCGCGCGCCGCGACTGGGAGGACCAGGACTTCGCCGAGGTCGTCTACGAGTCGGTCAAGAAGTACGCGCGAACGGAGTTCCGCGAAGAGACGTGGAAGGAGCTCCTCGAGGGCATCCGCTTCGTCCAGGGCGAATTCGATGACCCCGAGGCCTTCCAGCGCCTGCGCGCGACGGTCGACAAGCTCGACACCGAGCGCGGCACGATGGGCAACCACGCCTACTACCTCTCGATCCCGCCCAAGGCCTTCCCGCTCGTCACGACGCAGCTCAAGGCGTCGGGGCTCGTCGGAGACGCGTCGGACGGGGTGAACGGATGGCGCCGCGTCGTCATCGAGAAGCCGTTCGGCCACGACCTCGCTTCCGCCCGCGAGCTGAACGAGGTCGTCGAGAGCGCGTTCCCGGCCGACTCGATCTTCCGCATCGACCACTACCTCGGCAAAGAGACGGTGCAGAACATCCTCGCGCTGCGTTTCGCCAACGAGCTGTACGAGCCGATCTGGAACCGCAACTACGTCGACCACGTCCAGATCACGATGGCCGAAGATATCGGCGTCGGCGGCCGCGCCGGCTACTACGACGGCATCGGCGCAGCGCGCGACGTCATCCAGAACCACCTGTTGCAGTTGCTGGCCCTCACGGCGATGGAGGAGCCGATCAGCTTCAACGCGGCGGATCTGCGCGCCGAGAAGGAGAAGGTGCTGGCCGCCGTGCGCGTGCCCGAGAACCTCGCCGAGGCGACCGCACGCGGGCAGTACGCCGGCGGCTGGCAGGGCGGGGAGCAGGTGCTCGGCTTCCTCGAAGAAGACGGGATGAACCCCGAGTCGGTCACCGAGACGTACGCGGCGATCAAGCTCGAGATCAATACGCGCCGCTGGTCGGGTGTGCCCTTCTACGTCCGGAGCGGAAAGCGCCTGGGCCGTCGTGTCACCGAGGTTGCCGTCGTGTTCAAGCGCGCACCGCAGCAGCTGTTCTCGCAGAGCCAGACGCAGGAGCTGGGCCAGAACGCCCTCGTCATCCGCGTGCAGCCCGACGAGGGCGTGACGATCCGGTTCGGTTCGAAGGTCCCCGGCGACGGCACCCAGGTGCGCGACGTGACGATGGACTTCGGCTACGGACACGCCTTCACCGAGGCGAGCCCCGAAGCGTACGAGCGCCTCATCCTCGACGTGCTGTTGGGAGACCCGCCCCTGTTCCCCCGGCACGAAGAGGTGGAGCTCAGCTGGAAGATCCTCGACCCGATCGAGGAGTTCTGGGCCGCCCAGGGCGGTCCGCTCGAACAGTACTCGCCCGGTTCCTGGGGTCCGGCATCCGCCGACGAACTCCTCGCCCGCGACGGTCGCACCTGGAGACGCCCGTGATCATCGACCTTCCCGACACCACTGTCAGCGCCATCTCGAAGAAGCTCGTGAGCGTGCGCGAAGAGGGCGGCGCCGTCGCCCTCGGTCGCGTGCTGACACTCATCATCGTCACTCACCACGGCGCCGAAGAAGAGGTCATCGAGGCCGCGAACGACGCCTCGCGCGAGCACCCCATGCGAGTGATCGCCGTCCTGTTCGGGGACGACGACGCCGAACCCCGCCTCGACGCGCAGATCCGCGTGGGCGGCGACGCCGGAGCGAGCGAGGTCGTGGTCCTTCGCGCCCACGGCGCCGCGGGTTCCAACGCCGAGAGCCTCGTGACCGGCCTGCTGCTTCCGGATGCCCCGGTCGTCGCCTGGTGGCCGGCCGACGCGCCCGAGGACCCCTCGCACTCCGCGATCGGTCGCATCGCCCAGCGCCGCATCACCGACGCCTCGTCGCAGGCGGACCCCGCCGCCTGGGTCGCCCACCTCGGCGAGCACTACGCTCCCGGCGACACCGACTTCGCCTGGACCCGCGTGACGCGCTGGCGCGAGCAGCTGGCCGCCGTCCTCGACCAGCCGCCGTACGAGCCGGTGACCGCGATCGAAGTCCGCGGAGCCGCCGACTCCCCTTCCACCGCTCTCCTGGCGGCGTGGCTCGGGATGAAGCTCGACGCCCCCGTCGACTACGCCTACCTGCCCTCTGACGAGTGGTCGAGCGGCATCAAGTCGGTGCGCCTGACCCGCCCGAGCGGCGACACGCTGCTCGAACGCCCCGAGTCCGGCGTCGCGGTGCTCACCCAGCCCGGTCAGCCCACGCACGACCTGGCTTTCCCGCGTCGCACGCTGCGCGAATGCCTCGCCGAGGAGCTCCGTCGCCTGGATCCCGACCTGCTCTACGGTCGCGTGATCACCGAGGGCCACGACCTGCTGCTCGCCGCGAGCGAGCGGGACGCGTCATGACCGACAACGGATCGGCGAAGCAGGTCATCATCAAACCGGATGCCGACACCCTGGCGTCCTACGTCGCCACGCGTTTCGTCAACCGCATCGTCAAGCGCGTCGCCGAGGGCAAGCGCATGCACGTCTGCCTGACTGGCGGAACGATGGGCGGCGCGGTGCTTCGTACGGCCGCGCGCGACGAACGCGTCGGGCAGATCGACTGGTCGCTGGTGCACTTCTGGTTCGGCGACGAGCGCTTCGTTGCGCGTGACTCCGACGACCGCAACGAGAAGCAGGCGCGTGAGGCGTTCCTGGACCACCTCGACATCCCGGCCGAGAACATCCACACCGTCGCCTCGAGCGACGACGGGCTCGACCTGGACGCTGCCGCGATCGCGTACGCCGACGAACTCGCACAGTTCGCCCCCTCGGACCGCAGCGAGACGGGTCCCTGGCCGTCGTTCGACATCTGCTTCCTCGGTGTGGGACCCGACGCGCACATCGCCTCGCTGTTCCCCGACCGTCCCGAGATCTCGGTGACGGATCGAGCGACGGTGCCGGTGCGCAACTCCCCCAAGCCCCCGAGCGACCGCGTCTCACTGACGCGGCCGGTCATCAACTCGTCCAAGCGCGTGTGGATGGTCGTGGCGGGCGCCGATAAGGCCGCGGCCCTCGGCCTCGCCCTCGCCGGAGCGAGCTACCAAAGCGTGCCCGCAGCGGGCGCCAAGGGGCGCCGCCGGACGGCGTTCTTCGTCGACGAGGTCGCGGCCGACCAGGTCCCGCCGCAGCTCATCGACCGTGAGTACTGAGCGCTCGAACCCGAAGACCGGATGCCGAACGGCATCCGGTCTTCTGCGTTCTTGTGCGGACTTCATCCGGCTTCGCCGTCGATAACGATCGGGAAGCGGCGTCTCCTGCGCGACCGGTCCCCATTGTCTTCCGCGCTCTCCGGATCTACCCTGTGCGTGGGGGGCATCCTGGTCCGTTCGACGAGGCACGATCAGCACTGATCGATCCACGACGAACGGCCGACGCACTAAGGAGCGTTCGGATGCCATTTTTCGGTCGTGACCGAGAGACGCACGTCGCAGAGAACACCATCGACGCACGAAGCGGGTCTGCCTGCCTGTTCGTCGGAGAGCCGGGGATCGGCAAGACGCGCTGGGCGCGTCAGATCGCCGCACGACACGACACCGTCGTCGTGTCGGCGAGCCCGAGTGAGCGCATGTGGCCCTACTCGGGGCTGTCCGCCACGGCGGCGGCACTGGGCGGAGCGCGCGGGGCGGCGATCGACCGACTCCTCGCCCGCGGACGCGACTGGCCCGAGCACCTCCTCGCCGAAGAGATCAGTCGCACCCTGCACCTCGTCCACGACGAACCCGCCGTCCTCGTCATCGACGACCTGGACGAGATGGACAGCGGGAGCGTCACGGTGCTGTCGTTCGTCTTCAGCCGCTTGCGAGGAACCGGGCTCACGGTCATCGCCACCGCCGACAGCGGCGGTGATCGCCACGACTTCACGGGCATGCTGCACACGCGCGTGCAGCGACTGTCGTTCGACGAGTCGGTCGACCTCGCCCGGTCGGTCCTCGGCCCCGGAACCGCTCAGGCCGTCCTGTACACGGTGGCGGAGTTCACCGGCGGCGATCCCGGCAGCATCGTCCGCGTGCGTCTGACCCCGCGCGAGGCCGTGGGCGACGACCCCCTCCCCCTGCCCCTGCGGGTGACCGACGACAGGGCGCGCCGTCGGCGCGACGGGCGGCTGGCCGGCGACCCGCGCGTGGCCTCGCTCCTCGACCTGCTGTCGGTGGGACCGGTTTTCAGTTTCGACCGACTGACGCTGATCGCGCAGGAGCAAAGCGTCGACCTGGACGCGCTCATCGACGACGGTCTCGTCGCGGTGCACGGCGAGTTCGCACGCATCGCCGATCCCGCCCGTCGCCTGCGTCACCACGCATCGCTGTCGGCCGACGAGCGTCGCCGGCTGCACGCGCAGGCCGCCGCCGCGCACGAAGAGACGCATCCCGCGACCTTCCTGTGGCACACGAGCTTCGGGGCGCCGGATGCCGACCGCGAACCGCTCCTGCGCGCGGCCGTCGACCTCGCCAGCGGCGGGGATCACCTGGGCGCGATCGAGTTCGCCGAGCGGGCGATGGCCGGTGACCTCGCCGACGATGTCCGCTGTCGACACCTCGTCGACCTCGGCGATGCCCTGGTGCTGCAGGGCCACGACGTGCAGGGACGTCGCTACCTGCGCCGCGCCGGACGTGCGGCCGAGCCGACCCTTCGCGCGCGGGCGGCCCTCGCGCGTCTGCGTGCGACCGCGGCGATCGAGCACGTGGTCGACGAGACCGCCCTCGCCGTCGCCATGGATGCCGACGACGGGCGCACCGCCGAGCACGTCTTGTGCGAGAGCGCTCTCCTACATCTCTGGCACGGGGAGGTCGGGCGCGCCCGCCTCCTCGTCGAGGCGGCGATCGAGCACGGGGTCGCCGCAGCCGAGACCGCTGTCCTGGTGCGCCTGCTCGACGAGCTCGGATCCGACACCCTCACCGAGGTCACCGTCGATACCGGTGTCGCCGCGCTGCAGCCCGACGTCGAGGTCCCGATCGAGCAGGCAGTGCTCGAACTGAGCGTCGCCATCCTGCGCGAGGAATACGCGGCGGCGCGTCGCCGGATCCGTTGGCTGCTCGACGGCACTCCCCGCGTGGCCCCCCTCTGGCGAGATCACCTGCTTTGCCTGCTCGTCACCGCCGAGGTGCGCGGAGGCGACCCTCTCGGAGCGCGCGAGGCCGTCGCCGCTTGGCGGCGCGAATGGGTCGACGGGCGGACCACCGACGTCGCGACGATCCTCGTGCTCGCCTCGGCGGCCGCTCTGGACCCCCTCGACGCGCAAGCGGGCGACCTGGTTCGCCAGGGACGCGAGCTGTGCCGCCGCGAGGGCACGCCCACCCTGCTGCCGTGGTTCGCGGTCATCGAAGGCGGACTCGCCCTCAACGAGGGACGGTACGACGACGCCGTGTCGACCATGCGCGCGGCGCGAGAGGGCATCGAGGCGGAGGATCCGGCTCTCCTTCGCGTCGACGCGGACCTCATCGAGGCTCTCTGGCTGAGTGGTCGACACGCAGAGGCCGAACACGAACTCCGCGGTTTCGAGCAGGCCGCACTCCGCTCTCCGCGCCGGTGGACGACCCTCGCGCTGGCGCGATCCCGAGCGGTGTGCGCGTCCGATCGCGACGCCGCTCGCGCCTTCCGCACAGCGGAGGCCGTCTACCGCACCGACGACGCCCCGTCCGAGCGTCGACGTCTCGCCCGGGCGCGCGAGCGCTGCGGCGCCGGCGAGGAGCGGATCGTCCTGCGGCGCCTCCCCCGTGCCGAGACGCACGACCGCACCCTCACCCCCCAGGAGCGCGACGTGGTGGCCCTGGTCGAGAAGGGCCTGCGCAACCGCGAGATCGCGGCATCCCTGTTCCTCTCGCTCCGCACCGTCGAGCTGCGGCTCACCGGGATCTACCGCAAGCTCGGGGTCACCTCGCGCGCCCACCTGATCGCCCGGCTCCACAACGCCGCGAGCTGACCGGGGGCGTCGGCCCGCCTCTGCTCAGGCGGCGGGCTGCAGCGCGGGAGTCACCGCTCGTCGATCGGGGCTCCTCCATCGACCATCCGAGGGGCGCCCCAGAGCGGCCCCGAGCGCGCGCAGGCACAGCACCGCGTCCCAGACCCTCATGAGGGGGAACAGCAGCATCCAGACCCGCGGCCGCGCCCGCGAGATCGCGCACGCGAACGCGGTCATCACGGCATCCACCACGAAGAAACCGAGGACGATCGGCCCCACCGGCAGCGCCGCCGACACCGCCCCCGTCACCTCGCCCGCCGTGCCCGGGAGCACCGGGCCGAGGATCGCGGCCGCGGCGGCGGCGACGAGCACCGGGAGGATGGCCGCCAGCACCAGGCTCGACACCGCCGTCTCGAGAGCGAACACGCTGACCGCCGCCCAGAACAGCCCGGGACGCACACCGTGCCGACGCACCGTCTGCCAGAACCCGAGGCTCCAACGCCGCACCTGCGCCGTGTAATCTCGGAACACCGCGGGGTCCTGCGTCTCGGCGATCGCGCACTCGGGGTGGAACGCGATCCGCCCCAGCCTCTTCGCGTGCACCTCGAACGTCATGTTGAAATCCTCGATCGACAGTCCCGGGGCGTCGATGTCGATGCGGCCGAGCACGTCGGTGCGGTACAGGCTCGCGAACCCCGGCACGATCGCCACGGCGTTCGCTCCCCGCGCCGCCTGGCCGAACTTGTGGAGGTACTGCGTGCAGACGTAGGTGCGCTCGCGGTACGCGGTGAGGAATCGTCCCATGCGGGTGGTCGGCGCATCCGCGGCGGTCGTCGCCCGACCGGCGACGGCGACCACCCCGTCGTCGGTGAACAGCGGCAGCGCCGTGCGCAGGTAGTCGGGACGCGGACGCGAGTCGGCGTCGAGCAGCAGAAGGAGCGGGAACCGCGAGGGGATGCCGAAGCGCTCGAGCCCCGCACGGATGGCTCCTGCCTTGCCCCGGTTGGGTGTGAGGTCCCACGCCGTGGCTCCCCCCGCCCGCGCCCGCTCCACCGTCGCATCGCGCGAGCCGTCGGACACCACGAACACGTTCCGCGCCGGCACGAGGCGACGGGCAGCGGCGACGGCGTCGGCGATCACGAGCTCCTCGTTGTGCGCCGCGATCAGCACCGCGACCTCGTCGGGGCGGTAGTACATCGACGGAACCAGGAGCCCGTGCTCCTCGCGCGCCTCGACGAACAACCGGCAGATGGCCGCGACGCCCCACACCAGGGTGGAGACGCCGATCGTGCACACGGCGATCAGGACGACGACGGCAGGCGTCATGGCATCCCTCCTCTTCGGGTCGAGGGCTTCGGACCGACGCTACGCCGCTCGAGGACCCGAGCGACCGCACGCTCCCCGCACACCGCCGTGCGGTTTCCCGCACACCGCGGTGCGGTCGGCGGCAAGCCGCATGATCGGGCCGGCGTCCTTGACCACCACCGGAGCCGCGCCGCAGTGTGAACCCGGATCAGCGTCGACACCCGATCAGCCGCTGCTGGACCACCCGAATCGTCCGAGGGGGCGCTGCAGTTCCCCCGCCGTCCCCTCGGACCCTGCCCTGGAGGATGACCATGTCCACTCTCGATGTCCGCGCCGACGTGCTCGTCACGCCGCTGCCCCCGATCCCCGCCCCGACGCGGACGTTCGACTTCGACGTCGCGATCGTGGGGCTCGGCTACGTGGGGCTCCCGACGGCGCTGGCCTACCACGCCAGCGGGTCCCGGGTGCTCGCCCTCGACGTCTCGCCGCGGCGCCTGCGCACCATCGCCGCGCGGGGCGCCGACCTCATCGAATCCGACCGGGAACGCCTCGAGACGGCCCTGCACGCACCGTCGGGGTTCCGCCTCACCAGCGACACCTCCGAACTGGGCCGCGCCGCCGCGGTCGTGGTGTGCGTGCCCACCCCCGTCGATCACCAGCAGGTCCCGGACCTGACCGCGCTCCGGGCGGCGTGCGCCACCGTCGTCGCCGCCGCCCGGCCCGGGCAGCTCATCATGCTCACCTCCACGACCTACGTGGGATGCACCCACGACCTCGTCGAGGAACCCCTGCGCGAGCGCGGGATGCAGATCGGTCGCGACGTGTTCGTGGCCTTCAGCGCCGAGCGTATCGACCCCGGCAACGTGGGCTTCGCCCAAGAGGTCGTCCCCCGCGTCGTGGGCGGTGCCACCGCGCAGTGCGAAGAAGAGGGCGCGCGGCTCCTCGCCCGTTACGCCGCCCGTGTGCACCGGGTGTCGAGCCTGGCCACGGCCGAGATGACCAAGCTGCTCGAGAACACGTTCCGCGCGGTCAACATCGCCCTGGCCAACGAGTTCGCCGACATCTGCGGCGCGCTCGACGTTCCGGTCACCGAGGTCATCGAGGCGGCGAGCACGAAGCCCTACGGCTTCATGGCGTTCTACCCCGGCCCGGGGGTCGGGGGGCACTGCATCCCGTGCGACCCGCACTACCTGCTGTGGCAGCTGAAGGCCCTCCACGTCGACGCCGGCGTGATCACCGAGGCGATGACCCGGATCGCCGCCCGACCCCTCCGCGTGGTCGACCGCATCCGCGACGTGCTCGGTCGCGCGGGAAAGGGAACTCTCGGCGCCCGCGTGCTCGTCGTCGGCGTCACCTACAAGCCCGACGTCGCCGATCTGCGGGAATCCCCCGCCCTCGAGATCATCGATCACCTCATCGACGCCGGCGCAGAGGTACAGTACGTCGACACGCATGCGCCGCACATCCATCTGGATTCCGGGCGCGAACGCGATTCGCTCACCAATCCGGGGGCCTTCCACCCCGACGTCGTCCTCGTCCACACGCGCCACCACGACAGCGACCTCGACTGGCTCGACGGCGAGTCCGTGGTCGTCGACGGCACGTACCGCAGCACCGACATCGCCGGGCGGGTGCTGCTGTGAGCGGCGTTCCGATCTACCCGGGAGCCGCGAGCGCCCCCACGCGCACGCTGGTCACCGGCGGCGCCGGCTTCGTCGGCAGCCACCTCGTGGAGCACCTGCTGAACCTCGGCGACGAGGTGGTCGTTCTTGACGACCTCTCGACCGGCTCCGCGCGCAACCTCGCGGGCGTCGCCGGCAACCCGCGCCTCGAGATGATCCACGGCTCGATCCTCAACACCAAGACGGTGGGCTCGGCGATGCAAGGCTGCGACCGCGTCTTCCACTTGGCCGCGGCCGTCGGGGTGAAGCTCATCGTCGAACAGCCCCTGCGGGGCCTGCGCATCAACATCCACGGCACCGAGAATGTGCTGACCGCGGCCATCGAGCACCAGGCGTCGGTGTTGATGGTGTCCACGAGCGAGGTGTACGGCAAGAACACCGCCGACCGCCTGCGCGAGGACTCCGACCGCGTGCTCGGCGACCCCCTCCTCTCGCGGTGGACCTACGCCGGCGCGAAGGGCATCGACGAGGCGTTCGCCAAGGCGTACTGCGACCAGGAGGGTCTCGACGTCTCGATCGTGCGCCTGTTCAACACCGTCGGACCCCGCCAGACCGGCCGTTACGGCATGGTGCTGCCCAACCTGGTGGGGCAGGCTCTGCGCGGCCAGCCGCTCACGGTCTTCGGCGACGGGGAGCAGACCCGCTGTTTCTCGGCGGTCGAAGACGTGGTCCCCGCGATGGTGCTCATCGAACGCGACCCACGGGCTCGCGGCCAGGCCTACAACCTGGGCGGTGCGCGCGAGATCTCGATCCGCGATCTCGCGAGCGAGATCATCCGCACCCTCGACAGCCGTAGTACGGTCGAACTCGTCCCCTACGAGCAGGCCTACGCCCCGGGGTTCGAGGACATGCGTCGCCGCGTGCCCGACAACACCAAGGCGCACGACCTCGTGGGCTACGAGCCGCACACCTCGCTGACCTCGACCATCATGCGCGTCGCCGCGGATCTGCTTTCGCGCGAACGCTACGGCTCCGACGCCATGCCGCTCGCCGGCGCGGGCTCCTTCCGCGGGGTCCTCTGATGTGCGGCATCACCGCGTACCGCGGGACCTCGGCCGCCGCCTCGCGCGCTCGGTGCGCCCTCGAGCGCCTCGAGTACCGGGGCTACGACTCCGCCGGCATCGCCGCCCGCAATCCCGACGGGACGACCCTGCACGTGCGGACCCTCGACGGCGTGGCATCCCTCACCGACGCTGTGCGTTCGGGCGAGTCGGGGATGGATGCCACGACCGCGGCGATCGGCCACACCCGCTGGGCCACCCACGGTGAGGTGAACGAACGCAACGCCCACCCGCTCGAGGACTGCAGCGGACGGCTCTTCGTGGTGCACAACGGCATCATCGAGAACGCCGACGTGCTGCGAGCGGGCCTCGTCGCCGACGGACACCGGTTCGCCACCGAGGTCGACACCGAGGTCATCGTGCACCTGCTCGAGAAGGCGCTTCGCCCGGGGACGGGTCTCGGCGACGCCCTCGCCGACGCCGCCACGCGCCTCGCGGGGTCGTGGGCGATCGTCGGCCTCGACGCGCGCTCGGGGACCCTCGCGGCCACCGCGCACGGCTCGCCCCTCATCTTCGCCGAGGGCGAGGAGGGCGTGTACTTCGCCAGCGACGTGGGCGCGGTGACGCCGGTGGTCGAGACGTTCCGCGTGCTCGAGGACGACGACATCGTCGAGGTCGACGCCGAGGGCATGCGCTGGCACCGCCCCGGCGGCAGCTGTCGTCCGCGCGGCCTCTGGCCCGTGCCCCAGACGGCCTTCCTCGCCAGCACGGGACGCCACCGCGACCACATGGGCAACGAGATCGACGAGCAGCCGGCCGTGGCCCGACGCGTGCTCGACGTGTTCACCCCCGGCATCGCCGACGGACGGCTCTGGGGCGGGGCGGGCCTACCCCCGCTCGACGAGATCGACCGTGTGACGATCCTCGGGTGCGGCACGTCCCTGCACGCCGGTCGGGCCGTGGCCGGGGTCTTCTCCCGCCTGGGCGGGCTGCCCACGCGCACCCTCGTCGCCAGCGAGGCGGCGCACGAGGTCTGGGAGCCGCGCACCCTGGTGATCGCCCTCAGCCAGTCCGGCGAGACCGCCGACGTCCTGCGCGCGCTGGACGGCCTCCCCGAGCGGGATCGGACGCTGCTGGCCCTGACCAATAATCCCTCATCGACGCTCGCCCGGCGGGCCGACGCCGTGCTCGACTGCCTCGCCGGACCGGAAATCGGGGTGGCCGCGACGAAGACCTTCATCGCACAGGTGCTCACGGGCGCGTGCCTCGCACTCTCGGGCCTGTCGGCGTCGGCGCGGGCCGACGGGCTGGCGATCGACGGCGACCTGCGCGCCCTCGCCGCGACCCCCGATGCGCTCGCCGCCGCCCTCGACGCGTGGCGCGGCCGCGCCGCAGAGCTCGCGACGGAGTTCGTCACCTCCCCCGGCTTCCTCTTCCTCGGCCGCGGTTCCGGTCTCGTCTACGCGGCCGAGGGCGCGCTGAAGCTGAAAGAACTGTCGTACCGCTGGACCGAGCACCAGCCGGCCGGAGAACTCAAGCACGGTCCCCTCGCCCTGGTGGATGCCGGCACCCCTGTGTTCGTCGTCGACAACGGCGACCCGCGGCTCGAGGTCGACGTGGCCGAGATCCACGCACGTGGCGGCCGGGTGCTGCGCGTGGGCGAGCGCGTGCTCACCGTCGGCGGCCTGCCGCTGCACCTGCCGCGTACCGGCCCCTCGTGGGGACCGCTCGAAACTGTCGTCCCGTTGCAGATGTTCGCGCGCGAACTCGCTCTGCGTCTGCGTCGCGACGTCGACAAGCCCCGCAATCTCGCCAAGTCGGTGACCGTCGCATGACCGGCCTCGCTGTCACCGGCGCCTCCGGGCGCGGTTCCGACACCTCCCGGGTCCGCCGACGGACCCTCCCCATCCGAAAGGACGCCCCCATGATCCACCGACACGTCGCCCCCGGGCGTCGGCGAGGCCGAGCCCTGGCGGTCCTCGTCGCCGTCGCCGTGGGCGCGAGCGGGCTCATCGCCTCCGCTCCCGCGGCCCCGGCGCAGGCCGCGACCACGACGATCGTCAGCCTTACCTTCGACGACGCCAATTCCGATCAACTGAACGCCCTCCCCGCGCTCCAGGCGAACGGGATGAAGGGGACGTTCTACATCAACTCCGGATTCATCGGCGCCGCGGGGCACATGACGCGGTCCGATCTGACCACCCTGAAGAACGCGGGGCACGAGATCGGCGGGCACACCGTCAACCATCCCGATCTCGCGCAGGTGAGCGTCGACGAGGCCACCCGGCAGATCTGCACCGACCGGAAGAGCCTCACCTCCTGGGGTTTCACGGTGCGCAGCTTCGCCTATCCCTTCGCCTCGAGCACGGCAGCCGTCGAGAAGGCGGTCGCCACGTGCGGGTACAACAGCGGACGCCTCCTGGGAGACATCCGCAGTCGCTTCGGCTGCCCGGACTGCGCCTACGCGGAGTCCACGCGTCCCGCCGCGAAGTACGCACTGAAGGCCCTCGACCAGGTCGACGCAACCTGGACGCTCGACGACCTGAAGGCCGGGGTCACCAACGCCGAGAAGAACGGCGGAGGGTGGGTCCCGTACACCTTCCATGACATCTGCGACAACGCCTGCAGCGATCTGGCGGTGACCACCT
This sequence comes from Microbacterium sp. AG157, assembly GCF_003385695.1. NCBI lineage: Bacteria > Bacillati > Actinomycetota > Actinomycetes > Micrococcales > Microbacteriaceae > Microbacterium > Microbacterium sp. AG157. The sequence goes on from NZ_QRDK01000005.1 coordinate 86,434, forward strand.
CGCTGTTCACCCAGTTCACGTCGTGGTTGAAGACGCGCCAGTCGGCCGGCACCGTGGTCAAGACCGTCGGTGACGTCATCGGCGGGGCTGCCAAGCCCGTGGTCGACGGCCCCTCCGTGCCCGCGGTGACGGGGTCGACCAACGGCATCGTCAATCCGAGCATGGAGACCGGCGCCCCCGACTGCTGGATGAGGGGCGGGTACGGCAACAACTCCCCCGTCTTCAGCACGGGGTCTCCCGCGCACACCGGCAATATCGCCAGCGGCATCGTGATGTCGAACGACGTCGACGGAGACGCCAAGCTCCTCCCGCAGTTCGATCTCGGTCAGTGCTCCCCCACTGTGACGCCCGGAAAGACGTACACGTTGCGGGAGTGGTACCAGGCGAGCGGGGTGACGCAGTTCGCCGTGTACCTCCGATCCACGAGCGGCTCGTGGTCGTACTGGACCTCCAGCCCCTGGTTCGCTACGGCGACGGACTGGACGCAGGCCGATTGGACGACCTCGGCGATCCCGGCCGGCTACACGGGCATCAGCTTCGCGCTGACGATCTTCGGCAACGGCACCCTCCGCACCGACGATCTGCAGCTCTACGACAGCGCCGGCGCTCCGTCCCTGGCCCCGGCCACCGTGACAGCCCCATCGTTCGCGCCGATGACCGCGACTCCTCCGCAGGGTCCGGTGGAGAAGGTCCACCCCACCGAGAGCGACGTCACCGGATGACGCGGATGCCACGGCCGGCGGCGGCGATCACCCTCGTGGTGGTCGCCGCCGCCGGCCTGTCGGCGTGCGCCCCGCCCGCGGTTCCGCGCCCCGACACCGGCTACCCCTGGCACACCGACATCGTCGCGACGACGTTCTGGATCGGAGAGGTGTTCGATCCGAACACCTCCGACGGCAGCCAACGTCTCTCGACCTACGACTCCGACTGGCTGGGCTCCTACGGCGGATGCGACGGGATCGACGACGGAGCCGAGTGCCGAACCGAGGAGCGCACCGCCGAGACGGGGTACTTCCCCACCGCCATGACGCCCCGGGAGAACCCCTTCTACCTGGACCTCCCCTTCGACGACGTCAACGATGCCGAGGGCTTCGCCACCCGCGGCGAGGTCGTTCCGTGGGCGAAGGACCCCGCGTACTCCTCCCTCGTCGACGATCCCTCGTCGAGCCTCATGAAGAACCGCTGGGTCGTCCTGCACAAGGGCGGACGCGTCTGTTATGGGCAGATCGAGGACGCCGGCCCCGGCGAGTACCGCGACGCCACGTACGTCTTCGGCTCCGACGACCGCCGCCCCGCCAACTCCCGATACAACGGCGCGGGACTCGACGTGTCGCCCGCTCTGAACGGCTGCCTGGGCTTCGCCGATCTCAACGGCGACGACGACCGCGTCGACTGGGCCTTCGTCGACGACGCCGACGTCCCACCCGGGCCCTGGACCCGTCTCGTCACCGACTCGCCCGTCCGCTGACGCGCGTCCACCGCCCGCGGCGCACACAGCGCAGAGGGCCGGATGCCATGGCATCCGGCCCTCTGCGAAAAGTCGTCGACGCGGGCTTACTGCCCGCGGCGCTCGCGCAACTGCTGCAGGGCGTCGTCGAGGAGCGAAGCGGCTTCTTCGTCGCTGCGGCGCTCCTTCACGTACGCGAGGTGGGTCTTGTACGGTTCCGCTTTGGCCAGGGCCGGCGGGTTCGCCTTGTCACGTCCGGCCGGAAGGCCGGAGTGCGGGGAATCGATCGTCTCGGGGATCTCGTCGTCGGGGATACCCGCCGCGAAGTAGCGCACGGTCTCGTTGCCGAGTGCGTCCCAATACGACACGGCGACACGATCGGCGTGGAAGCCGTGGTCCTGCTCGCCCATGGGGCCCGCGCCGACGCGCGAACCACGGATGGCGTTGCCTCCGGTGGCCATGTCAGATCTCCGCGAACTTGGTCAGCAGACCGAGACCGACGATGGTGACGAACCACACCAGCGCGAGCACGATCGTGAAACGGTTGAGGTTGCGCTCGGCGAGACCAGACGACCCGAGGGCGGAGCTCATTCCGCCGCCGAACATGTCGGACAGACCGCCACCGCGTCCCTTGTGAAGCAGGATGAGCAGGGTCAGCAGGAGGCTGGTGATACCCAGAAGCACCTGCAGGACGAACTCGAGAATCTGCACAGTCCAAAGCCTTTCGTAGCGATCAGGTCGACCGCACAAGCGTCAAGTATACGGGGAGGCGCCCCAGACGCACGGATGCCCGCGGCGAAGCGCCGCGGGCATCTCGTCGGCGTCAGACGCCGACGTGCTTCTGGAAGCGGACGATAGCCGCGAACTCGTCGACGACGAGGCTCGCGCCACCCACCAGGGCGCCGTCCACATCGGGCTCGCGCATGAAGCCGGCAATGTTGCCCGACTTCACCGAACCGCCGTAGAGAACGCGCGTGCGAGCAGCCGCATCGGCACCGACCTTGTCGGCGACGACCGCGCGGAGCTTGGCACAGACCTCCTGGGCCTGGTCGGGCGTTGCCGCCTGACCCGAGCCGATGGCCCACACAGGCTCGTAGGCGACGACGATGTCGGCATCCGCCGCAACGCCCTCGAGGGCGACCTCGAGCTGACCGACGGGAACGGCGCTGGCGCCGAACTTCTCGAGGTCCTCCGAGGTCTCGCCGACGCAGATGACCGGCGCGAGACCGTGGCGTAGTGCCGCCTGGGTCTTCGCTGCGACGACCTCGTCGGTCTCGTTGTGGAACTGACGACGCTCCGAGTGCCCGATGATGACGTACTTCGCGTCGAGCTTGGCCAGGAACTGACCGGAGATCTCGCCGGTGTACGCACCCGAATCATGGGCCGACAGGTCCTGACCGCCGAGGGCGAAATCGATCTTGTCGGCGTCGAGCAGCGTCTGCACGGTGCGCAGATCGGTGAACGGCGGGAAGACCGCGACCTCGACGCTTCCGGCCTCGTGCTTTGCTTCCTTCAGCGTCCAGTGCAGCTTCTGGACGAACGCGACCGCCTGCAGGTGGTCGAGGTTCATCTTCCAGTTGCCGGCGATGAGTGGGATTCTGTTCACTGCCATCCGAGGACCTCCAGTCCGGGAAGCTTCTTGCCTTCGAGGAATTCCAGGCTCGCGCCGCCACCCGTGGAGATGTGGCCGAAGGCGTCGTCCGCGAAACCGAGCTGACGCACGGCCGCGGCGGAGTCACCGCCGCCGACGACGCTGAGGCCGTCGACCTCGGTGAGCGCCTGGGCGACGGTCTTGGTGCCGGCCTCGAACGCCTTCATCTCGAACACACCCATGGGGCCGTTCCAGAAGACCGTGCGCGAGCCGCGGATGGCGTCTGCGAAGATCTCCGCGGTACGGGGACCGATGTCGAGACCGAGCCCCGAAGCGCCGAAAGGGGTCTCCTCGAGCGCATCGGCGTCAGCGACCACGTGTTCGGCATCGGCCGAGAACGACGCCGCGACGACCGCGTCGACGGGGAGGACGATTTCGACCCCGCGCTCCTTCGCCGTGGCGAGGTAGCCCTTCACGGTGTCGATCTGGTCCTTCTCGAGCAGGCTCGAGCCGACCTGGTGGCCCTCGGCGACGAGGAAGGTGAACATCATGCCGCCGCCGACGAGCAGCCTGTCGACGCGAGGGAGCAGGTGCTCGATGACACCGAGCTTGTCGCTGACTTTCGAGCCGCCGAGCACGACCGTGTAGGGGCGCTCCGGGTTCTCCGTCAGACGGTCGAGGACCTCGAGTTCCTTCTGGATGAGAAGGCCCGCGACGGACGGCACGATCTGGGCGAGGTCGTAGACGCTCGCCTGCTTGCGGTGCACCACGCCGAACCCGTCCGACACGAGGGCGTCGCCCAGGCCGGCGAGTTCCCGCGCGAATGCCTGACGCTCGGCCTCGTCCTTCGAGGTCTCCCCCGCATTGAACCGGAGGTTCTCGATGACGGCGACCTCACCGTTCTCCAGCGACGAGACGGCGTCGTGAGCGGACTCGCCCACCGTGTCGCGCGCGAACGCGACCGGCTGGCCGAGCAGCTCGGACAGACGCTGCGCGACCGGCTCAAGCGAGTATTTCGGGTCGGGCGCACCGTCGGGGCGGCCGAGGTGCGAGCACACGACCACACGCGCGCCGGCGTTGATCAGTGCGTTGAGGGTCGGCAGCGACGCGCGCACGCGGCCATCGTCCGTGATGATCCCGTCCTTGAGAGGAACGTTGAGATCACAACGGACGATGACGCGCGTGCCGGCCAGCGACCCCAGCGAATCGAGGGTGCGCAGAGCCATGAAGGGTTACAGGCGCTCGGCGACGTACTCGGTCAGATCGACGAGACGGTTGGAGTAGCCCCACTCGTTGTCGTACCACGACGAGACCTTGACGAGGTTGCCGCTGACGTTCGTCAGCTCCGCGTCGAAGATCGAGGAGTGCGGGTTGCCCTGAATGTCGCTCGACACGATCGGGTCCTCGGTGTACTGCAGGATGCCGTTGAGACGACCCTCGGCAGCGGCCTTCTTGTAGACCTCGTTGACCTGGTCGACAGTCAAGCCCTCGGTGGGCGTGACGATCGTGAGGTCGACGATCGAGCCGGTGGGGACCGGAACGCGGTAGGACGAGCCGCTGAGCTTGCCGTTCAGCTCGGGCAGGACCAGGCCGATGGCCTTGGCAGCACCGGTCGAGGCGGGGACGATGTTGATCGCCGCGCCGCGCGCGCGACGAAGGTCGCTGTGCGGGCCGTCCTGCAGGTTCTGGTCGGCCGTGTAGGCGTGGGCGGTCATCATGAAACCACGCTCGATACCGAAGGCCTCGTTGAACACCTGGGCGAGGGGCGCCAGGCAGTTCGTGGTGCACGACGCGTTCGAGATGATGACGTCGGTCTCGGGGTTGTAGGTCTCTTCGTTGACGCCCATGACGATGGTCGCGTCGTCGCCCGTGGCGGGAGCCGAGATGAGAACCTTCTTGGCGCCGCCGGTGATGTGCTTCTTGGCGTCCTCGGCCTTGGTGAAGCGGCCGGTGGACTCGATGACGATGTCGACGCCGAGCTCGCCCCAGGGGAGGTTGGCCGGGTCGCGCTCTTCGAAGACCTTGATGGTCTTGTCGCCGACCGTGATGGAGTCTGCGGTGTACGAGACGTCCTCGGTCAGCACGCCGCCGACGGAGTCGTACTTGAGGAGGTGCGCCAGCGACTTGTTGTCGGTGAGGTCGTTCACCGCCACGATTTCGAGGTCGGCACCCTGCGCGAGAGCCGCACGAAGGTAGTTGCGTCCGATACGGCCGAAGCCGTTGATTCCGATCTTGACGGTCACGGAATATCTCCTGAATCAGTTGTGCGCGAGAAGCGCGTGATTGCGATGTTCGCTGGCGGACAACGGCGTCCCGGCGGGGTGTCCCGCCGGGACGCCACACCGTTTACGACAGTACCAGCAGACCCGAGGTCTTCTCCCGGGCGGCCGCGAAGCGCTTCTGAGCGTCGTCCCAGTTGGCGATGTTCCAGAAGGCCTTCACGTAGTCCGCGCGGACGTTCTTGTAGTCGAGGTAGTAGGCGTGCTCCCAGACGTCGAGCAGGAGGATCGGAACGGTCCCCGCGACGATCTGTCCCTGCTGGTCGAAGAACTGCTGGATGACGAGGTTCTCACCGATCGAGTCCCAGAACAGACCCGCCCAGCCCGAGCCCTGCACGCCGAGCGCCGCAGCGGTGAACTGTGCGCGGAACGCGTCGAACGAACCGAACTGGTCGTCGATCGCGGACTCGAGGTCGCCGGTGGGCTTGTCCCCCCCGTTGGGCGACAGGTTCGTCCAGAAGATGGAGTGGTTCGTGTGGCCGCCGAGGTTGAACGCGAGGTCCTTCTGCAAGCGGTTGATGTTGGCGAAATCGCCCTTCTCGCGCGCTTCGGCGAGGAGGTCGAGAGTGGTGTTGGCGCCGTTGACGTAGGTCTGGTGGTGCTTGCTGTGGTGCAGCTCCATGATGGTCGCACTGATGTGCGGCTCCAGCGCAGAGTAGTCGTAGGGCAGTTCGGGCAGCGTGTACTTCGCCATGATCTCAACTTCCGAATCGGGCGCCGCCGAGACCTCTGCGTCGTAACGACGTGCCGAGGAACCGAGCAGCGAGGGTGACGATTTCATCCTACTGAGGGGTAACCACGGCGCACCGGGGTTGCTTCCCCCGATGACGCACATTAGACGCCCGGGCGCGTCGGGGAGGACGGAGCTCGGGTCGTGAGAAGTCTCGAGATCGGCGACCACTCGGGATGCCAGGGCTCCCGGCATCCGGGACACTCAGGTCGAAGCCGGTCGGCGTCCGCGGGCCTCGCCGGCCCTTGCCGCGCTCAGTCCTCGGCGCCCACCGGCACGGCGGCTTCGGTACCGGGGATGCCGTCGACCTCGGCCTTCTTGTCGGCCATCGCGAGCAGGCGACGGATGCGGCCGGCGACGGCGTCCTTGGTGAGGGGCGGGTCGGCGTGGTGTCCGAGCTCGTCGAGGCTCGCGTCGCGGTGGGCGAGGCGAAGTTCGCCCGCCTGCTGGAGGTGCGCGGGCACCTCTTCGCCGAGGATCTCGAGCGCGCGCTCGACACGGGCGCACGCGGCGACGGCCGCCTGCGCCGAGCGGCGGAGGTTGGCGTCGTCGAAGTTGACGAGCCGATTGACGCCGGCGCGCACCTCGCGACGCTGGCGCATCTGGTCCCACTCCCCCGCGGTGCGGCGGGCGCCCATCTCGTACAGTGCTCCGCGGATCGCCTCGCCGTCGCGCACGACGACGCGCGGGACCCCGCGCACCTCGCGGGCCTTGGCGGGGATGCCGATCCGGTGGCCGGCCCCGACGAGAGCCATGGCCGCCTCCGAGGAGGGGCATGAGATCTCGAGCGCCGCCGAGCGACCCGGGTCGCTGAGCGAACCCGCGGCCAGGAACGCCCCGCGCCAGATGGCGCTGAGGTCGGGACGCGAACCGGTGGTGAGCTTGTTCGGCAGGCCGCGGACGGGGCGGCGGCGCTGATCGAGCAGCCCGGTCTGACGGGCGAGGGTCTCGCCGGCCTCGATCACGCGCACGGCGTAGAGACCGCCCGCTCGCCCTCCGGAGCCCTGCACGTGGTGCAGCTCGGGGCGCACGCCGTAGAGCTCCATGAGGTCACGTGCCACACGACGCGCCAGGATGTCGGAGTCGAGCTCGGCCTCCACCGCAACGCGGTTGGCGATGGAGTGCAGACCACCGGAGAAGCGCAGGAGGGCCGTCAGTTCGGCGACGCGCGCGGTCGGGCGCGGGTCGCGAACGGTGATGAGTTCGGCCTTCACGTCGGCGGTCAGCGGCACGGTTCTCCTCGGGTGGGGGCGGCGGGGACGACGGTACAGCCTACTCGCGACCGAGGTCGCGGTGAGCCACGCGGACGGCCACCCCGGGCACATCGGACAGACGTGCAGCCAACTCACGGGCCATCACGACGGAGCGGTGCTTGCCGCCCGTGCAGCCCACTGCCACGACGGAATGCCGCTTGTTCTCGCGCTGATACCCCTCCATCACGGGGCGCAGCGCCGTCGCGTACGCGTCGAGGAACTCCGACGCGCCCTCCTGCGCCAGCACGTATTCCCGCACGCGAGGATCCTCGCCGGTGAGGGCGCGCAGCTCGTCATTCCAGAACGGGTTCGGCAGGAATCGCATGTCCGCGACGAGGTCGACGTCGGGCGGGAGGCCGTACTTGAAGCCGAAGCTCATGAGCGTGACGGTGTGCCGCGCGGCACCCTCTTCACCGAAGAGAGAGACCGTCCGCAGGGACAGCTGATGGACGTTCAACGCCGAGGTGTCGATCACCACGTCGGCCGCCTCGCGCACGGGCGCGAGACGCTCCCGCTCGCGACGGATCCCGTCGAGGATCGTTCCGTCGTCCTGCAGGGGATGCGGTCGGCGCACGGCCTCGAAGCGTCTCACGAGCACTGCGTCACTGGCATCCAGGAACACCACCCGTAGCTGCCGGTTCGCCTGCAGGGTTCGCATCGCCTCGGGCAGGTCGCCGAAGAGCGATCGGCCGCGCACGTCGACGACCACCGCCACCCGTGGAACCGCACCCCCGGCGAGCTCGGTGAGCTCGAGCAGAGGGCGCAGCATGCGGGGCGGGAGGTTGTCGACGACGTACCAATCGAGGTCCTCGAGGGCGTTAGCGACCGTGGATCGCCCGGCACCCGACATGCCCGTGACGATCAGCACCTCTCCTGGCTCGTCATCGCGTGCCGGTTCCATGGGCGATCGCCTCCCGTCGTGTGGTCCCAGCCTACCGAGCCAGATGCGTGTGGATGGCCTCGGCCAGCGTCGGGCCGATGCCGGGGAGGGCCGTGATCTCGTCGGGCGTGGCGTTCTTGAGCGCTGATACCGAGCCGAAGTGCCGCAGGAGCGCCTTGATACGGGCGTCTCCGAGACCCGGCACCTCTGCCAGCACACTCGTGATGTCGCGCTTGCGGCGCTTGCGTTGGTGGACGATCGCGAATCGGTGGGCCTCGTCGCGCAGGCGCTGCAGCAGATACAGCGCCTCGGACGTGCGGGGAAGGATGACCGGATACTCCTCCCCCGGCAGCCAGACCTCTTCGAGGCGCTTGGCGATGCCGCACAGCGCGATCTCTTCGTGACCCGCGTCGGCGAGAGCACGCGCCGCCGCCGCGACCTGCGGCTGACCACCGTCGACCACGAGCAGTTGCGGGCGGTAGGCGAAGCGAGGGCGCTTTCGCGCGGTCACAACCTCGCCGTCCGCGGTCGCCTCTTCGGAGTCGGGGTCGGCCACGATCGCGCCGTCGACCGTCTCGGGCTCGATCTCGTCGGGACGATCGAGGTAGGCGAGTCGCCGGCTGAGCACCTGGTACATCGAGTCGGTGTCGTCCGTCGTCTCGGCGACCCCGAAGGAACGGTACTGGTCCTTGCGAGGAAGACCGTCTTCGAAGACCACCATGGATGCCACGACGTTGGTGCCCGAGAGGTGCGAGATGTCGAAGCACTCGATGCGGAGCGGCGCCTCGGTCATTCCGAGCGCCTCTTGAAGGTCGGTGAGGGCCTGCGACCGCGCGACGTAGTCGCTGGTGCGGCGGGTCTTGTGAAGCATCAGCGCCTGCTGCGCGTTGAGCGTCGCGGTCTTCAGCAGGTCGGCCTTCCGGCCGCGCTGGGCGACCTGCAGGGTCACCGGGCGGCCGCGGCGTTCGCGCAGCCAATCCTCGAGCTGTTCGGCGTCGTCGGGAAGCTCGGGGACGAGCACCTGCCGCGGGATGTCGCTCGCGTCGGCATCGCCGTAGGTGCGCTGGAGCACCTGATCGACGAGGTCGGCGCCGGAGATGTCGATCTCTTTCTCGATGGTCGTCGCCCGCACGCCGCGCACACGCCCACCCCGGACGACGAAGTGCTGGACGGTGGCGGCGAGTTCGTCCTCCGCGATTCCGAAGAGATCGGCATCCGTGTCCGAAGCGAGCACCAACGCGCTCTTGCCGAGCACCGCGTCGATGGCCTGCAGGCGGTCTCGGTAGTGGGCCGCCGACTCGTAATCCATCGCGGCGGACGCCTCTTTCATGCGGGCGGTGAGCTCGCGCGTGAAGCGCTGGTCACCGCCGGACATGAAGGCGATGAAATCGTTCACGACGGCACGGTGCTCCTCGATCGTCACCTTCATCGAGCACGGCCCGCCGCACCGGCCGATCTGGCCGGGGAAGCAGGGCCGACCGGATGCCATCGCCTTCTTGTACGAGGAATCGCTGCACGTGCGGATCGGGAAGACCTTGATCATCAGGTCGATCGTGTCGTGCACCGCCCACACCTTCGGGTACGGCCCGAAGTATTTGGCCCCTCGGATCTTGGGGTTGCGCGTGACGGTGACGCGCGGGGCCTCGTCGGCGAGGGTGATCGCCATGTACGGATACGACTTGTCGTCGCGGTAGCGGACGTTGAAGGGCGGATCGAACTCCTTGATCCACATGAACTCCAACTGCAGGGAGTCGATGTCGCTCGGAACGACCGTCCATTCGACGCTCGCCGCCGTCGTCACCATGCGCCGCGTGCGCTCGTGCAGGGAATGCAGCGGAGCGAAATAGTTCGACAGGCGGGCGCGGAGGTTCTTGGCTTTGCCGACGTACAGCACGCGCCCCTCGGCATCCCGGAACCGGTAGACCCCCGGGTTTGTGGGGATCTCGCCGGCTTTGGGACGATACGAGAGGTGCGATACCCGTTCTCGTGGTGCCACGCTCAGCCCGCCGCGCTCACGAGCTCTCGCTCGGCGTCGCCGCTCTCGACCGCAGCGATGTTGCGCTGCGCGCCGGTCCGGCCGGTCTCGAGAAGCTCCGCCAGGAAAGAGCCGGTGTGGCTGCCCTCGACCTTCGCGACCTGCTCGGGCGTTCCGGTGGCCACGATCGTGCCGCCGCCGGCGCCACCTTCGGGCCCGAGGTCGATGACCCAGTCGGAGCTCTTGATGACGTCGAGGTTGTGCTCGATCACGATGACGGTGTTGCCCTTGTCGACGAGACCGTTCAGCACCTTGAGCAGCAGCGAGACATCCTCGAAGTGCAGACCCGTGGTGGGCTCGTCGAGAACATAGATCGAACGGCCGTTGCTGCGGCGCTGCAGCTCGGTAGCGAGCTTGACGCGCTGCGCCTCGCCCCCCGACAGCGTCGTCGCCGACTGACCCAGGCGTACGTACCCGAGACCGACGTCGACGAGGGTCTTGAGGTATCGGTGGATCGCCTGAATGGGCTCGAAGAACTCCGCGGCCTCCGAGATCGGCATCTCGAGCACCTCGGCGATGTTCTTGCCCTTGTAGTGCACCGAGAGCGTGTCGCGGTTGTAGCGCTTGCCGTGGCACACCTCGCAGTCGACGTACACGTCGGGAAGGAAGTTCATCTCGATCTTCAGCGTGCCGTCACCCGAGCACGCCTCGCAGCGCCCGCCCTTGACGTTGAAGCTGAACCGACCGGCCTGATAGCCGCGCACCTTCGCCTCGGGGGTCTCGGCGAAGAGGCCGCGGATGCGATCGAACACTCCGGTGTAGGTCGCCGGGTTCGAGCGCGGAGTGCGGCCGATCGGGGCCTGGTCCACGTGCACGACCTTGTCGAGGTTGTCGAGACCCGTCACGCGCGTGTGCTTACCGGGCACGCGTCGCGCCCCGTTCAGCTTGGACGCGAGGACTTCGTACAGGATGCCGTTCACCAGCGTCGACTTGCCAGAACCGCTGACGCCGGTCACCGCCGTCAGGACGCCCAGCGGGAAGTCGGCCGTGACGTTCTGCAGGTTGTTCTCGCGCGCGCCGACGACCGTGACCTGACGTTTCTTGTCGATCTTGCGACGCTTCTTCGGTGCCTCGATCGAGCGGCGGCCGGAGAGATAGGCGCCCGTGAGCGAGTTCTCGTCGGTCAGCAGGCCGGAGAGGGGGCCGGAGTGCACGACGTTGCCTCCATCGACGCCGGCGCGGGGTCCGATGTCGACGACCCAATCGGCCGCGTGGATCGTCTCTTCGTCGTGCTCCACGACGATGAGGGTGTTGCCGAGGTCGCGCAGCGTCTCGAGCGTCTGGATGAGGCGGCGGTTGTCGCGCTGGTGCAGGCCGATCGAGGGCTCGTCGAGCACATAGAGCACGCCGGTCAGGCCCGAGCCGATCTGCGTCGCGAGGCGGATGCGCTGCGCCTCGCCGCCCGACAGGGTGCCGGCCGCGCGGCCGAGGCTCAGGTAGTTCAGACCCACCTGCAGCAGGAAGTCGAGTCGCGCGCGGATCTCGCGCAGCACGGCCGCGGCGATTGTCGCCTCGCGGTCGGTGAGCGTCAGCTGCGAGAAGAATTCGCGGGCGTCGGCGAGGCTCATGCGCGAGGCCGCCGCGATCGACGTGCCGTCGACGAGCACCGCGAGCACCTCGGGCTTCAGACGGTCACCGTCGCAGACCGCACACGGAACCTCGCGGAGATACTCCGACCACCGCTGGCGCTGAGTGTCGGACTCTGCCTGGAGGTACTGCCGCTCGATGTAGGGCACGACGCCCTCGAACCCCGACGAGTACCGCATCTCGCGGCCGTAGCGGTTCTTCCACTTGACGGTGACCTTGTAGTTCTCACCGCGGAGCACCGCCTGCTGCACATCGTGAGAGAGGTCCTTCCACGGGGTGTCGAGCGAGAACTCCAGGTCGCGCGCGAGGCCCTCGAGAAGGCGCTCGTAGTACTGGAAGAGCCCCTTGCCCTGGGTCGTCCAGGGCAGGATCGCGCCGTCGCGGATCGAGAGCTCTTCGTCTCCGAGCATGAGGTCGACGTCGACGGACATGCGAGTACCCAGGCCCGAGCAGACCGGGCACGCACCGAAGGGCGCGTTGAACGAGAAGGTGCGCGGTTCGATCTCGGTGAGCTGCAGAGGGTGCCCGTTCGGGCACGCCAGCTTCTCGGAGAAGGACTGCCAGGCGTCGTCGCCTTCTTCGTCGACGTAGTTGACCTGCATGATGCCGCCGGCGAGCCCCATCGCCGTCTCGACGGAGTCGGTCACTCGACTGAGGTTGTCTCCGGATGCCACGAGTCGGTCGACCACGACCGCGATGTCGTGCTTATAGCTCTTCTTCAGTGTCGGCGGCTCCGCCAGCTGCACGAGCTCGCCGTCGACGACCGCGCGAGCGTAGCCCTTGGCACTGAGCTCTTTGAAGAGGTCGACGAACTCCCCCTTCTTCTGGGTGACCACGGGCGCGACGATCTGGTAGCGCGTCCGCTCGGGGAGCTCCATGAGCTGGTCGGCGATCTGCTGGACCGTCTGTCGCTGAATGCGCGCACCGCAGTCGGGGCAATGGGGTACGCCGACGCGCGCCCAGAGCAGACGCATGTAATCGTGGATCTCGGTGATCGTCCCCACCGTCGAGCGGGGATTGCGGTTGGTCGACTTCTGGTCGATCGAGACCGCGGGGCTCAGCCCCTCGATGAAGTCGACGTCGGGTCGGTCGACCTGCCCGAGGAACTGACGCGCGTAGGCGCTGAGCGACTCGACGTAACGGCGCTGACCCTCGGCGAAGATGGTGTCGAACGCGAGGCTCGACTTTCCCGAGCCCGACAGACCGGTGAAGACGACGAGCGAATCGCGCGGGATGTCGAGGTCGACGTTCTTCAAGTTGTGGACGCGCGCACCCCGGACACTCAGCTTTCCGCTGATACCGGAATTCGCGGACGGCGAGGGCTGGGCGACAGGAACGATGGGCACGTGTTAAGTCTAGGTCGGACCTCCGACATCGGCCCCGGGTTCGCCCCGGCCGCACGGATGTGCGAGAGTGCGGCACCGCATCTCGCCCCGTCGCGACCGGAGACCGGCGATGCGATTCAGACGTTCGATTGTCCCGCGAAGGGAGCGAGCCCGTCTCGCAGGGCCTTGAGCGCGTCCTCGTCGACGCCGACCCGCGCCATGATCTTCCCCGGCACCTCGAGCGCCGCCGTGCGCAGCGCCCACCCCTCGTCGGTGAGGTCGATGTCGAGCACGCGCTCGTCGTCGACCCGGCGCGCGCGCCGCACCCTCCCCTGCGCCTCGAGACGCTTCACCAGAGGTGACAGCGTGGCGGGCTCCATTGCGAGTTCGGCCGCCAGGGCGCCGAGCGAACGCGGGGCCTCCTCCCACAGCGCCAGCATCACCAGATACTGCGGATGGGTCAGACCGAGGGGCTCGAGCAGCGGTCGATAGATCGACACGACGTTGCGCGCTGCCGTGACCAGGGCGAAACAGACCTGGTTCTCGAGCTTCAGCGGGTCGTCCACACGCCATCTCCTCAATTAGTTAGTACACTAATAATCATGACACGAAAGGATGCCGATCGCCCGCCGCTGCGCGAGCGTGTCCGCGACGCCGGCGGCTGGTACCAGTACCTCAATACGCGTCTCATCCGCGTCGCCGGCCCCGCGTCCGTCGGCCCGTACGAGACCACCCCCGAACCCACCCGGACGGGGCGCCCCTGCCCGCTCTGCGGTCGCGCGATGGCCGAGCACTCCGTCGATCGCTCCGGCCCGAAGCCACTGCTGCACTGCCCCTGAGTGCCCACGCAGATTCCCCCGGCACTGCCGGATACGACGGATCCCGCAACGAGGGCGTAGCGCCATGGTCCGGCCGTCGGCGACCCGTCTCGAGCCCGCTTGCGCCGTCCTGGGCGCGCAAACTTGAGGTCCCGCGTCCGTCCACGCGGGCGAGCATCGGACGCATTGTCGGACGAAGGCCTCAGGGGCGCGCCTCGCGGTCTCAGGCGTGACCGGCGCGCTCCATGGCGCGCAGCTCTTTCTTCATCTCCTGAACCTCGTCGCGAAGGCGTCCGGCGAGCTCGAACTTCAGCTCGGCCGCGGCCGCGAGCATCTGTTGCGTCAGGTCGGCGATCGTGGATTCGAGCTGGTCCGCGCCCTCCGCAGCGATGCCGGTGCGCCGTAGCGACGGGGTCGGCGACTTGCCCTTGCCGGACTTGTCCGTGCGTGACAGCAGATTCTTCGTGTCGGACGCCTCGCGATTGAGGACCTCGGTGATGTCGGCGATCTTCTTCCGCAGCGGCTGCGGGTCGATCCCGTGCGCGGTGTTGTACGCGATCTGCTTCTCGCGACGACGCTCGGTCTCTTCGATCGCCTTGCTCATCGAGTCGGTCATCTTGTCGGCGTACATGTGCACCTGACCGGAGACGTTTCGGGCGGCGCGACCAATGGTCTGAATGAGCGAAGTCCCGCTGCGCAGGAACCCCTCTTTGTCGGCGTCGAGAATCGCCACCAGGGACACTTCGGGGAGGTCGAGACCTTCGCGAAGAAGGTTGATGCCGACGAGGACGTCGTACACACCGGCGCGCAATTCGGTCAGCAACTCGACGCGGCGCAGCGTGTCGACGTCGGAGTGGAGGTAGCGCACACGCACCCCGTGTTCCCCGAGGAAGTCGGTGAGTTCTTCCGCCATCTTCTTGGTGAGCGTCGTGACCAGCACGCGCTCGTCGCGCTCCACCCGCACGCGGATCTCTTCGAGGAGGTCGTCGATCTGCCCCTTGGACGGCTTCACGATGATCTCGGGATCGACGAGACCGGTCGGGCGGATGATCTGCTCGACCACGCCGTCGGCGATGCCCATCTCGTAGCGACCCGGCGTCGCCGACAGGTACACCGTCTGACCGACGCGCTCCTTGAACTCGTCCCAGCGCAGCGGGCGGTTGTCCATGGCGCTCGGCAGACGGAAGCCATGCTCGACGAGGGTGCGCTTGCGCGACGCGTCGCCCTCGTACATGGCGCCGATCTGCGGCACCGTGACGTGCGACTCGTCGATGACGAGCAGGAAGTCGTCGGGGAAGAAGTCGAGGAGGGTGTGCGGCGGATCTCCCGGCATGCGGCCGTCCATGTGCCGCGAGTAGTTCTCGATGCCCGAACAGAAACCGAGCTGTTGCAGCATCTCGAGGTCGAAGGTCGTGCGCATCCGTAGGCGCTGCGCCTCGAGGAGCTTGCCCTGCGACTCGAACTCTTTGAGGCGTTCCTCCAGCTCGTGCTCGATCGTGCCGATCGCGCGCTGCACGGTCTCGGTGCCAGCGACATAGTGCGACGCCGGGAAGATCGGAACGGAGTCCATCTTCTCGATCACGTCGCCGGTGAGCGGGTGCAGAAGATACAGGGCCTCGATCTCGTCGCCGAACATCTCGATGCGGATGGCGTACTCCTCGTACACCGGGATGATCTCGATCGTGTCGCCGCGCACGCGGAAATTCCCGCGTGAGAAATCGACGTCGTTGCGGTTGTACTGCATGGAGATGAACTTGCGGATGAGGGCGTCGCGGTCGTAGCGCTCCCCCACCTGCAGGGCGACCATGGCTCGCAGATACTCCTCGGGCGCGCCGAGGCCGTAGATGCACGAGACCGTCGAGACGACGACGACATCTCGGCGAGAGAGAAGGGAGTTGGTCGTCGAGTGGCGCAGTCGCTCGACCTCGGCATTGATCGAGCTGTCCTTCTCGATGAAGGTGTCCGTCTGCGGAACGTAGGCCTCGGGCTGGTAGTAGTCGTAGTACGAGACGAAGTACTCGACCGCGTTGTTCGGCATGAGCTCTCGGAACTCGTTCGCCAGCTGCGCCGCGAGCGTCTTGTTGTGCGCGAGGACGAGGGTCGGCCGCTGCACCTGCTCAACGAGCCAGGCCGTCGTCGCCGACTTACCGGTACCGGTGGCACCCAGCAGAACGACGTCGGTCTCACCCGCGTTGATGCGGCCCGCGAGCTCGGCGATCGCCTGTGGCTGATCGCCGGAGGGGGTGTATTCGCTGATGACCTCGAAGGGACGGACGGAGCGCGTGGCCTGCATACGACCAGCGTAGGCGGGGCCTCCGACATCGGGGCCGGGTTGCGTTCGCCGTGCGCGAGCGCACGGCTCGCCGGCACGGGGTCAGGCGGCTCGCATCACTCGTTCCCAGAGCTCGTCCACCTGCCGACGCGTGGATTCCATGTCGGCGGATGTGTCGATGACGACGTCTGCCAGAGCGATCCGCTCCTCGTCGCTCGCCTGCGAGCCGATGCGGGCGCGGGCGTCGGCCTCCGTCAGCCCACGCGTGTCGATGAGCCGTCGCACGCGAAGATCCGCGGGACAGTGCGCGACGACCACGAGATCCCACGACTCGCCGCCGCGCGCCTCGGCGAGGAGGGGCACGTCGTACACGACGACAGCGGCCGGGTCCGCCGCGAAGGCCGAAGAGAACCGGCGCTGCGACTCGCTGCGCACGGCCGGGTGCACCAACGCGTTCAGCCGCGCGAGCCGGTCGGGGTGCCCGAACACGAGGGCGCCCAGAGCGGGCCGATCGAGAGAACCGTCGGGCCGCAGCACCGCGGTTCCGAATTCCGCCGCGATATCCGCGAGCACCGGCGACCCGGGAGCCTGCACCTCTCGCACGATGGCGTCCGCGTCGACGACGACGGCTCCACGGTCGGCGAGCAGGGCGGCGATGGTGGACTTGCCGGAGGCGATCCCACCCGTCAACGCGAGAAGAGGCACCCGACGAGGATGCCACATCCGCACGTCCTCCCACCGGGGAGGCGTTTCGCCGCCCCGTCGTCTAGCATTCCCCCAGGCCGCTCGCCCGATCCGGCCCGACGAAGGCCCCACCATGACCGCACCCCCCACCACGGTGGTGATCGAGGACGATCTCGACATCCGCCTCCTCGTGACGGCGGTGCTCGAGGGCGCCGGCTACGTGGTCCACGCGGCCGCCAGCGGCCTCGACGGGGTCGAGCTCGTCCGTCTCCATGCCCCGATCGTCACCACGCTCGACGTCAGCATGCCCGGGATCGACGGATTCGAGACCGCCCGACGCATTCGCGCCTTCAGCGACACCCGCATCCTCATGGTGAGTGCGAGAGCCGACGAAGCCGAACAGCGCGCGGGACGCGAGGCCGGCGCCGACGACTATCTCACCAAGCCCTTCCGCCCCCGCGAGCTTCGCCAGCGGGTTACCGATCTCGCTCGGTCCGTGCGCGGCTGAGGGTCGCTCTCAGGCGAGCCCGAACGCCTGCTCACCCGTCTCGGCGGCGCGGGCAGCGGCCTCATCGGCGCGGCTCGTGAGGGCCACCGAGTGGTAGCCGTGGTCGGCGGCAACGGCCAGTCCGACGCCTACCGCGGGCACGATGGCCGCGCCGAGTCGTGCGAGATCCGCGACCACCCGTTGGTGCAAGATCCGGGCAACGCGGCGGACATCGGTCGCCGGCGTCGTTGTGAACGCGACGGAGAGGCCGGCGGCATCCGTCTCCCCCACCAGCGCCATCGTCGGCGCGTGCCGACGAACCGACGCCCGCACCTCGAGCGCCAGTCGTTCCGCGTCGTCGGGCCCGAAGGCCACGGCGACGCGCTTGAGATCGTCGATCCGGATTCCGATCACACAGACCCCCTCGCCGGCGGCCTCGGCGCGAGCGCAGACGATGGCCAGAGTGGACTCGAAGGATTCGCGGAACAGCACGCCGTGGGCGTCCACCGAGAGTCGCCGCACCTCGGATGTCCCGCGAAGCGCGGACTCGTTCGCCCGGAGGACCGAAGTCACCACGAGCGCCGCGATGACGAGCGCAATCGTCAGAATCGCCGAAACCCGCGTGTCGAAGACGTCGCGGAACAGGTCGCTTTCGGGTCCGAGCCACAGGAACACGACGGCGCGCGCGACGAACCACGCCGTCTCGACCACGAGGACCGCCGTCAGCCCGGACGAGCTCCAGCGCCGAGCGATCGCCCCTCTCCGTGTCTCGACCGCTCCGGTCGCCGCGAAGACGGCGTTGCCGAGGAAGAACGGCACGGCTCCCGCCCATGACCCGCCGCCGGGGCCGGCTGCGAGAGCGGCGACCACGACCACCAGCACCGTCGCGCTGAGGACGATCGCGGGTCGGCGCACCGAGCGGCCGTTGAACGCGACACCGCCCAGCCAGATGAAGCCCGTCGCGGCGACGAACGCGCCGTTGCCCACAGCCACCGCCACGTACACGTCGGGAAGAAGCAGCCACGCGAGGTAGCAGGTCGCCGAAAACGTCCCCGAGAGGTAGGCGCTCGCCCACAGGCGCCCGGGGAGACCGTCCTTGAGCATGAGAGTGTCGAGCAGGTACATCACCGTCGAGGCGACGATGACCAGCGTGGCCGCTGTCTGCAAGGTGAGGACGTCGAGAATCACGGGGTCTCCCTCGGTTCGCGGGGCAGCCGGACGGTGAAGGTCGCGCCTTCACCCGCCGCCGTCACTACGGTGATCTCGCCCCCGTGGGCGCGAACGAGGTCGCGGCTGATCGCCAGGCCCAGGCCGCTGCCGTGGGTCGACGACATGCGCACGGCGTCGCCCCGGAAGAACCGCTCGAACAGACGAGGCTGCTCGCTCGCGCTGATCCCGGGCCCGTCGTCCGTGACCGTGACCGTGACCGAATGCGGGTCGTCGTTCACCGACACGGCGACCGATCCCCCGCGAGGGTTGTACTTGACGGCATTCGACAGCAGGTTGTCGATGACCTGGCGTACACGTCGCCCATCGATGAAGGCCCGAGCGGGCGCGAGATCCCCCGTCTCGATCCGGATGCCATGGTCTTGCGCCCGCGGAGCGATCGACTCGATCGCTGAACGCACGATGGCCGAGACGTCGGTCGGCCGCAGGTCGAGTTCGACGCCGAAGCCCTCCCGGGAAGTCGACGAGACCGCGAGGATGTCGGCGACGAGTTCGAGCAACCGCGAGGCATTGCGCTCCGCGACCTCCAGGCGGTCCCTCGTGCCCCCGTCGAGGGAGTCGTTGTCGAGGGCGAGCTCGAGGTAGCCGATGATCGACGTCAGCGGTGTGCGCAACTCGTGCGAGACGCTCGACACGAGATCCTCGCGGGCGCGACGCGCCTGTTCCTCCACCGTGACGTCGCGCGATACGACCACTCCCCCGGTCTCCTCGGAATCACTGCCGGGTAGACGTCGTGAGGTGATGCTGAGTGCCCGGCGGTCCTCGCCGGGCGAGCCGTACCAGACCACCTCTGCCTCGAAGGTCTCGCCCGAGCGCGCGCGAGCCAGCGGCGTCGCATCGGGGGCGATCGCCGTCGATCCGTCGGCAGCGAAGACGGCGATCTCCCGTCCGAAGGCGTCGGTGCTGTTCAAGAGGAGTCCGTGGGCGGTGTTGGTCACGGAGAACTCTCCCGCGGGAGTGATGCGCGTCACGCCGAAGTCGACGGCATCCAGAACCTCGGTCACCAGATCCTCTTGACGCCGGGCGCGATCGAGGGCGCGGCGCAGCTCGGCGGACTGCTTTTCGAGCAGAACGCGTTGAGCGCGTCCGCGCCGCGCCGTGAGCGCAGCCATCGATGCCAGCGCCGCCACGGTGAACGGCAAGACCAGAGTCGACGACGCGAACCGCTGCAGGTCATCCGTCGCGAGCTGATGGACGACGACGGCCGACACCGTCAGCGAGACGGCGATGACACCGCGCAGGCCGAACACCGTCCCGATCCAGATCGCGGGGAAAGTCCACAGCAGCCCGAGGCCCGCCAGCGGGGCGCTCTCGCGCATCACGGCTATGGCCACGACGTCGAGGATCGGGAGGACGCCGATGACCCACCTCGGCATTTTCTGCCAGGGCAGGAGCACGGCGGCGATCGCACCCGCGAAGACAAGGGCGGTACCCGCGAAGAAGAGCGAGGCGTGGACCACCTGCCCGACCATGATCGACACGACCGCACCCAGAAGGGTCGCCGCCGCGAGCAATGTCTGACTCGCCACGATGCTGCGACGCAGACCGAAGCGCTCGCTCGGGGTCGGGGGCGCCATGGCCTCGACGATAGCGTTTCACTCGCGTGCGGCACGGGCAAGGGCCCGCGGCACGCCGTTCACGCCCTGTTCACGCCCCGGCCGGGGGTGTCGGAACCCGAAGTCGCCCTCGAAGTTTCCACCGACGTCGCCGCCTCCGGTCTCCATGGCGCGCGCATCGGCGACTCCGGCATCGAACGTTCCGGGTCGGCCTCGGACAAGCCCATGATGTCGATTCTCGGGTCGCCTGCCCGAACGATCGGGCCGGGTGCTCGGAACGACCAGAGGCGTGCGGGGGCCGTCGAGCAGGCGGAATAGACCGGCCCAGACGCCGCTCGGACGCGATGGGGCGACTGCCATCGGTCATCCCCGCAGCGCCACCGCCGCGCTCGTCCACCGGGCGTACAGCGCCCACGGGTCGTCGACGCCCGCCGCGAGCTCAGCCACGTGCGCGTCGAGCACCGGGCTTCTGCGGAACCATTCGGTTCTGCCGAGACGCTCTTCGGCGAAGAGAGCGTGCCGGCGCCGCTCCACCAGCCGGTCTCCGGGTTCGAACGCGAGGAGCTCATCGTGCCAGATCGCCGTCAACCGCCGACGGGGGTTCGCGGTGGTTCCGATCTTGATGCGGTCGTCGAATCTCACGTAGTAGACCACGTCCACGCGCGGGGGCGGGAGCTCACCGTCCACGGCCTCGCCGTGCCGCCACTCGCACACCGCGCACAACCATCCGCTCGGCCACCGCACCCCCAGGCGCGACCCGCAGAGTCGGCACGGCGTCGGCAGGACGTCGGTCGCCCCCTCATGCGACGCCACCCAATCGGCGCTGACGGACAGGTGCCACGCGCACAGCGCAACCGGCGCGAGCGCCTCTGCGAGCTCGAGACAATCCGGCACGAGGCAGTCGAGGGCGGGCATGCGCTCACGCTACGCCCCGCCCCCGACATCGTCTCAGTCCTCGACGACCGGTGCCTCCAATACGAGGAACAGACCTGCGTACGGGCCGAGCTCGAGTGAGAAGCTCTGCAGCTCGTCCACGCGTCCGACGGGCTCGCCCGTGGCGGCGTCGATGGCCGTGCTCTGGGGAACGAGCCACTCGGACCTCACGGTGCCCTCGATCGTCTCGCCCGAGAAGTTCAGCACCGTGATCTGCAGCGGAGCCCCCTCGTCGCGTCGGTCGCCCCCGTCGAGACGGTGGACCATCACGAGCATGCTGGGGTGACCGACCTGCGGGATGTCGACCTGCGAGGCGATCGCGATGCCGTGGTCGCCGCGAATCCGCAGGATCTCCTTCAGCCCCGAGAGGAACGACTCCGGGTCCTCCCGCTGCTGACCGAGCGAGCCGTAGAGCGCCCGCGCCCGCGGCACCCCCGATATCGACGACGACGCCTCGGGCGCCACATCGAGCAGGTCGTGCGCTCCGCGCTCGATCCAGCGGGTGTCGCCGCTCGAGATGAGGTGCCGCACGTCGTCCGCGGGCAGCGTGAGCGAACCCGTCAGATCCCACCCCGACAGAGCGAAGACACCCGGCTGCCAGGAGTTGTACTTCGCGAGCAGCAGGTGCGCGTCGCGGATCGCGGGGATGTCCTCGTCGGTGATGTCATCGAGCGTCGCCTTGCCTTGCGTCGCGGCGATGAGGGATGCGGAAGTGCACGCGATGCCGTTCTGGGTGAAGACGAGGTTGTAGTCGGCGTCGACCGTGAGCTTCTCGGTCAGTTCGGCCCGCACGATCTCGGCGATCTCTCCACCGGTGTGCTCCTGATGACGGAAGGGATAGGCCGTGTCGCGGTGCGTCGTCGCCCAGTGCACGAGCTCATAGGTCAGCTCGTCGTGGTTCTGCATGCCGTGGACCAGTTGGACGGGCTCGACCCCGGTATCGAGAGCGGTCGTGAGCGCGAGTCGAAGGAACTCGGTATTCGCCGTAGCCAGGGCGTGGTGGTAGCCGGGGCGCGTCACGAAGTCGTAGGACAGATCGGCGCCCACCGCGCTCGTGTCGCGGATGTCCTCCATCGTCAGGTTCAGCTCCTGGAAGGTGAAGCCTCCCACCTTGCGCACCATGCCCGCGATGATGTGGTTCGCCGCGTGCGAGAGGGGATGCCCCTCCGACCATGCCGGCAGGCCCTCCGCACTCTTCTCGACCCCGAGGAAGCCGTTGGCATCGAGGCGCAGCGCGCTCGTGCCGAGGTCACCGAGCGAGTGCAGCGCATCGCCGATCACCAGCCGCATCCCCGCGAACGTGGGGTCGAGCCAATTGATCGAGGGCTGGCCCTCCTTGAAGTAGTGCAGGTAGACCCAGCGCCGTTCGAGACCGTCGGTACCGACGACCGGTGCCGTGGTGCTCCAGTTCGTCTCCTTCACACCGGGGGTGTAGAAGATGACGCGCTGCAGCTCACCGATGATGTAGCCACGCGCGCTGAGTTCGCGTTCGGTCTCTGCGTCGAGATTGACCGAGTCGCGGCCCGCGGGCACGTCAGGCAGCAGGCCCCAGTCCTCGCGCGGGATCTCGACCATGTGGTAGATGCCGGGGTAGTCCTTGTACGCCATCTCGGCGAGACGGAAGTCCGCACCCTTGCCGGTGTGGCCGGGGACGATGTCGTCGATCACGCTGCCACCGTGCGACTCCGCGACGTCGGCGACACGGCGGAACGCGTTCTCGTCGCCGAACTCGGGATCGATCTGCGTGCTGATGCGGTCGAAGTGACCGTCGACGCTCGGCGTCTCCTGCCACCCGGTGATTCCGCCCGCGCGCTTGACGGGCCCGGTGTGGATGCCGTTGATCCCCACCCACTCGAAGGCATCCCAGAGGGCCTCGTCTCCGAGAGCCTCCAGGAAGGACTCCCCCGGTCGCGTGATCAACGAGATGGGATACGCCGTGAACCAGACGTCGGTGGACTCGATCGCCCGACGCGCGTCGGGCCGCGCATAGGGATTCCGCCACATCGACGGCTGCCCCGACAGCTGGCGGCTCAGCACGTCGGCATCTTTGAGCATCGACTGCCGAACGAGCCACTCCACGTACGACGGGTTGCCGCCGTTCGCGTTGCGAGGGTCCGTCAGAAAGCGCCGCAGCGTTCCGCCGCGGAACTGGTCACGCGGTCGCAGCCGCCGCGGCCGCGCCGGGTACCGCTGCTCGTCGTAGCTGATCTCCGTCGCGTTTTCGATCACCTCGTCCGCGTCGATCGGTTCCCCTTCGCTCCGACCGGCGTCGACCATCTCGTCGTCCATCACAGCGCGCTCATCGGCGTCGTCCACTCCCAGCCTCCTTCACGTCTTCTTCGACGGTAGTCTCTTACGCCGACATCGACCCCGGCCATTGACCTCGACCCGCCGAGTGCCGATAGATACGCCGCGCCGCCTCACCGTGCGCCGGCGGGCGCCGAACGCAGAGCCACCGCGGCGATCAGCAGCGCGAGCACGCACATCCCGAGGACCGCCGAGAGGAATACCACCCATCCCGCCGAGGCGAAGACGAGACCGAGCGCCCATCCGAACAGGCTCGAGCCCGCGTAGTACCCCAAGTAGTAGAGGGAGGACGCCTGAGCCCGCGCTTCCGCGTCCGCCGCCACCGGCGTCCACCCCGATGCGACCGCGTGCGCCGCAAAGAAGCCCGCGGTGAACGCGAGGAGTCCGGCGATCACGGCCGCCACCGAGGGAAGCAGCATGGCGCCCACGCCGACCGCCATCATCGCGATACCGGCCAGAAGAAGCGGAAGCCGCCCGTATCTCACGGCGAGAGCCCCTGCTCGAGGGGACGAGACCGTCCCCGCCAGGTAGGCCAAGAACAGCAGCGTCACGACGGCCGGCGCCAGAGAGAACGGCGGCTCCGCCAGGTGGAAGCCCAGATAGTTGTAGACGGCGACGAAGGCCCCCATCAAGAGGAAAGCCTGAGCATAGAGAGCGAGCTGCACGGTCGATCTCAGGTTGAGACCGAGTCGACGACGGACCGTCACCCCCTTTCCGGCGCGCGATCGCCCGGGAACGAAGCCCCGTGCGGCGGGCACCAACGTCAGGAACACCGCCGCCGCCACGACACAGAGAAGTACGACGGATGCGACCCCCCACCGCCACCCGGCGAACTCGGAGATCAAGCCCGAGGCGACACGGCCCGAGAGACCTCCCACTGTCGTGCCGGCGATGTATGAGCCCGCGGCGGCCGCGACGAACCGCGGCGATACCTCCTCGCTGAGGTACGCAAGAGCGACCGCGGGCACCGCGCCGAGGGCGACGCCTTCCACCAATCTCAGCGCCAGCAGCACGCCGAGGTCGTGCGCGAACGGCGTGACGGCGCCGAGCAGGGTCGCCGCGATGACACCGATCGCCATCGCCGGTACACGTCCGATCCGATCTGCCACGAGCGACCACGGAATGACCGCGGCTGCGAGACCGAGAGTGGATGCCGACACCGTCAGAGCAGCACCGGCGGGGCCGGAACCGACATCGACGGCGATCGACGGGAGCACTGCCTGCGTCGCATACAGCTGGGCGAACGTCGCCACCCCACCGAAGAAGAGTCCGATCAACAGGAGCCGGTATTCGCGACTCCCGGGTAGGTGTCCGGAGAAGTCGCTCACATCCGCGATTTTATCGGCCCGGTCGCGGGTACGACGAGGCGGTGGTGGGTGTCGTCCTGGGCAGGGGACGGGACGCATCAGCGCGTCGGCACCCGGGGAAGTGCCCGTAAATGCGAAATGGCCACCCAACTTTGGGTGGCCATTTCGACTGAAAAGAAGTCCGGCGGTGTCCTACTCTCCCACAGG
>NZ_QRDK01000006.1:0-38579 GCF_003385695.1 Microbacterium sp. AG157
GGCGACGGCGGGGGCGAGGGGTCGCAGAACCCCCGCCCCCCCCGCCGGTGGGGCCCTGCCCCCCCCCCCCCGGGGGGGGGGGGGGGGGGGGCCCCCCCCCCCCCCCCCCCCCGCCCCCCCCCCCCCCCCCCGCGACCGCGGCGCCGAGACGGGCGGCTCCCGTCATCACCCGCGAACGACGTCGCGCACCCGGCGCGGATCCTCGCTACACCAGCAACCGCGTACCCGACGCGCCCGGCGTCGCACACCCCCGTCGTACGGAGAGCCACGGCGCCGATACTGGGGGGATGAGCTCCTTCCCCCGGCCCGCCATGCTCGACGTCACCTCTCTCCGCCGCGTGCGGCCGTGGGGTGGCGACCTCGTGGACATCGCCATCGACGAGGGACACATCACCGCGATCACTCCCGCCGCCACCGAGCCGATCGGCATCCGCGAGTTCGACGGGCGCGGTCTGCTCGCCCTGCCGGGCATCGTGAACGCCCACGCGCACGTCGACAAATCCTGGTGGGGACTGCCCTGGCAGCCGTACGGCGGCGAGGGATCGACCGAGGGGCGCATCCGCCACGAGCGGGAACAGCGCGACGCGCTCGGCATCCCCTCCCTCGAGCGGTCCGCGTTCGTGCTGCGCGAGCTCGTGCGCCACGGCACCACGGCGATCCGCACGCACGTCGACGTCGATGACGGCGTGGGGCTGCGCGGGATCGAGGCGGTCGAAGAAGCTGCGGCGGCCTACGGGGGCGCTCTCGACGTGCAGATCGTCGCGTTCCCGCAGGACGGGGTGCTGCGTCGCCCCGGCGTGCTCGAGCTGCTGCGCGAGGCCGCGGGCCGTGAGAGCGTCACCGCGATCGGCGGTCTCGACCCCGCCTCGATCGACCGCGACCCCGTCGGCCAGATCGACGCCCTCACCGCGCTCGCCGCCGACACCGGCGTCGGCCTCGACATCCACCTGCACGACGCGGCCGAGCTCGGCGCGTTCCAGATCGAGCTGCTCGTGGAGCGCACACAGCGCCTCGGCCTGGGCGGCCGGGTGAACATCGCCCACGGGTTCGCCGTCGCCCAGCTCGAACCTGCTCGCCGCCGCGACCTGCTCGCGGCGATGGGCGAGGCCGGGGTCTCGATGACCACCGTCGCGCCTCTGCGCCTCGCTCAGCTGCCCCTCGCCGAACTCGACGCGGCCGGCGTCCGGTTGGGTCTCGGCACCGACGGCATCCGGGATCTGTGGAGTCCGTTCGGAACCGGCGACACGCTCGGTATCGCCTGGCAGTACGCCCGCGCCGGCGGCCTGGTGCACGACCATGACCTGCTCCGCGTCGTGCGGCTCGCGACCAGCGCGGGCGCGTGGGCCGTGGGCCGAGACGTGCACGACCTCGTCGAGGGGGCGCGCGCCGACATCGTCCTGGTGGATGCCGAGAACCCCCTGGACGCGCTCGTCCGCCAGCCCGAGCGGGCCCTGGTGATCGCCGGAGGGCGCGCGCTGCACGTGGCGTGAGGGCCCGGGGTCCGGCATCCCGTCGCGTCCCTGCGTTCCCACGCTCACGCGCCCGCCACCGCTCCCGCGGCCCGCAACCGCTCCGTGCTCTCGTTGAGTGTCCAAGAAACCCGGACGCTTTCTTGAAACGTCCGGGTGTTCTGGACACTCAACGCTCGGGGCGCCGCCGCGCCGGCCGCGTGGTCACGACACTCCGCGCGGGAGGACGGAGGAGCGGTGTGCTCGGACACTCGACCGGGGGACCGGGCCGCACCGGGCCGGAGTGTGCTGGCACGATGGGACGATGCCCGTCATTCCCCTCGAAACCGCCGACGACCCTCGTCTCGCCGACTATCGCGACCTCACCGACGTGTCGCTGCGGCGGGTGTCGGAGCCCGCGGGCGGGCTGTACATCGCCGAGTCGTCGAAGGTGCTCGACCGCGCACTCCGCGCGGGGCACCGACCCCGCTCGGTCCTCGTGCAGGAGAAGTTCCTCGCCGATGCCCTCGCACTGGTCGGGGACGACGCAGACGTCTACGTCGTCCCGGCCGAGATCGCCGAGCGGGTCACGGGATACACCGTGCACCGGGGCCTGCTGGCGTCGATGCATCGTCCGGCCCTGGCATCCGTCGAGGAGGTCGTCCGCGACGCGCGGCTCGTCGTCGTGCTCGAAGACATCGTCGACCACACCAACATCGGTGCGGCGTTCCGTTCGGCGGCGGCTCTCGGAGCGGATGCCGTGCTCGTCACGCCCCGGTGCGCCGACCCGCTCTATCGCCGCAGCGTTCGCGTGAGCATGGGAACGGTGTTCCAGGTGCCGTGGACGCGGCTGCCCGAGTGGTCGGAGGCCGCGCCGCTCTTGCACGAGGCCGGATTCCACCTCGCCGCGCTGGCCCTTTCGGACGACGCGGTGACACTCGATGCCTTCTCTGCTGCAGGGCACGAGCGCGTCGCCCTGCTGCTCGGGGCCGAGGGCGACGGCCTGAGCCGCGGCGCGCTGGCCGCCGCCGACACGGTCGTGACGATCCCGATGGCCGGGGGAGTGGACTCGCTCAACGTCGCCGCCGCGAGCGCGGTGGCGCTGTGGGAACTGGCGCGAGGTCGCCGGGGCTGACGCCCGGCGCACAGACTCACACGGAGTCGTGCGCGTAGATGTCGCGGTACAGCCGCAGAGCCGACGTCTCGAGGTCGTGCGCCGGGGCGTCCTCGAACCGGTCGCAGGCGAGCGCGGCGGGAAGGGCGAGCTCTCCGCACAGAGCGCGAGAGAGCGCGAGAGCGGCGCCGCCCGCATGCGTGACCCAGATCGCCTGCGCGATCCAGGCTCCCTCCGCGCCGGGCACCGGGCCGAGGAAGGGGAGGTTGTCGGGCGTCATGGCGAACACCCCGTTCACCCGTGCCGCCGGGGTGAATCGAGCGTCGGGATGGAGGCGGCTCTGCGCCGACGCGATCGGAGCATCGAACGCAGGGTCCCAGGCCAGGCCGGCGCCGCCGTCGAGAGCCGCGGGGGCCACGGGCACGGGGCGGTGGTCGTAGCTGCCGATACCGAGGGTGTCGCCGTGCGCTCGCGCGTAGACGTGGTGCTCGGGCCACCTCACGAAGGGACCCGGGTCCACGCGGGGTGCTCTCGGTCGTGCGTACACGTACGGATGCGCGACCGGGTAGAGAGGCAGACGTCGTCCGAGCATGCCCGCGAGACCGGGGCCCCAGATTCCCGCCGCGAGAACGACCTGATCGGCGGTGAGGGTTCGTCCGTCGGCGGTGCGCACCGTCCATCCGCCGCCGCGCGGTCGCACATCGACCACCTCGGCGGGAGCGACGAACTGCGCGCCCGAGCTCTCGGCGACAGCTCGCAGCTGGGCTCTCAGCAGATGAGGCGTCGCGACTCCGTCGTCGTCGTACCGCGCGACCGCCACGACCTGCCGGTCGTCGACGAACGAGGGGAGACCTCGCGGCGAGTCGAGAGTCGCGCGGAGTCCCGCGCGCTGGGCGGAGCGGACACGTTCGGCGAGAGTCTCAGCACCTGCGCTGCTCGTCGCCAGCTCGAGGCCGCCGCTGGGGGCGAACGCGGGCAGCTCCCGGTAGACGTCGACCGACGCGCGCGCGAGTTCCGTGAGCACGGGCGCATCGTTGTAGACCCCGACAAAACCGGGGGCGAAGGCCGTCGACCCGCGTTGCTTTCCGCCATCACGGTCCAGCACCGTGACCGCGACACCGCGCCCGGCGAGAGCGCACGCGACCGAGACGCCGACGATGCCGGCCCCGACGATAACGACGTGCATGGGGTTCTCCTTGAGCTCTTTGGGGGAGGGAGGTGCTCGGGCGCTCCGACGTCACTCCGCCGGCTGAGGTCCGCCGAACGCCTGCTCGCGAATCCAGCGTTCCGACTCTGCCGCCGCACGCACGCGCGGGTCCGGATCATTCTCGAGCGCCTCGACCACGTCGGCGGGGAGGTCGCGCTCGCCGGCGAGATACCACCTGTCGACCACGGATCCTTCGCGCAGCACGCTCCGTGCGCGGTCGTCGTCGCGGGGGAGGCCCTCGGACGGGGTATCGACGCGACCGATCGAGAGCTGCAGGTGCGCCGGGAGTGTTCCGGGGCCCGCGGGGGTCTCGCCGGCGGTGAACAGGGTCACGGAGACACCCGTTCCTTCCCACACGAGCCAGTCGATGTCGTCCGAGCCCCAGCGTTCGTCGTCGACGGACCAGGTGGACCAGTCAGGCCCTTCGGAGTCGAAGGTCCACCGGTGCGGCTCGGCCTTCATCGCCGCGGCGACGGCCAGGGCGGCCTCGCGCACCGACCGTTCCGACCCGTCGAGGAATACCGAGACGCTCGGCGCCCATGCGGACGACAGCACATCCCACCCGTCAGCGCCGAAGCGCCCGCTCTCGACCTCGGGGGTCCACCCCGCCTCGCTGAGTCCCGCGGCGAGGTGTTCGGCGTCGCGCAGCAGTGTGACGGCATCGGTGGCGCTCAACAGCGCGGTCACTGGGTCGGGCAGCGGAGTCATGGCCGTCAGACCTGAGTGTCGCGGGAGGCAGCGGCATCCGGCCCCGGGGCGAGGGTGACGACGGGCAGCGGCTCGGGCCGCTTCGCCTGGATGTGATCGCCCGACGACTGGTGCCGCAGGCGCCGCAGCACCCAGGGCACGAGGTACTCGCGCGCCCACACGAAGTCTTTCTCGCGCGCGGCGCGCCAGGTCGTGATCGCCTGGGTTTCGGCCTTCATCGGCTCGAGGTCGTTCGGCACGTTGAGCGCGCGCAGCACCATACGGGCGACCTCGTGGTGGCCGAGGGAGTTGTAGTGCAGCCGGTCGTCGTCGAAGAAGCGCATGTCCTGCACCTCTTTCAGGCCCCATTGGTCGGCGACGACGCAGTCGTAGCGATCGGCGATCGAGCGGATGTTCTCGTTATAGATCGCGACCTTTCCCCGGATGCCGCGGAACACCGGCGTGAACTCGGTGTCGATCGCCGTGAAGACGACGATGGTGGCCCCGCTCGCGCGCAGACGTGCGACGGCGTTCTCGAACTGCCGCGACACGGCATCGGGATCGCTGCCCGGGCGGATGACGTCGTTTCCGCCCGCAGAGATGGTGATGAGGTCGGGCTTGAGTGCGAGCGCCGGCTCGATCTGGTCGGCGACGATCTGCGCGATGAGTTTTCCGCGCACCGCGAGGTTGGCGTAGGCAAAATCGTCGACCTGCGCGCCGAGCACCTCGGCGACCCGGTCGGCCCAACCGCGGTGGCCGCCGTCGGGCAGCGGATCGCCGATCCCCTCGGTGAAGGAGTCGCCGAGGGCGACGTAGCGGCGCCACGGGTGCGGACCGGGGTTGTCGGGCGTGGGCGAGGTGCGGGGCGAGTGCGGATCGAGTGTCATCGAAACCTCCGGCCTCCACGGTACCCCCGGCCACCGACACGGCGAGTGAGCTGGGTGCGAGCGGCCGCGGCATCCGTATTCGGGGGCGGCGTAAACGCGATCCGCGCGCAGAAACGCCTGCTGCTCGGGTTTCTGGGCGCGGATCCCGGTTTCGGGTACACCGTCGTCTGCGAAGCTCCGAAGCGCCGCGGCGAATGCCGCACCCGCTCGCACCACGCCGTCACCGCCGCACCCTGAGACGTGTTGGCTTCGACGCTTCACGACGTCGAGCCGCGGGGCGAACGGCCCGCTCAACGATCACCGGGTTGGCGTCTGAGCTCAATGGTTCCCAGCACTCCTCCCACTGCCACGACGCTCCCGGCGGCGACGAGCGCTCCGGATTGACCGGAAAGCGCCAAGCCAGCTGCACCGGCAGCGAATCCGATGCTCTGACCCGCGAAGGCCAGGGTGAGGCCCGTCTTCCGGTGGGCGGCGGCGCCGGAGTCGAACACGTGCGATCGCAGTCCCAGAAGAGCGGCCGTAGGGAGCCCCACGAGCAGCAACCCCGCGAGGGCCGTCAGCCACTGCGGTTCCCACGTGAGCAGGACGGCGCCGGCGAGGAAGAGGGCGAGGAGCAGGGGGAGTCGTCGCGCCGGATGCCAGCGCTGGAGCCAAATGATGTCCAGCCACGCCCCGACGGCGCTCGATGCGCCCAGAACCAGGAATGCGAGCCACGCGTCCTGCACCTCGAGGTCCAGTTGGAGCGAAAGGCCCACCGCTCCCGCCTCGACGGCGCCGAGCAGCATGCCGACTCCCACGCTGAAGACGGTCCAGGTGAACCATCGGAACGACGGGCGCGGTGTCGAGCCCACCGCGTCCTCGGGGGCATGCGCGTCGGACGGCGTCGACGCTGAGTCCGTTGTCTGGAACTGCACACCGATGACTGCCGCGAGCGCGAGTGCCGAGACAGCCACTGGCGCGCCGACAGCTCCCGCGCCGAGGGCGACGGCGACGAATACCGGCGCGAGGAAGACGAGCACGTCCTGTGCCAGAGCGTCGAGTGTCGATGCTCGAGCCTGTTCCCGCGCTGGCACGGCCGCGGACAGGGTGGAGCGGATGAGCCCCGCTGATCCAGCCATGCTCACGCCGGCGACAGCCGAGATCGCCATCCAGACGCCGAAGGGACGGTCCAGGCTGAACGCCAGTGCCAACCAACTCGCAGAGCACAGAAGGAGCTGGATGGTCAGCAGCCTCCGCGTCGAGAGGAGGCGTTGAGCGACGATGCTCACGGGCGTGCCGGCCAGCATCCCGACGACACTCGCCGCCGCGAGGAGTCCGCCCCGGTCCGGGTTCTGGAGCACGAGAGCCGCGATGGCACTGAATGCGACAGCAGACATGAGAACGGGAGACCTCACGAGCGAGGCAACCCCGAGCCACACCCAGAAGGAACGACCCATATTGCCGGGATGATTGCGCATCGCGTTAACGTAACGCATACAATCGGACCAATGCGTTACATTGGTGACGTGGATGACGTCACCCTGCAGGGAGCCGATCGCGCTCTGTTGCTCGCACTGCTCGACACCCGGCCGGAGCCGGGTTTCCCCGACGAACTGACCACCGTCGAGCAATTGCACGCTCTGTCTTCGAACGGCTGGTCCGCCGACCTGACGACTGTCATCGCCGTCCGTGACGACCTCGTGCGCATCTTGCTCGGTCCACGAGAGGGTGCATCCGAGGCCCTGAGCGACCTTGGCCGCAGGCTGGGGCTGACGCTCGCATTCGGTGCCAACGGTGGAGTGAGCCTGAGATTGATCGAGGCCGGATCGTCTGCTCCGTTGCTCGAACCGGTCGTCGCCGCAGCTATCGAGCTGTGGTCCGCCGGAGACCTCGACAAACTCCGAGTGTGCCGCTCGTCGACGTGCATCGTTCCGTTCGTAGATACCTCTCCGCGAGGACACCGGGAGTTCTGCAGTCCCCGGTGCGCCACGCGAGAGCGCGTGCATCGACACCGCGCCGCGGCTCGTCGGTAGACGCTCGTCTCGGACGGCTGCGCGTGGCCGACCACGACAACAGGTGCGCGGACGACACCGAGGAGCGTGGACGACCGGTCTTCTGTCGCCGCGAGTCACGCGTGAAGCTCACACAACACCGCGATCCGCACGCAGAAACACGCTCTGCCCGCGTTGCTCGGCGCGGATCGCGTTTATGGCCGGTGGCGCGCCGTATCGGCCTTCTGCCCGGGCGTGGCGGCCTCCGAGGTCGCCTATCGTGGATGTTCGCGCTCGCGAAGGATGGAGGTTCGATGCTGGAAGAAGAAGCCCGCCCCTCGGCCCTCCCGCACACGAGCCCGGCCGCCGAAGCGGCGACTCCGCGCATCGCCTCTCCCGGCCCGGTCGCGAGCCCCGGTCCGGTCGCGAGCCCCGGCCCGATTGCGAGCCCTGGGCCCGTCGCTCGCACGGCCCTGCCGGTCCCGGCATCCACCCCCGCCGCCCCCGAAACCGCCTCGGAAGGCGGCGCGGAAGCCGTCGCCGAGCCGTCCCACGCCACCGCGCCCGTCGCCGACGATCCCGCGCCCGGGGCGATTCCCGACCCGGCCCTCGACGGGGTCGAGCCGCACTTCGGCTCCTTCGCCGCCGAGCACCTCTCGCCGTCGTTCCCGCAGCGCGCGCCGTGGGGAACGGCCCAGCGCTTGCGCGCCTGGCAGGCCGAGGCGCTCGACCTCTACTTCGGTCTCGACGGACCCGACGGCGAGGGGAAGGGACCGCGCGACTTCCTCGCCGCGGCCACCCCTGGCGCCGGTAAGACCACCTTCGCCCTCCGCCTCGCGTCCGAGCTCATGCGTCGGCGCGTCGTCGACCGCATCGTCGTCGTGGCCCCCACCGAGCACCTCAAGACCCAGTGGGCCGAGGCGGCCGCGCGCGTCGGCATCCGTCTCGATCCGTTCTTCTCCAACCGGCATGCGACCCCCTCGCGGCAGTATCACGGCGTCGCGGTCACCTACGCCCAGGTCGCGGTCAAGGCCGAGGTGCACCAGCGTCTGACGATGGATGCCAGAACACTCGTCATCCTCGACGAAGTGCATCACGGTGGAGACGCGCTCAGCTGGGGCGACGCCCTGCGCGAGGCCTATAACCGCGCGACCCGGCGCCTGCTTCTGTCGGGGACGCCGTTCCGCAGCGACACCGCGCCCATTCCGTTCGTGGAGTACCACCCGAATGCGAAGGGCATCCGCCTCTCGCGCACCGACTACGCCTACGGCTACAAACGCGCCCTCGAGGACGGCGTCGTGCGTCCCGTCTTCTTCCTCGTCTACGCCGGACAGATGCGCTGGCGCACCAAAGCCGGCGAAGAGATGGAAGCCCAGCTCGGGCAGGACAACACCAAGGACATCACCTCGCAGGCCTGGCGCACCGCGCTCGACCCGAACGGCGACTGGATCCCCGCGGTCCTCCGCTCCGCCGACCGGCGCCTGACCGAGGTGCGCGAGACGGTCCCGGATGCCGGGGGCCTGGTCATCGCGACCGATCAGACCGCGGCGCGCGCGTACGCGGCCATCCTCGAAGACATCAGCGGCGAGAAGGTCACCGTCGTCCTCTCCGACGAGGCGGAGGCGTCGGGGCGCATCGAGACCTTCTCGAAGGGCACGAGCCGCTGGATGGTCGCGGTGCGCATGGTGTCCGAGGGTGTGGACGTTCCGCGCCTCGCCGTCGGCGTCTACGCCACGAGCGCCTCCACTCCGCTGTTCTTCGCCCAGGCCATCGGCCGTTTCGTCCGCGCGCGCCGTCGCGGTGAGACCGCGAGCGTGTTCCTCCCCAACGTTCCGCAGCTGCTCGCCCTCGCGGGCGAGATGGAGGCGCAACGCGAGCACGCCCTCGACCGCGACAGCGACGCGGAAGACCAGTGGAACGCCGAAGAAGACATGATGGATGCCGCCGAGCGCGAGGACAAGGCGTCCGACGCGCTCGAGCAGGAGTTCGAGTACCAGGCCCTCGGTTCGCTCGCGCATTTCGACCGCGTCATGTTCGACGGGCAGGAGTTCGGTCAGCTCGCGGTTCCGGGAACCATCGAGGAGGAGGAGTTCCTCGGCATCCCGGGCCTCCTCGAACCCGAGCAGGTGCACGAGGTGCTCATGTCGCGCGCCACGCGGCAATCGCGTCACCGCTCCACCCGTGAAGCGACCGAGAAGGAGAGCGGTGTCGAGCCGCCGTCCGTCGACGACGGGGGGCTCCCGGCTCCGCTCCACCGCACCCTGAAGGAGCAGCGCCAGCTGCTCAACACCATGGTCGGCCTGTACGCGCGCCAGAGCGGCGAGCCGCACGGCCTGGTGCACGCCGAGCTCCGGCGGATCTGCGGCGGCCCGGCGGTATCGCACGCGACCGTCGCGCAGCTGCAGGCGCGCATCGACGTGCTGCGCAAGCGCGTCCATTCCTGAGGCGCGCAAGCCCCGGCCCCGCGTCGCCCGGCCCCGCCTCGGGGCCTGCGCCCGGCCCCACGCCGGCCGGTCCGCTCGCAGCCGCTCGAGGCTGCCGCCCTCGCGAGAGGGCATCTCGCTGACATCCCGGTGACACGCTGCGACAGCGTCGTCAGCGATGTGCTGCGCGAAGCCCGACGAGAAGGCCCGACCGGTGTGCGGGAGCGATGCGCCGACGCGCTCCCACGACCCGCTTTCGCGATGCCGAAATGCTGGCACCGAAGCCTCGGCATCCGCGGGATCACGCTCTTCGGAGGCCCGAAATGCTGTCAGTGTGGGCCGACGCGCCCGAGAGGGCGAACCCGCCTCACTACCGTTGGGGGCGACCCGAAGGAGCCCCCGTGACCCCCGCCACACCCACCGCCCGCGATCGCCACCGCTGGGCGCGCTATCTCGTCGACGAACGCGCGGAGGCGCGCGTGTACCGCGAGCTCGCGTCGCGTCGCACCGGCGAAGAGCGAGAGATCCTCCTCGCTCTCGCCGAGGCCGAGGGGCGCCACGAGCAGCACTGGATCGACCTGCTCGGCGAGCAGCCGCCGCGACTGCCGCAGCCCGGCATCGGGACACGTCTGCTGGCGTGGATGGCCCGCCGGTTCGGATCGATCTTCGTGCTGGCCCTGGCCCAGAACGCCGAGGCCCGCTCGCCCTACGCCGACGAACCCTATGCCACCCCCGCGATGGCGGCCGACGAGCGTGTGCACCACGAGGTCGTGCGCGGCCTCGCCGCCCGCGGGCGCCGTCGCCTCTCGGGGACTTTCCGCGCGGCCGTGTTCGGCGCGAACGACGGCCTCGTGTCGAACCTCGCCCTCGTCATGGGAGTCGGCGCCACCGGCGTCGCCCCGAGCTTCGTGCTGTTCAGCGGTATCGCAGGCCTGCTCGCGGGAGCCCTCTCGATGGGCGCCGGCGAGTTCGTCTCGGTGCGTTCGCAGCGCGAGCTGCTCGAAGCCACCGAAGAGAGCGACTTCGCCGACTCGGCCCTTCCCCATCTCGACCTGGATGCCAACGAGCTCGCGCTCGTCTACCGCACCCGCGGGATGGATGCCGATGCCGCCCTCGAACGGGCCCGCGAGGTCGTCACCGCGGCCCGGGCCGGCACCGCACCGGCAGCGGCAGCCCCGGGCGAGTCGTCTCACGACGTCGTCGGCAGCGCGTGGGGGGCGGCCCTGTCGAGCTTCTTGTTCTTCGCCTCGGGTGCGATCATCCCGGTCCTGCCGTGGATCTTCGGGATGTCGGGCTTCGCGGCCGTCGCCCTGGCGCTCGGCCTGGTCGGCATCGCCTTGATCGGCACCGGGGCGATGGTCGGTCTGCTCTCGGGCGCCTCACCCCTCAAGCGCGGTCTGCGTCAGCTCGCGATCGGCTTCGGCGCCGCCGCGGTCACCTACGTGCTGGGTCTGCTGTTCGGGGTGTCGGCGGCCTGATCGGGCCCCGCGGCGCTCGCGTCCGCTGCGCGCAGAAACGCGATCGACGCGCAGAAACGCGGGGAGAGCGCGTTCATGGTTGCGGATCGCGTTTATGCGTGCGGGCGCGAGCCCCGCCCGTCGCCGCGCGCCGACCCGGCTCAGCCCCGTCCGGCAGCCGTGACCCGCGCCGCCTCGCGGCGTGCACCCGTGTTCTTGCGGCCCGCGCGCGACCCCGCGAGCTTCGCCGTGATGTGCTCGCGCACCGTCACCGGGTCGTACAGGGCCGGAGCCTCGTCCGAGACGAAGTGGGGCAGCGGGGCGATGACCGCGTCGGCGTTGCCGTCGTGGAAGAAGGCGGCGGATCGGCGCCGCTCGATCGTCCCGTCGACGACGGGTGGCTTCACCCGGTGCAGCGTCGACATCCAGCGGTCGTTGGTCAGGCGGGCGGCGACGTCGCCGAGATTGACGAGCAGCGCTCCGCGAGCGGGGGAGACGTCGTTCCACGAGCCGTCCTGTGCCAAGACCTGCAGGCCCGCGACCTGATCCGCCCACAGCACCGTCACGAGACCGAAATCGGTGTGCTCGCCCATGCCGGTGAGCTCGGCGCCGAGCTCGATCTCGCCGGGCGGCAGGGCGTAGTTGTTCATGCGCAGCACGTCGATCGAGTGGCCGGTGACGCCGTCGAAGAAGTCGTCGGGCACGCGAAGGGCCGACGCGAAGATCCGGGTCAGGGTATGCGCGACCCGGCGCGCTTCGTCGTAGTACTCGCGTACCGCCGGCTCGAAGGTCCGGGTTTCGAGGGGCCAGGTGTTCTCGGCGTAGTCCGCTTCTGTCGCGGTGCTGCCGGGGTACTCGGCGGCGGAGGTGCCCACGTTGAACGCCTCGAAGAAGTCGTTCATGCGCGTCACCGGGTCGACGCCGAGGCTGTAGCTGAGCGATTCGCTCTTCGGCGGGCTGTACCCGCGGTTCTCCGCCGCGGGCCGCACGTACGCCTTCTTCACCTCCAGCGGCAGGGCGAAGAACTCGTCGAGCCCCTCGGTCAGCTCCGCGATCACGGCATCGGGGATGCCGTGACCCACCACCTGCATGAAGCCCACCGTGCGGCACGCGTGGTCGACCGCGGCGACCACCGCTGCACGCGCGTCGGAGGACCCGGGGCCGACCCAGGCGGAGATGTCGATCGTCGGGACAGTGAAAGCGGGCATGCCCCGACGCTAAGCGGCGGATGTCACACGGGTGTTTCTGCGGAGTCACGGAAGGCGCGGGGGCGCGCATCGGCTGCACAGCGCGCTGGCGATGTCAGGGTCGCCGCCTCGGCGCCGGGTTCGCATATCCGGATCATCCCAGCCGGCGGTGACGTGACCGCGCCGCGCCGCGAGCGCCCGCGTACAGCAGTGCACCGATTGCCGTGGCGAAGAACCCGATCGGCAGGTCGGTGGTCACGGCGAGCGCGATCGATGCCCACACGGTGACGAGCGTGAGGACGATCGACAGCGACAGGCCCCGACCGGGCGTCCGCGCGAGCACCTGCGCGGCGGCCGGGGGGCCGATGAGCAGCGCGAACATCAGCAGCGCCCCCACCATCGGAACGCTCACCGTCGTCGCGGCGGCGATCACGAGCGCGAACACCAGGTCCACCCCCGTGATCGGTACTCCACGCGCGGCGGCGAGGGCGGGGGAGACGGATGCCAGAAGGAGAGGCCTCGCGATGAGCGCGACCAGCCCGAGGCACCCGAGCCCGAGCAGGCTCATCGTGACGAGCTGACCGGGCGAGACACCGAGGATCTGACCGAACAGCAGGGCGAACACCTGCGCCGAGTACTCGCGCGAGCGGCTGAGGAACAGCGCGCCGAGGGCGAGCATGGTCACGAGGGTCAGGGCCGTGACGACGTCGTGTCGAGCCCGGCGTCCCAGCAACACGATGCCCACCGCCCCGCCCGCGGCGAAGACCCCGAGGCCCACGAGCGGGTTCGCCCCGATCAGCACCGCCCCGGCCGCCCCGGCGAACGCGCCGTGCGGCACGGCGTGGGCGAAGAAGGCGTTGCCGCGCAGCACGACGAAGAAGCCGACGACGCCCGCGACCACCGCCACGATGGTCCCTCCCGCCCATGCGGTCATCAAGTATGCAGCGAACATCACGCCACGGCCGTTCGGTGGACGAGGGGACGGAGGGCGTCGACGGCGCGCGCGCCCATGTAGGTGAGGAACACCGCCGCGACGATCGTGAAGCTCACGGGCCAGCTGTTGCCGCCGAACCAGTCGTAGCTCGCGAACGACACCAGGCAGCCGACCCCGACCTGACCCACAGCGATGACCGCGGCCAGCGCGGCAGCGGTCCCCAGCCGCCGTGTGAACAGCAGGGCGGTCGCCGCCGGGCCGATGAGCAGCGCCGTCGAGAGGATCGCTCCGATCGACAGCGACGACAGTTGCACGGACAGAGCGAGCGCGATCAGGAACAGCGTGCTCGCCCCACGCGTCGGCACCCCGCGCGCGGCGGCGAGATCGCGATCGAGCGTCTCGAGACTCACCCACCGCCAGACCGCGGCGACGATCGCGAGGGTGGCGGCCCCCAGGGCGACGATGACCGGCACGAGCCGTGAGTCGACCGAGAACAGTGAGCCGAACAGCACCGAGATCGCCGCGTTGCTCGAACCGCCGATCAGGGTGTCGAGCGTCAGGAACAGAGCGGTCAGCCCCATCCCCGCGCCGAAGACGACCCCCGTGGCGACATCGCGTCCCTCGAGGCGACGTGTCCCGATCGCCTCCATGGCCACGGCGGACACCACCCCCGCCAGAACGAACCCCCACAGCTGGCTGACCCCCAGAAGGAACGCGCCCGAGCCCCCGACCGCCCCGAGGTCGGCGAGCGCGTGCCCCGCGAACGACTCTCCGCGCGTGATGGTGAACACCCCGACGATGCCCGACACCACAGCGACCACCGTGCCCACCACGAGGGCCGTCTGCACCGTCGGGCTGACGAAGAACGCCGAGAGCACGGCGCTCACGCGTTCGTCACCCCCTCGTCGGCGACGACGAAGGTGCGTCCCGCCGCCTCGATCACCCGCATTGGACGGCGGTACAGCTCACTCAGCACGTCGTCTCGCACCACCTCCGCCGGCGTTCCCACCGCCGCTCGACCGCCCGCGAGGTACGCGACACGGTCGAGCACGGGCAGCAGCAGGGTGAGATCGTGTGCGGTGACCACGATCGCCACGCCGCTCTGCCGGCGCAGCTCGTCGAGCAGCACGACGACGTCGCGCGCGCTCACCGGGTCGAGACTCGCGAGCGGCTCGTCCAGCAGCAGCAGGGCGGGGCGGCTCACGATCGCGTGTGCCAACAGCACGCGCTGCTGCTGCCCGCCCGAGAGCTCGCCCACGCGCGCATCGGCGAACCCCGTCGCCCCCACGCGGGCGAGAGCCTCGTCGACGACGCCGCGCAGCCGCCCCCGCCCGAGCGGAATCCCGAGCCGCGCTCCGTCGAGACCGAGCATCACGACATCTCGGGCGCGCAGCGGCGCGTGCGGGTCGAGGCTGATCTTCTGCGGTACGTATCCGATGCCCGCGCGCCGGTCCGGGCGGTGTACCCGACCGGAGTGCGGACGCAGGATGCCGAGCAGCACCCGCAGCAGCGTGGTCTTGCCCGCGCCGTTCGCCCCGATCAACCCGACGATCGCACCCGGCGGAACGTCGAGATCGACGTCTTCGAGCACGGGAGCACCGCCGAGACGCACCGCGATCCCGCGTGCCCGGAGGACGACGTCGGGATCGCGGTGCGGAAAATCCTCGCTCACAGGTGCTCGGTCGAGGTGCCCTGGGTGACAGCCGTCTCGAGCGCCTTCACCTCGGCCAGCATCCAGTCCTGGTAGTGGTAGTTCGCCGGCATCGTCTCGTACACGCCGACCACCGGGATGCCGTTGTCCTTCGCCAGCTGCAGGTACTTGTCGGTCGTGTCGTCGGTGACCTGCTGGTTGTACAGGAACACCTTCACCTGCTTGCCGGTGAACAGGGCGTCCTGCGTCGCGGTGTCCTGGGCCGAGGGGTCTGTGTCGTTCATGATGGCCGCCTGCAGGTTCCACGGCGTCTTGACGTCGGCATCCGCCGCCTGCAGCATGAAGTCCGCGACGGGCTCGGTCACGGCCACCGGTGTCTTCGGGTGGTCTTTCGCGAAGGACGAGAGAGCGTCGGTCCAGTCGCTCAGAGAGGCCGTGAAGGTCGCCAGGTTCGTGCGGAACGCGTCGGCGCTCGCCGGGTCGAGTTCGCTGAGCTTGTCGGCGACGGCGCTCGCGACGGCGGGCATCGTCTTCGGGTCGTACCAGAGGTGCGGGTTGTCGGTGCTGTCGGGAAGGCCCAAGACGTCCTGGGCGACGATGACCGAGCGGTTCGCGTCGGGGGAGGCCTTCTCGAGATCGGTCATGAAGTCGTCGTATCCGAGACCGTTCTGCACCACGAGCTGGGCGCCGGCGATCTCCTTCGCCACGCTCGCACTCGCCTCGAAGGTGTGGGGGTCGGTGTTGGGATCGCTCATGATCGCCGAGACATCGACACGGTCGCCGCCGATCTGCTGCACGACGTCGGCGTACTCGTTCTCTCCGGCGACGACGGTGATCTTCGGGCTGGAGTCGGTGGCCGCGGCGGGAGCGGCGGATGACGCCCCGGTCGAGCATCCGGCGAGGATGAGGGTGAGGAGAGAAACGCAGGCGGTGGCGGCGACGACGGTGCGCGCAGTCTTCATGGAGGTCGGTGTCCCTTCGGCGATCGGCTCTCTGCGAATGAGAACCGTTATCGGCAAGGAAGATAGGGACGCGGCCTATGTCGGCAGACAGTGGGGGCTATCGGTTGGCTGTACGGCTGCCGACGCAGACAACGAAGAAGGCCCCGGACGAATCCGGGGCCTTCTTCATTCTGTGCGCGAGGGGGGACTTGAACCCCCACGCCCGTTAAAGGGCACTAGCACCTCAAGCTAGCGCGTCTACCTATTCCGCCACCCGCGCATCTGGGTGTTTTGCTGCTTTCGCAACGAAGAACGACATTACCACGCTCCAGAGGCCGCCTCGAATCGTCGCCGCCGCCCGGGCGCGTCCCGGGGCGACACGCGGCGGGGGAACGCACTCGCCCCCGGTACCGTAGAGCGCATGCCCGAGCTCGACACCGATATCCCCGAGGTCGCCCGCGTCGCCCGCGACCTCATCCGGTTCGACACCTCGAACTACGGCGGGGGGCGAGCCGAGGGCGAGCGCGAAGCGGCCGAGTACGTCGGTGCATACCTCGAAGCCCTCGGCCTCGAGGTCGAGTACTACGAGCCCATCGAGCGTCGCACGAACGTCTGCGCCCGCATCCCCGGGCGCAACCCCGACAAGCCCGCCCTGATCCTGCACGGCCACCTCGACGTGGTGCCGGCCGTCGCCGCCGACTGGAGCGTCGACCCCTTCGCGGGCGAGATCCGCGACGGCGTGCTCTGGGGTCGCGGGGCCGTCGACATGAAGGACATGGATGCCATGATCCTCACCGCCGTCGCCGACGTGCTGCGCGCGGGGGAGCAGCCCGAGCGCGACATCATCGTGACGTTCTTCGCCGACGAGGAGAACGGCGGAGTGGAGGGCTCGGCGCTCGTGGTTGAAAACCGCCCCGAGTGGTTCGCCGGGGCCACCGAGGCCATCAGCGAGGTCGGCGGGTACTCCATTTCCGTGGGCGACCGCCGCGCGTACCTGCTGCAGGTGGGCGAGAAGGCCCTCGTCTGGATCAAGCTCGTCGCGCGCGGTCGCGCGGGCCACGGCAGCGGCCTGCACCCCGACAACGCCGTGACGAGGCTCGCCGAGGCCGTCGCGGCCCTCGGCCGCACCGAGTGGCCGATCCGCCTCACCGACACCACCAGGCAGTTGCTCGAGGGCCTGGCCGAGATCACCGGCGACGACGCGGGCGACCCCGACGCTCTCGCCCTGCGCACCGGCGCGGCATCCAGCTTCATCCGTTCCACCCTGCGCACGACGACGAATCCGACCGGCCTCACCGCCGGCTACAAGCACAACGTCATTCCCGACCGCGCCGAAGCGCTCATCGACGTGCGCGTGCTCCCCGGCACCGAAGACGCGGCTCTCGCCGACATCCGCCGGATCGTCGGACCCGACGTCGAGATCGAGATCGTCCACCAGGACATCGGCCTCGAGGTGCCCTTCTCGGGAGACCTCGTCGACGCGATGATCGCACAGCTCGGTCGGCACGATCCCGGCGTGCCGGTCGTGCCGTATCTCATGGGCGGCGGCACCGACAACAAGGCCCTCGCCGGCCTCGGCATCGCCGGTTACGGATTCGCACCGCTGCGCCTTCCCGCCGATCTCGACTTCACCGGGATGTTCCACGGGGTCGACGAGCGCGTCCCCGTCGACGCGCTCCAGTTCGGTCAGCGAGTCCTCGCCGACCTCATCCGCACGTACTGAAGGACCGCATGCATATCTTCGAGGTCATCGTCCTCGGGCTCGTCCAGGGCCTCACCGAGTTCCTCCCCATCTCCTCGAGTGCCCACCTGCGCATCGTGGGGGAGTTCCTCCCGTCGAAGACCGACCCCGGCGCGACGTTCACCGCCATCACCCAGATCGGCACCGAGCTCGCGGTGCTCATCTACTTCCGCAAGAAGATCGTCCGGGTCATCTCTCGATGGTTCGGCTCGCTCACCGGCAAGGTGCCCCGCACCGACCCCGACTCCCGCATGGGCTGGTTGGTCATCATCGGCACGCTGCCGATCGCGCTGCTCGGCGTGCTGCTGCAGAGTCTCATCCGTGACAACTTCCGGAGCCTGTGGATCACCGCGGTGGTGCTCATCGTCTTCGGCATCCTGCTCGGTCTCGCCGACCACTACGGAAAGCGTCGTCGGGAGCTCGACGACCTGACCTACCCGCACGGTATCGCGTTCGGTGTCGCGCAGGCCCTCGCTCTCGTCCCCGGCGTCTCTCGCTCGGGGGCGACCACGACCCTCGGCCGCGCCCTCGGGTACACGCGCACGGCGGCCGCGGAATACTCGTTCCTCCTCGCCGTCCCCGCGGTCTTCGCGAGCGGGTTCTTCGAGCTGTACAAGAGCTTCGACGAGGGTACCGGCCCGTACAACCTCGGTGAGACGGCGCTGGCGACCCTCATCGCGTTCGTCGTCGGCTACGTTGTGATCGCCTTCCTCATGCAGTACCTCAAGCGCGGCAGCTTCCTGCCGTTCGTGATCTACCGCGTGGCCCTGGGGGTGCTGATCATGGTGCTGCTCACGTTCGGCGTGCTGCCGGCGTACTCCGCCATCACCGGTTGATCCCGGATGCCGCGAAGGCGTCGTCCCGTTCGGGGCGGCGCCTTCGTCGTGCAGACGAGGGTCCCGGCGGTGCGGCCAGACTCCGCCCCGACCCGGGGTGGTGGCGCTCAGGCAGAGAGAGGTACGCGAGCCCGTCGAAGGGACCGGGGGAGGCGTCGGCGAGTCCTCGTCAGCGCCGGGGCGGGTCGTCGCGACCGGGCTTGGTGGGGCCGTCGCCGCCACGGCGGAGATAGCGCTCGAACTCCTGGGCGATCGCGTCTCCCGAGGCTTCGGGAGAGTCCCACGTGTCGCGGGTCTGCTCGAGCTGGCGGATGTACTCGCTCATCTCGTCGTCGTCGGCCGCGGCCGCATCGATCGAGGCCTCCCACAGGCGCGACTCGTTCTCGAGGTCTCCGCGCGGCACGGCGATCCCCGTGACGGACTCGAGTTTCTCGAGCAGGGCGAGGGTGGCCTTGGGGGAGGGTGTGTGCCCGGCGACGTAGTGCGGCACGCTCGCCCACAGGCTCGCGGTCGGGATCCCCACCGTCTCCGACACATGGCCGATGGCGCTCAGGATGCCGACCGGCCCCTCGTACAGGCTCCGTTCGAGCCCCAGCGACTGGCGTACGGCCTCGTTGTCGCTGCCGGCGAACACCGAGATGGGCCGCGTATGCGGCACGTCGGACATCATCGAGCCCAGCGCCACGAAGCCCGAGACGTCCTCGCGCAGGGCGACGTCGATGAACTCGGCCGCGAACGCCTGCCAGGCGCGCGCGGGCTCGACCCCCACGAGCAGCCAGATCTCGGCCTCGTCGGATCGCTCGACGGGACGCAGCAGCGTGGCTTCGGGCCAGCTGAGGGTGCGGCGCCCCTCGGCATCCAGTCCGACCTGGGGGCGCGTGTACTGGTAGTCGAAGTACAGTTCGGGGTCGACCGTGTGGACGACCTCGTACTCCACGTCGGCCCGCAGCATCGCTGCGGCCGCCGACGCGGCTTCTCCGGCATCGTTCCATCCGTCGAACGCGGCGACGATGATCCGGCGACCCAGTGCGTCCACGCAACCTCCTCTGCCCCGTCGGGGCTGGCTTCCAGAATAGGCGCACCCGCGCGCACCGAGCCGGTCCCGGCCCGCGCGGGCCTCGCGTCGAACGGGGCGGAAGCGGCGCCCTCAATAGGATGGAGCGATGACTTCCCCCGCTCCCGCCGCCGTCCTCTGGGACATGGACGGCACGCTGGTCGACACCGAGCCGTACTGGATGGCCGCGGAGACCCCGCTCGTAGAGCGCTTCGGCGGCTCGTGGTCGCACGAGCAGGCGCTCGGCATGGTCGGGCTCGCCCTGGAGGATTCCGCGCGCTTGTTGCAGAACGCGGGAGTGCCCTGGGGCGTCGACGAGATCATCTCCTACCTCACCGACGAGGTGCAGCGTCAGCTCGCCGTCACGGGCGTGCCGTTCCGCCCGGGTGCCCGTGAGCTGCTCGCCGACCTCCGCGCCCACGGGGTCAAGACCGCCCTCGTGACGATGTCGATGCGC
The DNA here is from genome assembly GCF_003385695.1 of Microbacterium sp. AG157. Taxonomy (NCBI): domain Bacteria; kingdom Bacillati; phylum Actinomycetota; class Actinomycetes; order Micrococcales; family Microbacteriaceae; genus Microbacterium; species Microbacterium sp. AG157. The sequence continues at coordinate 19,995 of NZ_QRDK01000006.1, forward strand.
CGCATGGCGCTGTCGGTGGTCGAGCTCATCGACTTCCCGGCCTTCGACCTCGTGGTCGCCGGCGACGACGTCGAGCGCCCGAAGCCTTACCCCGATCCCTACCTGCAGGCCGCCGCCGCACTCGGCGTCGACATCCGCGACACCGTGGCGATCGAGGACTCCCCGAACGGACTGCGCTCGGCGATCGCCAGCGGCGCCGTCGCGCTGGGAGTGCCCCTCATGGTGCCGCTCGAGGGGGTCGGCGCGCACGAGCTCTGGCCGAGCCTCGAGGGTCGCGCGACCTCCGACCTGCGGGCGCTCCACACCGCGCACGCCCCGACACACCCCGAAGAGACACGAGTCACCCGATGAGCGAGACCCCCCACCTGAGCGGCCCCTTCCGGGTCGGCGATCGGGTGCAGCTGACCGGCCCCAAGGGGCGCATGCACACGATCACCCTGCGCGAAGAAGGCGAGCTGCACACCCACAACGGCGTGCTGAAGCACTCGCTCCTCGTCGGCGAGCCCGACGGCAGCGTGGTGACCAACAGCTCCGGCCACGACTACCTCGCCGTCCGCCCCCTGCTGCGCGACTTCGTCATGTCGATGCCGCGTGGTGCGGCGATCGTCTACCCGAAGGATGCCGCGCAGATCCTCGCGCAGGCCGATATCTTCCCCGGCGCCACCGTCGTCGAAGCCGGCGTCGGTTCGGGCGCGCTGTCGCTGTGGCTCCTGCGTGCGATCGGCCCGGCGGGGCGGCTGCTCTCGTTCGAGCGCCGCGAAGAGTTCGCCGAGGTCGCCCGCGCCAACGTCGAGACGTTCCACGGCGAGCTGCCCGCGACCTGGGAGGTCGTCGTCGGCGATCTCGTCGGGAGTCTCCCCGATGCCGTGGCCCCCGCCTCGGTCGACCGCATCGTGCTCGACATGCTCGCGCCGTGGGAGTGCATCGACGCCGCGGCCGACGCCCTGACCCCGGGCGGCGTGGTGCTCTGCTACATCGCCACCGCCACACAGCTCAGCCGTGTGGCCGAGTACATCCGCGCGACGGGACTGTTCACCGAGCCGGATGCGAGCGAGACCATGGTCCGCGGGTGGCACGTCGAGGGCCTCGCGGTGCGCCCCGACCACCGCATGGTGGCGCACACGGGCTTCCTCATCACCGCCCGCCGCCTGGCGCCCGGTGCCATTCCTCCCGAGGTGAAGCGTCGCGCGTCGAAGTCGAGCTACGGCGACGAAGACGTGGAACTGTGGACGCCCGGTGCGGTCGGCGACCGTCAGATCACCGACAAGAATCTCCGCAAGCGCGTGCGCGAGGCGCAGAAGTCGGCCGAGGGTGTTCGGCAGTCCGTCGCGGGCGCCTCGTCGGAGGACCCCGGTTCGACCGCCTAAACTGATCCGGTGCGTAGACTCCCCGCTCTCGTGGCCGTGACCGCCCTGGCCGGATTCGGCCTCGTCGGGTGCTCGGCATCCGCCGCTTCGTCGTGCCCGACGCCCACCGACAGTGCCATCGCCTCGGTGGTCGACGCGAGCGGTGACTTCGGCACCGCGCCCACCGTGTCGGTGCGCTCGCCCTTCGTTCCCGAAACGGCCGGGACGCAGACGCTCATCGAGGGCGACGGTCAGCGCATCACGAGCGACGACCAGCTCTCACTGGTCGATGTGACGGTGTTCGACGCCGCCACGGGCTCGCAGCTCGTCGCGACGACCTACGCTTCCGACGTGAAGTCGGCGACGCCCCTGCCGCGCCTGACACAGGCGATCCCCGCGATCGCGCCGCTGCTGCACTGCGTGGCCGAGGGCTCGCGCGTCGCGGTCGCCATCCCCGGCTCCGAGCTGGGCACCCAGGGTGCGCAGGCCCTCGGCGTCAACGAGGGCGACGGGGCGGTCTTCGTCTTCGACGTGCGCAAGGTCTTCCTCCCCGCCGCCGACGGCGCCGACCAGTACAACGCCGACTCGGGCATGCCCTCGGTCGTCCGCGCCCCCGACGGCACGCCCGGCGTGGTCATCCCCGCCGGCGACGCACCGACGCAGACGCGGTCGCAGACCATCAAGAAGGGCGACGGCGACGTGCTGACCGCCGACTCCTCGGTGGTCATCCACATCCAGGGTGTCGCCTGGGGCGCGACCACCACCTTCGCCTCGACGTGGAAGAACGGCGCGCCCGGACAGGCGACCGTGTCCCAGCTCCCGCCGGCCCTCGCCTCGGCGCTCGAGGGGCAGACCGTCGGGTCGCAGGTGCTTGTCGTCGTGCCCGCCGACCAGACCGCCCAGGACCAGCAGATCCTCAAGGCTCCCGCCAATTCGGCTCTCGTCTACGTCGTCGACGTCCTCGGGACGGTCAGCTGATCGGCATCCGCTGATCCGATCGGCGTCAGCGCGGTCGGCGAACGCACCGCTCTGCACCGGCTGGACGCTCGACGCCTAGGATGGGCGGGTGCCCGCCACCGTCTCCCGCAACGCTCCCGAGGAGCGTCTGGTGAACCTCGTCGTCGCCCTCATGGCGACCGAGCAGGGGCTGACGAAAGACACGATCCTGTCGTCGGTGGCCGGTTACCGGGAGCAGCTCGAAGCGGGCGCGTCGAAGGACGCGCTCGAGAAGATGTTCGAGCGCGACAAAGAGAGCCTGCGCGGTCTCGGCGTTCCGATCGAGACGATCGGCAATCGTGCGGATCCCGACGACCTCCGCGAGGCGCGCTACCGCGTGCCGACCGCCGAGTACGCCCTCCCGGAGGACATCACCTTCAGCCCCGCCGAGGTCGCGCTGCTGAACATCGCGGGCGGCGTGTGGGGGACCGAGTCGCTCTCGGCCGATGCGCGCAGCGGTCTGCGCAAGATCCGTGCCCTCGGCATCGCCGTCGACGAGCCGATCATCGGGTACTCCCCGCGCATCCGCGTGCGCGACGCTTCGTTCGCCGCTCTGCAACGGGCGATCGAGCAGAGCCGCGTCGTGACCTTCACCTATCTGCGCCCGGGTGAGGCGCGCCCGCGGGAGCGACGCGTGCAGCCTCTCGCGCTCGTGGAGTACGAGGCGCGGTGGCACGTCTACGGCTACGACCTCAATGTCGACGCCGACCGCACGTTCCTTCTCTCGCGGATCGTCGGCGAGGTGACGATCCTGCGCAAGAGCTTCCCCGCCGCGCTACGCGAGGGCGCGGGCGAACGAGCGCTCGACGGTCTGCGTGCCGTCGCCGCCCGTCAACGCGCTCTGCTCGAGGTGCACCCCGGCACGGAGGCCGCCCTGCGCCTGGACCGCCGCGCCGAACAGGCGCCCCAGGGGATCCGCGTGCCCTACGTGGATCTCCACGTCTTCGCCGACGAGCTCGCCTCGTACGGCCCCGAGGTGCGCGTGGTCGAGCCCGCCGACCTGCGCACCGAGGTGATCCGCCGACTCGAGGCGACGTTGGCCCTGCACGGGGGTGCTCCGTGAGCGACGATCGTCCTGTCGCCGCACTCGACCGCGCGGCGCTTCTGCTGCAACTGGTGCCCTACCTGCTGGGTAAGGGCGAGGTCTCGGTGACCGAGGCCGCCGCCGAGTTCGAGGTCGCTCCCGAACAGATGCGCGCGATGGTCGAGCGTCTGACGGTGATCGGCCTCCCGGGCGAACGGGGGTACTGGCAGCTTCCGCACGACCTCTTCGACATCGACTGGGATCTGCTCGATCGCGACGACGTGATCGCCATCACGAACACCGTGGGGTTGGAGCGGTCCCCGCGCCTGACCGCCCGCGAGGCGGCCGCTCTGCTGGCCGGACTCCAGCTGGCGCGAAGCCTGCCGGGCTTCGGCGACAGCGAACTCGTCACGGGGCTTCTGTCGAAGCTCGCGCGGGGAGCAGCAGCCGCCCCGGCGGCGGTCATCGTCGCCCCCGGCCCCGTCGACGGCGTCCGCGACGTGGTCGACGAGGCTCTTCGCTCCCGCGTCGCGGTGACCTTCACCTATCGCGCCCCCGGCGCCGAGCCCATCACCCGCACGGTCGACCCGATCAAGGTGCACATCGCGAACGGCCAGTGGTACCTGCAGGGCTGGGATCATCTTCGTCAGGCCGTGCGTACTTTCCACCTCGACCGTGTGAGCGAGGCCCGTGTCACCGACATCCCGGCCGTACACGGCGCCGACCCGGTGCCCGAGCTGTTCGCGCCGGCCGACGACGAGGTCGTCGCGCGCTTCCGTTTTCCGCGCGAGGTGGCGCCCCTGCTGTCCGACTACCTCGAGCGCGCCGAGGTCGAGGAGGCCGACGGCGGCCGGGTCGTTGCCTCGCTCCGTCTGGCCGACGAGCAGAGCCTCAAGCGGCTCGCGGCGCGTCGCGGGGGAGAGGTCGAGCTGTTGGAGCCCGCGGGGGCGCGGCGCGCGGCCGCAGCCTGGGCGTCCGCGGGGCTCGCGCAGTACGCGCACGAATCCTGACCGATCCCGCAGGGTTCCCGCGCGTCGGAGCACAGCACCATCGCCCGGGTTAGACTGAAGAACCGCCCGAACGAGACGAGGAGTCGACATGTTCCAGGGTTTGACCGGATGGCACCTGCTGATCGTTCTCGCTGTCATCCTTCTTCTGTTCGGTGCCGCCAAGCTCCCCGCTCTCGCCAAGAGCATGGGCCAGTCGGCACGCGTCTTCAAGAGTGAGATGAAGGAGATGAAGCGCGACGACGAGGTCGCCGCCGCATCCGAAGCCCCGCGCGCCACCGACATCGGCACGACGCCGACCGTCGCCCCCGAGCCGCGCAGGTCGACCGACCCCACCGTCTAACCCGTGGCGACGGCAGGACCGCCGCGGATCGACGTGCCCGAAGGACCGCGGCGCGACAAGCGCATGTCGATCGGCGCGCACCTGGTCGAGCTGCGCAAGCGGCTCATGATCGCGGCGCTCGCGCTCGTGGTCGGCATGGTGGTGGCCTTCATCATCACCGACCCGATCATCCACCTCATCACCGAGCCCATCCGCGTGATCGCGGAGCGGCGCGGCGACGACTTCTCGGCGCTGAACTTCACCTCGGTGACATCGGCGTTCGATCTGCGCATGCGCATCGCGTTCTCGATCGGCATCTTCCTGTCGGCGCCGGTGTGGCTCTGGCAGATCTGGGCGTTCATCATGCCCGGGCTCACGCGCAAAGAGATCCGTTACACGGTCGGGTTCGTGGCATCCGCGGTCCCGCTCTTCTTCGTGGGCTGCTGGGTGGGACTGCTGATCGTCCCGCACGTGATCGAGCTCATGTGGGGCTTCACCCCCGAGGGCGGCGTCAACTTCTACAACGCGGTCGACTACTACGACTTCGTTTTCAAGCTGATGATCGTCGTGGGCGTCGCCTTCGTGCTTCCGGTGTTCCTGGTCGCGCTGAACGTCGCCGGCATCATGAGCGGCAAGGCGATCCTCAAGGGCTGGCGCGTCGCCATCCTCATCGCGACCCTGTTCTCGGCGCTGGCTACCCCCGCGGCCGACATCATCAGCATGCTGATGCTGGCCGGCATCCTGACCGTCCTGTTCTTCGCTGCGGCCGGGGTGTCGATGCTCTTCGACCGGCGCAAGGCCCGCCGCCTCGCCGCGGCCGAGATGCCGTCGGGGCCCATCGCGTGAGTTCCCCCAGTCCGGCCGAGCGTTTCGCTCGCGCCGCCGCCCGGTCCACGCACCCGCACACGGCGGACTTCGCCGAGATGCAGCGCTTCGAGCTCGACGACTTCCAGATCGCCGGATGCCACGCCCTCGAGGACGGCCGAAGTGTGCTGGTGGCCGCCCCCACCGGGGCCGGTAAGACGATCGTCGGCGAGTTCGCCATCCATCTCGCGATGCTCGAGCCCGGTGACAAGGCGTTCTACACGACCCCCATCAAAGCGCTGTCCAACCAGAAGTTCCACGAGCTGCAGGAGGTCTACGGCGACGACGAGGTGGGCCTGCTGACCGGAGACACGAACATCAACGCCTCGGCACGCATCGTCGTGATGACGACCGAGGTGCTGCGCAACATGCTCTACGCCGATTCGCCGGCCCTCCGCGGCCTGCGCTTCGTCGTGATGGACGAGGTGCACTACCTGGCCGACCGTTTCCGCGGGGCGGTGTGGGAGGAAGTCATCATCCACCTCCCGCCGTCGGTGAAGCTCGTGTCACTGTCGGCAACCGTCTCGAACGCCGAGGAGTTCGGCGATTGGCTCGACACCGTGCGCGGCGACACCGAGGTGATCGTGTCGGAGACCCGACCCGTGCCGCTCGAGCAGCACGTCCTGGTCCGCGGCGATCTGCTGCCCCTGTTCGACGATCGCGCGGGGGTCGCCACGGCCCAGGTGAACCAGGAGCTCCTGCGCATCCGCGGAGGCAACGCCGGCGGGTACGAGAACAACCGACGTGCTCAGGAGTATCGCTCACAGCGTCACGCGGGCGGCCCGCGCCACGCGCACCAGCGCCGCGGCGGCCACAAGCCTCTGCGCGCCCAGCAGGGGCCGCGCATCGAGCGCATCGACCGCCCCGAGGTCGTCGAGCTGCTGCAGCGCAACCACCTTCTCCCCGCGATCTTCTTCATCTTCAGCCGTGCCGGATGCGATGCGGCGGTGCAGCAGCTGCGTCGCGCGAACGTGCGCCTGACCTCGGCCGAAGAGCGCGTCGAGATCCGCCAGATCGTCGACGAGCTGACCTTCACGCTCAAAGACGAAGATCTCGCCGTTCTGCACTTCTGGGAGTGGCGCGACAACCTCGAGCGCGGCATGGCGTCTCACCATGCGGGACTGCTCCCGGCATTCAAAGAGGTCGTCGAGGAACTCTTCCGCCGCAAGCTCGTGAAGGTCGTCTTCGCGACCGAGACCCTCGCCCTCGGCATCAACATGCCCGCGCGGACGGTCGTGCTCGAGAAGCTCGAGAAGTTCAACGGCGAGGCCCGCGTCGCGATCACGTCGGGGGAGTACACGCAGCTCACGGGTCGCGCCGGTCGCCGCGGCATCGACGTCGAGGGCCACGCCGTCGTGCAGTTCACCGAGGGACTCGACCCCCAATCGGTCGCCGCCCTCGCATCTCGGCGTACGTATCCGCTCAACTCGAGCTTCCGGCCCACGTACAACATGGCCGTCAACCTCATCGATCAGTTCGGCCGCGCCCGTGCCCGCGAGATCCTCGAGTCGTCGTTCGCGCAGTTCCAGGCCGATCGTTCGGTCGTCGGCCTCGCCCGCCAGGTGAAAGAGGCCGAGGAGTCGCTCGCCGGCTACGAGAAGGCCATGACGTGCGACCGCGGCGATTTCCGCGAGTACTCCACGATCCGCCGCGAGCTGAGCGACCTCGAGAAGATCAATCGACGGGATGCCACGGCACCCCGCCGCCTGCGCGACGAGCGACAGCAGCAGATCCAGTCGCTGCGCAAGCGGATGCAGCGGCACCCGTGCCAGTCCTGCCCCGACCGCGAGGCGCATGCGCGCTGGGCGGAGCGCTATTGGAAGCTCAAGCGCACCACCGACAAGACCCGCCACCAGATCGATCAGCGCACGGGCACCGTCGCGCGCGTCTTCGACCGTGTGGTCGAGGTGCTCGCGACCCTCGAGTACGTGGCGATCGAGGACGACGGCGCCACCGTGCTGACGCCCGCCGGGCGCACGATGCGCCGCATCTACGGCGAGCGCGATCTGCTCGTGGCGGAGTCGCTGCGCCAGGGTCTGTGGGAGGGGCTGGACGCCCCCTCGCTCGCGGCCCTCGCGTGCTGCCTCGTGTACGAACCGCGGCGCGACGAGGCCGGCCCCGGGGAGCGCGGTCTGCCGCGCGGTGCCTTCCGGGTGGCCCTGGACGCCACGCAGACGTTGTGGCAAGAGCTCGACGACCTCGAACGCGACCACCGTCTGCCGGGCTCCGAGTCGCCCGCGTCGGGTCTCGCGCCGGCGATGCACGCGTGGGCGAAGGGTCTCCCGCTCGACAGCGTGCTGACGCTCGCCGACATGGCGGCGGGCGACTTCGTCCGCTGGGCGAAGCAGACGATCGACCTGCTCGACCAGATCTCGCTCGTGGCCGAGCCGAAGCTCGCCAAGACCGCTCGCACGGCGCTCGACGCGGTTCGCCGCGGCATCGTGGCGTACACCTCGGCATGAGCCGCTCCTCGGCGACCGCTGACGCGACGGCGACCCCGGCGCCGCTGCTGCGTCTGGCGTTCGCCGCCCCCCTGGCCGTGGTGGCGGGACTGCTGCTCGTCACGGCGTTCCCCGCGCTGGCGTGGTGGCCGATGGCGTTCCCCGCCGTCGCTCTGGCGCTCGTGACCCTCATCGGTCGACGGTTCTGGTCGGCCGTGCTGATCGGCTTCCTCTTCGGGGTGGCGTTCTTCTCGGTCAACCTCCTCTTCACCGCCCGCTACCTCGGGCCCGTGCCCTGGGCGGCGTTGTTCGTGCTCGAGGCGCTGCTGACGGCCGTTCTGGCCGTCCCGATCGCGCTGGCGTACCGCTGGCTGCCGCGGGTCGCACCCGGGCGCGTGGGGCGCCTCGTGCTTCTTCCGGCGCTCGTGGCGGCCCTGTGGACCCTCCGGGAACAGATCGTGGGCTCCTGGCCCTACGGCGGCTTCCCCTGGGGACGCATCGGCGTCTCGCAGGTGAACGGGCCCTTCGCCGAGGTCGCGTCGTGGGTCGGCATGTCGGGATTGTCCTTCCTCGTGGTGCTCTTCTGCGCGATGGTGATCGAGTTCGTCCGCGCTGGGCGGCTGCGCCGCCCGGTCGCCGCTGTTCCGGCGGCGGCGGTGCTCGTGGTGCTCGCGGGGCTTCCGGCGTTCCCGACCACCGATGCGGGCTCGATCCGTGTGGGGGCGGTGCAGGGCAACGGCCCGGCGGGGTACTTCGACCAGCGCACGCGCAACGCCGTGCTGAACGCGCAGCTCGCGGCATCCGCTCCGCTGTTCGGTCAGAAGATGGACGTGCTGCTGTGGCCCGAGGGGGGCGTCGACTCCGATCCCACCTCGAACCCCGCGACGGCGGCCGCGCTCTCCGAGCTCTCTCGACGCATGGACGCGCCCCTGCTCGTCTCGGCCGTCACCGAACGCGGCGCGGACCTCTTCAACTCGTCCCTTCTGTGGACGGCTTCCGGTCACGAGGGGGCGACGTACGACAAGCGGCACCCCGTGCCGTTCGGCGAGTACGTTCCCGACCGCTCGTTCTGGGAGCCCTTCGCGCCCGACTTGATCGGGCTCATCGGGCGCGAATACACGCCCGGCACGGCGCCGCCGTTGGTCGACCTGAACGGGGTCGGCGTGGGCCTCGCGATCTGCTTCGACGTGATCTACGACGATGTCGTGTGGGACGGCGCCGACGAGGGAGCCGAGGTCTACATGTTCCAGACCAACAACGCGGACTTCCGGGGCACCGACGAGAACCTTCAGCAACTCGCGTTCGCGCAGATGCGCGCGATCGAGACCGGCCGCGCGGTGGTCAACCTGTCGACCGTCGGCACGAGCCAGGTCATCGCCCCGGACGGGTCGACGCTCGACGCTCTGCCGCCCGACACCGCCGGTCACATGCTGACCGACGTGCCGCTGCGTACCGGGCTCACCCCCGCGGTCGTGATCGGACCGGCCGTGAAGATGGTGCTCGGGTGGGGTGGCCTCGCGGCGCTCCTCGCTGCCGGACTGATCGCCGGTGTGGGGGCGCGACGCACGAAGAAGACGCCGGCCCCCGAAGGGGCCGGCGTCTGAATCAGCGGGTCAGCGTCAGGCGCTGAGCTTCTCGTTCCCCGCGCCGCGACGAGCACGGACGAAGGCGAGGCGCTCTTCGAGGAGTTCCTCGAGTTCGGGGATGGTGCGACGCTCCAGCAGCATGTCCCAGTGCGTGCGGGCCGCCTTGTCGGCGCTGTGGTCGACGGTCGCCGTGCCGTCGCCGATGCGAAGAAGGGCCTCGGCGCCGCAGGTGCGGCACTCCCAGGCGTCGGGAACCTCGGCGTCGGCAGCGAAGGTCAGGACGGTGTCGCGTCCGCAGGTGCTGCAGGAATAGGTGTGTTGTGCACGGTCGTGGAACACGACGCCGTCTTCGCTCTGGAGGCTTTGGGCGCCGAGTCGGATGCCGCGGAGACTGCGGTCTGCCATTTTGTGGTCCTCTCGTCGGTCCCCATGTATAACGTCCGCACCTGTGCGCTTTATTCGAACTGCGCGCGTCCTGACGAGTTTCACAGTGGATGCTCAGACAGATGCTGTTCCCCGTCTGTTCACGAGCGCGAGGGCGACGTCCGCGCGGTCGGTGACCAGACCGTCGACACCGAGGTCGAGCAGGCGCGACATGTCGTCCTCGTCGTTCACCGTCCACACGTGTACTTCGACACCGGCCGCGTGCGCGTCGCGGATCAGTCCTCGAGAGACGACCCGGATCGGTCCCTGGCGCTCGGGGATCTGAAGGGCGTCGATGTCGTCGAGGATGCCGCGGACACGCCCTGTCCGGCGCAGGGCGCGAGCGGCCAGGAGCCGCGCGATCGTCCCGGATCCGGGGGAGGTGGCGGGTCGCGTCGTGGCGCCCGCCGCCCGGGTCGCGGCCAGAGTGTCGAGGCGTCGCTCGTCGGAAAAACTCGTGATGAGAACGCGCTCGGTGTGCGGGGCGACGAGCCGACCGACCTCGGCCGCCGCGGCCGCGGCCTTCACATCGAGGTTGAAGCGCACCTCGGGGAATGCCTCGAGCGCTTGGGCGAGCGTGACGAGACCCCCGCGCTCGGCCATCAGCTCCTCGATCTCGTGCAGGCGCACGTCGGCGATCGCCCGGGGGTCGCCGGCCACCCGCTGCAGGTCGTCGTCATGGAACAGCACGACCTCGCCGTCGGCGGTGAGGTGGCAGTCGGATTCGACGTAGTCGGCCCCGGCCGCGTGGGCCTCGGCGACCGCGGCGAATGAGTTCTCGACGACGCCCTGGGTGGCGGCATCCGGGGTCACCAGTCCGCGATGGGCGAGCACGCGCGGGGTGGAGCGGGACAGGTAGGGATGCCGTGTCATCAGGGGGCCGAGTCGCTCGAGCCGGGCACGACGATGGGGGAGTCGTCGCCACCGGTCCGCGAGGCGAATGCTCCCGAGATGCCCTTGAGGGCCTCGGTGAACTCGCTCGGGATGATCCACAGCTTGCTGGAGGAGCTGTCGCTGATCTTCGGCAGCGTCTGCAGGTACTGGTAGGCGAGGAGCTTGTCGTCGGGGCGCCCCTCGTGGATGGCGGTGAACACCGAGTGGATCGCTTCGGCTTCGCCCTGCGCGCGCAGAACGGCCGCCTGCTTGTCTCCCTCGGCCTCGAGGATCGCGGCCTGGCGCCGACCCTCGGCCTCGAGGATCTGGGACTGCTTGGAGCCCTCGGCGGTCAGGATCGCGGCACGGCGATCGCGTTCGGCTCTCATCTGCTTCTCCATCGAGTCCTGGATCGAATGGGGAGGGTCGATCGCCTTGAGCTCGACGCGTCCGACCCGGATGCCCCATTTTCCCGTGGCTTCGTCGAGGACGACGCGCAACTGGCCGTTGATGTTGTCGCGGCTCGTCAACGCCTGCTCGAGGTTCAGCCCGCCGACCACGTTGCGCAACGTCGTCGTCGTCAACTGCTCGACCGCTCCGAGGTAGTTGGCGATCTCGTAGGTGGCGGCGCGCGCGTCGGTCACCTGGAAGTACACGACGGTGTCGATCGAGACGACGAGGTTGTCTTCGGTGATGACCGGCTGCGGAGGGAACGAGACCACTTGCTCGCGCATGTCGATGAGCGGACGCACCCGGTCGACCAGCGGGACGACGAGGTTCAGGCCGGGCGTGAGGGTCTTGTGGTACCGCCCGAGGCGCTCGACCACGCCCGCCCGCGCTTGCGGGATGATGCGGACGGCGCGGAAGAGGACGACGACCACGAAGACCACCACCGCCGCCGCGAGGATCCATCCGATCGTGACGGGGATGATGTTGTCGGCGTTCATGTCGCGACCTCCTGTTCGTGCGCGCGCGGAACGACGGCGCGGACGACGGCGGTGGCGCCGTCGATGCGGACGACCTCGACGCGCGTCGCGGGGTCGAGTCGGATGCCGGTGTCGCTGCGCGCGGTCCACACGTCGCCGTTGGTGAGTTTGACCTGCCCCGGGACGGAGGGCGACACCCGCGACAGCACGAGACCCTGGAGGCCGAGCAGGGCGTCGACACCGGACGGGCGTTCGTCGGCGCCGCGGTGCAGACGCCGGAGCAGCGGAGGCCGCAGGAAGGTCAGCAGGGCGACGGCGGCCAGTGCGGCCACGATCGCCTGCATCCACAGCGGCGCGCCGAACAGGTCGGAGAGGAGCCCCGCGGCGCTGCCCCCCGAGAGCATGAGGAAGGTCAGTTCGCCCGTCAGCATCTCGATGACGACGAAGACGAGGATCAACACGATCCAGCCGATCCAGGCCCACGTGTCGGGAGTGGAGAGAACGTCCATTTCGTGCCTCCTGGCCCGAACGTAGCACCGGGTCGCGCCGCCGGGGTCGGTTCTCATCCAGCACACAGGCTGCCCGCCCCCGGGAGGTGCCGGGTCGGTCGGTAGGCTGGGGAGTCGATCTTTCGAATCGTCAGGAGAACTTCCGTGTCCCAGACCCTTCCGTCCGGCTCCCTGAGCGGCAAGACCGCTCTCGTCACCGGCTCGTCGCGCGGTATCGGCGCCGACACCGTCCGCTACTTCGCCGAGGCCGGCGCGAACGTCGTCATCAACTTCCGCAACAAGGCGCCGCGCGCCGAGAAGCTTGCCGCGCAGCTGCGCGAGCTCGGCGTCGAGGCTCTCGTCGTCGGTGCCGACCTCACCGATCCCGAATCGGTGAAGGCGATGTTCGACGAGGTCGAGCGCACCTTCGGCGGTCTCGACATCCTCGTGCTCAACGCCTCGGGCGGTATGGAGTCGGGCATGGCCGAGGACTACGCGCTGCTGCTCAACCGAGACGCGCAGGTCAACGTGCTCGAGACGGCCCTGCCCCTGCTCACGGCCGAGGCCCGCGTGGTCTTCGTCACCAGCCACCAGGCGCACTTCATCCGCACCACCCCGACCATGCCCGAGTACGAGCCGGTCGCCCTGTCCAAGCGCGCCGGCGAAGACGCTCTGCGCCAGAAGATCCCCGCCCTCGAGGAGCGCGGCATCGGCTTCACCGTCGTCTCGGGAGACATGATCGAGGGCACCATCACGGCCACCCTGCTCGAGCGCGCGAACCCCGGCGCGATCTCGGCCCGCCGCGAAGACGCCGGCAAGCTCTACAACGTCTCGGAGTTCGCGGCCGAGGTGGCCCGCGCCGCGGTCGACCCGGTGCCCGCCGACAACACCCGCCTCGTCGGAGACACGGGTTCGTTCGGAGGCGAGTGATCATGCGGCCGACCGACATCCAGACACTGATCGGGGTCGGTCGGCCCGCGATCGCTGCTACGGGGGCGTTCGCGGTCTTCGCGACCTCGCGCCCCGATCTCGCCGCCGACCGGGCGGTCGGTCAGCTGTGGCGGGTCGACGTGCCCGACGGCTCCCCGCGCCGCATCACGCGCGGGGTAGCGGACCGCGCGCCGCGGCTGTCGCCCGACGACAGCACCATCGCATTCCTCCGTTCCGATGAGAAGGGCCGCGCCCAGATCTTCGTCGTCGCCGCACAGGGCGGCGAACCCGTGCAGGTCACCGACCAGCCCGGGGGAGTGACAGACCTCGCATGGTCGCCCGACGGCTCGCGCCTTGGCTTCACCGCGCGCGTTCCCGAACCCGGGCGGTACGGCACCGTGGAGGGCCGGGATGCCGCAGCCGAACCGCCGCGCCGGATCACCGGCATTCGCTGGCATGCGAACGGTCTCGGCTATCTCGATCGACCCGCGCACGTGTTCGTCGTGGACGCGCCCGCCACCGATGCGGAACCGTTCTACGAGCCGGCCCCCGGACTCGACGCACCCGAGAAGACGGTCGTCGCCGCTGCGTCCACCGCGCTGACGCACGGGGAGACGAGCTGGAGCGGCGTGGTCTGGACGAACGACGGCGCCGAACTGCTCAGCGTGCCCGACGTGATCGAGACGGCGCGCCGCGACCTGCGCGATCGGATCGTCGCGATCGCGGTCGACAGCGGCGAACAGCGCGAGATCCTGGGCCGCGCAGAGAACCTCTCCGTAGCGAGCGTCGACGTCGCCCCTGACGGCACCGTCTTCCTGCTCGCGAACGACGTGGGCGACGAGGGCGCCGACTTCGTCGCTCCCGGCGTCGCGCTCTTCGCGCTCGACGCCGACGGCCCCCGTCTGCTCACCGATCCCGAGTCGATCGACCTCGGCGAGGTCGGCAGCCACCTCTCGTTCGACGGCGACGACGTCCTCGTGCAGGACCGCACCCGCGGGCGCCTGAGGCTGCTGCGGGTGTCGCGCGGCGGGCGGGTCGATCAGGTGCTGGGTGGCGACCTCGAGGTCTCGGGGCACGCGGTCGCGCGGGGGCGGGTCGTGGCATCCGTGGCGTCTCCCGAGTCTTCCGGCGAGCTCGTGACGATCGACGGGCCCGAGGTGCGGGCGCTCACCGCGTTCGGCGGAGCCGCGCGCGAGACGGGCATCGCGGTGCCGGTCGAACACGAGATCGCCGGCCGTGACGGCCATCCGGTGCACGGGTGGGTCGCGGTGCCCGAGGGGGAGGGGCCGTTCCCCGTCATCCTGCAGATCCACGGCGGGCCCTACGCCTCCTACGGCGTGCACCTGTTCGACGAGACGCAGGTCCTCGTCGACGCCGGCTACGCCGTGGTCTACAGCAATCCGCGGGGGAGCGCGGGGTACGGCCGTGCGCACGGGCGGTCGATCCGTCGCCGTATGGGGACGCTCGACTTCTTCGACGTCATGGACTTCTTCGACGGCGTGGTCGGGGCCGATCCGCGGCTCGACGCGCAGCGGGTCGGCGTGATGGGCGGCTCGTACGGCGGCTACATGACCGCCTGGATCATCGCGCACGACCACCGCTTCGCCGGAGCGATCGTCGAGCGCGGATTCCTCGATCCCGCCGCCTTCCCGGGATCGAGCGACATCGGCTCGTTCTTCGGCGACGAGTACGTCGGCACCGACCCGGCGCTCGTGGCCGCCCAGAGCCCCATGGCCGTCGTCGACCGGGTCGCCACGCCCACGCTCGTGCTGCACTCCGAGCTCGACTACCGCTGCCCGCTCGACCAGGCGACCCGGTACTACGCGGCCCTGAAGCGCAACGGCGTCGACGCCGAGATGCTCGTCTTCCCCGGCGAGGATCACGAGCTCACGCGTTCCGGCCGCCCGCAGCACCGCGTGCAACGCTTCGAGGCGGTCCTCGACTGGTGGAGCCGGTACCTGCCCGTGCGGTGACAGAAGAAGGGGCCCGGATGCCGTGGCATCCGGGCCCCTTCTTCTGTCGGCGTCAGACGGCCTTGCCGAACTGGATCGCGCGCACGATCTGGAAGGCGCCGAGGATGACCAGTGAGATGCCGATCAGCAGGAACAGCGTCACCGCGCCCAGCAGCGGCGAGAACAGCAGAACGATTCCGGCGACGATGCTGACGATCGCGAAGAAGACCGTCCACGCGCGCGCCTTCGAGGCGTGACCGGCGGTCGTGAGCGAGACGACGCCCTCGATGATCCACAGGATGCCGACCAGGGTGCCGATGAAGACACCGAACCACGCGGTCGTGGCCGAGAGGTTCGCGAACGAGAAGATGCCCGCGACGATGAAGAGCACGCCGAGGACGAGGTAGCCGATGCGGGCCCAGCCGGAGCGCCAGAACAGGCCGATGCCGATGTTCACCAGGCCCGCGATGATCAC
The DNA here is from genome assembly GCF_003385695.1 of Microbacterium sp. AG157. Classification (NCBI taxonomy): domain Bacteria; kingdom Bacillati; phylum Actinomycetota; class Actinomycetes; order Micrococcales; family Microbacteriaceae; genus Microbacterium; species Microbacterium sp. AG157. The sequence continues at coordinate 35,648 of NZ_QRDK01000006.1, forward strand.
GTAGACCGAGATGATGCCGACGGCGACCTCGGCGGTGCGGCCGGGCCAGATGAGGATGAGAAGACCGATGACGAGCGAGAGCGCTCCGCTGACACCGAGCGCGGTGCGCACGGCCCCGACGGCGGGACTGGTCGTGGAGGGCGACATGGCGAGCCTTTCTGTGTAAAAGCTGAGAACAACTCTCACCTTAGACCCGAGGGTTGTCGAGCGCGACGGGTGCTACGCGGGGGAGTGCTCGAGCAGAAGCGCCACCGTGAACAGCACCGGCAGGCAGCCGAGGGTCGAGATGAAGACGACGTCGCGCGACAGGATCTCGCCGACGCCGTAACGCTGCGCGAAGTTGAAGACGTTCTGGGCCGTCGGCAGAGCCGCGAGCACGACGACGATGAAGACCTGATCGGCGGGCAGGGCGAAGAGCGTCGCGACCAGCCACGCCAGCGCCGGCATCGCCACCAGCTTGAGAGTCGAGGCGATGACGACGTCGACGCGGCGTCCCGGCTCGGTCAACACACGCTGGCCGTACAACGACATGCCGTACGACATCAGCAGCACCGGCACGCAGGCTCCCGCGATGAGGTGCAGCGGGTCGAAGACGATGGGCGGCAGGTCGACGTCGAGGAGGGCCACGAGGACACCCAGAGCGGAACCGATGAGCATCGGGTTCTTCGCCGTCTGCAAGAGGATGCGCCCGATGTTGCGGGATCCCGAGGTCGCGGCATCCAGGATCGACAGCGCGATGGGCATGAGCACCAGCAACTGGAACAGGATCACCGGAGCCGAGTACGCCGCGTTCCCGAGCATGTACAGCGAGATCGGGATGCCGATGTTGTTGCTGTTCACCTGGCCCGCCGACAGAGCGCCGATCACCGTCTCGCCCACGCGGCGACGCAGGACCAGGGCCGAGAAGAGGGCGTAGACGCCGATGATGACCGCGGCGGTGATCATCGACACCGGGAGCAGTGCCGAGAACAGGGTCGCGACGTCGGCCTTCGCGAGCACCGTGAACAGGAGGAAAGGCGAGAGGACGAAGAACGTCAGGCGGCTGAGAACGTGTCGCGCGTGCGGACCGAGCAGGTCGATGCGGGCGATGATGTAGCCCACGACGACGGCGAGACCGACGACGGCGAACCCGGTGAAGACGCCGCTCATGCGCCGGGCTTCCGATCGAGGGCGCACAGGGGAGTCATCGGTTCGAGCGTAGCGGGGGTCTTGGCCCGGCTCGTGACGGCGTGATGGGATGAGGCGCATGTACTCGGATTTCGCACCCTTCTACGACGTCGTCCAAGGGGGCGCGGCCGAGGCCTTCGCCGGATGGATCGAGCGGCATGCGGGGGAGTCGGGACCCTCGCGCCGTTCGGTGCTCGAGCTCGGCTGTGGCACCGGAGCCGTGCTCGAACGGCTGCCCTCGAACTGGACCAAGGTCGGCGTCGACGTCTCGCCCGAGATGCTCGAGATCGCCCGGATCAAGAAAATGGATGCCGAGTTCCTCACCGCGGACATCCGCTGGCTGTCGCTGGGCCGAACGTTCGATGTGGTCGCCTGCGTCTACGACACGATCAACCACCTGCCCGGCAGCGATTGGCCCTCGGTCTTCGCCACGGCCGCGGCGCACCTGGCGGATGGCGGGGTCTTCCTGTTCGACATGAACACCCTCGGCCGCTTGCGGGCGGACGCCGGCGAGGAGCACACCACCGAGGCCGACGGGACGACGGTGTCGATGCGGATCCGTGATGTCGGTGACGATCGTTACGACTGGCATGTGCGGATCGAACGTGCGGGCACCGTCGTCGAGGACACGATCTCGGAGTATGCCATAGCGCTGTCCGAGGTGCGCGCGATGCTGGAGGACTCCGGATTCACGCGAGTCGAGGTGAGCGGCGGGCGCGATCAGCCGGTCGGCGACGACGCGCGGCGGCTGTTCTTCGTCTGTCGGCGCTGAGGCGCAAGGCCCGGCTGCCTCCCGAGTCGAGGGTCTAGTCTCCCCAGCGACACGATTCCTCACCTCCGGGAGCACCGCATGACGACGTATTCCGCAGACCTCACCGGCATCCTCAACCGCGAACCCCTCCCGGCATCCGGGATCGACTCCGGCGAGGTCGAGTACCACGTCGACGGGGTCGACTACCGCGGTTACCTCGCTCGTCCGGCAGGGGAGGGGCGGTACCCGGGAGTCCTCGTCGTGCACGACTGGCTCGGGGTGACCGACTACGTCGGGATGCGCTGCGACATGCTCGCCCGGCTCGGCTACGCGGCCTTCGCCGCGGACGTGTACGGCGCCGACGTGCGGCCCGCGCCGGAAGAGGCCGCGGGCGTCGCCGGTGGCTTCTACCAGGACCGGCCGCTGTGGCGGAAGCGCATGACCGAGGCGTTCGACCACCTGGTTTCGCAGCCGTCGGTCGACTCGCAGCGCACCGCGGCGATCGGCTACTGCTTCGGCGGCTCGTCCGTGCTGGAGCTCGCGCGCACGGGCGCCGCGGTCGATGCGGTGGTGAGTTTCCACGGCGGGTTGCTGACCGGACCGGCGGGCGAGGCGGAACGAATCACCGCCAAGCTGCTCGTCCTCCACGGTGCCGCCGACCCCGTCGTTCCCGACGACGCCCTGCTCGCCTTTGAGAACGACCTGCGCACCGCGCCGTCGGTGGACTGGCAGGTGGTCTCGTACGCCAACGCCCTGCACGCGTTCACGCTTCCGGATGCCGACGCCCCCGAGCACGGAGCGCAGTTCCAGGCCGTCGCGGAGCGCCGGAGCTGGACGGCGATGAAGGCGTTCCTGGCGGAGGTTCTCGGCTGAGGGGTTCTTGTCGGTTCCTCGCTCGTCCCCCCCCCCCCCCCCCCCCAACGTGCATGGGACGAGTTTCGGGGGGGGAAATTTCGGGAGGGACAATGTTCTCTCTGGAGTGACCGCCGGGGCGGGGGCTGGAGATCTAGTGCG
>NZ_QRDK01000007.1:0-29216 GCF_003385695.1 Microbacterium sp. AG157
CTTTGGCGGCTTCGGACTGGATGCCGCACTGCATGGAGATGTAGAACTCATCCCCGGCGACGCCCTGCACGAACGCGATCTTGTACCCGCCGTCGCCGCCCGAGGCGGAGCCCGACGAGGAGCCGCCCGAACACCCGGCGAGGACGAGGGTGGCTGCGGCGCCGAGGGTGGCGAACGCGAGAACCTTGTTGTTCCACTGCATTGTGATGACCGTTCTCTCTTGGTGGGGTGTCGGATGCCGGGCCTCAGCCGCGGCGTCCTCCGCTGACGAACTTGCGCCAGAGGCTCTGGGTGGTGCCGCGGGTCGCGGCGGTGCGACGCACCTGGTCGACGTAGACGGCGGTGATGAGCACCGCGCCGACGGCGACCTGCTGCCAGAAGGGCTGCACGCCGGTGATGACGAAGCCGTTCTGCAGGACCGCGGGGATGAACAGGCCGACCACGGTGCCGAAGATCGTGCCCACACCGCCGAAGAGCGACGTGCCACCGATCACGACGGCCGCGATGACGTTCAGGTTGGTCTGCGACTGACCGGCGATGGCGGTCGTCGAGAACTGCGACAGGGCCAGGATGCCGGCGAGCCCCGCGAGCGCGCCCGACAGCGTGTAGACCGAGATGAGGTGGCGGTCGACCTTGACGCCCACGCGTCGAGCGGCGAGCTCGCTCGAGCCGACGGCGTAGGTGTAGAGGCCGAATTTCGTGAAGTGCAGGACGATGGCACCGATCACGACGACCACGAGCGCGATGACGCTGATGATCGGGAGCGACCCGAACACGTTGCCGTAGCCGATCGAGACGGTGAGGACCGTGGGCACGTCGCGGATGTCGACGCCGCCGGTGAGGATCTGCGCGAGACCGAGAGCCATGCCGAGCGAACCCAGGGTCACGATGAGCGGCGGGATCTTCGCCTTCGCGATGAGGAACCCGTTCAGCAGTCCCCAGCACACCCCGCTCAGGATCGAGACGAGGATGCCGATGGTCGCCACGCCCCAGCCCTCACCGCCGAGCGCGCGCATGGTCAGGGCCGAGACGACACCGGAGAACACGAGCACCGAGCCGATCGAGAGGTCGATGCCCGAGGTGATGATGATGTACGTCATCCCGACGCCGAGGACGGCGAGGATCGAGGCGTTCTGGATGATGAGGCGGAAGTTCGACCACTGCGCGAACGAGTCCGGCGCCAGAGCGCTGAAGATCAGCACGATGACGATGAGGATGAGCAGGATCTGGAAGGCCTGCGCTTTGAGCAGTCCCAGGAAGAAGTGGGGCTTGTTCTCCTCGAACGTTCCGATGGCCACCGTCTCGGTGGGAGGCGTCTTGGTGCTCACTTCGAGTCGTCCTTCGTGACGGCGCCGGTCATGAGCCCGACGAGTTCTTCCATGGAGGTGTTCTTGGCGTCGACGTTGGCCACACGGGTTCCCAGGCGCAGCACCTGGATGCGGTCGCAGACCTCCATGACGTGGGGCATGGAGTGCGAGATCAGCACGACGGCGATGCCCTTGTCGCGGACGCGTCGGATGGTCTCGAGGACGTTCTTCGTCTGACGCACGCCGAGGGCGGCGGTGGGCTCGTCGAGGAAGACGAGGCGTCCGGCCCAGTGCACGGCGCGGGCGATCGCGATGGCCTGGCGCTGGCCACCCGACATCTCGCCCACCGGTGACGACAGCGATCGCACGGTCGCGCCGAGTTCGTCGAAAGCGGCCCGCGAGGCGACCGCCATGTCCTTGGTCTTCATGAAGCCGAGCGCACCGGCGATCCCGGGGCGGCGGATCTCGCGGCCCAGGTACATGTTCTGCACCGGGTCGAGGTGCGGCGCCAGGGCGAGGTCCTGGTACACCGTCTCGATCCCGAGCGACGACGCCACCTGCGGGTTCGACATCTCGATGGGCTTGCCGTCGAAGAGGATCTCGCCCTCGTCGACCGCGAGGTTGCCCGAGAGCGCCTTCACCAGGGTCGATTTGCCGGCGCCGTTGTCGCCGATGAGAGCGGTGACCTCACCGGGGTAGACCTCGAAGTCCACGTTGTTCAGGGCCCGGACGTGACCGAACTGACGCGAGAGACCGCGTGCTTGCAGCACCGGGACGGCCGTTGTGACTGACGACATCGTCAGCTCCTTTCGTTGGTGAGAAGAGAGGATGCGAGGAACGTCTCCGCGACGGCCTCGAAGGACGCAGAAGAGACGGCGAACGCCGCGAACAGTGCCGCCCCGTATGCGGTGCCCTCGTCGTGGGTCGAGACGGTGACCTCGGGCAGCAGCGTCGAGCGCGAGCGGACGACGGATGCCATGGTCGACCAGCCCCCGGTCAGCACCGTCGAGCGCGGCGGGGCGACCTCGCGGTCCATCACCGCCATGCATTCGGCGAGCATGTCGTTGCCGTGGCGCAGCGATGCCGCGAACAGCTCGGCGGGGCTGAGCCCGTCGCTCTGCGCGACGATCTTCAGCACCCCGTCGTCGTTGCGCGCACCAGAGACCGAGAGACCGCCGTCGGCGAGCGTCCCGTCGACCGGGAGCGCGAGGGCGGCGGCGTCGATGACCGCCCGGCCCGTGGCATCCGTGATCCCGAGCAGCTGCAGCACGCGGCGCATGAGCAGGCCCGACTTGGTGCCGGCGAGCAGCACGTACTTGCCGGGGATGACGTGGCGCACGCAGTTGATTCCGGCGTGGGCGAGGCGCTCGCGCGCCGCGAAGGGGAGGGTGTCGTCGAGCACGCGGACGAGAGCCTCGGCCGTGCCCATCGAGTCGTAGAGCTGGCCGGTGTGCGTCGCCCCGACGGCGACGGCGGACACGAGGTGGTCGTGACCGGCGATCGTGAGGGCCGCGCCCCGGAACCCCGCGGGCACGGCCTCGTCCGTCACCACGCCCACCGGCTCGCCCGCGCTCACGCGCGCCCCGAGGATCGACGCGTCGACCCCGAGCACGTCGAGAGCGGCCTGCCACGGCGTGCTGTCGTCCTGGTCGATGAGCCCGGTACGCGACACGAGCGAGTACTCCGCCACCCGCGGACCGCCGAGAGCGTGCACGACGTATTCGGGGACGTTGAGGAACGTCGTTCCGGCGAGCGCGATGCCGCTGTCGCGCAGGTGCAGGAGCTTGGCGATGGATGCCAGCGGCCCCACCGGCAACCCGGTACGGCCGGGGAACTCGGCGCGGAACTCCTCCGGGGTCGCCATGATCTGCGCGGCACCCCGGGGGTCGAACCAGGCCATGATCGGCGCGAGCGGGGTGCCGGCGGCGTCGAGCAGCACCCCCGCCTCCGCCATGCCCGAGACGGCGAGCGCGAGGACGCGGTACCCCTCGTCGAGCCGGGCGTCGGCTTCGGCGGCGAGCTCGCGCACGACCGCGATCGCCCGCTCGGCGGTCATCTCGGCCCGGCCGTGGTCGAGGTTGGTCCAGGGCGAGGGGCGGCTCACGACGAGCACCTGTCGCCCCTCGGGGGTCGCGACGAGCAGCTTCGTGCTGGTCGAGCCCATGTCGACGCCGACGACGTAGTCGCTCATCGAACGCCACCTCCACGGAGGGTGCCGGGCCACCCGGCACCGGGAGCGGCGACGAGCACCTCGGCCTCGCCGAGCAGACGCCAGTCGCCGAAGGCATGGGGAACGGCGTAGACCTGACCGCGCTCGAGGTCGACCGAGCCGGCGTCCGATACCAGCGCACCGGAGCCCTCGCGCACCAGCACCACCGCGAAACCGGCCTCGCGGGCCGCGGTCTCTCCCGCCGCGTCGAACAACCGGAAGTACGGGTCGGCGATCGCGGGCAGCAGCGAGCGGAAGTCCGCCCCCGCCGGGGTCGTCCCCGCCGTGCTGATCAGGGCGCCGAGGGCCTCGGCATCCAGCTTCTCGGTCGAGACCGCGGGCATGACGGCGTCGAAGCCGAGGTCGAGGTGCGACTCCTCGCGCGTCGAGGTCGTGACCGACCACTCGAGCAGGATCGAGAAGTCGGTGGGCTCCTGCACTTCGGCGACGAAGATGCCACCGTCGATCGCGTGCACGGTTCCGGCGGGCACGAGCACGCCCATGCCGGGGCGTACGACGACGCGGTTCATGCGCGAGAGCATCCACTCGCTGTCCTGCGCGTCGCGCCGACGGTCGAGCTCGTCGCGGTCGACGGACTGGTTCCAGCCGACGTGCACGGCGCAGTCGTCCTCGGTCTCGAGCACGTACCAGGCCTCGGTCTTGCCGTACGGGCAGTCGAGGTGCGCGGCGGCGAACTCCCGGCCCGGGTGCACGTGGACGGGGAGACGCTGACGCGCATCGAGGAGCTTGACCAGGATGCCGAGATCGGCGGCATCCCGTCCCCCGCGCGCTCCCACCCAGGCCCCGCGGTCGGCCGTGACGAGGTCGCGCAGGACGTCGCCCCGGTCGGTGACGGCGAGGCCGATGGTGTCGGACCCGAAGCGCGACACCGTCGAGCCGAGCCACTCCTCGGGTTGCCGGTCGGTCTCGGGCACGATGCCCCGCAGCGCCGCGATGCGGTCGCCGCCAAGGTAGAAGTGCTGCACGGGATTGGGGGGCAGCAGGACGGGCTTCATGAGGGGGCTCCGATCGGGGCTGCGGCCGCGACGACGACGTCGCCGGCCGGCGCGGGCTGAACGAGGGCGGCCGCCGCGGGAGACGGGAGTACCCCGGCGGAATCGGACGCACGCAGCGGAATCGGATCGGATGCCGACGCGGATCCGATTCCGCTGCGCTTCTCCGATTCCGCGACGGGCACCTCGCCCGATCCGCGAGGCACGAGGCGCGTGGGCACGACCGTGCGGGTCGGGGCGTCGTCGGGACGCTCGGCCAGCTGGCGCAGGCGGCGGAAGGCTGCTGCGCCGAGCAGACGGGGGTCGTGGTCGACGTAGGTGATGCCGGGTTCGAGCACCTCGGCGAGCGTGAAGTCACCGAACGAGATGAGCGCGGGCATGCGGAGCCCGCGTGCGCGGATCGCCCGTACCGTCGCGATCGCGGCGAGGCTCGTCGCGCACAGCAGGGCGGTGGGGGCGTCGGGGCGCTCCAGCAGGAGCGAGGCCTCGGCCGCTTCTCCCGCGCGGAAACGCTCGTGCGTCACCACGAGCGCGGGGTCGAACGCCACTCCCGCCGCCTCAAGAGCCGAGCGGTAGCCGGCCAGACGGTCGCTGACGGTGGGGTAGGGCACGTCTTCGCCCATGAAGGCGACGCGGCGGTGTCCGTGCGAGAGCAGGGCCGCGGTGGCTTCGGCGGCGGCCCCGAAGTCGTCGATGACGATCGCGTCGATCCCGGAGCGCACGCGGTCGACCGTCACCACGGGGCAGCGGTTGCGCAGCCCCGCGAGGACCGCGGCAGGGACAGCGACCGGCGCCACGATCAGACCCGCGAGGCGATGGCCGGTCAGGCGGTCGAGCTGCGCCGTCTCGCGCCCCGCGTCGTAGCCCGTGCTCGCGAAGATCACGCTCAGGCCCTCGGCGATCGCCAGTTCTTCGACCACGCTCACGAAGGCGGCGAAGAACGGGTCGCTGATCGCATCGATCAGGATGCCGATCGTGTCGGCCTCGCGACGCTTGAGTTCGCGCGCGCTGCGGTCGGGAACGAACCCCAGCTCGCGCACGGTCTGCAGCACGCGGTCGCGGGTTCCGGGGAGGACTCCGACCTCGTCGTTGATGACGCGGGACACGGTCTTGGGGCTGACGCCCGCCGCCGTCGCGACGTCGATGAGCCGAGCGCGCGGCCGGGCCGTCGCGGCCTGGGTGACCGCGCTCACGGTCCGTCTCTCGTCGTGCATCATCGCATCTCCGACATCGTTGTCATCCGGAAGGAAACCCTGCGGCGGGCTTCGATGGAGACAGCATGAGCCCCATCGGACAACGTTGTCAAGTCACGGACGCATCTCGATGACATCGATGTCGAGACCGAGCTCCCACGAGGCGCCCGGCGCCAGCGGACGAAGCAGTCCGCGCGCTCGCGCCTCTCCTCGCCCCAGGATGGTCGCCGCCGTCGCCGGCTCGACCCCGAGCACCACCCCGTCGTCCTGGGCGACCCGCCACTGGAACATCCCGGGCAACCGGGCGGTGTCGAACGAGATCCGGATGCCGAGCCCCGACGGCGAGATCACCTCGGCGCCCACGCGGCGATCCGCCGGCAGTTCGTGCGAGAAAACCTGCTCGGGATAGTGCAGGGACGGCTCGGGGAACTCCGCCCACGACGACAGCCCCGCCTCGGCCGCAGCATCGCGCGCGAGCACGCGATCGGCCGGCGAGCGCAGGATCGTGCCCGCGTCGACGAGCGGCCAGCCGAGGTTCACGTGATACAGCACCATGGGCTCGACCTCGCGCGAACCGCGGTTCACGATCTCGTCACGCAGCTCGATCCGTCCGTCGCCGAGCGGCACGCGCACGCTCCGGCGCAGCTCGAGGTGCGCGCCGAGCACGGTCGCCTCCACCACCACGGCCTCGACCACCACGGCATCGGCCGTCACCTCCGAACGGATGACGGATGCCGACAGGCCGCTGTACTGCCCGTGCTGCGGGTGCTCCCCCTCGGCGTCGACCGAGGGCGGGCCGAAGGAGAGCAAGCCGCAGGTGGTCACGAGACCGCCGCCGAACGCGGCGCCGAAGCCGGTCGCACCCGGGCGCGGCCAGCCGGTCGGCGACACCCAGGCCAGGGGGACGCCACGGTGTCGCACCTGGCCGAGGTCGAGTCCGCGGTCGGGCAGCAGCTCGACGTCGAGATCGCCCGCGACGATCCGCAGGCGTCGGGTCCCGGCATCCGGTCCATCCGATCGCACCGAGGCCTCCACCGCCGCGAGCGCGGCAGGCGAACCCACCCGTCGTCTCGCGTCGTCGATCGACCGTCCGTACAGCTCGCCCATGAGCCCCGCCTTCCTCGCCGTGACGCCGCCCACGCTAGCAGTGATTGACAACGTTGTCTTTCGCCCCGCATACTGACCGTCGAGCGCAGAGCCGCGCCCCGACACGACGCTTCGGAGACCCACACCCCATGTCGAAACCCCGCCTCAATCGCCTCTTCAACGCGCGGTCCGGCCGCGCTCTCGACGTCGCCGTCGACCACGGCGCGTTCCACGAGCACTCGTTCCTGACGGGCATCGAAGACATGGCGGCCACGGTCGCCACCCTCGTCGACGCCGGTCCCGACGCCGTCCAGCTCACCCTCGGACAGGCGCCGTTGCTGCAGTCCGTCCCCGGCAAGCAGAAGCCCGGGCTCGTGCTGCGCACCGACATCGCCAACGTCTACGGCGACCCGCTCGAGTCGCCCCTGCACAGCATCCACGTCCCGGATGCCATCGAGGTCGCGGTCCGCCTCGACGCCGTCGCCGTGTGCGTGAACCTCCTCGATCTCCCGGGCGAACCGCAGGTGCGCGAGCAGTGCATCCGCTCGATCCTGGCGCTGCGCAGCGACGCGGAGAAGTACGGGATGCCGCTGATGATCGAGCCGCTGGTCATGCAGACCAAGCCCGGCACCGGCGGGTACGGGGTCGACGGCGACACCGCCAAGGTCGTCACTCTCGTGCGCCAGGCGCGCGAGCTCGGCGCCGACCTCATCAAGGCCGACCCCACCGACGACATCACCGAGTACCACCGGGTCATCCAGGCCGCCGGCGACACTCCCCTGCTGGTGCGCGGCGGAGGACGCGTCGACGACCGCACCCTCCTCGAGCGCACGAAGGCCGTGCTCGCGCAGGGCGCTCGCGGCATCGTCTACGGTCGCAACGTCATCCAGCACCGCGACCCGGCCGGCATCACCGCGGCCCTCATGTCCGTGGTGCACGACGACGCCTCGGTCGACGAAGCCCTCGCCCTCATCGGCGGCACCGGCGAAGGAGACCGCGCGTGACCGGCACGAAGATCGGTGTCGGCATCATCGGCGGCGGCCTCATGGGGCGCGAGATCGCCGCGGCCCTGCGCCGCTGGCCCGCGCTGATCGACCACCCCGCCGAGCCCGAACTCGTCGCGGTGTGCGACATCAACCCCGCGGCCCTCGAGTTCTTCGAGCGCATCGATACGGTGCAGCTGACCACGACCGATCATCACGAGTTGCTCGCCGATCCCCGCGTCGACGTCGTCTACATCGCCGTGCGGCACGATCTGCACGAGCGTCTCTACGTCGACACCGTCCGCGCCGGCAAGGCGCTGCTGGCCGAGAAGCCGTTCGGCATCGACCGCGCCGCCGCCGACGCGGTGGTCGCCGCCATCGACGAGACTCCGGAGTCGTTCGTGCGCGTCTCGAGCGAGATGCCGTTCTTCCCTGGTGCGCAGTGGGCGGTCGACTACGTCCGCTCGGGCGCGCTCGGGCGCATCGTCGAGGCGAAGTGCACCTTCCTGCACTCGAGCGACATCGACGTGAACAAGCCCCTCAACTGGAAGCGGCAGAAGCAGTTCTGCGGCGACGCGGGGGTGCTCAACGACCTCGGTATGCACACGTGGCACGTGCCGCTGCGCCTGGGCTGGACGCCCGAGAAGGTCGTCGGCATCCTGCAGGACATCGTCACCGAGCGCCCCGGCCCCGACGGCACGCCCCAGCCGTGCGACACCTGGGACAACGCCGTCATCCACTCGTGGGCGCGCCACGACGGCGCCCCCTTCCCTCTGACGACCGAGACCAAACGCATCGCACCGGGGCAGAAGAACACGTGGGAGTTCGAGGCCATCGGCATGTCGGGCGGCGTGCGCTTCAGCACCAAGAACCCCAAGCAGGTCGAGGTCTTCGCCTTCGTCGACGTGCCGGGCGTCGGGCGTGAGCAGAGCTGGCAGAGCGTCGACGCGGGCAGCCAGTCGGTCTGGCCGACGGTGACGGGTCCCAACTTCGAGTCCGGTTTCTCGGATGCCATCCTGCAGATGTGGGCGGCCTATCTCGCCGAGTACCTGGGCGAGCTCGGCGACGGCTTCGGGTGCGTCCGCCCCGACGAGGCCGCGCTGACGCACCGTCTCTTCGCCGCCGCGATCGCCTCGCACGAGACGGGCGCACTGGTCACACCCGAGACCTGACGACGACCCAGGGGGTGTCCCGCCGATCGCGGGCGCCCCCTTCTTCGTGTTTTCCGGCGCGACCGGCGATATCCGTATGCTCGGAGGGATGCCGACCCCGCGCGGCATCCCTCGAGGAGACGCATGCGCAAGACCGGTCGGCCCACCATGATCGACGTCGCCGCCGACGCCGGGGTGAGCCTGAAGACCGTGTCGCGCGTGGTCAACGGCGAGCCGAATGTCGACCCCGCCATGATCGAGCGCGTCCTCGCGTCGGTCGGCAGGCTCGGCTACCACCGCAATTCCCTCGCGGCCAGCCTGCGGTCGGGCAACCGCGACACCATCGGCTTCGTCGCGGCCGACCTCTCGAACACCTTCTACATGGCGATCGCCGCCGCCGTCTCCGCGATCGCCACGCGCGAGCGCATGCACCTGGTCATGGCATCCAGCGAAGAGGACGCCGATCTCGAACGCACCCTCGCCCTCGATCTGTGCCAGCGCCAGATCGGCGGCCTCATCGTCGTCCCGACCGCCGCCGACCACTCGTATCTCTCCCGCGAGGTCGAGCTGGGAACGCCCGTGGTCTTCCTCGACCGTCCCGGCAGCGGCGTGCCCGCCGACGCGATCCTCCTCGACAACCGCGGCGGATCCCGAGCGGCCGTCGCCGAGCTCCTCGAGACGGGGCACCGTCGCATCGCCGTTCTGCTCGACTCCCCCGAGATCTACACGATGGTCGAGCGCCTCGCGGGAGCACGCGAGGCCTTCGCCGCCCAGGGCCTCACGCTCGACCCCGCTCTGGTCGTCCACGGCCTTCACACCCCCACCGTCGCCCGGGACGCGGTGCACCGGCTCCTCGAGTCCGCCGACCCTCCCACGGCGGTCTTCTGCGCGAACAACCGCGTCACGATCGGAGCCCTCGAGGCGATCCTGCCCCGCGGCGCCGACGTCGCGATCGCCGGTTTCGACGACTTCGAACTCTCCCGTCTGCTGCCCCGTCGCATCCGCGTCGTCGACTACGACGTGACCGAGCTCGGCACGCGCGCCGCCGAGACGCTGCTGGCGCGGGGAGCCGACCCCGCGACGGGCTCTCACACGCACCTCGTGCCGACGCGTCTCGTCGACCGGGGCGGAGTGAGCTGAGCCTGGACGGCATCCACTCTCCCGTCAAGGCCGCGCACCGCGGAGCCCGTCCTGCATAACGTCGTCGCATGAGTTCCGATCGCGATCAGTTCACCTTCGACAACCCCGTCACCCGTTACTCGCGCGTCGAGCCGCCCGTGCAGCACCAGCCCGAGCCCGGCGTCCAGGCCGATATGACTCCGGTGCCCGACCTGGGCGAGACGACCTACCGCGGACTCGGCCGCCTGGTCGGCCGCAAGGCCCTCATCACCGGCGGCGACTCCGGCATCGGCGGCGCCGTGGCGATCGCGTTCGCCCGCGAGGGAGCCGACGTGGCCATCGTGCACCTGCCCGACGAGCAGCGCGACGCCGACCACATCCTGGAGCAGATCCGGGATGCCGGCCGCACCGGCGTCTCGATCGCGACCGACATCACCGATCCCGCCGCGTGCCGCGAGCTCGTCGCCCGCACCGCCGAGGCGCTCGGCGGCCTCGACATCGTCGTGAACAACGCCGGCAAGCAGGTGATGGTCGAGAAGGTCGACGACCTCTCCGACGAGCAGTTCGAGCAGACCTTCCGCACCAACGTCTTCGCTCCGTTCTGGATCACCAAGGCGGCGCTCGCCCACCTCCCCGAGGGCGGCACGATCATCAACACCGCCTCGCTCGAGGCCTACGTGCCCGCGCCCGACCGCCTCGACTACGCCGCGACGAAGGCCGCGATCAACAACCTGTCGAAGGGACTCGCGCAGCAGCTCGCCTCGCGCGGCATCCGGGTCAACGTCGTCGCCCCCGGGCCCACCTGGTCGGCCCTGCAGGTGAGCCAGGGTGTCTCCGACGATCAGATGGAGCACTTCGACGACGAGAGCACCTACCAGCGCGCCGGTCAGCCCGCTGAGATCGCGCCGGCGTTCGTCTTCCTCGCGTCCGCGGAGTCGAGCTACGTCTCGGGCGAGACGCTCAACGTCAACGGTGGCATGGTCACGCCGTAACTCGCGCGTCCCGATCGCCCCGGCCCGCCGCGTGCGGACGGGGCGATCGTCGTGTGCGAATCTCCTGAGGTCCGCGCGGCCCGACCTCGCACACCGGGTGGCGGCCCCGCACCACGCGGCGAGGGCCGCCGCTTCTCAGGAGTTCGGTACGCGGTCCCCGCACCACCGATCGTCCCGCCGCAGTGCTTGCGCAAATCCCGCCGTCGCGCAAGCGACCCTTTCCGGCCCCTCCGGTGCGCGAGCGTGAGTGCATGCCCACCGAATCCGCTCCCGTCACAGACGGGGCACCCCTCACCCTGTACCTGCTGCACGCGCTGGGGGCCAGCTCCGGATCCTTCGACCGTCTCGCCGACGAGCTCGCGGGCGACGTGCGGGTGCACGGCATCGACCTCCCCGGCTTCGGCTCCGCCGCGAGCGCCCCCGACGCCACGCTCGACGAGACCGTCGACCACGTCCTCCGCCACCTCTCCGGCCACGCGAACGGCCCCTGGATGCTCGGCGGCCACAGCATGGGCGGCAAGATCGCCGCGCTCGTCGCCGCACGCGTCCTGCGCGGAGACGCGCCGCTGTTCGGACTCCGCGGCATGGTGCTCATGGCGCCGTCTCCGCCCCGGCCGGAGCCGATGGACGAGGAACGCCGAGAGCGGATGCTCTCGTGGGTCGACGGCGGGGCGCTCTCCGAACAGGATGCCGAAACGTTCATCGACCAGAACACGGCAGAGCCCCTCGATGCCGGGGCGCAGTCCCTCGCGCTGGCCGACCTCCGCCGCACCTCGCCCACCGCGTGGCGCGCCTGGCTCGAGACGGGAAGCCGCGTCGACGTGACCGCCGACGTCCAGACGCTCGACCTCCCCGTGCTCGTGCTCGCCGGCACCGACGACGCCGACCTGGGCGCCTCCGCGCAGCCCGAACTGCTCGCCTCCGTCTACCCCCGTGCGCGGTTCACGGCCCTCCCCGACACGGGACACATGATCCCGCTCGAGCGCCCCGCCGAGGCGGCCGAGGCGATCTCCCGCTTCGTCGCCGACGAGGTGCGGGTCGGGCCCGTGGTCCCGGACGACTGGGCACGCCTCATCGCCAGCGATCGCGTCGACGACCGGGTCCGCGGCATCCTGGCCCGACGCTCCGTGCCCGATGACCGCGGTTACGCGCCCCGGGTGCTCGATCTGGCGCAGTTGACCCTGCTGCGCGAGATCGCCGATCTCGTCGTTCCGCAGGACGGCCCGGCGATCGACATCGCCGGTCGTGTCGACGCGCAGCTCGCGCGAGGAGAGGGCGACGGGTGGCGCAACGCCGATCTGCCCGCCGACGCCGAGGCGTACCGCACCGGCCTCGATCACCTGGCCGCCACGTGGCCCACGGATCCTGCCGAGCGCGTCGAGACCTTCCGCGCGGCCGTCGAGGGTGACGCCGATGCCGAGGGCACCTTCGACGCCGCCCAGCTCAAGGCCTGGCTCGAAGACGTGCGCAACGACCTCGTCCGACAGTGGCTCACCCACCCGGCGAGCATGGCGCGCGTCGGCTACGACGGCTTCGCCACCGGCGGGACGCCCATCCGCGGATATGTGGAGCTGCGCCTCGGGCGCCGCGAAGACTGGGAGCCGGCGAACGTCGGCGGCACGATCGCGACGGGAGACGCGGCATGAACCTCGAGGCGATGCGTACCTACACCGACGATGAGATCGTCGATGTCGTGGTGGTCGGAACCGGCGCGGGCGGGGCCCCGCTCACCGCCGAGTTTGCGCGAAAGGGGCTCACCGTCGTGGCCCTCGAGGCGGGGCGGCACTTCTCGCTCGACGACCTCACGCCCGACGAGACCGAGGCCGTCGAGATCAACTGGATGTCGGAGCGTCTGAGCGGCGGCGACGACCCCACCGCCTTCGGCCCCAACAACAGCGGACGCGGTGTCGGCGGCTCGATGCTGCACTGGGGGGCGTTCACTCCGCGTCCCGATCGCCGCGACCTCGCCCTGCGCACCGAGTCGGGCGTGGGACGGGACTGGCCGGTCGACCCCGACGAACTGCTCTCCTACGTCGAGCGCGTCGAGGGCGATATCGGCGTGTCCGGACCGAGCCCCTACCCCTGGGACCCCTCGCGGCGGTACGCGTACGCCCCGGCGAAGCGCAACGCCCCGGCGAACCTCGTCGCGAAGGGCTGCGACGCCCTCGGCATCCGTTGGGCAGACGCCCCCGCGGCGGTGCTCACGCGCGCACGGCTGCAAGACCACCACGGCGAGCGCAGCGCCTGCGTCAACTGCGGCGAGTGCCACCAGGGATGCCGAGTGGATGCCAAGGCCTCCACCGCGAACACATATCTGCCCGCGGCGGTCGCGGCCGGCGCCGAGATCCGCAGCGAGTCGATGGTGCACGGGATCGAGCTCGACGCCCGCGGCCGTGTCGAGGCGGTCGTGTACCGCAAGGGCGGCGTCGATCGTCGCCAGCGCTGCCGCGCACTCGTCCTGGCCGGTGGGGGCGTCGAGACGCCACGCCTGCTGCTGCACACGGGCCTGGCGAACGACAACGGCCAGGTCGGCCGCAACTTCCTCGCCCACGGCGCCACCCAGGTGTGGGGCCGGTTCGACGAGCCGGTGCGCGGGCACCGCGGCTATCCGTCGTCGCTCATCAGCGAAGACATGATGCGCCCCGCCGACGCCGACTTCGCCGGCGGCTACCTCGTGCAGAGCCTCGGTGTCATGCCCCTGACTTTCGCAACCACGCTCGTGCGCGGCGGCGGGCTCTGGGGACCCGAGCTCATGCAGCGGCTGGACCAGGCGCGGTTCATGGCAGGCATCGGCATCAACGCCGATTGTCTGCCGTCGGACGACAACCGGCTCGAGCTGGTCGACGAGACCGACGAGTTCGGCATCCCCCGCGCGCGGGTCACCTTCACCGCCGGCGAGAACGAGAAGGCGATCGATCAGCACGCCACCGCGTTCATGCTGCGGGTGATGGAGGCCGCCGGGGCGCGCGACACCATGGTCCTCGCCCGCACCGCGCACACGATCGGCACGTGCCGTATGTCGAACGACCCCTCCGACGGAGTGGTCGACGCCGACGGCCGCTCGCACGAGATCCCGAATCTCTGGATCTGCGACAACTCGGTCTTCCCCTCCGCCATCGCCGCCAACCCCGCGTTGACGATCATGGCCCTGTCGCTGCGCACCGCCGACCGCTTCCTGGCCTCGGCCGCCGCCTGACTCCGGGTCCCTCCCGGCCTCCTGGGCGAGTGTCCGCGACACCGCTCGACACGGGAGAATGGATGCCATGAAGCTCGAGCACCTCGTCCGGTTCGCCGCCCTCGCCGAGGAGCTGCACTTCCCCCGCGCGGCCGACAAGCTGCGCATCCCCCTCGCCTCGCTGTACACGACCCTCGACAAGCTCGAGGAAGAGGTCGGTCAACCCCTGGTCCAGCGCACGGCGCCCACACGCCTGTTGCCGGCCGGTGAATTGCTGCTCGAGGAGGCCCACCGCCGCATCGCCGACGCCCCGCCGCCCGCGCCCCGACAGAAGGCGCCCGGTGGCGGCAAGGCAAAGGCGAACAAGGGCAAGGGCCGTGCCCCGATCGTGAAGGGCGAACCCAAGCCCTACAAGAAGCGCCAGGGCCGCTGACTCGGCCCTCTCCCCACGCATAAACGCGATCTGCGCCCATAAACACGTGCTGCACGCGTTTATGTGCGTGGAGAGCGTTTATGCGCACCTTCGGCGGGCTCGGCGGCGTCCGACCCGCACCTCGGGCCGCAGGCCGGGGCCGCTGCCCGGAGGCACGATCGGCTGCGCCGGACAAGCGCACCGGGTCGCCGCCCCGCGCACGCTCGACGAGGCCGGACAGCGCGCCGGGGCCGGGTGGCCCTGACCGCTCTACAGCTCGGTGACCTGCCCGGCCTCGACGTGCCAGCGCCGGTCGGTCTGCACCGCGGCGAGCATGCGCCGGTCGTGCGTGACGAGCAGCAGCGTCCCCGTGTACGACTCCAACGCCTGCTCGAGCTGCTCGATCGCCGGGAGGTCGAGGTGGTTCGTCGGTTCGTCGAGCACGAGCACGTTCACCCCGCGCGCCTGCAGCAGAGCGAGACCCGCGCGCGTGCGCTCGCCCGGCGACAGCTCGCCGACCGGACGCGTGACGTGATCGGCCTTGAGCCCGAACTTCGCCAGGAGCGTCCGTACGTCGCCCGCGTTCATCTCGGGCACGAAGTCCTCGAACGTCTCCGCGAGCGCTCGTCCCCCGACGAACAGCGAGCGAGCCTGATCGATCTCCCCGATCTCGACGCTGGCGCCCAGGCTCGCCGATCCCTCGTCCGGCGTCTGGCGGCCCAGGATGCCACGCAGCAGCGTCGATTTCCCGGCACCGTTCGGCCCCGTGATGCCGATGCGCTCCCCCGCGTTCACCTGCAGCGAGACAGGGCCGAGGGTGAAGTCGCCCTGACGGAAGACCGCCCCCGACAGAGTGGACACGACCGAGCTCGACCGCGGCGCCGAACCGATCGTGAAGGCCAGCTGCCACTCCTTGCGCGGCTCTTCGACCTCGTCGAGGCGGGCGATCCGGCTCTCCATCTGGCGTACCTTCTGCGCCTGCTTCTCGCTCGATTCCGTCGCGGCCTTGCGACGGATCTTGTCGTTGTCGGGCGACTTCTTCATCGCGTTGCGCACGCCTTGGCTCGACCACTCCCGTTGCGTGCGGGCGCGCGAGACCAGATCGGCCTTGGTGTCGGCGTACTCCTCGTACTTCTCCCGCGCCTGGCGTCGTACCGTGGCGCGCTCCTCGAGGTACGCGTCGTACCCGCCGCCGTAGATCCGGTGGGAGTTCTGCGCGAGGTCGAGTTCGAGCACGCGCGTCACCGACCGCGCGAGGAACTCGCGGTCATGGCTCACGAGCACGGCTCCGCCGCGGAGCCCGCGCACGAACGTCTCGAGACGCTCGAGCCCGTCGAGGTCGAGGTCGTTCGTCGGCTCGTCGAGGAGGGCGATGTCGAAACGCGACAGCAGCAGTGCGGCGAGCCCGACCCGAGCAGCCTGCCCACCGGACAGGCCCGTCATCTCGGCATCCGGACCGACCTCGAGCCCCAGGTCGGCGAGCACCACCGGCATCCGCTCGTCCAGATCGGCGGCTCCACTGGCGAGCCACCGGTCGAGGGCGGTCGCGTAGGCGTCATCGGCTCCCACGGCTGTGGGGTCGCCGAGCGCTGCCGCCGTGGCATCCATCTCCCGCGTCGCCTCGGCGCACCCCGTTCGCCGGGCGATGTACTGCGAGACCGTCTCCCCGGCCACCCGTTCGTGTTCCTGCGGGAGCCAACCGACGAAAGCGTCCGCGGGCGCGAGGCTGATCGTTCCCGCCTGCGGCTCGTCGACACCTGCGAGCAGGCGCAGCAGAGTCGATTTGCCGGCTCCGTTGGCACCGACGACGCCGACGACGTCTCCGGGGGCGACGGTCAGGTCCACGCCGTCGAACAGCGTGCGATGTCCGTGGCCCCCGGCGAGGCCCTGTGCGACGAGGGTGGCGGTCATTCCTCTAGTGTCTCAGGCGGCCGTCCGCCCCGGTGCCCGCCTTCCGCCCCACCCGCGGGCACGAGACCGTCGGGGCGACCCGACGCCGCGCGCTCACCGCGCCCGCGGGTGCGCCGTCGCATACACGTCGCGAAGCGCGTCGACCGACACATGCGTATAGATCTGCGTCGTCGACACCGAGGCGTGACCGAGCAGTTCCTGCACGACGCGAACGTCGGCGCCGCCCTGCAACAGGTGGGTGGCGAAGGAGTGTCGCAGCGTGTGCGGCGAGACGTGCGCGGTCAGCCCCGCGCGCTCCGCCGCGGCCTGGATGATGAGCCACGCGCTCTGGCGTGAGAGCGGGGCGCCGCGTACGCCGAGGAACAGCCGGGGCGTCGCGCGCCCCTTCGCGGCGAGAGCGGGGCGAACGCGTGTGAGATAGGCATCGACCGCGGCGCGCGCGTACGAGCCCACCGGCACCACACGCTCCTTGTCGCCCTTGCCGCGCACACGCAGAAGGTCGCCGTGCACGGTGTCGTCGACGTCGAGTTGGACGATCTCCGAGACGCGTGCCCCGGTCGCGTAGAGCAGTTCGAGCAGGGCCCGGTCGCGGACCGCCGACGGATCCGCCGCGGACGCGTCCGGCGCCTCCGGCGCAGGCCCCGCCCCCCGCAGAAGATCGTCGATCTGCGCGATCGTCAACGCCTTGGGGAGCCGTCGGGGCGCCTTCGGGGGTCGCAGGCGGCCACTCGGGTCCGCGTCGACCCGCCCCTCCCGCACGAGGAAGCGGTGCAGCCCGCGCACCGACGACTGCAGGCGAGCGAGTGACGACGACGCCGGCGGTGGTTCGGCCGAGGCCCGTTCTGCCGCGAAGTCCGCGACGAGGGCGGGGGTCACCTCTTCGGCCGTACTGATCCCTCGACCGCCGAGCCACTCCAGGTACCCCGCGAGGTCGCGGCGGTACGCGGCCACCGTGTGGTCGGAGAGACCGCGTTCGAGCGCGACGTGCCGGAGATAGGTCTCGACCGCGCGCTCGAGCTCCACGTCAGCGGGCGGACGCCTCGCGGCGCAGCACTTCGGCCGTGGCGAGAGCGCCGGTGGCCAGGATGCCGTTGCGCAGGCGTCCCGCGAGCACTCCGTCGATCACGTCGGCGAGGGGCACGCGCTCGACGCGCATATCGGACTCCTCGTGCTCGCGCTCGTAGTCGGTCTCGACGCTGCGCAGACCGCGGGCGAGGAAGAGGTGGACGACCTCGTCGTTGCCTCCGGGCGTGGTGTGCATCGAGACGAGGTGCTGCCAGCGATCCGCCTCGAGGTCGACCTCCTCGGTGAGCTCGCGCTTCGCCGTCTCGAGAGGAGGCTCGCCCGCCACATCGAGGAGACCGGCTGGGATCTCCCAGTCGCGCTCCTTGATGGGGTGCCGGTATTGCTGGATGAGGACGACGTTCTCCTCGTCGTCGAGGGCGACGACCGCCGCAGCACCCGGGTGCTCGACGTACTGGCGGGTCATTTCGCCGTCACCGTAGCGCACGGTGTCGGACCTCACGTCCCAGACGGCGCCCTCGTAGACGAGGTCCGTCGAGATCAGCTCGAGGACGACCTTCTCGTCGCGCAGCTCTTCCACGTCAGTCCTCCTCGACGTCGAACAGCTCGCTCGAACGGTGACGCTCCAGCGCCGCCGTGACGAGACCGCGGAACAGCGGGTGCGGCTCGGTCGGCCGCGAGCGCAGCTCGGGGTGCGCCTGCGTGGCGATGTAGTACGGGTGCACCTCGCGGGGCAGCTCGACGAACTCGACCAGATCGAGGTCGGGATTCAGGCCCGAGAACACCAGGCCCGCATCGCTCAGCTGCTGGCGGTAGGCGTTGTTGACCTCGTAACGGTGGCGGTGGCGCTCCGAGATGCTGCTCGCCCCGTAGACCTCCGCGGCGAGCGATCCGTCCGCGAGGGCTGCGGGGTAGAGCCCGAGGCGCATGGTGCCCCCCAGGTCCCCACTCTTGAGGATGTCGATCTGCTCGGCCATCGTGGCCACGACCGGGTGCGCGGTGTCGGGATCGAACTCGCTCGAGGAAGCCCCTTCGAGACCGGCGACCGTGCGCGCGTACTCGATGACCATGCACTGCAGGCCGAGGCAGATGCCGAGCGTCGGGATGCCCTGCTCACGCGCGAAGCGCAGGGCTCCGAGCTTGCCCTCGATGCCGCGGATGCCGAACCCACCGGGGACGATGATGCCGTCGACCGCACCGAGCGCCTTGGCTGCGCCTTCGGGAGTCTCGCACTGGTCGGAGGGGATCCACGTGATCTTCACGTGGGTCTCCTGCCCGAAGCCGCCGGCCTTGATGGCCTCGGTGACCGAGAGGTAGGCATCCGGCAGGTCGATGTACTTGCCGACGAGGCCGATGGTGACCTCGTGCTTCGGGTTGTGCACCGCCTGCAGGACGCGCTGCCAGCGCGACCAGTCGACGTCACTCGCCTTCTCGAGATCGAGGGCGTCGACGATGTGGCCGTCGAGTCCCTGGTCGTTCAACATCGAGGGGATGTCGTAGATGCTCGGAACGTCGATCGCGTTGACCACGGCGTCTTCGTCGACGTCGCACATGAGCGCGATCTTGCGCTTGTTCGACTCGGTGACGGGCCGGTCGCTGCGCAGCACGAGGGCGTCGGGCTGGATGCCGATGGAGCGCAGCGTCGCGACGGAGTGCTGGGTCGGCTTGGTCTTCTGCTCTCCCGAGGCGCCCATGAACGGGACCAGCGAGACGTGCACGAAGAACACGTTCTTGCGTCCGAGCTCGTGACGGATCTGGCGCGCCGACTCGATGAAGGGCTGCGATTCGATGTCGCCGACGGTGCCGCCGATCTCGGTGATGATGACGTCGGGCTGCGGCTGCTCGCTCGCCTGCAGGCGCATGCGGCGCTTGATCTCGTCGGTGATGTGCGGGATGACCTGCACGGTGTCGCCGAGGTACTCGCCTCGACGCTCCCGCGCGATGACCTGCGAGTAGATCTGGCCCGTGGTGACGTTGGCGGCTTGGCTCAGCTCGATGTCGAGGAAGCGCTCGTAGTGGCCGATGTCGAGATCGGTCTCGGCGCCGTCATCGGTGACGAAGACCTCGCCGTGCTGGAACGGGTTCATCGTTCCGGGATCGACGTTCAGATACGGGTCGAGCTTCTGCATGACCACGCGGAGACCGCGAGCCGTGAGGAGGTTGCCGAGGCTTGCCGCCGTCAGGCCCTTTCCCAGGGAGGAGACGACACCTCCGGTGACGAAGATGTGCTTCGTCGTGAAAGTCGTGCCGTCTGATTGTCCCGCGTCCGAAGTCTGCATCACGGGCTTCGATCCTATCAGTCGCGTGTGGGGGTTCGACTCCGAGTCTGGCACCCGCCTCCGACATCCACGTCACGTTCACGTGACGATGCCGCGTCGGCGGGTGCGGACGTAAGCGATGATCGCGACGAGTACGGAGAGGGCGAAGGGGATCAGTACCACGGGCAGAATGGCGTCCTCGGACGCCGCGTCTCCGGCCGCCCACCCGATCAGCACCACCTGGGCGACGATCGTGCTCGGCGGCAGCCAGCGCGCGACGTCTCGCCGCACGCCGACCCTCGTGCGCGCGCCCATTCCGACCAGGCCGAGGACGACAGCCGCTGCCCCGAGGACCGGCCCGGCGACCCACGGGAGCGCCGTCCAGACCGTGTGCCCGAGGCCGGGCGTCGTCGCCGACGAGAACGTGCCCGCGGGGAATGCCAGATCCAGGCCCGCGTACGACGACGACGACGGCCATCGGCTCCCGGACGTGCCCTCGTCGGCCGCTCTCGCATCGAGCGAGATGACGGTCTGACCCGCGCGCTGCACGGTGTCGCCGAGCGGCTCGGGTGGGGAGTCCGGGCGGTAGGGCGTTGAGTCCAGCCATCCGGAGTCGCTCGTGAGTCCCTCTCCCACGCCATCGGTGAGGGTGAGCGCGATGCGAACGCGCTCCGGTTCCGCATCGACGGTCGTCCACGGCCACGACCACCCGGCCATCAGGGCCGTCCACGTCACCCGGTCGGTGTCCTCTCCCGCGGCGACCGGTCTCTCCAGGGCGTACCGCACCTCGACGTCGTGCTCCCCGCTCCAGTCGTCGGTCAGTCGGGTCTGGACGACCGCGTGTCCGAGTCGCCGCGTCTGCTCGAAGGGCACTGCCTCGTCATCGACGGTGATCGATTCGACGGTCAGACCCTGATCGCGGCCGTCGACGACGTCGCGCCACACTCTCGTGATCTGCGGCACGGTCCGCAGGTTTCCGCTGACCTCGGCCTTCAGCGTTTCGACGACCTCCAACCGCCCCACCCCGTCGTCGTTCCGACTCAGGGTCGCGGCGATGTCGGCATCCGTCACCGCGACGCCGTAGTCTCCCTCGACTCCGTCGAGCACCGCCGTCTCGTCGGGTGCGGCGCTCGTCGGCGCGGTCGTGAGGAAGGCGAGGGCGAGAGCCCCACCAACGATCGCCACCGCCAGGGCGCGGACGACGATCCGCCCACGCCCGAAGAACGCGGGGTCGGCGCCCGTGCGTCGATCGATCCCCTCCCGCTCGAGGAGCTCCCGCACGAGCCGCCCCGCTGCGCGGGGCCGTTCGAAGAGCACCACGTACGGCAACTCCGGCGATCGCAGCGGAGTGCGCTCAGCGGCGGCCGTCCGTTCGAGGTACAGGCGCTGGCCGAGCAGGTGCTCGCGCGCGAGAGCGCCCGCTTGCGACAGCGGGCGCGCGCTCAGCGCCACCGCGAAGATCACTCCGGCGAGCGCGATCGCGACCGCGGCCGCCGCCCGGGGCCACCATTCGACGGTCAAGGCGCTCTGATACGACAGCTGTCGTGTCAGCCCCAGCTGAAGCACCACGAGGGCGAACCCGCCACCGAGGAACGCGTCACGCACGAAGCCTCGCGGAATGGTCCGCAGCTCCCGCTCGAACTGCTCCCTCCACGCGGAAGAGAAGCGGAACGATCGTCGAGCGGAGAACACATCGCCCCAGCGCCCCGCCCGATGGGCCGCGCGCGCGAGACGACGCGTCAGGAGGGGGTTCGACGGGTTGCGTCGCCATGCATCGAGTGCCTCCGCAAGGGCGGCCGTGCCCCGCGCCCCCCACAGGCGCGCGTCGAGGGCGACCGAGCTCTGTGGTCGCGGCTGCGACTCGGGGACGAACCACGCGCGCCCGCGCTCGTCCGCCCACGCGACGGCCCGCGCGGCGAACGCGAACAGCACCCCCGCCGCGAGCAGAAGCAGCGGCACGAACGGGCCGAAGGCCTGCACGAAGAACAGCGCAGACGGTCCCGGCATCGCGAACGTCCCGGGCTCGAATCGGAACGTGAACCAGAACGACCCGTGCGGGGGGATGTTCTGATCGTTCGTGATCTCGTAGATCAACGGATCGGATGCCGCGTCCTCGGGCTCCATGGTGGTGGACCCGCCCACGAGCAGCCACGACAGCCCCGCCGCCGGCTGCCGGACGAACGCGCTCTCGAGTCCGCCGGGAACGATGACGCGCAGCGAGCTCGACGAGACCGCGTGCGGCCACTCCGGGCCGAAGACGTCCCACTTCACCACCTGGTACGGCAGCTCCGACGAAAGCTCCCGGTCGTCGAAGGCGAGGTCGTGCAGGTCATAGCGCAGCTCGACGGGGTGCGACCCGGTGAGTCGCTCCCCTCCCCCGATCGAATAGGTCGTGCGGGTCGGCGTCGCAGTCACACGGGGGGCGACGGCGCGATCGTCCATCCGCGCCTCGCGCAGCAGCGGAGCGAGGTCGTGCCCCTCGTACTGCGAAGCGACGACGCGTTCGATCGTGTTCTCGTCGACGTCGTCCGGGAAGACGGCGGTGAATCGCTCGGTCACCGCGACCACGAGTCGGCCGTCTTCGCCCTGCTGCACGTGGTATTCGGCCGAGAAGTCTTTCGCGATCCAGGTTCCCGCGGCATCCTTCGCCGAGGACGTGATGTCGTCGAAGGTGAGCGGCGCGTTGATCACCGGCCCAACGAGGAGCAGGATGCCGACCGCGGTCACCGCGGCCCAGAACACTCGGATACCCGTGCGCAGGCGTCTGCCGCCGTGCGAACGCAGCCACGCCTCCAGCCTCAGCATCAGGCGCGACAGGAAAGCCCACAGGGGCGTGTGCCGAGGGGGATCGATCCGTGTCGCTTCCGGCGGCGTCGATCGCTCGTCGTCGAAAGCGTCCGTCATCGGGATCGGCCGGTCTCCAGCAGCTCGCGAGCGTGTGTGAGGGCGGCATCCGAGTCGCTGAGTCCCGACAACAGGCGGGCCATCTCGGCTTCGCGCTCGGCGCCTTCGAGGCGACGGACACTGGATGCCGTGACCGCACCGTCGTGACCCTTGACGACCGTGAGGTGATTGCCGGCGAAGGCGGCGACCTGGGCGAGGTGCGTGACCGCGATGACCTGCGACGATTCGGCGAGCCGGGCGAGGCGGCGGCCGACCTCGATCGCGGCGGCGCCGCCGATACCGGCGTCGACCTCGTCGAAGACGAACGTGGGAACCGGGTCCACCCCCGCGATGACCACCTCGATCGCGAGCATGACCCGGCTGAGTTCACCGCCCGACGCTCCCCGCGAGACGGGTCGGGGGTCGGCACCCGGGTGCGGAGCCAGCAGGATCGAGACCTCGTCGCGGCCGTGCCCGGCCGGAGGTGCGGAGGCCACATCGACGGTCAGACGGGCGTCGGGCAGAGCCAGGGCGTGGAGCTCTTCGGTGACGGCGGAGCCCAACCGTTCGGCTGCCTCGCGTCGCGCGGCGGTCAGCGCCTCCGCAGCGACATCGAGCTCGGCCGCGGCCGCATCGCGCTGCGTCTCGAGCCGCTGCAGGCGGTCGCCATCGTCATCGAGTTCGACCAGCCGGGCCGATCCCGTCTCGAGGAGCGAGAGGGCGGCCTCCACCGAACCGTGCGCGCGCACGAGTCCTGCGAGTACGCCTCGACGTTCGTCGACCGCCGCCAATTCGTGGGGTCCGGACTCGTCGAGATCGGCGAGATAACCCGAGAGGGCAACGGACGCATCGGTCGCACGGTATCCCAGGTCGGCGACGAGCTCGCCGATCGCGGCGAGCGCTTCATCGCTGCCCGAGATCCGTTCGAGGGCACGGCGGGCCTCCGCCAGGAGCGTCACGACATCGGGCGCGCCGTCCTCGTCCGAGAGGGCGGCGTGGGCCGTCACGGCGGCGATGCGCAGGTCCTCGGCGTTGGCGAGACGCTCCGCCCGACGCGCCAGTTCCTCTTCTTCGCCGGCGACGGGCGCTGCGGCCTCGATCTCTGCGATCGCGGCGCGCAACTGCTCGGCCTCGCGCGCCCGATCGTCGCGGTCTGCGGTCAGGGCGGCCAGTTCCGCATCGAGCGCGCGCCAGGTGTCCCAGGCGGTGCGATACGCCGTCCGAGCGGCGACCACGCGCTCACCCCCGAATCGGTCCAGGGCGTCGCGCTGGGCCGACGAGGACTTCAGTCGCAGCTGGTCGGACTGTCCGTGCACGACGACGAGGTCGTCTGCCAGGTCGGCGAGAACCCCCGCGGGGGCCGTGCGCCCGCCGACCGTGGCACGGCCGCGCCCCTCGCTCGAGACGGTCCGGCCCAGATAGAGCTCGGCGGATCCTCCGCCGACGGGCTCGACGTCGCCGCCGGCTTCGCGCACGCGCGCGGCGACCACCCCCTCCTCGGGGACGATCCACACGCCTTCGACGGAAGCCTGAGCCGCCCCCTTGCGCACCGCTCCCGAATCTGCGCGCTGGCCGAGCAGCAGCCCCAGGCCGGTCACCACCATCGTCTTGCCCGCACCGGTCTCACCGGTGATGGCGGTGAAGCCCCGCCCGATCGGAAGCGTGGCGTCGGCGATGACCCCGAGGTCGCGCAGCCGCATCTCCTCGATCACGCCGCTCCTCCCGGCATCCCACGCCATCCCGTGACCGGGAGCCGGAACTTGCGCACGAGGCGGTCGGTGAAGGCCGCGGGATGAAGGCGCGCGAGGCGGACGGGGCGCGACGAACGGCGCACCATCACGCGGGCCCCCGGGGGCAGTTCGTGCGAGCGACGACCGTCGCACCACAGGATGCCGCTGCCGCTGGTGCGTTCGAGCACCTCGATGGCCACCATGGCGTCGGGGCTGACGACGAGGGGGCGCGCGAACAGAGCATGCGCCGAGAGGGGAACGACGGCGATGGCTTCGACCGTGGGCCAGATGACGGGCCCCCCGGCCGAGAAATTGTAGGCGGTCGACCCGGTCGGAGACGCCACGACGATGCCGTCGCAGCCGAACGACGACAGCGGCCGCCCGTCCACCTCCATGACGACCTCGAGCATGCGCTCTCGGCTGGCCTTCTCGACGGTGGCCTCGTTGAGGGCCCATGTCTCGAAGATGACCTCGTCGTCGGCGTCGAGCACGCGCACGGCGAGAGCGAGGCGTTCCTCGACGACGTAGTCGCGGTCGATCACCCGGCGCACGGCGTCGTCCATGTCGTCGCGCTCGATCTCCGCGAGGAAACCGACGTGGCCCATGTTGATCCCCAGGATCGGGACCGTGCCGCCGCGGACGACCTCGGCCGCCCGGAGGATCGTGCCGTCGCCGCCGAGAACGATGGCCAGCTCGATGTCGTCGATGCCGACGTCGACGCCGAGGGTCTGCACACCCTCGAGCGACAGACGCTCCGCCAGTTCGGGCCTATCCTCCGCGGACACCACCGGTGTGGCCCCCGCCGACCGCACGGCGGTCAGGATGCGCTCGGCGGCGTGGACGGTGTCGTCGCGGCGCGCGTGGACGACGAGGAGGATTCGGCGATCGCTGGGGGTCATCGGCTTCCGGTCAGTCGGGTCACGGTGCTCTCCCATTCTGAGGGGTCGCTGCCCCGAGCGGCCGAGAACCACGCGACGTACTCCTGGTTGCCGTGCATGCCGACGATGGGTGACGCGATGAGACCGGCGGTCTTCAGTCCCGCGTCCCAGGCCGCCCAGAGGACGCCGTGCACGGCATCCGATCGCAGCGCCGGGTCGGTCACGAGCCCGCCCTTCACCGACGTACGCCCCACTTCGAACTGCGGCTTCACGAGCAGCAGGACGTCGGCTTCGGGCGCCGCCGTGGCGACCACGGCGGGCAGGACGTGCTCCAGCGAGATGAAGGAGAGATCGCCCGTCACCACGGTGGCGCGCTCGGCGACCCCGGTGGCGCTGGCGAGAGAGTCCGCGGTCATGAACCGCACGTTATACCCCTCCACCGACACCACGTCGGGATCCGCCTCCACCACGGTGGATAACTGCCCGTGCCCCACATCGACCGCCATCACCGGCCGCGCGCCGCGCTCACGGAGGACCTGGGTGAAGCCGCCCGTCGACGCGCCCAGATCGAGGGCAGTGCGATCTCGAACATCCAGCGCGAACGCGTCGAGAGCTGCCACCAGCTTGTGGGCACCGCGGCTGACGTAGTGGTCGGATCCGGCGACCTCGATCAGGCTTTCCGCTCCGACCGGTGTCGCCGCTTTGACGACCGGCCGCCCGTCGACCGTCACGAGCCCACCCGAGATCAGCTGAGCCGCGTGCGAGCGCGAACGCGCGAGTCCGCGCGCCGCGAGCTCGGCATCGAGACGCGAGGTCACGACGCCGAAGACGGATCGGTGGGGGCGGACTCGAGACGTCTCACAAGCTCCTCGTGCACGGCGGCGTACGCTGCTGCGCGCGTGTCCAGGGGCTGCTCCTCGATGAGGCGCAATCGATCGATGAGCCCGGCGGCGTCCGGGGCGGAGCTGTCGGACATGGATGCCATGCTACGACGTCAGCGCGCTCGGAACGGGTCCGCGTAGAGGAGCTCGGGAACCCGGAAGCCGAAGATCGCGCGACCGCTGTTCCAGATGGCTGCCGCTCCCGCACGCAGCAGATCGATCTGGCGCCCGCCGACGTTCACGATCCGCAGGTCGACACCGTCGATTTCGACGATCGCGTCACCCACGCGGGTGCGATCGCCCTTGACGATCGTGGCCGGATACGGCTCGAACATCTGCCGCAGGTCTTCGACGATGTAATCCGGACGTTGCGACGGTGGTGCGGCAAGGATCTGCTTAGGGCGATCGATCCCCGTCAGCACCAGCAGCGAACGCATCTGCGCGGTTCGCGCACCCTGGATGTCGGTGTCGAGACGGTCGCCGATGAACAACGGCGTCTGCGCTCCCGTGCGCGCGACGGCGACGTCGAAGATGGGCCGCTCGGGTTTGCCGGCGATCGTCGCCAGTCGTCCCACGGCGGTGTGCACGGCCGACACGAGCGTGCCGTTGCCCGGGGCGATGCCGCGGGCCTGGGGAATCGTCCAGTCGGAGTTGGTCGCCACCCAGGGGATGCCACCCTCCTCCACGGGTGTGGCGAGGGCGTAGGCGGCCTCGGCCAGATGGACCCACCCGACGTCCGGCGCGAACCCCTGGACGACGGCGGCCGGATTGTCGTCCGCACTGCGCGTCACGACGAATCCCGCCTTCTCGACCTCGACGACGAGGCCCTCTCCGCCGACGACCAGCAGGGTCGAACCCGCGGGAACCAGATCGCGCATGAGACGCATCGCCGCCTGCGGGCTGGTCGTGACGTCATCCGGCGCGACACGCAACCCGAGCGAGGTGAGGTGCTCCGCCACCGACGCATCGGTACGCGAAGCATTGTTGGTGATGTACCCGAGCCGGCGCCCCTCCTGCTGGGCGCGGTTCAGGCTGTCGACCGCGTGCGGGAGAGCACCCGGCCCGGCGTACACGACACCGTCCAGGTCGGCCAGCACGACGTCGATGCCGTCGAGGGGCGTCGGCGGAGGAGTGCTGCGCCCGAAGATCATCGCGCGTCTTCCTCGCCATGCTGCTCCACGCCGGCTCCACCGCTGTTCGCGTCATCAGACGTGCCATCGCTTTCGACGACGTCCTCGTCGTCCGCGGCATCGGCCGAGTCCTCACGCGGATCCTCGAGGGGGATGACGCCGGATGCCACGTCCACACCGCCCTCGTCATCGATGAGTTCGATCTCTTCGACGACGATGACTTCGCGGTCGGCGACACCGGCCGCAGCGTCGAGCGCATCGGCCGCGATCTCCGCGCGCCGTTCCCACTCCGCGGCTTCGTCAGCCCGTCCCAGTTCCTCGAGCACCGCAGCCCGCGCGGAGAAGAGGGCCGGACTCCACTCGAACGCGCGATCCGGATCTGCCTCGGGAATCTCGAGTTCCTGCAGAGCGCGATCGGTCTGTCCGAGGTCGAGACGCGCACCGGACATCGCGATCGCCAACTGCACGCGCACGGGGACGGACAGCGTCGAGCGGTCGACAGCGCGCCCCTCTTCGAGCGCGCGGTCCGGGCGACCGACGCCGCGCTGACTGTCGACGATCAGCGGAAGCTGTTCGTCGGAGCCGGTGATACGGCGGTGCGTGCGCAGCTCGCGAAGCGCCAGGGCGAAATCCCCCACCGCGTAAGCGGTGATGGCGACCGTCTCTCGGACCACGCCGACGCGTCCCGCGCTTCGGGATGCCGCCAACGCGTGCTGGTGGGCGAGCTCCGGGTCCTCGTCAATCACGCGAGCCGCCATCGCGAGGTGGCGGGCGACGTTGTCGGCGTTGTCCTTGCTGAGGGTCTTCAGCTCGTTGCGCGCCGCGCCCGGGAGATCGAAGGCGGTGATCTCCTCGGGGATCTCGGGCCCGCGCTCGCGACGATCCTGGGGAGGCCGCGTGGCTCGCGAGTCCTCCCGGTCGAACCTACGAGGCGCCCCGGCACCCGGACGACGGTCGCCCGTCGGACGACGGTCCGTGCCGGAAAAACCTCGGGAATCTCCGTCACGACGGACAGGACGATCCCCGTCACGGCGCACGGGCCGGTCACCATCACGACGGAACGGACGATCCCCGTCACTACGGAAGGGACGATCTCCATCGCGACGCATTGGACGATCTCCATCACGACGCATGGGCCGGTCACCGTCACGACGCACGGGACGCTCACCATCACGACGGAACGGACGATCCCCGTCACTACGGAAGGGACGATCTCCATCGCGACGCACCGGACGATCTCCATCACGACGCACGGGCCGGTCACCGTCACGACGCACGGGACGCTCACCATCACGACGGAACGGACGATCACCGTCACGACGCACGGGCCGGTCACCCTCACGACGCACGGGACGCTCACCATCACGACGGAACGGACGATCACCGTCACGATGCACGGGCCGGTCACCCTCACGACGCACGGGACGCTCACCATCACGACGGAACGGACGATCCCCGTCCCGATGCACGGGCCGGTCACCGTCACGACGCACGGGCCGGTCACCGTCACGCGCGGGGCGACCCGTGCCGCCACTGTCACGACCGGAGAAACGCGCGCCACCGTCTCGGTGCGGGCGCCCGCCGCCATCGTGTTCACGGCGGAACGGACGTGAGTCACCCTCACGGCGCGAACGACCGGCACCTTCACCGTCCCGACGGAACGGACGCTCGCTCCGAGACGCTGAATCGCCGTTCCGGGAGAAGTCTCTGCGTCCGGACGCGCGGTCGCCCGAGCGCCCTTCGTTGCTCCTGCGATCGTTCGCGTCGTCCGTAGACATGACTGTCCTCCCGGGGAAGTGCCCGTAAATGCGAAATGGCCACCCAACTTTGGGTGGCCATTTCGACTGAAAAGAAGTCCGGCGGTGTCCTACTCTCCCACAGG
>NZ_QRDK01000008.1:0-18490 GCF_003385695.1 Microbacterium sp. AG157
CGGATGCCTGGACCCTCACGTCCACGCGAGGGTCCCGGCATCCACCCTTCTGCTCACGGTTCGGGGCGGGTTTCGCACCGAACCCGCCCGATCCACCGCCCCTCTCCCCGACACACGGAGCCCCGCATGACCGACCTCACCGCCGCCGCCCTCCCCTCTCTCGCGGCGAACGTGTCCGTGCCGACGTACGACCGCACGGCCGTGCGCTCGCGGATCGTGCACGTCGGGGTCGGCGGGTTCCACCGGGCGCACGAGGCCATGTACCTCGACCGTCTGCTCGAGGCCGGCCACACCGAGTGGGGCCTGTGCGGGGTCGGCGTCCTTTCGTTCGACGCCGCCATGCGCGACGCCCTCGCCGCTCAGGACGACCTCTACACGCTCGTCACCACCGCACCCGACGGCACCTCCGCCGCGCGCGTGATCGGCTCGATCGTCGAGTACCTCTTCGTCCCCGACGACCCCGAGGCCGTCGTCGCCAAGCTCGCCGACCCCGACACCGCGATCGTCTCGCTGACCATCACCGAGGGCGGCTACGGCATCGACGACGCCACGGGCGACTACTCCCCGCGCGATGAGGCGACTCTCGCCGACCTCGACGGCTCCGCCTCCCCGCGCAGCGTCATGGGCCTGCTCGCCGAGGGACTTCGTCGGCGGCGGGATGCCGGCATCCCGGCGTTCACGGTCATGTCCTGCGACAACATCCAGGGCAACGGGCACGTGGCCCGCGCCGCCCTCGTCGGCTTCGCCCAGCGCCTCGACCCGGGGCTCGCCACGTGGATCGCCCGGAACGTGTCGTTCCCGAACTCGATGGTCGATCGGATCACCCCGGTCACCACCGACGAGACGCGCGCCGCGGTCGCCGAGGAGTTCGGCATCCGGGATCGGTGGCCGGTGCGCAGCGAGTCGTTCGAGCAGTGGGTGCTCGAAGACGCCTTCACCGCCGGCCGTCCGCCGTTCGGCGAGGTCGGCGTGCAACTGGTGGACGACGTCGAGCCGTACGAGCTGATGAAGCTGCGCCTGCTCAACGCCTCGCACCAGGCGATGAGCTACCTCGGCATCCTGTCGGGTGCGCACTACGTGCACGAGGTCTGCACCGACCCGCTCTTCGTGGACTTCCTGCGGGGGTACATGCACGAGGAGGCGATCCCCACGCTCCGGCCCGTGCCGGGTATCGATCTCGACGCCTACTGCGACCAGCTCATCGCCCGCTTCGGCAGCGAAGCGATCCGCGACACCCTGGCGCGCCAGGTGGTGGACGGCTCCGACCGGCTGCCGAAGTTCCTGCTCCCCGTCGTGCGCGAGCAGCTCGCCTCGGGTGGGCGCATCGATCACGCGGCTCTCGTGCTCGCGGGGTGGAGCGTGTTCCTCGAGGGTCGCACCGAGAGCGGCGACGAGACCCCCGCCGTCGACAGCCGCCTCGACGAGCTCCGCGCGATCGTTCACGACGACCCGGCCGCGCTGCTCGACTACGCGCCGGTGTTCGGCGACCTCGGCCGGAACGCCCGCCTGCGCGAGGCCTATCTGTCGGCGCGTGCGTCGCTGACCGAGCGGGGAGCGCGCGGCGCGATCGCCGCTCTCACCGCCTGATCCCTCGGGTCCGCCGCCGAAGGGCGCTCGCGCAACGGCGCATCACCCGTGGCCGAGGCCCCGCAGGAATCCGCTGATCGCGTCGTGGAACCGGGTCGCATCCTGGTTGGCCTCGTTGCAGTGCCCGGTCGTGTCGAACGCGACGAGTTCGGCTTCCGGATGCCGTTTGACGTACGCGAGAGATCCGCTCACCGGCACAACGGGGTCGCGCAGGCTGTGCACGATCAGCGTGGGCACCTGCGGAGCGGGGCGCGGGCCGTCGACCCAGTTGAGCGCTCGGGCATCCACCGCCTCGACGAGTCCGAGCGCCCGCGCGCCGAGACTGCTGCCGAGGATGCGCATCGACGAGCCGGCGACCGAGCGAGGAAGACGAGCGCCCGCGACGGCGTTCTCGACGACGCGCGTCCAGTCGAGGGCGGGAGCGACGAGCACGAGGCCGGTCACGCGATCGCGGTGAGCCGATTGTTCGAGGGCGAGCATCGCGATCGTGCCGCCCATCGACCACGCGACCACCACGATCTCCCGAGCCCCCTGCTCGACCGCGTAAGAGATCGCATCGTCGACATCGCGCCATTCGCGCGTGCCGAGCGTCGAGGGCAGGGAATCCGCGGGAGCGCACTCCTCATCCCCCGCGTACGACACGACGAGCGACATCCAGCCCGCATCCGCGGACGCCGGGGTGGAGCGCAGGGCACCGTTGCGGCTCGAGCGCAGGCCGTGCACGTGGATCGTCCACCGTCCGTCGGCGTTCTCGCGGTCGCCGACCTCCCACGCCTCCGCGACACCGCCACGCCGAAGCGGCACGGAGACATGGCGGGTGGGACCGACCTCTTCGGGGGCGCCGATGCTCTGCGACGTCCAGGTGGCCACGGCATCCCCGTCCTCGAGTCCGTCCGGACGCGAAGCGAGGGTGCGCACCACACGGTTCTTGTCGATGCGGAGCGGCTCGCCCACCACGACGTGCCGGCCGTCGTCGAGCCACAGGCCGTAGGTTCCCGGTTCGCGGCTCTCCCGTGTCGCGGGCACGGTGACCGTGTCGCCCGCGACCGTGATGGGGGCGTAGACCTTCGGCGCCTTGGGCGCGATGAGGCGGCGGGCGACATAGCCGGCGAGGGCCGTGTGGGCGACGGCGACGGTCGCGGCGGCGACACCGGTGCCGACGGCGAGGGATCGGATCATGAAGGGGCTCCCGAGGTTCGGCGGGTCAAGTGGGCGTCGATGTCGTCGAGCAGGGCGCGCTGCGCGGGGGTCAGCGGCGTCGAGGTGGCGATCGCGTCGTCTTCGACGGCGACCCGCAGGGCGTGCAGGCGCGTGTCGGCGACGGCATCCACGGGCAGTCCCGGAAAGGAGTCCGCCCCGCGTTCGCGCGCGACGGGCTCCAGCCGCGCGAGCAGTTCCTCCCCGCGTCGACGGATCTTGGCCGTCGTTCGGGATGCCACGAAGATGCCGATCACGAACGACACCACGCCGAGGTAGAACAGGGGGTCGAACAGCGCGCTGACCACGGCCTCGGGTGCGAAGAACCGCGACAGCGTGAGATCGAGGATCTCGCTCAGGCACCCGAGGACGATCCCCACGGCACCGATGCGGAAGAACGCGCGGGTCCTCGGGAGCGAGCCACGGGCCGAGCGGAACAGCAGCAGGCCGACGAGGGCGATGCCCGCCATGTGCAGCACCCCGTAGGCCCAGGCCCCGGTCGAGGTCGTCGCGAGGTCTTCGAGGAAACGGAACGACGACGTCCCGCGCTCGGGCATCGCGATGAAGAAGACGGCGGCGAAGAGCACGGCGAGGCCCCCCGGGAACCACCACCGCAGCGATCGGATACGCGCCGTCACCGGTGCCGTCCCGGCCTGGATGCCGAGCCACAGTGCCACCATCGTCAGCACGTTCTGCACGAGCTTGAGGATGTTCGTCCCGCCGATCAGGCCGTCGAGCATCGCGAGCGGGATCACCGTGCCCTGGGTGAGCAGGGCGATCGAGCCGATGAGGGCCGCGAGCCAGGCGATGCGCGCGCGCGGCTGGTGCCAGGCGACCCGCGCCCGGAGCACGACGACGAGCAGCAGCCCGACGAGCGCCGCGTCGATGAGCATCACGGTCACCACGACGATTCGGCCACCCTCGGCGAGGTGTAGAGCACGCGCGCGATACGGTGCGCGACGTGCTCGGCCACGAGCTCCGCCTCGTACTCCGGCGTGGTCAGCTCGGGATTGTCGTGCGGCGAGACCGAGGAGCGCTCGTGCAGGGCACCCGAGCAGTGCGCGTCGTCGAGAAGGTGCCCCAGTTCGTGGGAGGCGGCGAACTGGCTGTAGATCGCGGCATCCGCGGCCCGGACGTGAATGCTGCCCTCGCGCCGATCGGCGAAGTAGGTGAGGAAGCCCGTCAGCGTTCCCCACCCGGCGGTCTCGGCCTCGCGCACGACCCGCAGACGGATCTTCAGCGCCCGCTCGACCGCGTGGACGACCTCGTCGAACGTCATGCCGGGGGTCAGACCCGCGCGTTCGAACGCCCGATCCGCGCGCGCTTGCACGCGGGCGAGCATCTCGTCCGCCCCCGTCACCGCCGCGCCCCCTTACGGCTGATCATGTCGCGGGCGGCCTGCTTCGCAACGACCGGGCGATCGCCCGGAGGGCGTCGGGCGACATCTCCCCCAGGGCGCGGAACTGGATGCTGCTGGCCCCCGCTTCGCGCATGGCGTCGCGCAGCTCGAGTTCGGCCTCGGTGCGGTCGGTGACGGCGTCGTCGGTGTAGTCGGTGAGGTACTCGGTGGGGACGTCGGCCCACTGGGTGATCAGGCGGAGGACCTCTTCGTCGAGCACGACCGTGTTGGTGACGGCGGCCAGCAGAGCGCGAGCGCTCTCGGCAGCCGCCGGGTCGACCTCGTCGAGGTGGTCTATGAGGTCGCTCTCGCTGACCGCCTGGCTGTCGACGAGCCGGCGGACCCGTTCGGCGAGCGGGGAGGCGGGAACCCGCATCTCGATCCGAGGGGCCGACTCGGGATTCGCGACCTCTTCGGGGGACACCCCGAGAGCGGCGGCCAGCGCCTCGATGTCGTTGGTGTTGTAGGGCAGCGAGAAGCCGGCCCGCGACTGGTAGTAGCTCTTCGTCATTCCGGCGCGGCTGAGGAGCTCGCCCACCGTCAGGCCTTTCGCCTGGCGGAGGCGGTCCACATTCGCCACCACTCGGCGGGAGTACCGCGAGGGTGGTCCGACAGCGCCGCGACCCACGTTTCGATCGTAGACGCCCTCGACCACCGCCGGACGACCGTATTTACGGCCTGACCTCGGGTGCTATTTACGAAGGGCTGTGCTTGGATGGAGAAAGACCGCGAGCGGGGGTCCGTGGGGGAACCCCTCGCGCGCGAGCGATCGGGAGAGGCTTCCCGATCCGTCGGCGACGGGCGCGGCACCATTGGGGGGTGCCGCGCCCGTTCGCTTCCCGGACCGGGAATCGACGCCCGACCCGGGTGGAACGCCTCAGAGGCCGCAGGACTCCCGCTCGACGAGTGAGACGTCGATCACCGTCAGCTCGTCGAGACCGAGACCGGCGTCGGGCTGCAGGCGCGCGAACACCCGCTCGGCCGCGAGCGCTCCGATGCGGCGCGGGTCCTGGTCGACCACCGTGACCGAGGGGGTCAGGGTGTCGGCCATCGGGAAGTCTCCGAAGCCGACGAACGGCAGGGACTGCCCGCGCAG
Source organism: Microbacterium sp. AG157 (assembly GCF_003385695.1). Classification (NCBI taxonomy): domain Bacteria; kingdom Bacillati; phylum Actinomycetota; class Actinomycetes; order Micrococcales; family Microbacteriaceae; genus Microbacterium; species Microbacterium sp. AG157. Next base: position 5,280 of record NZ_QRDK01000008.1, read on the forward strand.
CACGTGCGCCAGCGCCATCGAGGAGCGGGCGTTGGCCGAGAAGACGGCGGTGGGCGGATCGGCGAGCGCGCGCAGGCGTTCGAGGGCGGATGCCGCGGACGCGCGGTCCGACACCTGCGAGGCGATCAGGTCTTCATCCACGTCGACCCCCGCTTCGCGCAGCGCCCGGCGCCAGCCCTCGACGCGCTTCGTCTCGGTCGAGAGGTGCACCATGTCGCCGAGGTAGGCGATGCGGCGATGCCCGTGCGAGAGCAGGTGAGACGTGGCGAGGTGCGCCCCGGCCTCGTCGTTCTCGGTGAACGTGTCGGTGAGCAGGCCCACCGGAGCACGGTCGACGAAGACGATCGGCGTGTGTCCGCGCCAGCGCTCGAGCCACGAGTGGTCGGTGCCGACCGGAGCGATCACGAGACCGGTGAGCTGGCGTCCGAGGAGCGACTCGAGCGCGGGCCGCTCGTCGGCGGGGTCCTCGCCCAGGCTGGTGACGAGGGTGGAGAGTCCCCGGCGGCGGGCGGTGTCCTCGACGGAGCGCGCGATCGCAGCGAAGAACGGGTCGACCACGTCGGGAACGGCCACCCCGATGACCGAGGCGCGACCCGCGCGGAAGGTGGTCGCCAGGGCGTTCGGAACGTAATTGAGCTCCCGCATCGCGGCCTCGACGAGGGCGCGGGTGTCGGGCAGCACGTGCGGGTCGTCGTTGAACACGCGCGACACGGTCTTGGTGCTCACCCCGGCGCGCAGGGCGACATCGCGCATCGTGGTCACGAGGCACCTCCGGGGTAGGGGTTCGGGCGGGGAGCTGCTCCGACAGGCCACCCTATCCGGCGGCGGGTCGAACCCGCCCGCCCGGGACCTCGACGACGCTCCCCCGCATGCACCCGCGGTGAGCGCGCCCCGTCTCGGGCGGGCGTGGTCATGTCAGCGACCGTCGACGGCGTCGGCGAGCTCACGCAGGCGCGGCAGGGCGCGCCCCGAGAGCAGCTCCTCACGGCGACCGGCGTCGATCGACAGGCTGTCCTTCCACAGCGACCGACCGGCCATCGCGCCCGAGGCGCCGTTCGCGACCGCCGTGCGCACCTGCTCGATGAAGGTCTCGTGATCGACGCCGGCCGACAGCACGGCCCACGGCACACCCTGGGCGACCTCGGTCACCCGGGCGCTCGCCTCCGCCGACCCCGGGTACTGGAGCTTGAGGATCTTCGCGCCGCACGCCACCGCGAGCGCGGCGCCGTCGACGACGAGGTCGGCGAAGGCGGCCTTGTACTCCTCGTCACTCTCGCCCTCGAGCTGGTAGGTCAGCAGTTCGACGATGAGCAGCAGGCCCTCGTCCTCGCACGCCTGCACGAGGTCGCGGATCTCCTGCGCGACGCGGGAGTCGGCATCCTGCCTGTCGGGGCGCGTGTAGTAGAGCATCTTCGCCACGGTCCCGCCCATGTCGCGGACGGTGCGGGGGGTCACCCCCGGTACGAAGCGCGTGTACTTCAGGCCGTCGACGGTCTCGAAGCCCGAGGCATCGAGACCCACGACGAGACCGGTCTCGCGGTCGAGCACGCCGTCGTCGACGATCTGGGGAAGCGCGACCTCGGGGTCGAGCAGGATCGCGGGAGCGTGGTTGGCGAGGTGGCGCACGAGGTCGGCCTTCACCTCGGCGAGCTCCTCGCGCGTGATGGCGTCGGAGCCGCCCGGCGCGTCTTTGATGGCCGCCTTCATGCCGTTGCGCTGGTCGGCGGCGACGATGAGCATGTGGCCGCCGGGGGTGCTGATCGACTGGAGCGCGCGGCGCTCGAGCGTGGTGAGTTCGTTCATGATCTCTCTTCTCTGGGGTCTGTTCGCGCGTCCGATCGGGACGGGCGCGGCGAGTGCGGAAGTCAGGAGGGGACGGATGCCGAGACGAGGCGCCGCGCCCTGTCGGCGGCCCCCCATGCGACGTCCTGCTCGCGGGTGGACAGGGACGGATTCGGAAGCACCTCGGCGCGGGCGCGTCGGACGGAGGCCATGCCCGCCCAGCCGCCGGTGAGGGTCGCATGGGTGGCCGGGGCGACCTCGCGGTCCATCGCGGCGATGAGCGCCGCGATCTCGTCGTTGCTGTGCCGCAGCGCAGCACCGAAGATCTCGGCGGGCGACGCCTCGGCGTGAAGGGCCAGGCGCAGCACGCCGTCGTCGTTGCGGGCACCGGTCACCTCGATGGCCCCCGCCGGCAGCTCTCCCTCGAACGGCAGAGCCATCACCGCGTCGTCGAGCGCATCTCGACCGGCGCGGTCGGTGATCCCCGCCGCGTGCAGCGCGCGGCGCAGCAGCAGCCCGGTCTTCACCCCGGCGACGAGCACGTGCTGGCCGGGAACGACGTGGCGCACCTCGTTGATGAGCGCGTCGGCGAGGCGCTGTCGCGCCGCGAACCCGAGGGGTGCGTCGAGCACGCGCAGCAGCACCTCGGCGGTGCCGAGCGACACGTGGTAGCCGGCGGCATCCAGGGTCCCGTTGGCTTGAGCGGCGACGAGGTGATCGTGGCCGGCCACGGTGAGGGCGGCGCCGTCGACACGGGGACCGAAGGCACCGGATGCCGTGCCCCAGGGCAGTCCGCCCCCGCGCAGCGGTGGCAAGAGGTCGTCGGTGACGCCCAGCGCGTCGAGCATCGCGGGCCAGGCGGCGCCGGAGTCCTGGTCGATGAGGCCGGTGCGCGAGGCGAGGGAGAGTTCGAGGGCGATGTCGCCTCCGAGGGCCGCGACGACGAACTCCGGCAGGTCGAGCCATCGGAGGCCGGCGAGGTCGGTGCCCTGGTCGCGGAGCCAGGCGAGCTTCGCGACGCTCACCTGCGCCCCGAGAGGAAGGCCGGTGCGCCCGGCGAACTCCTCGCGGACCGCGGCGGGGAAGGCGGCGATCTGATCGAGGCCGCGGGGATCGAACCACGCGAAACCGGGAGCCACGGCGGCGCCGTCGGCACCGATGAGCATGCCGGTCTCGCCCATGCCCGCGACGGCGAGCGAGGTCAGCGGGGCGGTGGTGCGGGGTGCGAGTTCGGCATCGACGAGGTCGACCAGCGCGCGGATCGCGCGGAGCAGGTCGTCGGCGACGATATCGGTCGTTCCCGCCGCGCCCACGCGCCACGGCGTCGGCACCTGCGCTCCGGCGACCTCGGCGCCGTCGTCGTCGATGACGAGCATCTTGATCGCGGTGCTGCCGAGGTCGAGCCCGCCGTGCAGGCGTGCGCGCCCCGAAACCATGTCACCGGTGTCTCGCATGAGCGGCCGTCCTTTCCGGAACTTCTTCGAGTCCCGGAATTTCAAGCATGACACCGGTGACTTGCTACGTCTATGGTGGGGGTATGCCGTCCCCGTGTCAAATACCCGATCCGCTCGCCGTCGTCGTCGCCGGAACCGCGGGAAGCGGCAAGACCACGCTCGGACGCAGGATCGCCGAGACCCTTCGTGCTCCGCTCGTCGACCTCGACAGCGTGACCACGCCGCTGCTCGACGCGCTCCCCGCCGACGAGCTGGGCGGGCACTGGCTGACCTCGCCGCACGCCTCCGCCATCCGCGCCGGCCGCTATGCCGCCCTGCGCGCGACGGCCGCCGACGCCCTGTCCACGACCGGCCGCGTCGTGGTCGTCGCCCCGTTCACCGCGGAGCTCTCCGGCGGGTCCGAGTGGCAGGCGCTGCGCGCCGCCCTCGCTCCCGCCGAGCCGCACGTCGTGCACGTCGACGGAGACCCCGCCGTCCTGGCATCCCGTCGCATCTCCCGCGGAGCATCACGAGACGCGCACCGGCCGGACACGCCGCCGATCTCGCCGGCCATCGCCGTGACCACTGTCGACGCGGAGCTCTCCACCGCCCAGCAGCTGGCGCGGGTGCTGCCCGCACTGGGCATCCGCCGCCCGGTCGATGCCGACGCCGCGATCTTCGCGCGCGACTTCGACGCGGTGCTCTTCGACCTCGACGGCACGCTCGTGGACTCCACGGCATCCGTCGTCCGCTCCTGGCGACGCTTCGCCGAGCACTTCGAGGTGTCGATGGAGGCACTGCACGCCAACCACGGCCAGCCCGCGCGCACGCTGGTCAGCCTGCTCCTCCCCGCCGATCGGGGCGCTGAAGCGATCGCGCACGTCACCGATCTCGAGGTGGCGGATGCCGCGGGTCTCGCACCCGTCCGCGGCGCACAGGAGTTCTTCGCCTCGGTGCCCGCCGAGCGACGGGCCATCGTGACCTCGGGCTCGGTGCCCATCGCGACCGCGCGCCTGTCGGCTGCGGGGTTCGAACGCCCCGCGGTCTTCGTCACCGTCGACGACGTCGTCAACGGCAAACCGCACCCCGAGCCGTTCCTGACGGCGGCCCGGCGTCTCGGCGTGGACCCCGCCCGCTGCCTCGTCGTCGAAGACGCGCCCGCCGGCATCGCCGCGGCCCGTGCGGCCGGCTGCACCGTGCTGGCCCTGACCGGGACGACCGGCGAAGAGGAGCTGACCGCCGACCTCGTGGTGGACGGGCTGGATGCCGTGCGCCTCGACGTCACGGCATCCGGAGCACTGCGACTGCGCCCGCACGACCGCTGAAGGGAGGAGATTCCGACGACGGAGGACGCTCGCCCCGAAAATGTCCTCCCCTCCCCGGATCCCCTCCCCGCGCGGAGCATGACCGCTCCGCGCCGTCGGCCTCAGCCGATGGGAACCGGCATGCGCTCGACGCCGTAGCTCAGGGTCGCCGACTCACCCGTCTGCTCGTCGAGGAGCTCGACCTCCCAGCGATCGGCGAACTGGTCGACGCCGGGGATCATGGGGATGGTGCCCGAGATGAGGGCCACTCCCTCGTGGCGCTCCCCGCGCTCGGCGAGCACGTCGAGCCAGTACTGCGGCGAGAGGAGGTCGCCGACGCGTCCGTCCTGGATGAGCGTGCGCTCCTGCCCGACCCACGCGCGCAGCCGCAGGTCGTCGACCCGCCCCCCGAGCGACGACAGGCGCCAGGCGCGCCGGCCGAGCATGTCGGGGCCGGCGTTCTTGCTCCAGGCGACGCCGTGCACCTCGAGGGCGCGGTCGGTGTGGTCGCACGCGACCGTGAGCAGCACGTCGTCGGCGTTCGGACCCGCGATCACGATGCCCCACTCGGCCTCTCCCGAGGTGCGCTCGTGCTGGGCCTCGACGCTGTCGCTCTGCCGGGCGAGGTAGGACGACACCGGGTACAGCGACGGCGTCGTCGTGGGAGCGGGCACGCCCAACTCCGCGAGTTCCTCGATGTGGTGACGCACGGCGGCCTGATCGCGGCCCGCGTAGCCGGCGTTGTAAAGGTGCTGCACGTCGATGGAGACGAGGGTGTCCTCGCCGATGATCTCGAATTCCAGAGCGGTCACGTCGCCTCTTCCCATTGTTACGACGCGGAAAAATCTCGCCGCATCGGTTGCGTATACGTTTTGTATACAGGAAGTATGAGGGAAACGAAAACGCGGCGACCCGATGCGCCGACACCAGAGGAGACCCTCATGACGAACGTCCGAAACGCCGCGCCGGGCAGCCGGGAGCGCACGCGCTCGCTCGCCAAGGCGTACACCGCGAGCCTCACCGGCACGGCCCTGGAGTGGTACGACTTCGCCGTCTACTCCGCCGCCGCCGCCGTCGTGTTCCCGGTGCTGTTCTTCCCCGAGAGCGATCCGCTCACGGGCGCCCTGCTCGCCTTCTCCACCTACGCGGTCGGTTACCTCTCCCGCCCGGTCGGAGGGATCGTGTTCGGCCGCCTGGGCGACAAGATCGGCCGCAAGAAGGTGCTGGTCATCACCCTTCTGCTCGTCGGCATCGCGACCTTCCTCATCGGCGTCCTCCCGACATACGACGCCGTCGGGCCGCTCGCCGCGGTCATCCTCGTCCTCCTGCGCTTCGCACAGGGAGTGGGCGTGGGCGGCGAGTGGGGTGGAGCCGTGCTGCTGTCGAGCGAGTTCGGCACGCCCCAACGCCGCGGCTTCTGGGCCTCCGCCGCGCAGGTCGGGCCGCCCGCGGGAAACCTGCTCGCCAACGGCGTGCTCGCCGTCCTGACGCTGATGCTGACCGACGAGCAGTTCCTCGCGTGGGGCTGGCGCGTCGCCTTCCTGCTGTCGGCCCTGCTCGTCGCGTTCGGCCTGTGGATCCGCCTCGCGCTCGAGGACACCCCGATCTTCCGCGCCATCGAGCAGTCGGGCGACCGCCCGGAGGCCCCGGTCAAGGACGTCTTCCGGCTCGAGGGCCGCGGGCTGCTGGCCGCGATCCTGTGCCGCCTCGCGCCCGACATCCTCTACGCGATGTTCACGGTCTTCACGCTGACCTACGGCCTCACCCAACTCGGCATGGAGCGCTCGCAGGTGCTGACCGCGACCCTGATCGGGTCGGCCTTCCAGCTCGCGCTCATCCCGCTCGCCGGATGGATCAGCGACCTCGTCAACCGGCGCCTGCTCTACGCGATCGCGGCGGTGGCCGCCGCGGCCTGGCCCTTCGTCTTCTTCCTCATGATCGGCGGCGGCTCGATGCCGCTGTTCGTCCTGGGCGTCGTCGTGGGCCTCGCGATCCACTCGTTCCTGTACGGTCCGCAGGCGGCGTTCATCACCGAGCAGTTCAGCCCGCGCCTGCGCTACACGGGGTCGTCACTGGCCTACACGATCGCCGGTGTCTTCGGCGGGGCACTGGCTCCCGTGATCTTCACCGCTCTGTTGAGCGCCACCGGGAGCTGGGTCGCCCCGGCGATCTACCTCGCCGTGGCCGCCGTGCTGACCATCGTGGGGGTGCTGCTCGGCCGCAACCCGCAGCACGCCGAAGACGAGGAGTACCTCGAAGTGCTCTCGACGTCGCGCGCGGGATCGGCGGACGCCGAGTCCTAGGACCCGGTCAGGATCGTTCGGAGGGTGATGCTCAGGTGGTCGTCGATGGCTTTCTCGGCGGCCGCCTGATCTCCCGCCCTCAGGGCATCGACGATGGCACCGTGCTCGTGCGTGACGGCGTCCCACCGCGACGGTCCGATCCCCAACGCCGCGATCCCCACCCGCACCTGGCGCTCGCGCAGCGCCGCATAGCTGCGGGAGAGGAACGAATTGCCCGCGGCGTCGACGAGAACCTGGTGGAACTGCCTGTCGAGCTCGATGCACGCGCGGGCCTGCTCGAACGTCACACGCGTCAGTCCCTCGGTGACGGCCTGCTGACGACCCATGATCTCGGCGAGCGCCTCGTGCGGCGAAACGCCCTGGAAGAACGCACGCTGGACGGCGAAGCGCTCGATCAGGCCGCGCATCTCCATCAGCTCGGCCGTCTCGCGCGGGGTCAAGGCGGCGACGCGGGCTCCCCGACGCGGCTCGAGGTCCACCAGCCCCTCCGACGCAAGAATCAGCAGCGCCTCCCGGACGGGCGTGCGCGAGACCCCGACCTCGTCGGCGACATCTTGTTCGTTGATGAAGCCGCCCTCGACCTGGGGGTCGGTGAGCAGGGCGCGAAGATGCTCGAGGGCGCGGTCGCGACCCGACGGGGACGTGGCTGAAGGCATACAAAATGTATACAACACGGGGCGACCCGTACGAAGGAGACACCCATGCGCATCGCTCTGGCCCAGGTCGTGGCCGGTTCCGACCCCGTCGAGAACCTCTCGATCATCGCCCGCGAGACCCGACGAGCGGCCGCCGACGGCGCCGAGCTCGTCGTCTTCCCCGAGGCGGTCATGTGCCGCTTCGCCGGCCCCGACCTCGGCGGGGTCGCCGAGCCTCTCGACGGTCCGTGGGCCGAGGGTGTGCGCCGCATCGCACGAGAGGCCGGCGTGACGATCGTGGTCGGCATGTTCACCCCGTCGGCGAGCCCCGAACGCGTGCGCAACACCCTCCTCGTCGCCGGTGCCGTCGACGCGAGCTACGACAAGATCCACCTCTACGACGCCTTCGGGTATCGAGAGTCGGATGCCGTGGAGCCCGGCGACCACCCGGTGACGTTCGACCTGAACGGCGTCCGCATCGGGGTGGCCACGTGTTACGACGTGTGCTTCCCCGAGCTCTTCCGTGCGCTGGCCGAGGAGGGCGCCGACCTCGTTCTCGTCGCGGCCTCGTGGGGCTCCGGGCCGGGCAAGCGCGAGCACTGGGAGCTGCTGACGCGCGCTCGGGCTCTCGACACCACGACCGTGGTGGTGGCCGTCGGCCAGGCCGATCCGCTGACCATCGGCCGCGACGACGGCGCGGGCGCTCCGACCGGCATCGGCTTCAGCGGAGTCATCGCCGCAGACGGGACCGACGTCGTCCGCCTCGGCGATGCGCCGGAAACCCTCGTCGTCGACGTCGACGGCCCCCTGGCCGCGGTCCCCCGCGTCCGCGCCGCCCTTCCGGTCCTCGCCAACGGCCACCGCCTCTGACGACCGGGCCCATGGGGGTCAGCGCGTGGCGCGTTCCAGCAGCTCCAGCACGTGCACGTACGACTCCCCCGTCGCCTTCGTCATGCCCAGCTCGCACGTGCGGTTGCACGACGCGTGCGCGTCGGCTCCCCACCCGGCCACCTCCGCCGCCTCCGGGGCGGTCGCGGCCTCGGTCAGCTCGGGGTGCAGCATGCCCCGGTCGCCCGCGTAGGCGCAGCAGCCCCACGCGTCGGGAACGCGAACCTCGGCTGCCACGGCCGCGCCGATGGCCCGTAGCGCCTGGTCGATCCCCAGCTGCGTCGACGAGCACGTGGGGTGCAGCGCCAGCAGCTCCGCCACCGGCGTCGGGGAGAGACGCGGAAGCAGAGTGGATGCCGCGAAGGCCACGGCATCCATCACCTGCACGCCCTCGTCACGGAGGGTGGCGGCGAAGCCCTCGGTGCAGCTGGACGCATCGCAGATGACCGGCAGGGCGCCGTCGCGGGACGCCGAGCGCACCGCCGCCCGCACCCGGGCGGTCATCGTCGCGTGCCCCTTCGCGTAGCCCTTCGACGACCAGGGGGTGCCGCAGCACAGGGCGTCGATGCCGTCGGGCACGATCGCCGCCACCCCGGCGCGCTCGAGCAGGCGTGTGAACGCCGCCGTGGCCCCGATGCCGTCGGAGGGCCCGAACATGCTCCCTACACACGCCGGCAGGAACACCGCCGAGGGCTCGACGCCGGGGAAACCGACCACCGACCCCAGCGACCGCCGCGACGCCCCACCCGCGGGCAGCTCCGGCGCATACCGGGGCACCGTGTCGGTTCCGAGCACCGCGCGGGCGGCATCCGTCACCGTCCGGACGAGCGGCATCGGCACCTTCTCGGCGGCGGTCAGCGCCACCGACCCCGCCCGCGTGACCGCTCCCCACCCCGTCGCCGCCGCCGACCACCCGGCGGCGAGCACGGGGTTCGCGTCTTCGCGTCGGAAGCGCTTCATGAGGGTTCCCGTGTTGATGAGCACCGGGCACGCGGTCTGGCACATGCCGTCGACGGCGCAGGTCTGCACGCCGTCGTAGTCGTAGTCCTTCTCGAGCTCCGCCACGAGACCCCCGTCGCCGCGCTCGCGCGCCGCGGTCGAGGCGCGCCGCACGACGATGCGCTGCCGCGGGGTGAGGGTGAGGGAGCGGCTCGGGCACACCGGCTCGCAGTAGCCGCACTCGACGCACCGGTCGGCCTCGGGCTCGATCGTCACCGGCGCCTTGAGGTGGCGCATGTGCGCACCGGGATCGTCGTCGATGATGACGCCCGGGTTCAGGATGCCGCTCGGGTCGAGCAGACGCTTGAGCCCCACCATCACGTCGTGGAGTTCGTCGCCGTACTGCCGGCGCACGTACGGCGCCATCGCGCGCCCCGTACCGTGCTCGGCCTTGAGGTTGCCGCCCGCCTCCAGCACGAGGTCGACCATCGCGTCGGTGAAGCCCTCGAAACGCCCCAGGGCCTTGGCCCCCTCGAAGCGGTCGGTCAGCATGAAGTGGATGTTGCCGTCCTTGGCGTGGCCGAAGATGACGCTGTCGTCGTAGCCGAAGCGGGCGAAGAGCTCCTGAAGCCCCTCGCAGGTGTCGGCGAGACGCTCGACGGGGACGACCACGTCTTCGAGCAGGGCCGTGGTGCCGCTCGGCCGGGCCCCGGCGACCGACGCGTAGAGCCCCTTGCGGAAGGTCCACGCCGCGGCGCGTTGGGCGGGGTCGCGAGAGAAGACGGCGGGGTCGAGAAGGTGCTCCGCGGCAAGCACGCGGGAACCGGCCTCCGCGAGAGTGCGCAGGGAGTCGTTGTCGTCGGCGTGATACTCCACCAGCAGTGCCGCCTGCGTCGTCGCCTCGAAGCCGTGGATGGCGGCGGGGGTCCCGGCCAGACGCTGTCCGACGCGCAGAGACGTGGCATCCATCAGCTCCAGCGTCGCCGCTCCCGTCGAGACCAGAGCCGGCAGAGACCGGGTCGCCGCGTCGAGAGTGGGGAACACCGCGAGGGTGGTGGAGACCGCGGGCCGGATCGGCACGGTGCGGAAGGTCGCCTCGGCGACGAACGCGAGCGTCCCCTCCGACCCCACGACCAGATGCGCGAGCAGCGCCGCGGGTGTGTCGAAGTCGAGGAAGGCGTTGAGGGCGTAACCCATCGTGTTCTTCATCGCGAACTGCCGCTCGATGAGCGCGACGCTGGCCGCGTTGCGCACCACGCGTTCGCGCAGCCGCATCAGCCCCTCGACGAGGGCGGGTTCACGGTCGCGCAGCAGCGCATCGGCGTCGGCGGCGGCCGTGTCGACGAGGGTCCCGGATGCCAGCACCAGAACGAGCCCCTCGAGGGTGCGGTACGAGTTCTCGACCGTGCCGCAGGCCATGCCGCTGGAGTTGTTCGCGACGACCCCGCCGATGGTGCAGGCGGCTTCGCTCGCCGGGTCGGGACCGAGCCGATGGCCGTGCCGCAGCAGACGCGCATTGACCTGGCGCACGGTCGCCCCGGGCTGCGACCGCACTCGGCGGCCGCCGTCGAGCACGTCGATGCGCCCGAAGCCCTGCCGCACGTCGACGAGCAGACCATTGCCCGACGACTGCCCCGAGAGGCTCGTCCCGCCGGAGCGGAAGGTGACGGGCGTGCGGGATGCCGTGGCCCCGCGCAGGATGCCGGCCACCTCGGCCGCGTCGGCGGCGACGACCACCGCATCCGGGGTCAGCAGATAGTGCGAGGCGTCGTTGGCGTACGCGACGCGGTCGATTGCCCGGGTGCGGATGCGCGAGACATCGGCGACGGCCGCGGCGATCTGGGGAGCGATCTCGGTCGGAGCGAGGGTCATGCGTGATCCTTCGGACGGTGCGGGCGGAACGCGGGAGGGATCACTCGTGACCTTCCGGGGTGAGGACCCGGGCGAGATCCGGCTCGATGTGGACGAGAGCCCGGATGCCGACCGGCTGTCCCGAGACGACGGTCGACGTGTGCGACACGGCATGGGCACCCCATTCCGCCGCCGACGCCGCCGCGAGGGCGAGGACGTCGGAGCCGGCGGCGGGCGCGCTCGTCAGCCCGAGCAGGAAGCCCGCGAGAGCGGCATCCCCCGCCCCGGCGGTGTTGGCGACGAACGGGGCATCGGCCCGGGCGAACACCGCACGGTCGGCCGTGACGGCGATGAGGCCGTCGGCACCGAGGCTCGCGAGAACCGTCCCGACACCGCGGGCGACGATCTCGCGAGCGGCGGCGACGACCTCACCCAGGGTGACGAGGGGGCGTCCGACCGCCGCCGAGAGCTCCTCGGCGTTGGGGGTGAGCAGGTCGATGCCGGCGGGATCGACAAGGAGAGCGTCCAGTGCCGCCCCGCTCGTATCGACAGCGACCCGCGCCCCGTGCTCGCGCGCGAGTGCGCGGACGGGGGCCAGGTCGACGAGGGTGCCGGTGCCGGCCAGTTCGGGCAGGCTCCCCGAGACCACGAGCCAGGGGTCGGTGCGATCCGCGAGTTCTTCACGCAGCGCCGCGATCGTGGCCGCCCATGCCTCGGGCGCCAGCGGCGGCGTGGGAGCGTTGACCTTCGTGGTGGCCCCCTGGGCGTCGATGATCGACGTGTTGACGCGCGTCGCCCCGGGCACCTCGACGATGCGCAGCAGCGGTGCGGTGAGTCCGCACCGGGCGAAGCGCACGTCGTCGGCGCCGAGCACGACGATCGCCGCGGTGTCGGCTCCCCCCGCGGCGAGGGCGGCCGAGACGTTGACGCCCTTGCCGCTCACCTCGCGGGTATAACTGTCGGCACGCGCGAAGGCACCGCGATGCAGGGTGCCGACGCGGTAGGTGGCGTCGATGGCACCCGCGGCGGTGAGGGTGACGATGCCGGTCACGCGTCGCGCCCCGTCACGACGCCGAGCAGGCGCTGCACCTCGGCGGCGACCGCCGCACGCCCCGGGGCGAGCCAGCGGCGGGGATCGATGGCATCCGGGTCCCGCTCGAGCTCGTCGCGGACCGCCGCGGTCAGCACGGTGTTGAGGTGCGTGCCGATGTTGATCTTGCGCATGCCCGCGCGCACGGCGCCGTCGATGCCGGCGTCGGCGACCCCGCTCGAGCCGTGCAGGACGAGGGGGACGGGTACGGCTGCGGCGAGCTCGGCGATGAGCGCCTCGTCGAGCCGGGCGCTGCGCTCGCGCATGGCGTGCTCGCTGCCGACGGCCACGGCGAGGGCGTCGACGCCGGTGGCCTCGACGAAGCGCACGGCCTCGGCCACGTCGGTGCGCACGCCCGGCGCGTGGGCGCCCTTGCCTCCGATCTCGCCGAGCTCGGCCTCGATCCAGGCACCGGCGGCGTGCACGCGGGCGGCGACGGCGGCGGTGCGCTCGAGGTTCTCGGCATCCGTCAGATGAGCGGCGTCGAACATCACCGACCGGATGCCGACGGCCAGGGCCTCGTCGACGAGCGGCTCGTCGGTCGCATGGTCGAGGTGCACGACGACGGGGACACGCGCGTTCTCGGCCAGGCGGAGAGCGGCCGAGGCAGCCGGGCCGACCCCGCCGTGGAACGCGATCGCGTTCTGCGACAACTGCAGGATCACCCCCGACCCCGCGGCCTCGGCTCCGGCGACGATGGCCTCGGCGACCTCGAGGGTGATGAAGTTGAAGGCCCCGACCGCACGGTGCGCGGCGAGCAGTTCGGGCATGTCGGCCAGCGGCACGGCGGTCTCTCTCTCGGGTCTCCCCTTCGTGTGAGGGGTCGTTTTCTGTCGCCGGGGACATCCCGCGGCGACCGTTGTCGGCCGCTCACGAAGGGACGAGGGGCCGGAACGGGGGGGGACGGCGAGGGGCCCTGACCCCCTGAGACGTCTGACGAGGGTGGATGCCGGGACCCCCGCGTCGCGCGAGAGGCCCCGGCATCC
>NZ_QRDK01000009.1:0-5568 GCF_003385695.1 Microbacterium sp. AG157
GAGATCGTTTCTGTGGGTGCGTCCGTTCCTTGAGAACTCAACAGCGTGCACTTGTCAAATGCCAATTTATTCCTCGTCGGTCTGACTTTTGTTGGATTGCGAGAGATTCCTTTGGATCAAAGTCCAACCTTCTTTTGGGGGTTGGCGTGAAATTTCGTCAGTAATGATGTTTTTTCTTTGGTCAGTTTCGAACTCGCTGCGGCTGCCGTTTTCCCGGTGGTTGTTGCTTTTCTTTTTTATGGAGAGTTTGATCCTGGCTCAGGATGAACGCTGGCGGCGTGCTTAACACATGCAAGTCGAACGGTGAAGCCAAGCTTGCTTGGTGGATCAGTGGCGAACGGGTGAGTAACACGTGAGCAACCTGCCCTGGACTCTGGGATAAGCGCTGGAAACGGCGTCTAATACTGGATATGAGACGTGATCGCATGGTCGTGTTTGGAAAGATTTTTCGGTCTGGGATGGGCTCGCGGCCTATCAGCTTGTTGGTGAGGTAATGGCTCACCAAGGCGTCGACGGGTAGCCGGCCTGAGAGGGTGACCGGCCACACTGGGACTGAGACACGGCCCAGACTCCTACGGGAGGCAGCAGTGGGGAATATTGCACAATGGGCGGAAGCCTGATGCAGCAACGCCGCGTGAGGGATGACGGCCTTCGGGTTGTAAACCTCTTTTAGCAGGGAAGAAGCGAAAGTGACGGTACCTGCAGAAAAAGCGCCGGCTAACTACGTGCCAGCAGCCGCGGTAATACGTAGGGCGCAAGCGTTATCCGGAATTATTGGGCGTAAAGAGCTCGTAGGCGGTTTGTCGCGTCTGCTGTGAAATCCCGAGGCTCAACCTCGGGCCTGCAGTGGGTACGGGCAGACTAGAGTGCGGTAGGGGAGATTGGAATTCCTGGTGTAGCGGTGGAATGCGCAGATATCAGGAGGAACACCGATGGCGAAGGCAGATCTCTGGGCCGTAACTGACGCTGAGGAGCGAAAGGGTGGGGAGCAAACAGGCTTAGATACCCTGGTAGTCCACCCCGTAAACGTTGGGAACTAGTTGTGGGGACCATTCCACGGTTTCCGTGACGCAGCTAACGCATTAAGTTCCCCGCCTGGGGAGTACGGCCGCAAGGCTAAAACTCAAAGGAATTGACGGGGACCCGCACAAGCGGCGGAGCATGCGGATTAATTCGATGCAACGCGAAGAACCTTACCAAGGCTTGACATATACGAGAACGGGCCAGAAATGGTCAACTCTTTGGACACTCGTAAACAGGTGGTGCATGGTTGTCGTCAGCTCGTGTCGTGAGATGTTGGGTTAAGTCCCGCAACGAGCGCAACCCTCGTTCTATGTTGCCAGCACGTAATGGTGGGAACTCATGGGATACTGCCGGGGTCAACTCGGAGGAAGGTGGGGATGACGTCAAATCATCATGCCCCTTATGTCTTGGGCTTCACGCATGCTACAATGGCCGGTACAAAGGGCTGCAATACCGTGAGGTGGAGCGAATCCCAAAAAGCCGGTCCCAGTTCGGATTGAGGTCTGCAACTCGACCTCATGAAGTCGGAGTCGCTAGTAATCGCAGATCAGCAACGCTGCGGTGAATACGTTCCCGGGTCTTGTACACACCGCCCGTCAAGTCATGAAAGTCGGTAACACCTGAAGCCGGTGGCCCAACCCTTGTGGAGGGAGCCGTCGAAGGTGGGATCGGTAATTAGGACTAAGTCGTAACAAGGTAGCCGTACCGGAAGGTGCGGCTGGATCACCTCCTTTCTAAGGAGCATCTGGCATTCGGGTTTCGGTTCGAGTGTCCAGGCGCCAGTTCAGCACCGAATGTGTGTTGCTGGTAGCTCATGGGTGGAACATTTGACTTGGTGTCAGGGATGATGTGTCCGGGTTCAGTACGTGGTTTGCCACTGGAACGATCTGGTTCGGAGTTGTTGATACATGCACGCTGTTGGGTCCTGAGGGGCCGGGCGCTGACGGGGGTCTGTGGATTCTTTGTTGGTGTTTGTTCCTCGAGGGCCTGTCTTGGCGCCGGTGTTTCGGTGGCTGGGGTGGGTACCGCCCGTACTTTGAGAACTACACAGTGGACGCGAGCATCTTCCATGCAACTCTTTGGGGTTGTGTGGTGAAGATGATCTTAAAGATCATTAGTCAATTTTTTGACGATTCAACTCATGTGATTTCAAGTCTTTAAGAGCAAACGGTGGATGCCTTGGCATCTGGAGCCGAAGAAGGACGTAGCAATCTGCGATAAGCCTCGGGGAACTGATAAGCGAGTTTTGATCCGAGGATGTCCGAATGGGGAAACCCCGCCAGGGCGCGTGCGTACCTGGTGACTCCCGCCTGAATATATAGGGCGGGTAGAGGGAACGTGGGGAAGTGAAACATCTCAGTACCCACAGGAAGAGAAAGCAAAAGCGATTCCGTAAGTAGTGGCGAGCGAAACCGGAAGAGGCTAAACCTAGCGTGTGTGATAGCCGGCAGGCGTTGCATGTTGGGGGTTGTGGGACTTTTCTGATTGTTCTGCCGAATGATCGACGTGACAAGAGGGTATAGACGAACGGTTTTGAACGGCCGGTCATAGAGGGTGCGAACCCCGTAGTCGAAATGCTTGTTCTTGGCGTGAAGAGTATCCCAAGTAGCACGGGGCCCGAGAAATCCCGTGTGAATCTGTCAGGACCACCTGATAAGCCTAAATACTCCCAGATGACCGATAGCGGACAAGTACCGTGAGGGAAAGGTGAAAAGTACCCCGGGAGGGGAGTGAAATAGTACCTGAAACCGTTTGCTTACAAACCGTTGGAGCCTCCTTAGTAGGGGTGACAGCGTGCCTTTTGAAGAATGAGCCTGCGAGTTAGCGATACGTGGCGAGGTTAACCCGAGTGGGGTAGCCGTAGCGAAAGCGAGTCTGAATAGGGCGATTGAGTCGCGTGTCCTAGACCCGAAGCGAAGTGATCTATCCATGGCCAGGTTGAAGCGACGGTAAGACGTCGTGGAGGACCGAACCCACTTAGGTTGAAAACTGAGGGGATGAGCTGTGGATAGGGGTGAAAGGCCAATCAAACTTCGTGATAGCTGGTTCTCTCCGAAATGCATTTAGGTGCAGCGTTGCGTGTTTCTTGCCGGAGGTAGAGCTACTGGATGGCCGATGGGCCCTACAAGGTTACTGACGTCAGCCAAACTCCGAATGCCGGTAAGTGAGAGCGCAGCAGTGAGACTGTGGGGGATAAGCTTCATAGTCGAGAGGGAAACAACCCAGACCACCAACTAAGGTCCCTAAGCGCGTGCTAAGTGGGAAAGGATGTGGAGTTGCTTAGACAACCAGGAGGTTGGCTTAGAAGCAGCCACCCTTGAAAGAGTGCGTAATAGCTCACTGGTCAAGTGATTCCGCGCCGACAATGTAACGGGGCTCAAGCACGCCACCGAAGTTGTGGCATTGACATTTTTGGTAGGCCTTCGTGGTCCAGCCGTGTTGATGGGTAGGAGAGCGTCGTGTGGCGAGTGAAGCGGCGGGGTGACCCAGCCGTGGACGCTACACGAGTGAGAATGCAGGCATGAGTAGCGAAAGACGTGTGAGAAACACGTCCTCCGAAAGACCAAGGGTTCCAGGGTCAAGCTAATCTTCCCTGGGTAAGTCGGGACCTAAGGCGAGGCCGACAGGCGTAGTCGATGGACAACGGGTTGATATTCCCGTACCGGCGAAGAACCGCCCCAGTCAATCCAGTGGTGCTAAGAGTCCTAGCTCACGCTTTAGCGGATCCCTTCGGGGTGAGGCGGGTGTGTGTGAACGCTCGACCCCATGCTGGTGCGGCTAGCGTATTAACAGGTGTGACGCAGGAAGGTAGCCCAAGCCAGGCGATGGTAGTCCTGGTGCAAGTGCGTAGGCCGACTCTTAGGCAAATCCGGGAGTCATTGAGGCTGAGACACGATGCGGATAAAAAGTGGGTGATCCTATGCTGCCGAGAAAAGCATCGACGCGAGGTTCTAGCCGCCCGTACCCCAAAC
Source organism: Microbacterium sp. AG157 (assembly GCF_003385695.1). Taxonomy (NCBI): domain Bacteria; kingdom Bacillati; phylum Actinomycetota; class Actinomycetes; order Micrococcales; family Microbacteriaceae; genus Microbacterium; species Microbacterium sp. AG157. The sequence goes on from NZ_QRDK01000009.1 coordinate 3,996, forward strand.
CGACTCAGGTGGTCAGGTAGAGAATACCAAGGAGATCGAGAGAATCGTGGTTAAGGAACTCGGCAAAATGCCCCCGTAACTTCGGGAGAAGGGGGGCCATCCACTTATTAGGACTTGCTCCGAAAGGGTGTGGTGGCCGCAGAGACTAGTGGGTAGCGACTGTTTACTAAAAACACAGGTCCGTGCCAAGTCGCAAGACGATGTATACGGACTGACGCCTGCCCGGTGCTGGAAGGTTAAGAGGACCGGTTAGCCGCAAGGCGAAGCTGAGAATTTAAGCCCCAGTAAACGGCGGTGGTAACTATAACCATCCTAAGGTAGCGAAATTCCTTGTCGGGTAAGTTCCGACCTGCACGAATGGCGTAACGACTTCCCAACTGTCTCAACCGCGAACTCGGCGAAATTGCATTACGAGTAAAGATGCTCGTTACGCGCAGCAGGACGGAAAGACCCCGTGACCTTTACTACAGCTTGGTATTGGTGTTCGGTGTGGCTTGTGTAGGATAGGTGGGAGACGGTGAAGCATTCACGCCAGTGAGTGTGGAGTCATTGTTGAAATACCACTCTGGTCACTCTGGATATCTAACTTAGGACCGTGATCCGGTTCAGGGACAGTGCCTGGTGGGTAGTTTAACTGGGGCGGTTGCCTCCCAAAATGTAACGGAGGCGCCCAAAGGTTCCCTCAACCTGGTTGGCAATCAGGTGGCGAGTGTAAGTGCACAAGGGAGCTTGACTGTGAGACTGACAGGTCGAGCAGGGACGAAAGTCGGGACTAGTGATCCGGCAGTGGCTTGTGGAAGCGCTGTCGCTCAACGGATAAAAGGTACCTCGGGGATAACAGGCTGATCTTGCCCAAGAGTCCATATCGACGGCATGGTTTGGCACCTCGATGTCGGCTCGTCGCATCCTGGGGCTGGAGTAGGTCCCAAGGGTTGGGCTGTTCGCCCATTAAAGCGGTACGCGAGCTGGGTTTAGAACGTCGTGAGACAGTTCGGTCCCTATCCGCTGCGCGCGTAGGAAGTTTGAGAGGATCTGACCCTAGTACGAGAGGACCGGGTTGGACGAACCTCTGGTGTGTCAGTTGTTCCGCCAGGAGCACCGCTGATTAGCTACGTTCGGGATGGATAACCGCTGAAAGCATCTAAGCGGGAAGCCGGCCTCAAGATGAGACTTCCATACCATTTATGGTGAGAGGCTCCCAGCCAGACTACTGGGTTGATAGGCCGGATGTGGAAGCGTAGTAATACGTGAAGCTGACCGGTACTAATAAGCCGATGACTTGATAACACACCTGTTTTTGGTGCTTGCGTCCACTGAGTGGTTCTCGATGTACGGTCGGGAACTCAACAATGATGATGTCGTTGTTGGTTTTTGAAACATCAATAGTGTTTCGGCGGCCATAGCGAGAGGGAAACGCCCGGTTACATTCCGAACCCGGAAGCTAAGCCTCTCAGCGCCGATGGTACTGCAGGGGGGACCCTGTGGGAGAGTAGGACACCGCCGGACTTCTTTTCAGTCGAAATGGCCACCCAAAGTTGGGTGGCCATTTCGCATTTACGGGCACTTCCCCGGG
>NZ_QRDK01000010.1:0-2852 GCF_003385695.1 Microbacterium sp. AG157
GTGGTGGTGCTGTGGGAGGGTTCGGTGACGGTGCCGTCGGGGGCGACGGCCCAGAGGGTGGTGCTGCTGCTGTCGCCGGGGGAGACGGCGGCTTCGAGGGCGGTGGCGGTGCCGGGGGCGATGGTGAGCTTCACGTACTCGGTGGCGGTGCCAAGGCTGTTGGTCGCGGTGATCTTGATCTTCCAGGTGCCGGCGCGGGTGGAGGATCCGGCGAGGATGCCGTTCGTGAAGGTGACGCCGTCGGGCAGGACGGTGCTGTCGGTGTCATCGTTTTCGATGCTGTAAGTGGGGGTGGGCGTGCCTGACGCCGTGAAGTCGAAGGAGAACGCTTCACCCGCGAGGACGCGTTCGGCGATCGGGGCATCGCTGGAGGAGTCGGTACTGAACGAGGGGGAAGTGGAAGCGCTGACCTCCACCGTGGTGCTGGCGTCGGACGCGCCGTAAGAGGAGTCACCGGAGTACAGCGCTCGAATGGCGTGGGTGCCGGCGGAGAGGACCGGTGAGAGTGTGGCGGTCCCGTCGGTGAGGCTAGCTGTGCCGATCGAGTTGTTTCCATCCATGAAGGTCACGGTCCCGGTCGCTGCAGCGGGGGAAACGGTCGCCTTCAGCTCCGTCGATGTTGTGTCGTTCGGGTGGGCACCGACCTTCAGCTCGGTCGTGGTGGCAACCTTGGGGGCGTTGTAGGTGATGACGATCTTGCCATCACCAAAGTTGCCGTTCAGAAGACGAATGTCGGTCGCCGTCGCAGCGACAAATCCCGACCCGCCACCACCCGCGCCGGAAATGTTCGTCGACGGGTCGGCTCCGCCACCGCCACCGCCGTAGAGGCCGCCGCCGCCGCCAGCACCGGCCACGCCTCGGCTATTACCGTCGGTGTTGTCCGCGCCGCCGCCGCCGGCCCCGAACGAGGAGGTCCCGGAAGCGGCGACCGTGCTTCCCCATGCCCCGGAGTCTGCGGCGTTATCGCCACCGCCGGCACCGGGGCCGGATTCCGTTGCGCCCGCTCCGGAGAGCTCAGAGGCTAACGTCGAGTAGCCGTCGCTTCCGGATGAGCCGGCGCCAGTAGATCCCCCATCGCCCCCTGGTACGAGGTAGACCGTCAAATTGTCGCCGTTCTGCACGAGCGCGACGCTGGACCCCCCGCCACCGCCTGCGGCCATGAGAAGCGACCCCGCTCCGACGAGGTAGCTGCCGCCGCCGCCGCCGCCGCTGCCGTACATGCTGTCGGTGCTCTTCGTGCCGGCTGATGCGCCCCCGCCATACCCGCCGCGCGCGGGGGATCCAGCGACGGTGCTGACTCCTGTCTGGCCCGCACCGCCAACGGTAGCGATCAGTTCTTCGCCGGGGTTCACCGGAAGTGTCGCTGTCGCGGCGCCACCGAGACCGGTCTTGCCTGACCCCACGGCCTGGCTCTGCCATGTTGCGCGGCCACCCGAACCGGCGAGAACGCTGGCCTCGATACTGGTGACACCCGCGGGGACCGTCCAGGACTCGGGTGAGCCGGTATAGCCGAACGTCACCGTGCACACACCCGAGTCGCACGATGTGTCGGCGGCTTGCGCGGCGACCGCCCCCGCGAAGGTCATCGCCGCGGTCATGACAAGGCCTGCACCCCCCGCGACCACACGGCGAACGAGCGGGGAAGAGGTTGCAGGCATGGCGAGGCTCCTCGACTGGTCAGGCGTGAAAATGGTGGGAGTTTCGGTTGTCCGAGCATATATGACCCGTTATGAACCGAATTGCCCCGTTTCATACTGTGCAGATCCTATTATCATTGCCCGCGTGCTAGCGGCTGATGTATCCCGACTTCTGACCACGCCGGCCAACGTCCCCGCGCTCTCGGCTCGCGGCTCCTTCCCGCACCGTCGCGAGACCCTGCGCGTGGACTACGTCACTCATAGGGAAGCTGCTCGCATGCTGCTCCCTGAGCCGCTGGCCCTGCCGGCGCTTCCCCGGGCCAGCATCTACGTGACCCAGTATTTCGACATGTTCGCCGATGCTCCCGTGATCGAGATGGCCCAGTCCATCGAAGCGGTGAGCCCGGACGGCCGCACGGGTGATTTCGTGCAGGTCGTCTATACGGACAGCATCCCCGCGATCATCGCCAATCGAGAGGGCTACCTGCAGCCGATCCTGGCCGGCACGGTCAGCATCACCCATAAGAACGCCGTCACCGATTTCGCGCTTCGAGTGAACGATGTCGAAGTCGCCCGCGGAAGCGCGGGGTACAAGACGGAACCCGTGGAGCTCGACTCCGCCCTCGCCCTGTTCCGTCGCCCCAAGTTCTACCTCAAGATCCTCGGCAGGCCCATGCTGGGCGAACGCGCCCGCCCCGTGCTCTTCGGTCTCGAGCCCGGTGGCATCTCTGTGCTCGAGGCCTACCGTGCCCCCGCCCGTCTGGCGCTCTTCAGCCACGTCATGGCACCCCTCGACGACCTCCCGATCATTCACGTCGAGTCATGCCACACGACCGTCCTGCAGTGGACGCCGGGCAGCGTCGAGGTCCTCCACCGCTACACATGACGCGCCGGAGACGTCGACCGCGACGGCACGGAATGCGAACGTTCGCAGCCCGCTGAACGGCTCGGGAAGCTGCGGGTCCCTTCGTGCGAGGATGTCGCACCACTCAACACTCCACGACGGAGAACGACAGGAGCCACTGCCGTGGGGGCAGTGGCTCCTGGGTGTTTCTGGGGTGGCGGTCAGTTCGACCGTCGTGTCGCGCGGTGGCGCTGGAGCAGTGTCACCGCGATTCCGGCGGCGAGGATGCCGAGTGCCCAGCCGAGCGGGGCGAGGGGTGCGGATCCCGTGGTGGCCAGCTGGTTCGGGGCGGACGCAACGCCCGTGGTGCC
>NZ_QRDK01000011.1:0-2510 GCF_003385695.1 Microbacterium sp. AG157
GCGTCCGCCCCGAACCAGCTGGCCACCACGGGATCCGCACCCCTCGCCCCGCTCGGCTGGGCACTCGGCATCCTCGCCGCCGGAATCGCGGTGACCCTGATCCACCGACACCGCGCGACACGACGGTCGAACTGACCGCCACCGCAGAAACACCCAGGAGCCACGACCCCGGGGCAAGGTGGTCGTCCGTGTGTGTTGCGCATACGTGGGATGACTCGCCCATCCGTTCTCACCATCACCCGGCTCCTTTGGAGTCACCCGCCCATTACCCACCAAGGAGTGCCACCGTGCACAGGAGTTTGTCGTCGTTCATCCCTCGCGTGATCGCCGGGGGTGTGGGCATGGCCGTGATTGCCGCATTGACATTGACGGGCGCGACTACTGCACAGGCTGCCGACACGTCATGTTCAGCCGGCGTCTGCGTGGTTTCTTTCAGCTTCCACGGCACGGCTGAGGAATGGGATGTCCCGGCTGGCGTCACGAGCATCACCGCGTCAGTCGCAGGCGGTTCCGGTGGGCATGCGACATCTGGGGGCGGCCTCTACGCGGGCGAGAAGGGAGCGGGTGGTCTCGGTGGTGCGGTGCGTGCCACACTCCCGGTTCAAGCGGGCGACAAGCTGAAGGCCGTCGTCGGAGGTGCAGGCCAAGATGGCGTCGGTTTGGGTTCTCCCGCGGTCGGTGGCTACGGAGGGGGCGCCTCCGCCGGCAAGAAAAATGACGATAGCCCATACGGTGGCGGAGGTGGAGGCGGAGGCAGCTTTCTCTTCAACGCAGGTTCGCTGTCGCTCGCAGCCGGCGGTGGAGGCGGTGCAAGCGTCGCCAACCAGCGGGCTGTACGCGGCGGAGCGGGCGGCAGTGTTGGCGCCGGATCATCAGGAGGGTCACCGGGCGGAAGTAGCTCCTCCTACATATATTCGGGCGGCGGCGCGACCGCGACTGGTCCGGGTGCTGGTGGCGGCAACTATGTCAAGGGCGCGCCGGGCAGCTCGTACCCGGCGTCCGGTCCGTCCGCGTTCGGGTTCGGGGGCGGCGGAGGGAACAACGGAGGCTTCAGTTCATACTTCAGCAGTGGAAGCGGCGGCGGCGGCGGCGGCTACTTTGGCGGAGGCGGAGGCGGCAACGATGGTGTCGCTTCCGGGGGCCAAGAAGTCGGCGCGGGTGGTGGTGGGTCGGGGTTTGTCGCCTCGAATGCCACGAACGTCGTCAGCCTGAGCGGCAACACAGGTGACGGGAGCATCGTCATCACCTACGACGAGCCCAAAGACACCACCACGCTCGAGGTGAAGGCAAGCGACAATCCCAACGACGCGACGGCGACCACGCTGACCGCGGTCGTGTCCCCGGCAACCGCGACCGGGAGCGTGACGTTCACTGACGGCAGCACCGAGCTGGGATCCGCCACCCTCACCGACGGCGTCGCGACGTTGTCGAAAACACTCGCTTCCGGCACGCATACGATCACCGCGTCCTATTCCGGCGATGCGGCTTACGGCACCTCCACCACAAGCACGACGGTGACGGTCACCGCCTACTCAGCCCCGTCCTTCGACACCGACTCCACCGCCGACGCCCCGATCGAGAAGAACGTCGTCGCCGGACAATCGTTCTCCTTCGACGACTTCGTCACGACCGGTGTACCCGGTCCCACCTACAGTGTCGAGAACGACGACAGCGACGACAGCGTCCTGCCCGAGGGCGTCGCCTTCTCCGACGGAGTCCTTTCCGGAACCACCACCCACGCGGGCACCTGGCAGATCATGGTGACCGCCACCAACAGCGTCGGCACCGCGACGGAACACGTGCGACTGACCGTCGCCCCTGGACCCACCACCGCGCTCGAAGCCGCCGTCTTCCCCGGCGACGCCGCCAGCACCACCACGTGGGCAGTCGCCCCCGACGGCACGGTCACCGAATCCTCCAATGGCGCCACGACGGCCGACGCCACCATCACCGCAGACCAGGGCGACACGATCGCGTTCCGAACGACGCCGATAGACCAGTACGGCAACGTCACCACGGGCGGGACCGTTGATCCGGTCACTCTCTCCAGCGTCGAGAGCGACACGATCACCTACGACTCGGCAACCAACCTCACCAGCGTCCGGTTCAACCACGCCAGCCCCCACGTGATCACCTTCAAAGTCGGGACCCTCACCAACTCCTTCACCGTCCAGGTCACCCCCGCCACAGCAGCCCCCTCGTTCAGCACGGACTCCACCAGCGATGCCCCGATTACCGAACGCGTCATCGCCGGACAGTCGTTCTCCTTCGACTTCACGGCCTCAGGCACCCCCACCCCCACCTACAGCATCGAAAACGATGACACCGACAGCACCGTCCTGCCCGACGGCGTCACCTTCACGAACGGCATCGTCGCCGGATCCTCCACCCGCGCCGGTACCTGGAAAGTCAAGGTCACCGCCACCAACAGCGTGGGCACCGCCACCGAATACGTGAAACTCACCATCGCCCCCGGCACCGCCACCGCCCTGGAAGCCGCCGTCTCCCCC